>NZ_JBIRWQ010000009.1:116836-265882 GCF_044388125.1 Actinoplanes sp. NPDC020271
CCGGACCGTGCGGCGGTCAGCTCTCAGGGGCGCAGGGCGGGGCCGGACCGTGCGGCGGTCAGCTCTCAGGGGCGCAGGGCGGGGCCGGACCGTGCGGCGGTCAGCTCTCAGGGGCGCAGGGCGGGGCCGGACCGTGCGATGGTCAGCTCTCAGAGACGCAGGACCAGGCCGGACCGTGCGGCGGTCACCTCACCCCGGAACCGGCTGCGCGCCGCGTCGACCGCCGCGGCCGGCGACGTCGTCGCGAGAAGGTGCGTGAGAACCAGATGCCCGGCCGCGGCCTGCGTCGCCTCGGCGCCCGCGATCGTCGCGCTGGAAAGAAAGCCCCGAGCCTCATCCGGTACGTCGTCAAGATGCGACGCCTCGGCCAGGAACACGTCCGCGTCGCGGGCCAGCCGGGCCACGTCCGGGCTCGGTCCACTGTCCCCGGTGTAGGCGAGGACCTGACCGTTCGCGGTCAGCCGCAGGCCGGCGTTCGGCACCCAGTGCGGCAGCAGGGCGGTCTCCACCCGGAACGGTCCCGCCTCGAAACGGTCGCCGGGCGTGAACTCGCACAGCATCAGGCCGTTGTCGAGGATCCCGGGCCGGTCCAGGGCGAGGACGGCGTCGAGGGCTTCGTGCGGGGCGAACACCGGCAGCTGCGGGGCCGGACGCTCCCGCAGCACCCGGGCACGCAGCAGTGGGTTCAGGTCGGCGCAGTGGTCCGGGTGGCCGTGGGTGACGATCACGGCGTCGACGTCCACGTCGGGCAGCCGGGGCATCGTCGCGTACCCCAGATCGACGACCAGGCGGAAGCCGTCCTTCTCGACCAGGAATCCGCTGCACGCCTGACCCGGCACGGGCCACGCACCGCAACCGCCGAGCACCGTGATGCGCATCGAGACCTCGACTCCGAGCGGGGGCGGACAGCGCGCCGGGGAGGGCGTTGCCGCTCTCCCCGGCGCGGCCGTCACACGTACGGCCGGGTGATCAGTTCGACAGCGTGACCGGCGGGATCCTTGAAGTAGACGCCGCGGCCACCGTGCTCGTGGTTGATCTCGCCGGGGCGGCGCATCTGCGGGTCCGCCCAGTGCACGATCCCACGACTCTGCAGCCGTGTGTAGGCCCGGTCGAACAGTTCGTCGTCGAGCAGGAACGCGTAGTGCTGCATCTGGATCTCGACCGGTGGCTCGGCGAACTGCAGCAGCACGCCGTCACCGAGCTGAAGGTTGGTGAACAGGCCCCACGACGGGGCGTCGGCCGCCTCCAGCAGCTCGCGGTAGAGCGCAGCGGACTCGTTGCGGTCCTTGGCGGCGATGATGGTGTGATTGAACGTGGCGGGCAAGATCGTGACCTCTCGGATCGTTCGGAAGGGGCGGGGTCTGCCTCGGACGAGGAGGCCCGCGCGCCGAACGAGCGGGGGTCAGCGATCCACCGGATCGCCGATCCGTGCATGGCTCAGAGCCGGTCCGGTGTTCACGAAGGACACCCTACCCCACCCCGGACCGAGTCCGGTGGCATCGACGAGTTCGAAACCCGTTAACCTGTCTTGCGCGTGCCGGAAAGGTTCTTCGGGTTGTCGGGTTCACGCGTTGTGCGACGCACGCGCTCCGGCGATCGCCGGCCCCCGGCGTGGGAGGCAGCGTGACGATCGAAGCAGATTTCCGGCGTACGTGGGATGAACTCCCCGCCGAGGAGCTGGGCATCACACCGCGCGCGGTGCCGACGATGATCCGGATGGTGGCGGCGCGCGGCGCGGCGGCCCAGCTCGTGGTCATGCGGCACGGTCAGGTCGTGCTCGACTGGTCCTTCGGAGTGCCACGCGACGTGCCCTTTCTACTTTTCTCGGCCGGGAAACCCTTGGTCGCGACGCTCGTGCACCAGCTCGCCGAGCGGGGACTGTTGTCGCTCGACGCGCCCGTCGCCGAGTACTGGCCGGAGTTCGAGTCCCGTCAAAAACAGGCGATTACGGTACGGCAGGTGCTGCAACACCGGTCCGGGCTGCCTTACGTGAAGAGCATCTACCGGGACGCGCTGATCGCTCCTGACTGGAACCGATCAGTGCGCGCCCTGGCCGCCGCCCGCCCCCACCACGCGCCCGGGCAGCACCCCGCCTACCACACCCTCAGCTACGGATTCCTGCTCGGCGAGCTGGTCCAGCGGGTCACCGGGATGCCCCTGCGCGACGTCCTCGACAGCCTGATCCTGCGGCCCTTGGGCCTGCACGACACCCACCTGAGCGCGCCGCCGCGCCGGGTCCCGATGCGCCACGCGCCCCGCGGCGGCCCGCGGACCCTGCAGTGGGCGGCCAACCTCGGCGTCGCCCGGGCCGCCGTCATCCCGGCCGCCACGGTCAGCAGCACCGCCCGCGACCTGGCCGTTTTCTACCAGGCGCTGCTCGGCACCGGGCTGCTCTCGGCCGATGCGGTGACCGCCGCGTGCACGCCCTCCACCAGCGGCGAGGTCGACCAGGTGCTGGGCAACCGGATCCGCTGGTCGGAGGGATTCCAGCTGGGCGGCAACGAGAACGACCCGGACCGCCCGCGGCCGATGGGCCGGCTCAGCAGCCGGCGCGCGTTCGGCCACAACGGCTCCAACGCGTGCCTGGGCTGGGCCGACCCGGACCGTGACCTGGTCATGGTCTACCTGACGAACCGGCTGGAAGTGAGCCCGGAGAGTGCGCCCTACCAGTGCGAGCTCAGCGACACCCTGCTCGCCGGGTGCCGCTGACTCAGGCCTGCGGTGTCGGCAGGGCGATCAGCTGACGCAGGTTAACGTGGCGGGGGCGGCTCACGACGTACGCGATGAGGTCGGCGATGTCCTCGGCGCGCAGCGCCGGCAGAACCCGGAACATGCCACCCAACTGGCCGGCGAGTTCCGCGTTGTCGATGTGGTCGCCCAGTTCCGTATCGGTCAGCCCCGGCTCGATGTTGGTCACCCGCACCATTTCCGCGCCCAGCTCGGTCCGCAACGACGTGGACAGCTGCGTCAGCGCGGCCTTGGTCGCCGAGTAGACCGCGTAGGCCGGGAACGGCACGTGCGCGCCGATCGACGACACGTTGACCAGGTCGGACGGGCGCCCGTCGGCGGCGGCGGCCCGCAGGCCGGGAAGGAACGCGCGGATCACGTGCAGGGCGCCGGTCAGGTTCGTGTCGATCATCCGAGCCCACTCGTCGGCGCGTCCCTCGGCGATCGGGTTGGGCAGCATCACCCCGGCCGCGTTGATCACCAGGTCGGCGTCCGGTGCCTCGGCCGCGGCAGCCGTGACCTGATCAGGATCGGTCACGTCGACCGCCAGCGCTAGCGCCGACCCGTCCGCGGCCCGGATCTTCGCGGCGAGCTCGTCGAGCCGGTCGCGGCGGCGGGAGAGCAGGACGACCCGGGCGCCGGAGGCGGCGAGCAGTTCCGCGGTGGCGGCGCCCATGCCGCTGGCGGCCCCGGTGATGACGGCGGTGCGGTGGCGCAGGTCGTAGCTGTTCATGCCGACGAGCCTGGCCCGGTTCCGAAGCGGTAGGCAGGTGCGTGTCGAAACCAGGTCCGGCAGGACCAGGATGAGGCGCGGGCGGCGAGGCAGAATGGCCGCATGAACGTTCCCGAGGCCGACATCGGCGCCTTCCTGCGGGCCAGGCGGGCCGCGATCCGGCCGCAGGACGTGGGGCTGCCCGCCCTCGGCCGGCGACGCGTGCCGGGCTTGCGGCGGGAGGAACTGGCCCAGCTGGCCGGCGTCAGCCCGGACTACTACATCCGCCTGGAGCAGGGCCGCACGCGGAACGTGTCCGACGCGGTGCTGGACGCGGTCGCCCGGGTGCTCGCCCTCGACCGGACCGAGCGGGAGCATCTGTCCAACCTGGCCCGCCGCCCCCGCGACACCGGCTGTGCGCTGCAGGTGGTCCGCCCCGGCGTGCAGACGCTGCTGGACATGATGGAGACCGTGCCGGCGTTCGTTCTCGGCCGGCGGATGGACGTGCTGGCGTGGAACGCGCTGGGCGACGCGGTGAACGGTTTCGCCGCGTGGCCGGTCGGCCGCCGCAACGTGGCCCGGCAGGCGTTCCTCGACCCGGCGGCGCGTGTGTTCTATCCGCAGTGGGAGGCGGTCGCCGCCGAGACCGTCGCGTTCCTGCAGCTCGACGCCGGTCGGTATCCGGGCGACCCGCTGCTGACCGCGATGGTGGCGGAGTTGCGGGCGGCCAGCCCGGACTTCGCCCGGATGTGGGCGGCGCGGCAGGTCAAGGAGAAGACCGCCGGGCTCAAGGTGATTCGTCACCCCCTGGTCGGCGAGCTCTGCCTGGGTTATGAGACGTTGACGCTCCCCGCGAACCCGATCAGATGCTCGTCACCTACACCGCGCCGGCAGGCAGTTCCACCCACGACGGTCTGCGCCTGCTGGCGAGCTGGAGTGTCCCGGCTCGGGGCTCGCGGGAAGGGCACACGCCGGCCCAGTAATCTGCGGCGATGCGATTCGAGACGGGGCAGATCGTGGTCCGGCGGTACCGGCGGGGACCGTGGCGGACGTGGGCGCAGCCGATGCGGGTGATCCAGGACGACGACGCGGGGCTACTGCTGTGGGCGCCCGAGGGCGGGGAGTTCGCCCGGATGGTCGACGTGGACGGGCGGACCACGCACGACATCAGCCCCGACCGGATGCAGGACCCCACGCTGAAGCTGCACACCTGGCAGGGGAACAGCGTGCTGATCCTGATGCCGCCCGCCGCCGGGTACTCGGTGTGGTGGTTCTTCACGGCCGGCGAGTTCTCCGGGTGGTACGTCAACCTGGAGAAACCCTACGAGCGGCAGCCCGGCGGCGTGGAGACGACCGACCTGGTGCTCGACATCGTCGCGACGCCCGACCGGCAGTGGGAGTGGAAGGACACCGACGAGTTCGCCGAGTTCATCGGGCACCCGCTCTACTTCGACCGGGCGGCCGCCGCGGCCATCCAGGACGAGGCGGACCGGTTGACAAAACTGATCGACAGCGGCGAGTTCCCGTTCGACGATACGCACACCGGCTTCCGGCCCGACCCGGGCTGGCCGCCGCCGCGATTCGAACCAGGAGCACTCGACCGATGATCACCAAGTTCAGCCCGGAGACGGTCCACGAGACGGCCGGGTACAGCCACGTGACGATCTCCGAAGCCGGGCGGCTCGCGCACCTGGCCGGGCAGTGCCCGCTCGACCTGGCCGGCCGGGTGGTCGGCGAGCCCGGGGACCACGCGGCGCAGACCGACCAGGTGATCGCGAACTGCCTGGCCGTCCTGGCCGCGGCGGGCGCCGCGCCGGAGCAGGTGGTGCGGTCGGTGATCTACGTGGTCAGCGCTGAGCCGGGCGTACTGTCGGCGGTCTGGGCCCGGCTGAACGCGTCACCGCTGGCGCCCGCGTTCACCACGGCCAGCACGCTGGTCGGGGTGGCGTCGCTGGGCTACACCGGTCAACTCGTCGAGATCGACCTGACGGCCGCCCTGCCGGACTGATCGGTCACGCTTCGGCGAGGAGGGCCGGGAGGTCGGCGATCGAGTCGATGACGTGGGTGGGTTCCGGGAGGTCGCCGGCGGTCTGCTGGTCGGTGTACTTGCCGGTGCGGACCTGGACCGAGGTGGCGCCGGCCGCCTCGGCCATCAGGACGTCGGTGGAGCGGTCGTCGCCGGCCACCCACAGGTCGCCGGGCGCGTCGTGGGCGGCCAGGCGCAGGAAGTCCTGGCTGGGCTTGCCGAGGATGCGGGCCGACCGGCCGGTGGCGAACTCGATCGCGGCGACGATCGCGCCGGTGTCGAGGTGGTCGCCGTCGGCGGCGCGGAAATACCGGCCGTGCTGCAGCGCCAGGAACTCGGCGCCCGCCCGTACCGCCTGGAAAGCGGCGTCGAGGGAGCGGTAGTCGAGGGTCTCGCGGCAGTCGCCGATCACCACGTGCGTGGCCTCGGCCGGGTGGGCATGACCGCCGAGGTCGTCGCGGACGGCCCGGTCCGCCAGGGCCAGCACGCGGGCGCCGGGCGGCAGGAGGCGTTTCGCGGCGACCACCGGCGTGAACACCTCGCCCAGGGCGACCGGGATCCCGGAGCGGCGGACGCGCTCGACCAGGCCGGCCTCGGACTGGGAGTCGGTGTTGGTGAAGACCCGCACGGTGTGCCCGGCCCGCCGCAACTCGACCACGGCCCGGGCCGCGCCCGGCACCGCCCGTCCATGTTCGTGCAGTGTGCCGTCGAGATCGAGCAGTATCAGCCGTGGTTCCATCGCACTCCCGCCCCGTGACGAAGTCGGGGCAGCCTATCGCGCGGTGTAACCTGCGCCACACCTGGTGGGTTCGGCGGTGCTCGGGAGCGGCAGGTACGCCGTGGCGAAGAGGAGCTTCCCCTGGCCCGACAGCAGCTGCTTCACGATCCGCGGACACCGGACGATCACCAAGCGCGTCGGGGGTTCGTTCAGCGGTCCGGCGAAACGAACCGCCTACTGCTGACCGCCGCCGGACGGGTCGCGGCATTTACCCAGGCCGCGACCGTCCGGCGACCCGCGCCGGGACGTGACGCCCTGCCACCGGACTTCGTGGGCCCGCCCTGGCAGGTCGTCCGTCAGCGTGTGCGTTGAGCCAGGAGCTGCCGGGCCTGGACCGGATTCGCGTTCATGGTCGGGACGGGGAGGGTGCGCGTGGCGCGGACGGTGAAGTCGCCGGCCAGCAGGGCGTCGAGGTGGGCGGCGCTGTGGTGGCGGCAGACGGCACCGTCGTCGGTCCGGAAGACCCCGAATTCGCCGTACGCCGTGACGTCGCGCTCATATCGGGCCACGTTGCGCGGGTCGGTCTGCAGGAGCAGGTCGCTGACGTGGAGCAGGCCACCCGGGCGCAGGACACGGGCCAGTTCCGCGATCAGCCCCCGCTGGGCGTCGTCGTCGGGGACGCAGGTCAGCACCGCGATCAGCAGGACCGCGTCGACGCTGTCGTCCGGGTGCGGCAGCCGCGGCGGGGAGTCCAGGACGGTGAACGTCAGCCTGGGGTGGGTACGGCGGGCCCGGGCGATCAGCGCCGGGGACGGGTCGGCGCCCTCGACGGCGGTGAAGCCGTGCTCGCGGGCCTGAGCGGTGACGCGGCCGTACCCGCAGCCGTAGTCGAGGATCCGGGCGCCGGGCTCGAGACCGGACAACCAGGAGAAATCGACCGGGTGCGTGAATGTCTTCGCGGCTCCCGTGGTGTCCCAATACCGCTGCTGGTTCGCCGAGGTGGGCATGGGTCTCGATTAAAGCTGTCGTAGCGGTCTTCTAGGATGCCCGCCATGCGGGGAGAGGCGGCGGGATCGCGCCGGCACACGGCGATCCTGCCGTGGCGGGCGACGACCGCGGGGGAGTCACTGGACAGCGCGGTGGCGCTGTTACGGCAGCGTGCGCTGCCGTTGCTGGCTGTCGCGGCGGTGCTGGCGGCGGGCGAGCAGGTGCTGCTGACCCGGCTGCGGTCGGCCGCGTTCGCGCTGAACCCGCCGTTCTACTTCCCGGACCATTTCAACTTCGGTTCGTGGTGGCAGATCCTGGCGACCGGGGTGGCGTCCGAGGTGGGGATCATCACGGTGCTCGGGGCGTTCGCGGGGGCGGCGGCCGGGCCGGCGCTGCTCGGGCGGCCCGCTTCGCACGGGGCGGTCGTCCGGCGTACGCGCATGGTCTGGGCTTTGCTGTTCGCGATTCTGCTGGCCGCGGTGGCGTGGCCGGCCGCCTATTTCGGGCTGGCCGGGGTGATCGTGCTCTATGCGCTGACCGGGCTGGTCACGCCGGTTCTGACGCTGGACCGGCCGGGGAACCCGTTCGTGGCGCTGGGCCGATCGGTGATGCTGTCGGCGCGCGGTGGGCTGCGGGCCGGGCGGGTCCGGATCCTGGGCTACCTGACGTGGCTGGGCATCCGCGGCGCGCTCGGGCTGGGCTGGATCGCGGTCGGTGACCTGCTGGCCTACAACTTCCTCGGCGAGAGCTGGCTGGACTGGGCGGTCCCGATCGCCTGGGCGGTGGCCAACACGGTCGCCTACGCGGCCCTGGCCTGCCTGGACGCGGTGCTGCTGGTCGAGGCGCGGATCCGGACCGAGGGCCTGGACATCGCGCTGAACCGCAGCCGGGCCCGCGGCGAGGACGAGGCGGAGACGCTGGTGGCGATGTGACGAGGTTCTACGACGAGCTCGTGGCGTCGCTCTTCGACGTGGTGTCGCCGCAGCTCACGCTCCTGATCCTGCTGGCGCTGACCGGTCTGGTCGCCGCGCTCTGGTACTGGTATCCGGCGTGGGTGCCACGGCGGATGCCCCGGCTGCGGTTCACGTTCCCGCGCCTGCGGCTGCCACGGTGGCGGTTCCCGCGCGTGCGGCTCCGTTGGCATCTGACCCGGTGGCGCCGCAAGCCGAAAGCGAAACGCCGGCCGAAGGCGGAGCCGGTCCTGGTCACGGCGGAGCCGGAGGCCGCACCCGAGCCGTTGGGGGCGCCGGGGCTGTCGCTCGCCGACCGGCTGGCGGCCGAGGGGCGCTACGCCGAGGCGATCCGGGAGCGACTGCGGGAGACCGTTTCTGATCTGACCCGGGCTGGGGTGATCACGCCGGAGCCGGGCACCACCGCGCTGGAGCTCACCGCCGACGCCGCGGCCCGCCGCCCGGTCGTCGGGGCGCCCCTGGGCGGGGCCACCGCGATCTTCTCGGAGATCTGGTACGGCCGGCGGGCGGCGTCCCCGGGGCACGACGACCGCATGCGCACGCTCACCGCCGAAGTTCGCTCCTCGATCACGGTGCCCCGGGGAGGAACGGAGTGACCAGCGCCGTCAAGGTGAAGCGCGACCGCCGGTGGATGCGGGTGGTGATCCCGTTCGCAGCGCTGTTCGTGCTGATCGTCGGAACGCTGGTCGTGCACGCGATCGAGCGGCCCGACCAGGACGACAGCGACTACCTGTCCCCGGTCAGCCAGGCCGGCGTCGGGTCCTCGGTGCTCGCCGGTGAACTGCGCGAGCGCGGCGTGACCGTGGTCCGCGAGACGTCGTCGGAGGCCGCGCTCTCCGCGGTGCGCGACGGTGACGCGACGCTGCTGATCACCACCCCCGAGCTGGCCGACATGGATCAGCTGACCGCGTCCAGCGCGCTGCCCGGCGGCACCCGGATCGTCGTGGTCGGCCCGGACGCGGCGGCGATCGCGAGAACGAACTGGCCGGTCGAGGTCACCGGCGAGCGCTGGGCGACCGGTGTCGTCGCACCGGCCTGCACCGACCCGATCGCGCACGCCGCCGGCACCGCCGCGGTCGGCGGCCGGTGGTACGGGCCGGCCGGCGCCGCCACCTGCTACGACGGGGCCGTGCAGAGCCTCGGCTGGGGCAGCTCGACGGTCACCCTGGTCGGCGCGCCGGACCCGTTCCGCAACGACCGCATCGACGAGCACGGCAACCGCGCCCTCGCCGTCGGCCTGCTCGCGCAGAAGTCCCGGGTGGTCTGGCTCGACGTGCACCAGCGCGAGGTTCAGCCGCAGCTCAGCTCCCCGCCGACGACCGAGCCGACCGAGCCGCGGGCCACCCGGCCGACGGCTCGCGAGACGCCGGAGGAGACGTCCACCGCGCGTCCACCGGCCGGCTCCGGCTCCGGGTCCGACGGTCAGGACGAATCGGAGCCGGACCCGCTCGCCGAGGCGTTCCCGCCCGCCGTCTGGGCGTCGATCGCCCTGCTCGCGCTGGCGCTGCTGGCGGTGGCGATCGCGGCCGCCCGCCGGCTCGGCACCCCGGTCGCGGAGCCGCTGCCGTCCCGCGTCCCGTCCAACGAGACGATGCTCGGCCACGCCCGCCTCTACCAGCGGGCGCAGGCACGGGACGAGTCGCTCGACATCCTGCGGGCCGCCGCGCAGCGACGACTGATCGCCCATCTCGGGCTGGCTGCCGGTGCGACGATCGACCAGATCGCCGAGGCCGCGGGCTACGAGGTGGACGACGTCCGGGAGATCCTCGCCGATTTCCACCCCGAGAACGACGCCGAGCTGGTCTCGGCCGCCAACGCCGTACAGAACCTGGTACGCGAGATCACCGGATTCGAAGGAGACCAGTCGTGACCACCGATGCCGTCGTGAGCCCCGACGCCCAAGAGGCCCGCCTCGCCCTGGGCCGGCTGCGCACCGAGGTGGGCAAGGCCGTCCTCGGCCAGGACGCGGTGGTCGGCGGTGTCGTCGTCGCGCTGCTCTGCGGCGGCCATGTGCTCCTCGAGGGCGTGCCCGGGGTCGCCAAGACGCTGCTGATCCGGGCCCTGTCGGCCGCGCTCGACCTGGACACCAAGCGTGTCCAGTTCACCCCCGACCTGATGCCCGGCGACGTCACCGGCTCGCTGGTCTACGACTCGCGGACCGCCGCGTTCAACTTCCGCGCCGGGCCCGTCTTCACCAACCTGCTGCTCGCCGACGAGATCAACCGGACGCCGCCGAAGACCCAGGCCGCGCTGCTCGAGGCGATGGAGGAGCGACAGGTCAGCGTCGACGGAACCCCCCGGCCGCTGCCGCAGCCCTTCCTGGTCGCGGCGACTCAGAACCCGATCGAGTACGAGGGGACGTACCCGCTGCCGGAGGCGCAGCTCGACCGGTTCCTGCTCAAGTTGAGCGTCCCGCTGCCCGAACGCGACGCCGAGCTGAACGTGCTGCGCGCCCACCACCACGGCTTCGACCCGCGCGACCTGAAAGCGGCCGGCGTGACCGCGGTCGCCTCGGCCGCCGACCTGCTCGCCGGGCGGGCCGCGGTGCAGCGTGTGCAGGTCGCCGACCCGGTGCTCGCCTACATCGTGGACATCTGCCGGGCCACCCGCGTCGCCCCCGCCCTCGAACTCGGGGCGTCGCCGCGTGGTGCGACCGCGCTGCTCGCCGTGTCCAAGGCCCACGCCTGGCTCAACGGGCGGGACTACGTGGTCCCGGACGACGTCAAGGGCTACACCCTGCCGACCCTGCGCCACCGGGTGCGGTTGCGCGCCGACGCCGAACTGGACGGCGTGACCGTCGAGTCGGTGCTGGCCACGGTCCTGACGACGGTGCCGGCGCCGCGCTGATGATCACCAGGCGTTTCGCCGTCCTGCTCCTGCTCGGCCTGCCCCTGCCGGCGCTGCTGCCCGCACCCTGGCCGGCGGCCGGCGCGGTCCTCGGGCTCGCCGTTCTGCTGGCGCTGCTCGACCTGCTGTTCGCCGGGCCGCTCGACGGCCTCGAACTGCGCCGCGACGGGGACCGGACGGTCTGGCTCGGCAACAGCGCCACCGCCACTCTGACGGTCACCAACACCTCCGATCGGCACGTCCGCCTGAGCCTGCGCGACAGCTGGGTGCCGTCCGCCGGGGCCGGGCCGCTGCACCACGCCTTCGCGCTCGAACCGGGCACGTCGCACGAGGTGACGACGACCCTCGTGCCGACCCGGCAGGGAGACCGGCCCGCCGTCCGGGTGACGTTGCGGTCGATGGGGCCGTTCGGCTTCGCGTACCGGCAGCGCCGCAAGTCGTGGAACGAGAAGGTCACGCCGCCGTGGACACTGCGGGTGCTGCCGCGCTTCCCGTCCCGGCGGATCCTGCCCGAGAAACTCGCCCGGATCCGGGTGCTCGACGGGACCGTGGTCACCCGCGGGCGCGGGCACGGGACCGAGTTCGACGTGCTCCGGGAGTACGTGATCGGCGACGACGTGCGGTCCATCGACTGGCGGGCCAGCGCACGGCACCACGACGTGGTCGTGCGGACCTGGCGGCCGGAACGGGACCGACGGGTCTACTGCGTGCTGGACACCGGGCGTACGTCCGCGGTCCGGGTCGGTGACGCGCCGCGGCTCGACGCCTCGATCGACGCCGCGCTGCTGCTCTCGGTGCTGGCCGCGCGCGCCGACGACAAGGTCGATCTGATCGCGCTGGACGGGTCGGTCCGCGCCCGGGTCGAAGGCGGCGGTCACCGGGTGCAGCTGCCACGGCTGATCGACGCGATGGCGTCCCTGGAACCGGCCCTGGTCGAGACGGACTTCTCGCTGCTGGCCCGGGAGTTGCTGCGCCGCGACCGCAAACGGGCCCTGGTCGTCGTCTTCACCGCGCTCGACACCGCCCCGATGATCGAAGGCCTGCTCCCGGTCCTCCCGCGGCTCGCGGCGCGCCACAAGGTGATCGTCGCCGGTGTCCGCGACCCCGCTGTCGCTCGCCTGGCCGCCCTGCCGTCGAAGCCGTCGGCAGCCGACGTGCACACCGCGGCCGCCGCCGAGCGGGTCCTCTTCGAGCGCGACCGGGTCCGGGACGTCCTCGACCGTTCCGGCGCAACGGTGGTGGACGCCGACGCCGACACGTTCGCCGGCAAGGTCGCCGACGTCTACCTGCTGCTGAAAGCCACCGGCCGCCTCTGACACCCGCTCTCGGGGTGCCCGCCGCGCGTTACGGAGACCGCGAAGGCGCGGGCCCAGGCCGTGGCCGCGGACCGCGCGGAACTCACGACGCGACGTCGTCCCGGGTCGAGGCTGTGGCCGCCCGGCCGGCTCCAAGCTGGTTCTCACCGTGGTTGCGCGGCCCGGATGACCACGGTGCGAACCAGCCGGGAGGGCGGGCCGTGTGGGCTGCTGACGTGGGTGGGGCTCACGACGTACCGGGAAATGGGGTTGATCTCGGGTCAGGCGGTGGGGAGGTCGCTGGACTCGGGGCCGGTGGGGCGGCGGAGGTCGGCTTCGCGGCCCCAGAGCAGCGCGTAGGCGAGGAAGGCGAGCCAGACGGCGGCGCCGATCGCGATGCGGGCGGGGGCCGGCAGGGCGGACGGGGTGACGAACCCCTCCAGGCAGCCGGCGACGGCCAGCGTGGGGACCAGCCCGACGGCGACGACCATGCCCTCGCGGACCCAGGCGACCAGGGACTGCTGGCGGGTCAGCAGCGGACCCGGCGCGATCCAGGCCCAGCCGATGCGCAGGCCGACGCCGGCGCCGACGAACAGGCAGGTGATCTCCAGCAGGCCGTGCGGCGCCAGGTATGTCAGGAAGGTGCTGCCGGCGTCGCGGCTGACCATGACGCCGCCGATCACCGCGGTGTTCAGCATGTTCGACCAGAGCAGGTAGAACACCGGCAGGATGAGCACCCCGGCGGCCAGGCACTGGGCGGTGAGCAGGGCGTTGTTCGTCCACACCTGCAGGGCGAAGTTCTGCGACTGGAACTCGCTGTAATAGCTGACGAACGACCGCTCGGCGATGTCGTCGATGTCGGCGTCGTCGACGAAGAGCCCGAGCACGTCCGGGTGGCTCGCCATGTACCAGATGAGCACCGCGGTGGCCGCGACCAGCAGCACCGCCAGGGTGCCCCACCAGCGGCGGGTGCGGTAGAGGGCGCCGGGCAGCCGGTACGCGAAGAAGTCGGCGAGCGGCCGCAACGAGAAACCGCCGCTGCTGCGGGTGACCGCCGCCCGACCGGCCAGGACCAGGCGGGACAGGTCGGCGAGCATCACCGGGTCGGGGTTGCGGCTGCGCAGCACCGACAGATGCGTGGCCGCCCGCTGGTAGAGGACCACGAGCTCGTCGACCTCGACCGGATCGTCCAGTTTCGGGCGGCTCGCCAGCACCTCCAGGCGGCGCCACTCGCCGCCGCGCTCCGCGAGATACGCGTCGAGATCCATCATCGTTCTGCCCCCGCCGGTCGTTGCCCGCACAGAGTAGTGGACGCGGTGCGCGCGGCTCGGTCCCGGTGGTGTTCACTGTGCGGGTGAACGCCGCTGATCTGGTCACCGCCGAGGCGGTCGCTGTCGACCTGCGCCCGGCCCGACTGGGTTCGCGGGCGATCGCGCTGGGCATCGACATCATCGTCCAGGCCATGGTCGCCGGGGGCCTGATGCTGTTCGCCGGGCTGCTGCTGGCGGCGCTGCCGGACAGCATGGTCGACGACGCACTGGTCTCGGCCGTGCTCCGGATCGTGGTCGTGCTCGTGCTGCTCGGCTTCCCGACCTTCGTCGAGACCCGGACGAACGGGCGCAGCCCGGGCAAGTCGGCGATGGGCCTGCGGGTGATCCGGGAGGACGGCGGGCCGATCCGGGTGCGGCACGCGTTCACCCGCGCGCTGATCGGGCTGGCGGTCGAGTGGCCGGGGCTGCTGCTGCCGTTCCTGACCTGGGTCGTCACGCTCGGCGTGATGCTCTCCTCGTCGAAGGGCCGGCGCCTCGGTGACCTGGCCGCGGGCACGCTCGTCGTGCACGAGAAGCGCCCGGCGCCGTTCCGGTTCGTGCCGGCGCTGCCGCCCGCGCTCGCCGCCTGGGCCGCCGTCACCGACCTGTCCGCGGTCGACGACGACCTCGCCGCGCAGGTCCGGCAGTTCGTGTCCCGGGCGCCGGAGCTCACCGAGCCGCGGCGCGGGCAGCTCGAGCGGATGCTGGCGGCCGAGGTCGGCGCGCGGGTGACGCCGCCACCGCCGGCCGGCACCACGCCGTACTACTTCCTCGCGACTGTTCTCGCCGAACGCCGGCGCCGCTACGGGATGCAGCTGGCCGCGGGTCGCATGGTCACCGAACGGTTGCTTCCCGGGTTCGGGCGTTCCGCCCGAAGATTGACTTCCCCGGTACGGCCGTCGGCCCCGATGTTCTGATCCGGCATCCGGCATCGCCGTGAGGTCGCGCCGATCAGCGGAACGTCGACGACCGGCCCCGCCTCGGTGTGGTGCAGGCGGAACAGCGGGCGGTTCCCGGATGTCACGGGCGGCACCCTACTCTCCAAGATCAGCTGTCGAGGTCACGACCGGCGGCCTAAACTCGGGCGGATGCTGACCGAGGCGCAGGCGATCGACTACGTGGGCCGCTACGACGGCGTGACCGCGGAGGTGCTGACCGACGGCTCCTGGCTGCTGGACCGGCACGACTTCTGGGCGGCGACCTTCGACGGGTGCGCCGAGCCGGACCTGATCGCCGCTCTGTTCCCGGACGCTGACGTGCACGCTCTCGACGAGGAGATCCGGGCGTCGGGGCACTGGCCGGTCATCCCGATCGGCGATCGGTTCGCGCAGATCATCTGGCACGGGCATGATCTGGAGGGCGGCGACGACTACGTGGTCCTCGTCCCCGGCCGGGCGATCTCGGTCGCGGCCCGCGAAGGGCACGGGTACGGGCCGGGGCTGTGCTGGGCCGAGTTCCGGCGGCTGGCGACCACCCCGCGGCGCGTGCTGCTGGCGTTGCCGGCGCTCGGTGACACCGGCACGCCGCCCGAGGCGGTCGACCTGGTCGCCGAGGCGCTGCTCACGGTCGGTGACGCCGATCCGGGCGCGGCGGCGGAGGCGGCCCGTCGGATGCTGGCCAGTCCGGTCCGGTGGGTGGGCGACGACAGCGTGCTCGTGTGTGACGGGGAGTATGCCGTTCGCAAGCCCGGTGGTCTTCCTGATGCGGACTTGCGCCTGGTCACGGCTGGTCTGCTGCACACAGGAAACCTTTAGGGGCCGGCACAGCAGCCGCACAGGACCCGGACCCAGAGTAGAGCCCGACACCGGTTCTCGAAGGGAGCGCACGATGCGCCAGCGTTCACTCTGCGTCCTGATCGCCGCCGCTACGGGGCTGGCGATGACCGGCCTGCTCGCCACGCCGGCCACCGCGATGCCCGCCGCCCACCGCTCCGGCACCTTCCACACGTCGGTGTGGGACCGGACGACGGCGGAGATCGAGGAGACGTCGTGGGCCACGCCCGTCACGGCCTGGGACACCACCTTCAGCGGTACCACCGTGGCCCTCGGCGACGGCCGGGACGAGCACCCGGGGCGGCCGATCGACACCCGGGTGTGGGCGGGTGGCACGGGGATGACGGCGGATGCCCGCACCGTGAGTCAGTCGGAGAACACCGAGGAGATCGCTCCGTCCCGCCGGCCCGCGTCACAATTCGCCTAGCCCACGGTTCATGGTGATGCAGGCGACCGTGTCCTCGTGATCCACGCGCATCCCGACGACGAAGTCTTCGCCGCTGCCTCGGCGACCATCGCGCCGGCCGAGCGGAGGTGCCTGATCTCGCTGCGGGTGGGCGCCGGAGCCCGCGACGAGCTGAGCCGATCCCGCCGTCTGCTGGGCATCACCGACCGGGATCATCTCGCCGAACCCGGCCGGTGGACCGGCACCGGCGGACATGGGCCGGGCCGCGAACCTCTGGAGCCGTGGCGATCAGGAATCGGCCAAGGCATCCTGCCGGCGGAGCCACAAGCGCCGAAGCCACGGATCGGCGGCGGCGGCCGGGCTGCCGCGCCGGGCCCGGGTGGCGGCGGGGCGCAGCGCGCGTTCCTGCGGCACATCAGTGCACGGAGCGGGCCCCGAGCCCGGCCGGGCTGGTTGACCGACGAGCTAATCGGCCAGCAGATGGCGCAGGGTGCGTTCCGGCGCGTCGAGGAAGTCGCGGGTCACCCGCACGGCGTCGGCCTCCTCGTAGTCGACCTGCCGCAACCGGCCGTCGTCGCTGATCTGCAGGATCGTCGCCCCGGGCAACGCCAGCAGGATGGGCGAATGCGTCGCGATCAGCATCTGCGAACCCGCCTGGGTCAGCGCGTGCAATCGGGCCAGGGTGATCAGCAGTCCGCGCGGGGACAGGGCGGCCTCGGGCTCGTCCAGCAGATAGAGGCCGTGCGGGTGGAATCGTCGCTCGATCAGGTCGAGGAACGATTCGCCGTGGGAACGGTGGTGCAGGCTGCGACCGCCGTATCCGGCCCCGACGCCGAGCCGGTCGATCTCGGTGATCACGTTGTAGAACGATTCTGCGCGGAAGAAGAAGTTCGATCGTTCGCGCCGCCCGGCCACCCGCCCGACCGTCAGGTGAGTGCCGAGCGACGACTCGGTGGCCTTCGTGGCGAACTGGAAGTTTCGGCTGCCGCCTTCGGCGTTGAATCCGGCCGCGACCGCGATGGCCTCGATCAGCGTGGATTTTCCGGAGCCGTTGTCCCCGGCCAGGAACGTCACTCCGGGGCCGATGTCGAGTCGGCCCGCCGCGACCAGCCCTTTGACCACCGGGAGGTCGAAGGGGTAGACCTTCGCGTCGAAGCCGGGGGAGACCGCGATGTCGCGCAGGAATCGCCCGGTCATGCGCCGAGTGTAGGAACTACCCGGTTCCCGGCTGCGACCGGGGCGTTCGAGCCGGCGGTGGGGGTTGTCCCGAGCAGCGCGAGACAGCGCTGACCGCCGGCCGGGCGGGGTGAGCCGGCGGTGGGGCCGCGCCGGCCCGGAACAGCGGTGAGCGCCGGCCGGTGCGCAGGCGGGCGTCAGGGCAGCGGGCCGAAGCGAAAGCCGCCCGACGCGTTACGGCCGGGACTGATCGGTCGCTGCCGGCGAGCTGAGGGACTCGCGGGCGGCCAGCGGGGCTCGCAACGTCCACGTCACGGCCGACGCCGCCGCGGCCACGAGGGCCAGGGCCAGCCACGGGAGCGAGGGGCCGTACGCGAAGAGGGTGGTGAAGAACGCCGGCGCCAGGATGTTGGCGAACGCAAAGGTGTACTGATAGACGGCCAGGTATCGGCCGCGCTGCGCGGGTGGTGCCGCGGCGGACGACAGCGCGTTGGAGAGGGGCGCGTGGATGAGGTCGGCGGCGGCGTAGAACACCATCCCGACCAGCAGATATGGCACGAGTGCCCAGGCCGGCACCCGGACCGCGGCGGCGTAGACGACGGCCCACAGCACCCACAGTCCACCGGCGAGGACGAGCGATCCGGTACGGGACAGCGGCCGCACCAGCCGCACCGCGAGCCGCTGCCCCGAGGCGAGCAGCACCGTGCCGGCCGCGAGCAACGGCCCGACGAGCCACGCCGGCGCGGACAGCCCGTCGATCAGGTAGAGCGGGACGGCCACCGCGACGAAGATGCTGCACAGCGCGAAGATCGTGTTCACCACGATCAGTAGTAGGTAGGGCCGGTCGCGCAGCAGTGTCCGATAACTACCGCCTTCCTGCTCGCCCGTGGACGGCAGCGCGCCGCGGGGCACGAACAGCAGCAGCACCGCCGAGAGCACGAAGCTGACGGCGTTCAGGTAGACGACCGGCTGGTACCACGAGTACGTCACCGCGAGGCCGCCGATCAGCGTCCCGGCCCCGGTCGCGCCCATCTGGATCATGCCGGCCAGGGCGAACCGGCGGTCGGCGACGCGCCCGTCCTCGCCGGGTTCGGCCAGTCCCGCGACGACCGAGAAGAACGACGACCAGAACAGCCGCTGCCCGACCGCTGCCACGATCGTGACGAGCAGCAGCGTGATCGGGCCGCTGACCAGGGCGTACGCCGAAAAAGCGGCCCCCTGCAGGACCTGCGCGACCAGCACCCGGGAGAGCGGGCGCGTGCGGTCGGCGAAGTGCCCGACGATCGCCGGCACCGGCAGGGAGGCGAACGCGGCGAGGCTCAGCAGCGGCCCGACCGTGCTCAGGCGCAGGCCGGTGACCTCGGTGAAGTACAGCAGCGAGACCGGGAGCAGCAGGCCACTGCCGAGCATGTCGACCGCGAGCGCCAGCGCCAGAACGATCAGCTTCGGTCGATGAGCCACCCGGAGTGTCTACCGTCCGATTCCGCCCACGGCCACCGATTTTCTAGAGACGGCCCCAGAGGGCGTACGGCGTGTCGCCCGCCCGGAATCCGTGCGCCTCCGCCATCGCGGCGGCCTCCCGGAACCCGTTCGCGACCAGTTCCGGCCGGTGGGCGTCGCTGCCGAAGCTGACCGCGTCGCCGCCCTCCTCGTGCCACCAGCGCAGGATCGTGGCGTCGAGCGGGATCCGGGTGTTGATCTCCAGAGCGCGTCCGGACTCGGCGGTGGCCCTCAGCGCGTACCGGAATTCTTCCTCGAAGAGGCGGGGGTCGAACGGCCCCGCCCGGTCGGCGGGCCAGGACCGCAGCGGATAGTCGATGTGCGCGAGGATCGTGAACGGGTCGTCGCCGGCCACCATCCGGGGGATCTCGGCCAGGTACTCGCGGATCAGCCCGGCCGGGTCCCGGTGCGGGAACAGCGCCCACGGCTCGGCGTGCGCGTCACCGTCGGGCAGGCAGTGCAGCGAACCGAGCACCCGGTCGAACGGGCCGGCGGCGAGGAGCCGGGCGATCTGCTCGGGGTACCAGTGCGGTTCGCCGATCTCCATCCCGGTCAGGATGCGCAGTTCCGGGAAGCGGTCCCGGCAGCGTTCGACCGTCGCCAGGTAGCCGGCGACGTCGAACGGGGGTGGTGTGATCAGGCCGTCCGGGTCGGCGGCGGCGGTCAGTTCCGCGCTCATGTACGGGCCCTCGGTCGGCGCGGCCCATCGGGTGTGGTCGACGTGCTCGGTGAAGGCGACCACCGGGAGTCCGATTCTGATCGCCTGCTCGCAGGTGCCCTCCATGTCTCCGACGAGGGTGTCCCAGGACCACTCGGTGTGCACGTGGCTGTCGGCCGGCAAGATCATGTCGTCACGCTAACCGGGGGCGGTGAACGTCGGCCGTCCGGCACGGTCCTTCGTTGCGACGGTCACGGTTCTCGGTCGGGGCGGTCGCCCCAAGGCATGACTCCTCGTCGTGGCGGTGGCCCGAAGGCACGGTTCTCCGTTGCGGCGGTGCCGGCCGGGCCCTGGTCCTTCACCGGGTGGCCGCCGGCCGAGTCGCGGGTGAAGGCCGACAGCAACCATCCGAGGACGAGCCCGATCGGGATGCCCAGCACGATCAGGACGGCGTCCTCGTCGGCGCTGTTGATCGGCGGGTTCGCGGCGAGCCGGGTGAACGGCGCACCGATCTGGACGATCACCGACACGATCGCGAGCGGATAGAAGAGCACGACCAGAACGCCCGTGGTGATCGCCAGTACACCCAGGTAGCCGCGGCCGGAGAGCCCGTGCGGGCGCCGCGCGACCGCCACCACCGTCGCCACCAGCAGAACGATGAACGCCAGTTCGGCGAGTAACCGTCCGCCGCTGGGCTGGGGGGACACCACGCGGACCAGCCACGGCGCGGCGCCGGCGACGATTCCGGCGGGAACGACGATCCGGGCGTTCCTCAGCCCGACCGGGCCGGTCACGACCGCCGCCGCGGCAACGGCGACCAGGGCGAGCAGGGAGCTGACGGCCGCACTGCCCAGATTCAGCCCGGTCTCGACGTCGGTCGGTGACTCGGTGCCCAGCGCCAGCCCGGACGTGACCGCGGCGACCACCGCCACGAGGAACAGGACCCGGGGCCGTGGGATCGTGCGGGCTACGCTCGCGACCACGCAGCACAGCAGCGCGGCCACCACCGCGCCGACCGCCAGCCCGGCCGTGCCGGAGTCCTTGTCGACCCGGTCGAACGCCACGTCGGCCACCAGCCCGACGACGCCGGTGACCAGCGCGCCGACGACAGCGCCGCGGGCCAGCACGATCAGTATGAGGACCAGGGCGATCAGCGTGCCCCAGCGCAGTTCACGGGCCCAGTAGGTGTTGTTCTCGCCGTAGGCGTCAGGCCCCTCCGGCTCGCTCAACGGTTGCAGCACCGTGATGCCGACCGCCCAGATGACCGCCGCGGCAGCCGCGAACCCCGCCAGCACCAACCGGTTGAGGTTGCCCATGGTGGCACAGGCTACCCAAGATCCACTCTGCTCGCTGCCCCGGCTCAGGCTCAGGGCGCGTCCCGGTGGGAACCGCGGGCGCGGCTGAGGAGGGGGCACTGATCGGCTCGCGGGCGGGCACGGCGTGATCGGAAGCCCACCTGAGCGCGTGCTGACCGCGTACGCGCAAAGGGGTCGGGGGTGTCGGGAGCTCGCCCCGCAGCTTGCTCGCCGCGCCTCAGCGGATCTCGAACTCCATCAGGGAGTAGCCGTACTGGCTGACGCGTTTGACGCCGACCATGCGGACGAAACGGGCCGCCGCGCCCTTCGCCGGGATCTCCTCCGTGCCACCCTGTCCGCTACCGGTCACGTAGAGGCGGGTCCAGGTCTTGCCGTCGAGGGACGTCTCGACGCGGTAGCTCGCGCCGTAGGAACGTTCCCAGACCAGGGTCACGCCGGTCAGCTGCCAGGTCGAGCCGAGGTCGGCGCGGATCCACTGGGTGTCGGTGAAGGCGCTGGACCAGCGGGTCTCGAGGTCGCCGTCGCAGGCGTACTTCGCCTGCCAGGAGTCGGCCTCGGAGCCCGAGGCGCTGCAGGTGGCGTGCAGGGCGAGGTTGGCCCCGCTGGTGTTGGCGCGCCCGGCGGCCGACGACGTCCGGGCCGAGGGAAGGCGGGCCGAGGGAAGCCGGGCGGAGGGCGCGGCCGACAGCACGACGGAGGGGGTCGCCGGGGAGGGCGCCGCCGCCACGGCGCCCGGCCCGCTGCCGGACGGCGACTCGGTCGGCGACGGGCCCCCGACCGCGGGGAAGGTGGTGGGCGCGGAGAGCGGCGGGCTCGCGACCGCGTCCGATTTCCATCGGTACGCGATCCCGCCGCCCGCCGCCGCGAGCAGCAGCGCCAGCCCGATCAGCAGCCCGCCCCGCCGCCGGCGTCGCCGCGCCGGGGCGGGAACGGGTTCCGGCGCCGGTGTGCCCACGGCCGGCAGCGGGATCGAGCCCGTGGTGCCCGGCCGTGGGGGCAGCGACGGCATCCTGGTCAGGCGCAGGTTCTCGGCCCGTGACGGCGGACGCCGCTGTTCATCGAAATCGGTCACACACGCCCCCTTGTGCTCACACGACGGTGAGTATCTTGACGTATGTGGATTGTGGTTCCGGAACCGGCTCAGGCCGCTTTTTGAATCGACTCATCCGCTCCCAGGCTGGCCAGCAGATTCTCCGGATGGACGGGCCGGCACAGGTGATAGCCCTGTCCCAAATCGCAACCGAGCAGTCGCATGGCGTTACGTTGCGCCTCGGTCTCGATGCCCTCGATCACGGTGCGCAGGCGTAGCGTCCGGGCCAGTTCGACGATCGTGCGGATCACCGCGAGGTCGGCGGTGGTCGGGTTCTCCCGGCTGATGAACGCGCGGTCGATCTTGAGTTCGTCGACCGGCAGCCGCTGCAGGTAGGACAGCGACGAGTAACCGGTCCCGAAGTCGTCGATGGACACGTCCACCCCCAGGTCCTGCAGGTCGCGCAGGCAGGCGATGGCCGTCTTCGGGTCGCTCATCAGCACCGACTCGGTCAGCTCGAGCGTGACCGCCTCCGGGGGCAGGCGGGTGTCGGCGAGCATCCGCTCGACGTCCGCGGCGAACTGCGGATCGGCCAGCTGACGGCCGGACACGTTCACGTTGATGCCCAGGTCGGGCCGGGTCCGGCGCCACGCCGCGGCCTGTCGCCCGGCGGTGTTCAGCACCCACCGGCCCAGGTCGCTGATCAGGCCGGTCTCCTCGGCCATCGGCACGAAGTCGGCCGGCGACACGTACCCCCGATCCGGGTTCTGCCAGCGCACCAGCGCCTCGACACCGACCGTGTCACCGGTGCCCAGGTCGATCAGCGGCTGGTACTGCAACCGGAACTCGCCGAGGGTCAGCGCCCGCTGCAGGTCCCCGTTGAGGGTGAGCCGGGCCAGGGCCTCGGCGTGCATCTGCGGCTCGAAGAGCACCACCTTGCCCGGGCCCTCGGTCTTCGCCCGATACATCGCGACGTCGGCGTTGCCCAGGATCTCGCCCGGCGCGGCGCCCGGACCGGCCGCGATGCCGATGCTCGCGCCGATGAACACCTCCTGCCCGGCGACCGGGAACGGCAGCTTGATCGCGTCGATCAGGCGCTGCGCGACCGGGACCGCCTGGTCCGCCTCGCAGTCGCTGAGCAGCACGGCGAACTCGTCCCCGCCGATCCGGGCGGCCGTGTCGGTCGGTCGCAGACATGCCCGCACCCGCCCGGCGACCAGGCCGAGCAGTTCGTCGCCGGCCCGGTGCCCGAGGCTGTCGTTGACCGCCTTGAACCGGTCCAGGTCGATGAAGAGCACGCTGGTCGGGGTGTTGCAGGACAGCCGCTCGGCCAGCATCTCCAGGAACAGCACCCGGGTCGGCAGGCCGGTCAGCGAGTCGTGCCGGGCCTCGCGCAGCGAGTCGAGCAGCGCCAGGCGTTCGGCGGCCTCCCGCTCCCGCTCCTCGCGCAACGCGCGTTCGGCCGTCAGCAGGCTGATGTTGGTCAGGGCCAGCCCGATCGTCTGCGCCATGGCCTGCAGCAGCTGCCGTTCCTCCGGCTCGAGCGGGTCACCGGCGCGGGCCACGAGCAGCACCCCGCCGTTCCCGAACCGGGCGGTGGTCACGTGCAACTCGCCCAACCCGGAGATGAGCAGGGTGGCCGGGTGGTTGTCGCCGCCGAGCGCGGCCTCGAGCTGCTGGCGGCTCACGCCCCAGGCGACCTCGACCCGGCCGTCCCGCAGGACCGCACCGATCTCGGTCTCCAGCACCTCGGTGGCCCGCTCGACCGCGACCATGATCGCGGAACCCTCCCGCTGGGGAGCGCAGACCGCGGCGAAGAACTCGGTGAGCTGATGGTTGGACCAGTGAGTCATGCCGATCCTTCAGGCCAGGGCCAGGGTGACGAGCGTGAAGTGGTGCATGCCGAGCGCGCCGCGAACCCGGGCGATCTCGCCGGTGCTGTAGAACCCGCCGTACGGCACGCCGTCCAGCCGCTTGCCGAACTCCACGTTCTCCTGCTGCACGCCGGCCTCGCCGAGCTTGATCCAGCGGCCCGCGCAGTCGAACACCATCACCCCCAGCGCCGGCTCGCCGCCGAGCGCGTCCAGGGCCTGGCCGGCCGCGTCGGCCGCACTGTCCAGCAGCGTGTCGTGGGTGCTGGTCATCAGCCAGATCAGGGCGCCCTGCGGCACGTCGGCCAGGCAGATCAGGGACCGGTCGGAACGGTCCCCGTCGTGGACGACCCGGATGTCCTCCCCGGTACGCCGGGACAACCCCAGTGGATGGTGGAACGCCAGCTCCCGGAACGCGGCCGGATCGTCGAGCGCGGAATCGTCGACGTCCAGCCGGCGCAGGAACACGTCCAGCGCCGGCTCACCGTCCAGCTCCAGCACCCGGCCCTCACGGCTGCTGGTGACGACCAGGGCGTCACCCTCCTTCTGCCAGCCGTGCGCCAGGCCCACGCCCATCGGCCGGTCCGAGCCGACCGCGACCCCGATCACGGCGTCCGACAGGATCTCGACACCGTCGCGGCCGCCGTGGAACTGGTACGTCCGGACGTAGGTCAGCTCGTCCCCGGCCGCGCCGCCGACCAGCGGGACCGCGGCGCCGGCGACCGAGAACGCGCCGCGCACCACCTCGTGCTGGTTGCCGGTCAGGCCGTCCGCGATCATCAGCAGCGCCTTGTGCCCGGCCTCGACGCCGGCCAGGCACGACGCGGCCTCCGCTCCCGCCTCACGCAGGCGGCCGGTCACGCTGCGGGCAACATGCGTGCGTACGCGGAAGCCGGCGCCGCCCCACGCGGTCATCGCCACCCCGGCCCGGCTCACCTGACCGTCCGCGAGCTGGCCGGACGTGGTGCAGCCGACGATGACCGTGTCCGGGCCGACCTGCGCCCGCACCGCGTCGAACAGCTCCGGCCGCTGGTAGCCGACCGAGCAGAACACGAACACGATCGCCGGGTCTCGCCCCGCGAGGGCGGCCGTGGCCGCTTGCGCACCGGCCGCGGCCGGGTCACCCAGGGTGCTGTGGCCGGTGCCGAACCAGCGCGCACTGCTGCTGACGTCGTTCATGCCCGTGGACATCGGCCACCGCAACGCCGACTTGAGCCCCTGCTTGAATACCGCGCGTGGGTTCGGACTGGGACTGGGAGCTGGAGGTGCCGGAGCAGCCGATCGGCCCGGCGTTGCGTGAGCTGTTCGCGGTGGCGGCCCCGCTCGGCCTGCGCCCGCAACGCCCCGACGGGCTGTTCAACCTCTGGGCGGACGGCGGCATGCGCACCGTCGCGTCCGTCGACGAGGTGATCACCGTGCTGGCGGCCGGGTGGTCGCACAGCCAGCTCTGGACCGGTGACACCGACATCTGGCTCAGTTGCTTCAGCGGTGCGGGGCGAGAGATGCGCCCGGGGCTCGTCCTCGGGTCCGGGTTCCTGCTGTGCTGGAGTCTCGGTTCCGGGATCCACCGAAGGCCGGTGCCCGAGGCGGCCGCCTTCCGGCAACTGCACGGCCGGCTGACCCGGCTGTGGCTCGACGTGGCGCAGCGGCTCGGTGCCGGTCAGGGCCGGGTCGAGGACGAATGGTCCGTCGAGCAGGCCGGGGACGAGCCGCAGGTGGGGTGGTGGCGGTACCTCGGCCCGGGCCGCGACCTGCCGTTCCCGCCGACGCCGGAGATGGTCGTGGAGGAGCTGCCCGGCGGTGCGCGCCTGATCCGGCTGCTCGACGATCCGGCGGCGGTCGACGCACTCCGATACGCGGCGATCCACGAGCGGTGGCGTGACTCGGTAGGGTCGGGTGGTGACCTCGATCATCCGTAATGTCTCGTTCGACTGCGCTGACCCGTACGTGCTGGCGGTCTTCTGGAGCGAAGTCGTGAGCCATCCGATCGGCCCGGAGTTCGCGCCCGGGGATCGCGAGGTGGTGATCGCGCCGCCCGGTGGGCCGCGGCTCTACTTCCAGGCGGTGCCGGAGTCGAAGACGGTCAAGAACCGGGTGCACGTCTGCCTGCAGTCGCCCGACCTGGGGCGGGACGCGGAGGTGGACCGGCTGGTGGCGCTCGGGGCGGCGGTCCTGGCCGATCACCGCACGCCGGACGGGGGCGGCTGGGTCGTCCTGCAGGACCCGGCCGGCAACGAGTTCTGCCTGACGCGGGCTGGATCGGAACGCTAGGTCCGTGCTCGAACCGGGCCGATCGGCAGGATCCGTCTAGCTGTCGAAGATCAGGCCGAGGTAGTGGTGCAGCACGGCCACCGCCGTGCCGCCGTCGTGCTGGCGGCCGAGGATGCTGGAGGCCAGGCCGTTGGTCAGGGCCAGCAGCCCGGACGCGGTCAACTCCGGCTCCGGGCGCCCGGCCAGCCGCAACTGGTTCGCGAGCAGCCGTTCCAGACTGTTCGGATGGTCGGCGCCGAGCCGGGTCAGTTCCGGTTCGGCCAGCACCAGGCTGTAGAAGGCCGCCCAGGTCCGGGTGATCCGCACCCCGTCCTCGTCGAGCGGCAGCGCCGCCAGCAGCGTCTCGGTGATGAATTCCCGGGGCGGGGGAGCGACACCGTTCCCGGCGGCGAGCAGTCGTGTCCGGACCCGTTCGCCGATCTGTTCGGCCGAGTAGCCGATCGCGGTGAGCAGCAGCTCGTCCTTGGTGTGGAAGTAGTACTGCACCAGGCGCAACGACACCCCGGCCTCGGCGGCGACCGACCGCATCGTCGCGTGTTGCAGCCCTTGGCGCTCGGCGATGCGCAGCAGGGCCCCGGCGATGTGGCGCTTGCGTTCCTCGTGATCGACCCGCTTCGGCACGTAGCCACCCTCCACTTTGATGATACAGTTGTACCATGAAGACCGTAGGTGAGTTCACCGACGACGCCGCACGGCAGCGCTTCCTCACGGCCTACCGGACAGCAATGGATCTTCTCTGGCCCTCACCGGTCGTGCCGGAACGGGTCACGACCAGCTTCGGCGAGGCCGTCGCCTACCGCACGGGCGCCGGCGACGGCGTGCCGCTCGTGCTCGTGCCGGGCTCCGCGGGCAGCGCCCTGGCCTGGTATCGGTACGCTGCCGCCCTCGGCCGCAAGCATCCGATCATCGCGCTCGACCCGATCGGCGAACCCGGCCAGTCCACCCAGACCCGGCCGATCCGTGACGCCGGCGACGTCGCCGCCGACCTCGAGGAGACGCTCGCCGCGCTCGGCGTCCAGCGCGCCCACCTGGTCGGGATGTCCTACGGCGGATGGGCGATCCTGCGACACGAACTGCGCTTCCCCGGGCGCGCGGCGAGTCTGACCCTGCTCGACCCGGCCGGATTCGGGCGCCTCGGCGCGAAGTTCTGGATCTGGCTCGTCGCCGGATCGCTCGCCGGGCTGACCCCCGGGCCGATCCGGCGGCGGCTCTCCTACCCGGTGCGCAACGCCACGCTCCGCGACGACAACCTGATGCCGCTCCTGCCGCTGGTCATGCGGTTCCGTCGCCGCCTGCCGATCCCGGACCAGGTGACCGACACCGAGCTCGCCGCGCTGACCGTGCCCACCCTCGTGCTGATGGGCGAGCACAGTTCGCTCTACGAGCCGGCCGAGGTGATGCGACGGCTGCGCCGCGTGCTGCCGTCAGCGCAGGCCGAGATCGTGCCGGGCGCCTCCCATGACCTGCCCAGCCACTCGCCGGAGCTGGTCGCCGACCGGATCGCGGGTTTCGTCTGAGACAACGGCGGGTACAAGATCGTTACCTCCGGTTCGGCCGTTCCACTCAGAGCAGACTGCGTCGTGCGGAGGTGTGGCAATGAACAGCATGATTCCGGTCGCGATCATCGCGGCGACGATGGGATTCGCCCCGGCCGCCGTGTCGTCGACCGCCCAGGTCTACGACCGGGACAGTGAACTGCTGGCCGAAGCGCGCTTCGACGCCGGGAACGACACGTTCGCGGTGACGAAACTCGAAGCCGGCGGCGGCCGGGCCTATCTGGACTACCGCTACGTCCGGGGAGACGGGACACTGCAGACCGGCACCCACTCGGCGAGCGAGGTGGCGGGGCAGACCGTCCGGTTCGGGCACGACTTCGAAGCCGGCCGGAAAGTCACGTTCCGGGTGTGCGTGGCGGGAGAGCGCGGCTTCAACGCGTGCAGCGCCGGCGACGACGGCGAGAACTGGACCATCGGCGTCGCCTGAGGGCAAAGGCGTCGCGAGGGTCATCCCACCCCGAAGATCAAGACCCGATCGGCGTACGTCGTGAGCCGCGCGACACTGCGCCGCGCCCGAATAACGCTGGGACCCGCCGGGGGCTTCCGGCATCATCACGGGCATGACAGCCGACGAGCTTGTGCCGATCGAACTGGACGAGGACGAGCGGGAGGTGCTCGCCCACGGACTGACGGAGTGGGGCGGCCCGGCCCGGTGCACCGAGCCCCTCGCGGTGGCCATGGACTTCGGCAGCATCGCCGAGCTGTTCGAACACGTCGTACGGCTACGCCCCCTCGTCCGGGGCGGACAGCCGCTCAGCGCCCGCGACTGGCGGCGGGTCCTGGTCTCCGCGGAGATCGTCTTCGCCAGCGACGTCTTCGGATCCGGCTGGGACTGGCAGAGCACCACCGGCTTCCACGACGAGGAGACCATCCGCCTGCTGCGTTCCCTGCAGCGCAAGATCGCCCGAGCCGCCCGCATCCACGAACTCCCGGCCGCCCCGGAGGCCGGCCCCTCCGACCCGGACTGAACCGGCCGCCGCTACGACCGGAGGTCGAGCACGCCGACGATCTGCCCACCACTGCGTTCGCCGGTCGGCCGGAAACCCAGCCGCAGCCAGAAAGCCTCCGGTCCGCCGTCACGGGCCTCCCAGGTGACGTAGGCGCGGGTGCCGCCGCGGGCCCGGATCTCGTCGACGACGCTCTCGGCGGCGAACCGGCCGTAGCCGCTGCCCTGCGCGTCGGCCGCGATGTTGAGCCGCCAGACCCCGGACCGCCGGTCGTCGGCGTCGCGCTTCGGATCCCACGGAATGTCGAGGAAAGCCATCACGAAGCCGACCGGGCGGTCACCGTCGACGATCAGCCGTGGCCAGGCGTACTCGTGGAACATGTAGGCCTCGGCGAGCGACTTGACCACCGGCTCGACCAGATCGCCCTGGTCGGGGCGCACCGACACGGCGAGAGCCGCTTCGAAGGTGTCCGGGGTGATCTTCTCCAACCGCATGCAGCGCACCTTAGCGGCCCGGGGCGTGCCTTGCTCAGCCGCACGGGGCGCCTGCCTTGCCCGGTCCACCAGGTGACCAGCTGATCCGCGAGGTTCGGGACCATGGCCGGGGTCGGAGCGTCACCGTGGATGTCCTCGATCTCCGCCGCGTCATCCGGAGCAACACCTCGAGCGGCAGATGCTCCGGGGCCGGCCCGGCCGACCCGTTCATCCCGCCAGCTCGGGGACCAGGACGGCCAGGTCGAAGGCGTCGGCGACGGGCAGTTCGACGTATCCGTCCAGGTTCCGGAAGCGTCGGGGGCCGTCCGCGGCGCCTCGCCACGGCCGCAGGTCGGTGAGTCGCGGCTCGGGTGCGTCCGGCTTCAGGAGCGCCTCCACGCTGCCGGGCGCCGGTTCGGCCAGGTCGACCGTGAGGACCTCGACGCCGCGGTCGGTGCCTGGTGCGGGGCGTCGGGTCGGGGTGCGGCCGCCGGCGCACGTGACCGCGATGGACATGTAGTCGTCGCCCAGGTCGGCCACCAGGTGACTGCCGAGGACGGCGACCTCGAACGTGCCGCCCAGCCTGATCGGAATGCGCTGCAGGTGGGTGTTCGCCGCGGAGATCACCACGCGGTTGCCGTCGTCGAGCAGGTGCCGGACGGTCTCGGCCATCGCGGTGTCGCGCACGTTCACCGCGGCGTGGACGGCTGAGCCGGTCATGGCCGCGGCCTGGGCGCGCAGCATCTGATCGAGCAGAACGGCCAGCCGCAGCTCGTGCCGGGCGGTGGCGTACCCGGCGGCCGGGTAGAGCGGGCGCATCGCGTCGACGCGCGCGGCCAGTTCGGACAACAGGATCGTCTGCGCGTCGCGGTCGGCGGGCGGTGTCTCCCGGTACGCCGTCAGGGCCGCGATGGTGTACGGACCGGCCCAGCTCGTCGCGTACCTCCGAATCTGATCGAGGATCATGAGCGCACCCGGATCAGTGTCGGCGAGGTAGCGCGCGACGCCGTCGACCGCGGGCAGCAACGATCCGAGGTCGGCGGGCAGGTCCAGGCCGGCGAACCGCGCGTGCCGGTGTTCGCGGAGCCAGGTCAGCAGCCGGCGGGTCTCCGCGGTGGCGCCGAAGCCGTAGGTCAGCCCGCGCGCCGCGATGTCCGCGACGTCGCCGTCCTCGAGGCCGCGCACCCAGCGGTCGACGAGCAGGCCCTCGCTGAACCCGGACTCCAGGGCCACGGCCGAGAAGCCCATCCGCTCGGTCAGGAAGCGGACCAGCAGGTGTCTGACCTGCTGATACTCGCGCACGTTGTGGGCGGACTCGCCGATGCCGACGACGCGTGCGTCGCCGATGATCGCTCGCAGGGGTTCGAGATCGTCCAGCGTGGTGAGTGGGATCGCAGTCATGGTCGGCCAACGATACGCCGCGCGGTCCGGCCACTCTCCTAGATTCCTAGGAAGCTTTAGGGGGTGTGGCACGGTGGGCGGTATGGCCGACGACGTGACCCCGGACGGCTGCCCGGTCGAGGTGTACCGCCACCTGCCCGCCGGCGACGAACCCGGCCTGATCCACCGGGCGGTCCCGCCCGGCTCGCGGATCCTGGAACTCGGCTGCGGCACCGGACGCCTCGCGAACGCCCTGGTCGCGCTGGGCCACGACGTCACCGGCGTCGACGAGTCCGCGGCCATGCTCAGCCATCTGGACGGCGTCACCCCGGTACACGCGCGGATCGAGGACGTGCGGCTGGGGGAGCGGTTCGACGTCGTCCTGCTCGCCGCGAACCTGATCAGCGCCGCCGCCGATCGCCGCGCGCTCGCGCAGGCCTGCGCCCGGCACCTGATCCCCGGCGGCACGCTGGTCGGTCAGTGGCTGCGGCCGTCCTGGTTCGACGAGCTGATCCGGGACGGCGGGCGCGACGGGCGGCTCGGGGCGGTCCACGGCAGCGTGCGACTCGTGCGGTCCGCCGCGGAGGAGCTGACGGCCGAGATGACGTACCGGATCGATTCCCGCGTGTGGAGACAGCGGTTCACCGCACACCGGATCAGCGCGGCGCAGCTGCGCTCGGACCTCGCCGGGGCCGGGCTCTGGCTGGACCGATGGCTCGACGAAAGGCGTACCTGGTGGTCGGCGGTTCGCCGAACCTGAGGTGCCCGCTCGCAGCATTGGTTAAGAAGGAGGCGTGGAGTTCTCGGGCACGGTCGCGACCGGCGCCGGCATGTTCGGCCTGTGGTCGCCGCCCGCGTTCCGGGGCGTGATCGACTACGGCTCGTGGGAGGCGGAGCTCCTCGAGGACCAGGACCTCAGCCGGCACGCGCGGGCCGGGGTCCTGGTTCCGATCAACCTGCACAGCGACGGCGCCTTCCAATTTCTGGTACGCATCGGAACACCGGCCCGGCCCGCGACTCTCACCGCCCGTGAACGCGAATATCTGGTCGTCTCCTCCGAGCCGTACCTGTTCGTCGCCACCGACGGCGCGATCCTCAGCGGCATCGAACACGTCGGCGCCCGTCCGGGGCCGCACCTTCCGGTCCCGTTGCCGGCCGGGCGCTGGCAGGTGGAGATCTCCATCGTCGACTGGACCGCGGAGCCGGGCCTGCAGGACGGTCGCGGCGATCCGCTGCCGGGCTCCCTGCCCGACTTCACCCTCCTGCTGAACCCGGAGGCCGGCCCGGGCTCCTACCGAACCGCCGTGGACACGTTCACCCGCCCCTGACCGCCGAGATCAACCCGTTCGTCGGCGGTGTCGCGGGCAGAGCGTGACGGATGTCGAGTCCCGTCCACCGCAGTCCTCGGACAGGTGACAACGCCGGCCGCCGGCCGAGCCCACCCGCCCGGTGGCCGGCGTTGCCTGAACGCCCGGATGACGACGCCCGGCCGAGACGGCCGGGGTGTCGGCGCGGTCAGAGGACGATGAACTCCGGGGCGGGGTGGCGCAGGAAGTCGTGGTGGGAGATGTCCCAGGCGTAGGCGCCGGTGCGGGCGAAGACCAGCAGGTCGCCGACGCGGAGGCGGTCGACGGGCTGGGCTCGGGTGAGGACGTCACGGGGGGTGCAGAGTTCGCCGACCGCGTCGACCGGGGTCCGGGTCACGGCCGGCCGGGAGTACGGGCGGTCCCAGTCGTCGACGGGCAGGATCGTGAACGGATGGCTGTAACCCCAGGCGGCGGGGAGGCGGAAGTGGTGGGTGCCGCCGCGCAGCACCGCGAACGTGCGCCCGTGCGTGGTCTTCAGGTCGAGCACCTCGGTGGCGTACCAGCCGGCGTCGGCGGCCAGGTAACGGCCCGGTTCGAGGATCAGTTCGAGGCCGTCGGGCACGCTGACCTGTGACAGCGGGGCCAGGTCGATCGAGGTGGACGACGTGTGGTCGACGCCCAGGCCGCCGCCCGCGTTGACGATTCTCAGATTCACGCCGTACGCCGAAGCGGTCGTGATCGACCACGTGATGGCGTCGGCGATGAACGCGGCGTGTGCGGTGCCGTCGAGGTTGTTGGAGACGGCGTGCAGGTGGAAGCCGATGACGTTCAGGCCGGTCGGCAGGGTTTCCAGGACTGTTCCGAGCTGGTTCTCGTCGATGCCGAACGGGGTGGGCGTGCCGGTCATCGCGTGGCTGCCGGTGACGGCGACGCCGGCACGATTGACGCGCAGGCAGATGTCGGCGGAGAGGCCGAGCGCGGCGATTCTTTCCGCCTCGAAGCGGCTCTCCACGTTCAGCAGCGCGCCCGCTCTCACCGCGGCGGCCAGCTCGGCGTCGGTCTTGCCGGGGCCGCCGAAGACGATGCGGGGGGCGCCGGCCCGGACGGCGAGGTCGAGTTCGCCACCGGACGCGACCTCCAGACCGTCACAGGCAGAAGCCATGGTGCGTACGACGTCCGGGTGCCCGTTGGCTTTCACGGCGTACAGGACGGTGGTTCTGGCCGGTAGGGCGGCCCGGAGCCGGGAAGCGGCCGTGCGCAGGGCGGACGTGTCGTAGACATAGGCGCAGGCCGGCGTCGGGAGGCGGCGCAGCGCGGCGGTGACGGGGGCGGGTAGTTCAGCCATGCAGGGGGTTCTCCACGGGGATGTAGATGTCGCCGTTGTCGGCCAGGCGCATCCGGACGAGCGCCTTGTGCGGCACGGTCGGCGCGGTGAACGCGGCGTGGTCCGCGCGCGCCTCGGGGGAGTCCAGGTTGTCGTAGGTCTCGTCGACGACGTCGCGGACGATCCGCCACGCGGCGCGTTCGTCCAGGTCGAGGTGGAGGACGAGTTCGCCGAGGTGGGCCTGGAAGGCGGTGTAGCCGAGCTTGGCGCGCATCACCGCGGGATCGTCGGTGCCGACGACCGATCCGGGCCACAGGTCGACCTGGTGCCCGGCGGCGGTCAGGCGCGGCAGGTGCAGGCGCAGGCCGGCGAAGTCGCGCAGGGCCAGCCGGTGCGGGCGGCCGTCGACGAAGGTGGGCAGGCAGTTCTGCAGGTGCGCTTCGAGGGCGACGCCCCGGGTGGCCAGGCGCAGCAGCGGGGGCAGCAGCAGCTGGGCGTAATCGGTCAGCCAGGCCGCGTCGCCGCCGCCGTGGCGGGTGATCAGCTCGCGCATGCGGTAGGGGAGGGCGCTGCCCGTGATCGCCTCCTCGCCGGGGGCGAGCCGGCCGGTCAGGCCGTCGCGGACGATCGCGGACAGGTCGCGGCCGGAGCCGGCGGGGACGGCCGCGCCGGCGGTCTCGGCCATCAGCAGCAGGGTGGGTTCGTCGGCGGCGAGGCGGTGCAGCAGGGTGGAGACGGCCGGGCCGTTGCGGGTGCTGGCGACCGAGATGCTGCGCCGGGTCGAGGTGACCTGGATGTCGAGGGAGACCTTGAGGTAGCGGCGTTTCCCGTCGGCGCCGGCCGGGAGCAGCAGGGTGCGCAGCGCCGCCGTGGGGATCGCGTCGAGATGCCCGTCGACCTGGTGAAGGGTGCCGTCGGCGAACAGGTGCGCGTAGCGGTCGAGGACGAGCTCGTGCTGCCAGGCGTGCACGGGCTGCAGGCGATACCCGGGCCTGGAATACGCGATGTCCGGATACAGTTCGCTCAGGTCGTCGCCGACGTGCGCGGTATCGCGGACCGCGATGAACCGAATCTCCGTCGCCCCTGCCTCAAGATCGTGAGCGAGCACGTCACCCGTGTCCCACCCCAGCCGGGTACGCCCACAGGGGTGCAGGTTGTGACCGGAGATGGCCAGCCGTTCCCCGGCAATCGCGGCCTCGTCGGCGTCGCCGCCCCGACGCGGCCCGGGGCGTGCCAGTGCTATCGCCAGATTGATGACAGCGTTACGGATCTCGGCCGCGAACCCGGGCGCGTCCAGGCCGCCCAGCAGTTCCACGGGGTCGGCCACCCCGGAGCGCGCGAACTCCACCCGGTGGAACGCGTGCCGCGTCGCGTCCCGGTCGGAATCGCTGGTCAACCCCTCACGAGCGAGAGCGCCCCGGAGTCTTCGCCCGACTGTCCCGGCCGCGTGGGGCAGGTGGTCGAGGAACCCGGCCACGAGGTCCGGCGCGTGCACGGCCAGCGCCGCCTGGGTGTGCGCGGCGGCCGCGGCGAGGCGTCCGGTGGTCAGGCCGGAGGTCATGCGTACACCGCCATGGGGTTGGGCCGGTAAGTCCAGATGTCGTCGAGCGGGTCGGCCGCGAGGCGCATGGCGGTGGTCGCCTTGACCGGAAGTGATCCGGTCAGCAGTTCCGGGCTGTCCCTCAGCCCGGCCGCGATGATCTTCCACAGCCGGTCCGGTTCGGCGCCGTGGTGCTCGGCGAAACCGTCGACGAGCTGGCTCGCGACGGTGCCGAGCGCGGCCGCCGCGACCTTCGTGCGCAGCACCGCCGGGTCGTCGGTGAGCAGGTCACCGTGCAGGTCGAGGCCGAGCCGCCGGTCGACGCGCACGCCGCCGAGGTCGCGGTAGAGGACCCGGACCGGGTGCCCGTCGCGGAGCACGACCAGGGTGTTCTGCCCGTGGGCCTCCAGGGCGACGCCGCGGCGCAGCACGGTCGTCAGCGGCGCGAAGAACACCGCGGTCAGCTCCTGCAGCCATCGGCCGGGGTCATCGACGGTGTCGAGAAGACGAGAGGCGAAGATCCCCAGCGGTACGGCCGTTTCCCCCGGCCCGAGCCGCGGTGCGCGCCGCACCAGGTGGGCGAGGTGCCGGTCCGGCCCGTCGTCGGTGATCACCGCGCCGGCCTCGGTCTCGGCGAGGACGTCGATCGGCAGGTCAGCGGTGAGCTTCTGCAGCGCGGCGCTCAGGATCGGCCCGTTGTGCACCGCCGCGGGCGAAACGGTCCGCACCGCCGAGGTCATCTGCACGTCGACCGCGGTCTTGACGTGCGGCCCGCCGTTGACCGGCGCGACCGTGCGCAGCGACATCAGCGGGCGCACCGGCCGGGTCGGGCCGGCGTCGGTCAGCCACGGGTAGCGGCGCAGCAGCCGCGCCGCCTGCCACGGGTGGGCGTAGAGCACGGGCTGGCCGGTGCCGTGCCAGCGCTCGGCCGGCACGCGCAGCCGGCGCAGCCGGATCACCGGGCGGTGCTCCGGCCCGTAGGCCAGCACGTCGGCAACGGTCATCCCGGCCCGGGTCCGGCAGCCGGGGTGCAGCGGGTGCCCGTCGACCTCCAGCTGCTCGATCTTCCCGAGCCCGTCCGGGTCGCCCGGGGCGGGCAGCACCCGCGGGACGCGGTTGGCGCGGGCCAGGGCGAGGTTGGCGACGCTGTTGGCGATCTCGGCGACGAACGGCGTGCCGGGCCAGAGTCTCGCGGTCAGCTCGACCGGGTCCAGGTCGGCGTAGACGGCACCCGCAAGAGGCTCACGTCCGATCGCCAGACGCAGCCGGTGCAGCACCGCGGCGCGGGCTCCCGGAAGTGCCGCATCGTAACGTTCGACCAGGTCAGGCCGGAGATCCTCGAGCGCGGCGCGGGTCTGCGCCGGGTCGGCGGTGGAGATGTCGTGCGGCACTCCACCATTGTCGCGGTCATCGGCCGTAGCGTCCGATCGGGGTTTTGCGAGGCGAGCGAGGACACAGTTGCCTCGCGGCGTGTCGCGAATGCTGTTCACATATCGGTTACATTCCGGGTCACTCCATTTCTCGAGGCAAAGGGGCTGTCGTGGACGCGGACGTCATCGTGGTCGGCGCGGGACTGGCCGGGTTGGTCGCGGCGCACGAGCTCACCACCGCCGGCAAGAAGGTGATCCTGCTCGACCAGGAGAACGCGGCCAACCTGGGCGGGCAGGCGTTCTGGTCGTTCGGCGGCCTGTTCCTCGTCGACAGCCCCGAGCAACGCCGGGCCAGGGTCCGCGACAGCGTCGAACTGGCGTGGAGCGACTGGCGGGGCAGCGCCGGCTTCGACCGGCTCGGCGACGAGGACTCGTGGGCGGTGAAGTGGGCCCGGGCGTACGTCGAGTTCGCCGCCGGGGAGAAGCGCTCCTGGCTGGCCGGGCTGGGCTTGAGCTGGCTGCCGTTCGCCGGGTGGGCCGAACGCGGCGACCTGCGGGCGGGCGGGCACGGGAACTCGGTGCCGCGCTTCCACATCACCTGGGGGACCGGGACCGGGGTGGTCGAGCCGTTCGCCGCGTCCGCGCATCGGGCCGCCGGCAACGGGCTGCTGGAGTTCCGGCACCGGCACCGCGTCGACGAGCTGATCGTGGAGTCGGGCGCGGTTGCCGGCGTACGCGGGAAGCTTCTGAAAAATGACGACGCCGCACGTGGCTTCCCGTCGAACCGGGAGGAGATCGGCGATTTCGAGGTACGGGCGCAGGCCGTGATCGTGACGACCGGCGGCATCGGCGCGAACCACGACCTGGTCCGTCAGTACTGGCCGGCACGCCTCGGCACCGCGCCCACGACGATGATCACGGGCGTGCCCGCGTACGTGGACGGGCGGATGCTCGGGATCGCCGAGGAGGCCGGCGTACGCCTGGTCAACCGTGACCGGATGTGGCACTACACCGAGGGCATCCGCAACTGGGACCCGATCTGGCCCGCGCACGGCATCCGGATCCTCTCCGCGCCGTCGCCGATGTGGTTCGACGCGCTCGGCCGGCGGCTGCCGCAGCCGTACTACCCCGGCTACGACACCCTGGGGACGCTGCGTTACCTGCGCACCACGCCGGACATCGCCGCGTATGACCACTCCTGGTTCATCCTCACCCAGAAGATGATCGAGAAGGAGTTCGCGCTGTCCGGCTCCGAGCAGAACCCGGATCTGACCGCGAAGGATCGCCGGGGATTCCTGCGCGAGCGGCTGCTCGGCAAGGGCGCTCCCGGGCCGGTGGAGGCCTTCAAGCAGCACGGCGCGGACTTCGTCGTCGCCCCGGACCTCGACGAACTGGTCGCCGGGATGAACAAACTGACCGCGACGCCGCTGCTCGACACGGCGCACGTCCGCGCCCAGATCGAGGCCCGGGACCGGCAGCTCGTCAACAAGGTCACCAAGGACGCCCAGGTGCAAGGGATCTACAACTCGCGGCGCTACCTCGGCGACCGGATCGGGCGGACCTCCGCGCCGCACCGGCTGCTCGACCCGGCGGCCGGGCCGCTGATCGGGGTGAAACTGCACATCCTGACCCGGAAGACGCTCGGCGGGATCCAGACCGACCTCGACTCGCGGGCTCTCGGGGTGAACGGGGAGGCGCTGCCCGGTCTGTACGCGGCCGGGGAGGTGGCCGGGTTCGGGGGTGGGGGAGTCCACGGGTACAACGCACTGGAAGGGACGTTCCTCGGCGGGTGCATCTTCAGCGGTCGCGCGGCCGGGCGGCACGCGGCCCGATCGTTGTAACACCGTTTCCGGCCGTGGCCGGTTCACCGGGGCGGCGGAATTCGCGATCACCGCACGCTGTCGCGCGGGAGTGGGCGCGGACGGGCCGGGCGGGGTTTCCGTCAGCGTGGACAGCAATTTCGCAGTCGCGCCACCGCCGGATCGGCGGTCCGTCGGCCCTGCCGCCGGGCGCGGCCGCCTGCCGGGCGACTCTGCCGCCGGGCGCGGTCGCCTGCCGGGCGACTCTGCCGCCGGACATGACCGCCTGCCGGGCGACTCTGCCGCCGGACATGACCGCCGGCTCGGCGGCCCCGGCCCGATGCGGGTCACGCCCGGGCCGGACCTGCGGGCGGGCGCGGCCCAGACCGGCGTCGACGACGACGGCGTGGTGCTGGTGCGGGTGGGCGCGGACGGCAGCGTCACCGCGGTCGAGGTCAGCCGGCGGTGGGCGGAACGGCTGCGCGAACCGGAGGCCCTCGCCGCGGCGATCCTGACCGCGTACCGGCAGGCGCTGCTGAAACGCATGGCGGCGCGGCTGATCACCGACCCCGGTGGGGGCGCCGTGCCGCTCAGCGGGATGCCGCTCGGTGGGACTCCTGTGCCGCTCAGCGCGACCGCCGTCGAGCTCAGCGGGGGTCCCGTGCCGCTCGGTGAGGCCGCCTCGCTGCCCGACGTGGCCGACGACCGCTGGCGCGACGGCGTTCGCCAGGCCCTGGAGCTGACCTGTCGCGCAGTGATCGCCGGCCGCGCCGACCGCCATGACTAGGCCGGTCGCGAAGCAGATCGGAGCCGTGTTGCTCTCAGGCGGCCAGAAGTTTCGCCTCGACCTCCGGGTCCAGCCCGACCGCCGGCCGGTCCGCCCGCTGCGGCACCGCCCCGCCCAGCCCGGACAACCACCCCCAGGTGTCCGCCACGGTCTCCTCGACCGGCCGGCACCGCAACCCCGCGCCGAGCGCCCTGCTCACGTCCCCGCCGTGCATGAAGTCGTGCTCGGCGCCCGGCGGGAACCAGATCGGCAGGTCCGTCCACGGCTGCACCCCGGCCGCCAGGATCGTCTCCGGCGCGGTCCAGCGCAGCTCGGCCCGGCCGCCGGTCACCGCGTTCGCGGCGTCCAACAGCTGCCCCATGGTGGTGTGCCCGGCCGGGCTGACCACGTTGACCGGCCCGGCCGTCCCGACGTTGGCGAGGATGAAGCCGGCCAGGTCGCGCACGTCGACATACTGCAGGGGCAGGTCCCGTGGCCCGGGTGCGACGGTCGGCCCGCCGCGGTGCAGGCGGTTCAGCCACCACGGCAGGCGGCCGACGTCCTCGTGCGGCCCGAGGATCAGCCCGGCCCGGGCCAGCAGGACCGGCCCGCCGAACGCCTCGGTGGCGCGTTCCCCGCGCAGCTTGTCACCGGCATATCCGGGATCGTCGAGGTCGGCGAGCGGCGTCCGTTCGTCGATCACTCCCGGGGCGAGCCAGCGATAGACCGAACGGCTCGAGACGTACGTCAGATGCCCTGCCCGCCCCGCCAGCAACGCCGCCGCCGTGCCGACCGCCGCCGCGTCCGCCGACCACGTGTCGACCACCGCGTCCCACGTTCCGGTCGCCAGCGCCGCGAGCCCGCCGTCGGCGAGCCGGTCACCGACGAGCACCTCGGCCCCGGGCACCGGATCGCGCAGCCCACGATTGAAAACGGTCACGTGGTGACCGGCCGACATCGCGGTCGTGGCCAGGACCCGGCCGACGAACCCGCTGCCTCCGAGGATCAGAATCCGCATGGGCCGAGCCTGCCCGACCGCTCGTCCCACCCCCAAACGGATCTGCTGAGGGCAGAGGCGTCAGAGCGCAGTCCCCGTCGGCCCCGGCCGGATCGGGCACGGCCGGGGCCGACGGGCGCAGCGTGGCGGCCGGCTCCGGCCCGCCCGGCTTTCGACCGGATCGCCGCAGCCCGCCCGGCTCCGGTCCGCCCGGCTCCGGCCCGCCCGGCTCCGGCCCGCCCGGCTTTCGACCGGATCGCCGCAGCCCGCCCGGCTGACGAACGCAACGGTCGCCGGCTCCGTTCAGTCCTCGAGGAACGTCTCGAGTGCCTCGACGACCAGCGCGTGGTCCTCGGCCTGCGGCAACCCGGAGACGGTCACGACGCCGACCACCCCGGCCCCGGCGACCCGGATCGGGAACGCCCCGCCGTGCGCCGCGAACAGCGCCGGGTCGACGCCCATGGCCGCGTCGAGCTCCCTGTCCTTGGCCGCGAGCCGGCGCCCGACCAGGTACGACGAGGCGGCGAAGCGGTAGACGACGCGGACCTTGCGGGCGATCCAGACGTCGTTGTCGGCGGTGGAGCCGGGCAGGCCGGCGTGGAACAGTTGCTGCTCGCCGCGCCGGATGTCGACCGCGACCGGCAGCCCGCGCTGGGTGGCCAGGTTGACCAGCAGGCAGCCGAGGGCCCACGCGTCGGCCTCGTCGAACTTGCCGAAGACCAGGCGGCGTTCCTGCTCTTCGATCTCCGCGATCAGGTTCTGGGTCTCGTCGCTCATCACTGCATTCTTATCTGATCGACGCCGAGCTTGACGATCAGGGCGAGCACCACGACCAGCAGCACGATCCGGACGAAGCCGGAGCCCTTGCGCAGCGCCATCCGGGCGCCGACGACCGCGCCGGCGATGTTGCAGACGGCCATGCCGGCGCCGAGCCCCCAGTGCACGTGCCCGGTCGCCGCGAAGACGATCAGCGCGCCCAGGTTGGTGCCGGTGTTGACCAGTTTGGCCATGGCCGAGCCGTGCACGAAGTCGGCACCGACGATCGTGGTGAACGCGAGCACCAGGAACGTGCCGGTGCCGGGACCGATCAGTCCGTCGTAGAGCGCGACGACCCCGCCGGCCACCGCGACCGCGAGGACGCGCCTGGTGGGGGTGCGTTTCTCCATGTGCTCGGCCAGCCCCATGGCCGGTCTCGCGGTAACGAAGACCGCCACGGCGATCAGGACGAGGAGCACGACCGGCCGGTACGCCGTGGCCGGAATCGACCCGGCGAGCAGCGCCCCGCATCCGGCGCAGAGCAGCGCCAGGGCGGTGGACGGGCCCGCCACCCCCCAGTCGATCTTGGTGCGGCGTGCGTACGTGACCGCCGCCGTGCTCGTCCCGCAGATCGCGGCGAGCTTGTTCGTGCCCAGTGCGGTGGGCAGCGGCAGTTGCGGGGCGGCCACGAGCAGGGCCGGCAGCAGCAGCAGACCGCCACCGCCGACGACCGCGTCGACCCAGCCGGCCGCGGCGGCCGCCACCAGGAGCGTAATGATCACTTACGGCCGCGCAGCCTCTGGAGCCACATGCCGAGCATTGCCACGGCTATGAAGACGAGCATCGAGCAGCACAGGGCCCTGGTGAACATCCGGCCACACTAGCGGGCCGGGCCGCACCCGCGTCTGGCCGCCGTGACGGCGACGACAACCGCGGGGCGGCCAGGACGGCTCCTGCGGCGACCTGCCGGGGCTGCCGAGTAGCCGCCGAGGGACGAAGCCGTCTGTTCAGGCCGCCCCGGCGGCGGCCGCGCTCAGCACTTGCGCGACCTGTGCGGTGGTGGGAACCCGTCCGGCCAGTACGACCTGCTCGTCGACGACCAGGGCAGGTGTGCTCATCACCCCGTAGCCCAGGATGGTGGGGTAGTCGGTGACCGTCGTGACCTGTGCGGTCATCCCGAGTTCGGTCAGTGCTTCGCGGGTGCGGGTTTCCAGGGTGTGGCAGTTCGCGCAGCCGGAACCGAGGATCTTGATGTTCATGAGGTCGCTCCTAGAGGATCGTGTTGAACAGATAGCCGGTGATCACGATCGCGGTGGCCACGACACCGGTGAACGCGGCCAGCAGTGGGGGTTTGAGGACTCGGCGCAGCAGGATCATCTCGGGCAGGCTCAGCGCGACGACGCTCATCATGAACGCCAGCACAGTGCCCATCGCCACGCCCTTGGCATGCAACACCTCGACCAGCGGCAGCACCCCGGCGGCATTGGAGTACAGCGGCACCCCCAGCAGCACCGCCACCAACGGGGCCAGCGGATTGCCGGCGCCGGCCCAGCGGGCGAAGAAGTCCGCCGGCACCCAGCCGTGGATCACCGCGCCCAGCCCGATGCCCACCACCAGGTACGGCCACGTCTTGCGCAGGATCTTGCCGACCTCCTCCCTGCCCAGGGTGATCCGGTCGTCGAGGGTCAGCCGCTGCCCGGTCGCCACCGGAACGCCGCGCAGGGTGGTGGCGTACACGAACGGTTCCACCCAGCGGGGCGGGCTGATCCGACCCAGCACGTAGCCGGCGAGCGTGGCGATGACCAGCCCGGACCCGATGTACAAGGCGGCGATCCGCATACCGAACATGCCGTAGAGCAGCACCACCGCGACCTCGTTGATCAGCGGGCTGGCGATCAGGAACGACAGCGTCACCCCCAGCGGCACCCCTGCGGCGACGAACCCGATGAACGCCGGCACCGCCGAACAGGAACAGAACGGCGTTGCGATGCCCAGCCCGGCCGCCACCAGATTCGCCACGCCCTCGCGGCGGCCGCCGAGCAGCGCCCGGGTCCGTTCCAGGCTCAGGAACGACCGGGCCACGGTGACCACGAAGATGATCCCGGCCAGCAGCAGAATGATCTTCGCCGTGTCGGTCACGAAGAAGTGCAGCCCGCTGCCCAGCCGCGAATCCGGGTCCAGGCCGGCGACCTGGTACACCAGCAGATCCCAGAACGGCCTGTTGCCGGCATAAGCCAGCAGCCAGGCACCGGCCATTACGGCAACCGTGATCAGTCGGCGCGACCGGTGCCGACCGGGCGACGTGTCCAGCGTGCTCATCACACCCTCCCCGAGCCGACGACCACGAGCGGGTGCCCCGCCATCGGCAGCGCCGCCCGCAACCGCGCCTCGGCGTCCTTGGCCAGGGTGTAGTCGATCCAGCGGCCCCGGCGGCGCGAGCACACCAGTCCCGCGTCCCGCAGAACCTTCAAGTGGTAGGACAGCAGATTGGCCGGCACCGCGGCGATCGGCTGCAGGTCGCAGACACATCGGGTGCCGGCCTCGGCCAGCGCCGCCAGCAGCCGCCACCGCACCGGATCCGCGGCCACGGCCAACAACCGCGACGGTTCGACCCGGCTTGCTTCAATCCCGATTGACGTGTCCACGCCACAAGCCTCACGCTGCCGCCTCGACCGGCGACAGAGCACATCCGCCCGCCTCGACTGACTACCGGCCCACGCGCCGCGTGGACCACCTGACTCCCGGGAACCGGGCGCGGCGATCCGTCCGTTCCGGCGTTGCGGCGCGCAGTCCCGGCGGGGCCGGTGAGCGGTGCGTCTACTGCATGCCGGTGGGTACGCGAGCCGCGGCGCCGGCACCCGGGCCTGCCCGCCGCCGTGGATCTGCGCATTTCCGACGACGAGCCGGTGCTGGTCGGCCGGTACGACCGGGAGCCGGTGCGCTGCCCGTTGCAAGAGTCGTTGCCTCACCGCGCGAGGCCGGACCGCCCAGGGTCACCGTCTCGGGACTGCGCGAGGTCAGGGAGCGGGCGGGCTCACCGGATCCGTCACGGACCCGCAGGCCGTACCGGACGGCGGCCCGACCAGCGCCACCGGCACGAGAAAGCCGCGACGAACCCGCCGCGATCGCCGGCTCCACCCAGCGACGTCGATTGTCATCGACGACGGAGCGTACCGCCCGCCCGCCCGCGCGATGCGTTGACTAGGGTCGGCCTGTGCGCCTGGCCACCTTCAACCTGTTGCACGGCAGATCTCTGTCCGACGGCACGGTACACGCCGATCGGGTCCACGCCGCCGTCGCCGACCTCGACGCGGACGTGCTGGGTCTTCAGGAGGTCGACCGGGCCCAGCCCCGGTCGGGCGGTCTCGACCTGACCGTGCTCTGCGCCGAAGCCCTGAGAGCGCCCGCTCACCGCTTCGCCGCGGCCGTGGTCGGCACGCCCGGGCAGACCTGGCAGCCCTGGCACGCCGACGCCGACATCTCCCATCCGCAGTACGGGATCGGCCTGGTCAGCCGGTTCCCGGTGCAGCGCTGGCAGATCACCCAGCTGCCGGCCGCGCCGATCCGCTCGCCGGTGCTGACCGGGGACGGGTTGCTGCTGCTCAAGGACGAGCCGCGGGTGCTGCTGGCCGCGGTCCTGGAGACGCCGCACGGGCCGGTCAGCGTCGGCACCACGCACCTGTCGTTCGTGCCGGGCTGGAACGTGCGGCAGCTGCGTCACGCCGTCCGGGCGATGCGCGCCCTGCCGGCCCCGCGCATCCTGCTGGGTGACCTCAACATGCCCACCGGTCCGGTCCGGGCGTTCACCGGCTGGCGTCCGCTGGCGCGTGCGGCGACGTTCCCCAGCCCGTACCCGCGCACCCAGCTCGACCACATCCTCGCCGACCCGCGCGGTGCCGCCCCGCTGGGCCGGGTCGTCCAGGTCCGCACCCCGCACTCGCCGGTCTCCGACCACCGCCCGCTGGTCGTCCGTCTCGACCCCTGAACCCCATTTCCCGCGTACGCCCCCGCAACGCCCCACCCTCGACCGTGCCGCCCGGCCCCGCGCGCGGTCCGCGGCTGCTCAGCCCGCGCCGCGCTGCCGCTGGCGGCTGGTTCCGCGGGGTGCTGCCGGCCGCGTGAAGCACCCCCGACGGCCGGCCGGGTCCGGGCGTCGCGTCGTGCGGCCGGGAGTGGCCGCCGGCTCGCGTCGGGGAGTCACGGGACGAGGCTCACGGCGTACCGAATAAGCGGGTTCATGGTTTTCCGGGGCGGAGGTAGACGTCCTCGAGGCCGTCTTCGGGGTCCCACTGCTCGCCGATCTTGCGGAAGCCGAAGCCTTTGATCGTGGCGCGGGAGCCGGTGTTGTCGGGGCGGATGCTGGCGCGGACGGCGGTGACGCGCGGGTCGGCGTCGGCGCGGTCGAGCAGGGCACGCAGCATGGCCTTGGCGTGGCCCCGGCGGCGGTGGGCCGGGTCGACGGAGTAGGCGACCTCGACGATCCCGTCGGCGTCGGGCGGGCCGTGGAAGCCGCCGTGTCCGACAACGATCCCGTCCGGGTCGCTCAGCGCGGCGCGGGCGATCCAGTCGGCGGCCTCCGGGTCGCGCCGGATGTCCTCGAGGCGGATCTCCCACAGCCAGCTCTCGTCGGCCAGGTACTGGCTCAGCGGGGTCCCGGCGGCCCGGCTCGCGGCGTCCAGGTCGCCGTCGACGAGGGCGGACAGGGCGGCGGGGGGAAGTTTCACGAATCGGATGCCCGGCATCCCGCGATGATCACACGTGGTAGTGGTCCGCGCCACCAATCGGTTGCGCACAACTTAATTGCGCACTACTGTTCTGGTCATGCGGGAAAGCACGGCACTGGACGAGATGATCTGCTTTCAGCTCTATGCGGCCAGCCGGGCGATGACGTCGCTCTACCGTCCGCTGCTCGACCCGCACGGCTTGACGTACCCGCAGTACCTGGTTCTCCGGGTGCTCTGGCACGACGGTCCGACTACCGTCCGTGATCTGGGTCGCACCCTGCGGCTGGACAGCGGCACCCTCTCGCCGCTGCTGAAGCGTCTCGAGGCGCAGGGTCACCTGACCCGGGCCCGCGGCGCCGACGACGAGCGCACCGTCCTGGTCAGCCTGACCGAAACGGGTCAGCGCCTGCGCGACGAGATCGGCGACCTCACCCAGGCGCTGCTCTGCTCGGTCGACCTGACCGTCGACGAGCTCACCCAGTTGCAGAGTCTGCTCATCCGGGCCAACCGCCCCTCCGCAAGTTCCCACGAAAGGTGACCGGCATGACCGCGATCTACACCGCCTCCGCCACCGCGACCGGTGACGGCCGCAACGGGCACGTCCGTTCCAGCGACGGTGTCCTCGACTTCGACCTGGCGATCCCGAAGGAGATGGGCGGCCCCGGCGGTGCCCTGACCAACCCGGAGCAGCTCTTCGCGGCCGGCTACGCGGCCTGTTTCCACAGCGCCCTGAAGCGGGTCGCCGGCATGCAGAAGGTGACCCTCACCGACACCGCGATCACCGTCGACGTCGGCATCGGCCAGCTGCCCAGCGGCGGCTTCGGGCTGAACGTGACGATCGAGGCCGAGCTGCCCGGTCTGCCGGAGGAGCAGGCCAAGGCGATCCTCGAGGCCGCGCACCAGGTCTGCCCCTACTCGAACGCGACCCGCGGCAACGTCGAGGTCGAGCTCAACCTCGCCTGATCGGCCCAGACGCAGCCCCGGGCAGGATCGCTGCCCGGGGCTGCGTCTGTTGCGGTCATGCGGGGGTGAACAGCAACGACACGTTCTGGCCGCCGAAGCCGAACGAGCTGCAGATCGCCGCGCCGAGCGCCTGCTTGCGCGGCTCCCCGGTGACCACGTCGAGCGGGACCCCGGGATCCTTGTTCTCCAGGTTCAGCGTCGGCGGGATGATCTGCTCGGCGACCGAGAGCACGGTGATGATGCTCTCCACCGCACCGGCCGCCCCGACCAGGTGGCCGATCGCGCCCTTCGGGGCGGTCAGCACCACGTCGTCGCCGAGCGCCGTGCGGATCGCCGCGGCCTCCCCGATGTCACCGACCAGGGTCGAGGTGGCGTGGCAGTTGAGGTGGCCGACGTCGCCCGGCGCCAGCCCGGCCGTCCGCAGCGCGGCCCGGATCGCCCGGATCTGGCCCTCGCCCGACGGCTCCGGGCCGGTGATGTGATACGCGTCGGCGGTGATCCCGAACCCGGCGAGCCGGGCGACCGGCCGCGCGCCCCGGGCCGCGGCGAACCCGGCCCGCTCCAGGACCACCACGCCCGCGCCCTCACCCAGCACGAACCCGTCCCGGTCGACGTCGAACGGCCGGGACGCGCGCTCCGGCTCGTCGTTGCGCTTGGACAGCGTGCGGGACTGGGCGAACCCGGCGAGGGTGATCGGCGCGATGCACGCCTCGGCGCCCCCGGCGATCACCACGTCGGCCTCGCCCGACCGGATCAACCGGGCGCCCTGCGCGATCGCCTCGGCCCCGGAGGCACAGGCCGCCGAGGTGGTGTAGACCCCGGCCCGGGCGCCGAACTCGATGCTGATCCACGCGGCGGCGCCGTTGGGCATCATCATCGGGACCGTCAGCGGGGACACCCGCCGCGGGCCCTTCTCCTCGATCACGTCGTCCTGATCCAGCAGCGTGGTGACGCCGCCGATGCCGGTGCCGATCACCACGGCCAGCCGCTCACCGTCCACCCCGGGCGTGCCCGCGTCGGCCCATGCCTGCCGGGCTGCCACCAGCGCGGCCTGCTGGCAGCGGTCCATCCGCCGGGCCGGCACCCGGCCGAGCACCGTGTCGGGGGAGACCGCCATCGGGGCGCCGATCAGCGTCGGCAGCTCGTCGCGGTGGGCGTAACCGGTCAGCAGGTCGTCGATGCGCCGCACCCCCGAGCGACCCTCCAGCATGCCCTGCCACAGCGAGTCGACATCCCCGCCCAGTGGCGTCGTCGCACCCAGCCCGGTGATCACCACATCGTCCGTGCCCATCGGGTCCCCTTCCGTCGAACCTCAGCGGTAGTTGTATAGCATACAAGAATGACGGACAGCCCCAGCGCGCCGCCGCAGGCCCGTGGCCGGCGCACCCGCGACGCGATCCTCGGCGCCGCCGAGGCACTCTTCGCCGACCGTGGCCCGGCCGCGGTGAGCGTGGCCGACATCGCGGCCGCGGCCGGTGCGCACCCGAACCAGATCACCTACTACTTCGGATCGAAGGACGCGCTCTTCGTCGAGGCCGCGTTCCGGCTGCTGCTGCGCCAGGCGCAACGCCTGGAACCGATCGGGCTGCGACGGCGTACGCCCGAGTCGTTCCGCGCCGCCCTGGCCCGCACCGCGCTGGCCCTGCCCGCGGTGCCGATCGCGGTCCACGCCATGTCGGTGAGCCGGCTGCGGCCCGAGCTGCACGCCTCGGTCCAGCAGAGCCTGGCCGTGCTGTTCCGGCAGGCCGAGGGCTACCTGGTGGACGTGCTGGACCGTCGCGGCTGGACCATCGACCGGCCGGCCGACCTGGAGGTCCGTACGTTCTGGACGACCGTCTTCGGTGCGCGCGTGATCACCGAGGGCGGTTACCGCGGCGAGTCGGCCGACGTGGACCTGGCCGGAGTCCTCACCGTCCGGGCGCGGCCAGACGCCGCGCCGGCTCCGCCCGGTCGTGAGTGACCGTCGCCCACGGCGGGACGTCCGGCGTGACCGGCTCGTCGGTGCCGCCCAGGAACAGGTGGCGGTGCTCCACCGACTCCAGGTGCGCCAGGACGGCCAGGTGATCGTCGACGAAGTGCGTGATGCCGAGCCGTTCGCACACCGGCGCCTTGTCGCGGCGCTCCCGGACGAAGTGCACGTTGGTCGCCGCGATGCCCGTACGCCCGAAGAAGTGCTGGTGAAACAGCCAGGCGCGAGTGTTCGCGGCGACCTTGGGCCCGGCCTTGGACACCAGGTGCACCCGGCCGGCGAAGGTGTCCCGGGTCAGCGCGGCCAGGGCCTCGACGGCGCCCTCGACCGCGGGGGTCTCCAGTGGGCGGCTGCCGAAGAACGAGGTGTCCTCGTCGCGCCCGGCGAGTCGGACGATCACGCCGCCGATGTCGACACCCAGTGCGGGGGGCCGTTTCCGGCCGGGGCCGCGGTAGGGCTCGGGTGCCGTGGTGTGCCCGGCCATCGCGCTCCTGTGATCTGCTCGCCTCGAGACGGTCGTCATGCTCTCGCTCCGCGCGCGACCTGCCGCCGGGTCTCGTCGGCCAGCGCCGGATAAGTCGTGGCGATGATCGCGAACACGGTGTTGCGGATCGCCACGGTGGCCTCGGCCCGGCCGACCCGTGCATACATCCGGTCCAGCGTGGCGTTGTGGACCGTGCTCCGCTGCCGCAGGTAGCTGACCATCCAGCGGCGTACCGTCGCGGGGCCGGCCTCCTGCGCGGTGACCGGCTCCGCCCGCGGGCCGGGCCTGTCCCGGACGACCTCGTTGCGGTGGGCGACCGCCAGCTCGGCCAGGGCCGACATGGACATCACCGGCACCCGGACGTCGAGCGTCGCGATGTCGGCCAGCAGGTCGGCGCGCTTGGCGGCGGCCGCGGCCCGGCTGCGTGCCGATCGCCGCACGAAGGAATCCCGCCAGCGCTGCCACGGCTCGGTCCGTTCCGCGGCGACGACCCGCTCGAGCCGGAACAGTCGCATCGGGCCGGCCGTGCGGAACGCCGGGTTCGGCACCGTCCGGTCGGGCTCGCCGAGGAAGCGCCGGATCGCCGCCGCGGTCCAGCCGCGCTGGGCCAGGGCGCTACCGCTGACCCAGTCGCTGCCGCTGACCCAGTCGTCGCCGGTGTCGTGCCGCAACTGCATGTACGTCATCTTGTCATGGCGCAATGCCGGCGGCAAGGCGACGGCGGTCCGGCGCGGTGTCGTCACTCGGCCGGCGGCATCCAGCGGGCCCGTTCGGCCCGCATCGCCTCGCGCTGCTCCGGCGTGAGCTCGGCCGTCGCCGCCGAGCGACGCCGGCCCATCTCGGCCAGTTCCTCCGGCGTCAGCGACGCGGCGAACTCCTGCCGCCTGCGCTGCATCTCCTCGATCTGCTCCGGTGTCAGAGGCTGGGACATGGTGGTCATCTCCTCGATCAACTGCAGGAATGCGGTCGTCGACGGCTCGTCCATGTGGTCGAGCGCGCCGAGTACCCCGATCAGGCGGGCCCGCAGGCTGATCCCGCGCCGGATCCGCTCCTCGGTCTCGGCGAGCTGCCGCCGCAGCAACCCCTGCGGGTCACCCGCCGCCTGGCCGAGCGTGTCGCGGATCTCCGACAGGCTCAGCCCGAACCCGCGCAACGCCCGGATCACGTGCAGTTTGCGCACGTCGTCCCCGGTGTAGCACCGGTGCCCGCCCGCGGTGCGGGCCGACGGCACGAGCAGGCCGAGCCGGTCGTAGTGGTGCAGCGCCCGAACCGTCACGCGCGTTACCCGGGCCAGCTCCCCGACGCGCCACTCACGCTGGGCCTCACCCATCGGAACCCCCTTCCCGAGGTACGTCGTGAACGCTAGGACCTGACGCAGGGTCGGGTTCAAGCCCACGGCGGGGAGCGGCCGCGGCCGTACCCGGCCATCGGCTCCTGATCGTGAATCCGCGCGGACCCGGGTGGTCCCCGGCGATGCCGCTCGCCGTGGTCATCACGAGTGTCCGTAACGGACAGAGATCGCTGTACTCAAATTCGTCAATTGAGTGTTAGCGTCCTCCCGATCATGTGACTCTGTGACTTCACGGGACGGGGGAGAGCCGCATGCCGCTTGCGCGTGCGCACTTTTATTCAACCAGGACCAGAGCCGTCGGCTTCGCGACGGCGGTGCTCCTCGCGGCAACCATGGCCGACCTGCCCACCGCCGGGCCGGCCGCGGCCGCTCCGGCGCCACCGGCACCGGCCGGGCCGGTCTGTCCGGCCGATCGGGTGGATGTCGCCTCCGCGGCGATCGCGGCGAAACTCTGCGCCGGGCCGGTCGAGGCGACCGGCAAGCGGACCGAGACCACCAGGGTCTTCGTGAACGCGGACGGCACCATCACCGAGGAGCGGGCGATGGCCCCGGTCCGGGTCCGCAACGGCGCCCGCTGGGACGACGTCGACCTGACCCTGATCCGCGACGCCGACGGTGCCGTCGTGCCCCGCGTGCACGCCCGCGCGCTGCGGCTCAGCGGCCCGCAGACCGGCACCGGCCGGCACGAGGTCGTCTCGCTGGGCACCGGCGCCCAGCGGACCGGCGTCTCGTGGACCGGCCCGCTGCCGGAGCCGGTGCTGGACGGGCCGACCGCGACCTATCCCGAGGTGCAGCCCGGCATCGACCTGGTCGTCCGCGCCCAGACCACCGGCTACGAGCAGTTCTTCGTCGCCAAGGACCGCGCCGCGCTGCGCCGGGCCGCGAAGCTGAGCCTGCCGATCAGCACGGGCAAGCTCACCGCCGCCGCCGACGGCCGGGGTGGGCTCGACTTCAAGGACGCCAAGGGCCGTGTGATCGGCCGGGCTCAGGCGCCGGAGATGTGGGACGCCAAGGTCGGCGCCCTCTCCGGCATTCACGTCAACCGGGCCCCGGTCGGCCTGCGCGTCACCGGGAACAAGGCCGGGCGGGCCACCATGGAGCTGACCGCCGACGCGGACTTCGTGGAACGCGCCGACCTGACGTTCCCGGTCACCATCGACCCGCCCGCGTCCCTGCCGGTGGCGTTCGACGCCTTCGTGCAGAACAGCTACTCCAGCGACCAGTCCGGCGCCGACGAGCTGAGACTGGGCCACGTCGACGACGGCGGCTCCTACACCGCCCGCTCCTACCTGCGGTTCGCCACCACCGGCTTGGCCGGCGCCCGGATCATGTCGGCCAAGCTGCGCCTCTGGGAGACCCACTCCTGGTCGTGCACGGCGGCGTCGTGGGAGGCCTGGCGCACCGACCGGGCCGACTCCGCCACCCGCTGGACCGCGCAGCCCACCGCCCGGGAGAAGGTCGGCACGTCGACCGAGACCAAGGGCTACAGCTCGTCCTGTGCCGACTCCTACGTCTACGTCGAGGTCGGCCCGGCCCTGCAGTACGCCGCGACCGCGCAGAGCAGCGACGTCACCGTGATGCTGCGCGGCACCAGCGAGACGTCCTCGACGAGCTGGAAGAAGTTCGACTCCGCCGAGGCCGCGCACCCGCCGGTCGTCACGATCACCTACAACTCCGCACCGGCCGCGCCGACCGCCCTGGCCGTCGCACCCTGCTACTCGGCCTGCTCGGCCGGGGCACAGACCTCGGGGGTACGGCCGACGCTGTCGGCCAAGCTCGCCGACGTCAACGCCGGTCAGGCGCTGACCGCCGAGTTCGAGGTGCGCAACAAGGCCACCGCGGCCGCTGTCGCCTCCTCGGGCGTGCTCAGCGGCGGCTGGACCAACGGGTCGACCACCGCCTGGCAGCTCACCGCGGACCTGACCAACGGCACCACCTACCAGTGGCGGGTGCGGGCCAAGGACCCGGAGGCCGAGGGCGCCTGGAGCGACTGGACCGATCTGACCGTCGACACCACCAAGCCGCTGGTGCCGTTCGTGTCGGCCGGGATCTACCTCAACGACGGTCAGCCGCACGGCGGGGCGGGCCAGTCCGACACGTTCACGCTGACCCCGGCCGGCGGCACCACCGACCTGGCGGCGTTCGTGTACCGCCTGGACACCGATGCGGCCGCCACCACCCTGGCGGCGACCGGCACGGCCACCGTCACGCTCAGCCCGCGCGACGGGCAGCGCACGCTGACCGTGCAGGCCAAGGACCGGGCCGGCAACCTGTCGGCGGCCAACACGTACACCTTCTCGGCCGGCAGCGCGGCATTGGCGCAGCCGCTGCCCGGGGCCAACATCGTCAAGCGCACCAAGCTGCAGATCTTCACGCCGGTGGCCGGGTACACCCGGGCCTACTACGAGTACCGCCGCGGGCCGGGCGGGGCCACCCTGCCGGTGCCGTCGGCCAACCTGACCTCGGCGACCGGCGCGCCGATCACCGCGACGGCGGCCGTGCCGGTCACCATCGCCGGGCTCGGCGGCTATGCGATCTGGAACGCCTCGGACACGCTTGGCCTGGTCGGCGGTGTGGTCGAGGTACGGGCCCGGATCTTCACCGCGACCTCGACCGCCCCGGTCTACGACACCCCGTGGGTGCGGGTGACCGTCGACTCCAGCGGTGACGGCGGAGCCGGCGACGAGATCGGGCCGGGTGACGTCAACCTGCTCACCGGTGACCTGAGCCTGGACGCCTCCGACGCCGACGAGCTCGGCCTGACCGTCACCCGGGCCGCCTCGTCGCGCGGGCCGAACGACGGTTACGTGGCGATGCCGGAGAAGCTGACCGCCAACCAGCAGCAGGTCTCCACCGACCTGACCGGGTTCACCGTCCCGTCGACCGCCACGGCCGTCCGGTCCACCGCCCGCGGGCAGGGCGATGTGACCCCGGTCGACTCCCTGGAGATCACCCCGGCGGCGTCCGGCACGAGCAACGACACGTACGTCGCGCTCGGCGGGGACGGCGGCGCGTTGCGGCTCGGCATGCAGGCGGGACGCACGTACCGGGCCACCGCCTGGATCTACGTGCCCGCCGCGACCACCCTCGCCCCGGACAACGCCGCGAGCGGGCTGCGGGTCGTGGGCTTCTACAAGAACGGGACCGCGTACACCCCGGTGGCCTCGCCGATGGCCGCGTACACCGACGGCTGGCAGGAGCTGTCGGTCGACATGACCGTGCCGGCCGGTGCCACCGAGGCGCTGTTCCGGCTCTACAACGGCAACGTCGCCGGCAGCGGCAAGAAGGTCTACTGGGACAACGTCTCGGTCACCGAGGTGGTGGCGCCGTTCGGCCCGTCGTGGGCCGGTGGCGCGACCGGTGGCCCGGCCGAGAGCGACTACACCACGCTCACCTTCCCGTCGGCGTCGGTCGCCCGCCTCGACACGATCGGCGGCGGCTGGGTCACCTTCTCCCGCAACGCCGACGGCACCTCGTTCACCCCGGAGCCCGGCAGTGAGCAGCTGACCCTGTCCGCGCCGGACTCCGCCACCTACCGGGTCGCCGACCTGGAAGGCGCCGTCACCGAGTTCAAGCAGCAGGGCGGCGTCTGGACGGCGTCCTCCAGCTGGACCGACGAGGACAAGGCGGCCACCCGTTACGTCTACGACACCACCGGCGGCCGGCTGCTGCTCACACGCGTGGTCAACCCGGCCGACCCGGGCGTGGACACCAACGGCTGCACCGGCACGACCCTGCCGCGCGGCTGTGAGGTGCTGGAATACGTCTACGCCACCACGACCACGGCGGGCCTGAGCCAGACGGTCTTCGGCGACGTGGCCGACCGGGTCTCGGCGGTCAGGCTGTGGTCCTGGGATCCGGTGGCCGGCGCCGAGAACGCGGTCGACATCGTCAAGTACACCTACGACAACCTGGGACGGCTGCGCGAGTCCTGGGATCCGCGGATCAGCCCGGCGCTGAAGAAGACCTACGAGTACGACGCCGCCGGACGGGTCGTCAAGGCCGGCGCCCCGGGCGAGCTGCCCTGGTCGGTCGACTACGCCGCACCGGACGCGGACAGCGCCGCGCTGCGCTGGAACCTCGACGGCACCGCGGCCGATTCCTCCGGGGCCGGCCGTAACGGCACGGCCACCGGGGTCACCTGGGGCCAGGGCAACGACCCGAAGAACCCGGGCGACCAGGCCGCGGTGTTCAGCGGCGCCACCGGCGCACAGATCACCGCCGCGGGCACCGCGCTGTCGAACACCACGTCCTACACCGTCTCGGCGTGGGCGCGGATCAGCGACAAGTCGGCCAACCGCACGATCGTGTCCAAGGACGGTAGCCGTACCAGCGGCTTCTTCCTCAACTACGTCAAGGACTCGGACCGGTGGGCGTTCTCGCGCACCACCGCCGACAACGACGACTCGTCCGCGGTGCGGGCGACGTCGAACGTGGCGCCGGTCCTCGGTCAGTGGACGCATCTGGCCGGGGTCTACGACACCGCCTCGGGCAAGATGAAGCTGTACGTCAACGGGGTCCTGCAGACCACGACCGCGGCCACCGGCGGCTGGAACGCCACCGGCGGCTACGTGATCGGCCGGGCCAAGTGGGCCGGCGCGGCCACCAACCTGTGGGCCGGTGGCATCGACGACGTCCGGGTGTACGGCTCGGCGCTGAGCGACGCGCAGATCGCGACCCTGGCCGGCGACGAGAACACCGGGCGGGTCGTCCGGGTCCGGCGGGCCGCGCTCAAGCAGGGCAGCGCGTCGGAGACCGACGGCGAGACGGCGACCACCCTGGTCTACAACGTGCCGCTGACCAAGGCGGCCGGCGGACCGTACGACATGAACTACGCGGCCGTTTCCACCTGGGGACAGGCCGACCTGCCCACCGACGCGACCGCGGTGTTCGTGCCCGAGCAGGTGCCGGCCCGTAGCAGCGCGACCCCGGCCAGCCCGGGCAGCGGCGGCTACACGTACGCCGATGTCCACTACCTCAACGCGGGCGGCCAGGAGGTGAACACCGCGACCCCGGGCGGCGAGATCGACACCAAGGAGTACGACCGGTTCGGCAACACGCTGCGCACCCTGGAGTCCTCCGAGCGGGCCCTCGCCCTGGGCACCCTGCCCGGCGCGGCGGCCGACCTGGCCGAACTCGGCCTGGCCGACTCGGACACCGCCACTCGCGCCCGGGCGTTGTCCACCGTCAACCGGTACAGCAACGACGGCCTCGACCTGCTCGAGACCGTCGGCCCGACCCGGTCGATGGTGCTGGAACGGCCACTGGCCGACCCGGACAGCGGCGGTCCGCTCACCGCGCGAGCCGCGGGTGACACGGTCATCGGCCGCGCCAAGACGGTGCAGGCCTACGACGAGGGCAAGCCGGACGGCGCGACGTACCACCTGGTCACCACGCAGACGACCGGGGCGCTGATCGACGGCTACCCGCTGGCCGACGTCCGGGTCACCCGCAACGGCTACGGCGCCGAGAAGGGCGGCAGGTCCGGCTGGGAGGTCAAGCAGCCGACCAAGGTCACCGTCGAGGCGTCGCCGGGTGGGGACAGCAACACCACCTACACGGTGTTCAACGACGACGGCAAGGTGACCGAGTCGTGGGGTATCGGGTCGACCGGCGACGACGCCCGCGCCACCCGGACGGTGTACTGGACGGCCGGCACCAACAGCGCCGACAGCGCCTGTGGGGGCCGCGCCGAGTGGGCCGGGCAGGTGTGCGTCACCCGGGCCGCCGGAGCGGTCACCGGGCACGACCCGGACCGGATGACCGGCGCCCTGCCGGTCCGCCGGGTCACCGGGTACGACCGGTTCGGCGGGGAGGCCGAGGTCACCGAGACCGCGGACGGCAAGACCCGGACCACGACGTCGCAGTACGACGGCGCGGGCCGGCTGGTCCGCACCGCCGTCGAGGGTGGCCTCGGAACGGCCGTTCCGGCGGTGACGACCACGTACGAGCAGGCCGGTGGCCGCCCCGCGGTGACCACCGCCGGGACGGACGTGATCACCCGGCAGTTCGACGTGCTGGGCCGCACCGTCGGCTACACCGACGCCGACGGTGCCAAGACGATCACCGAGTACGACCGGTACGGCAACCAGGTCCGCGTCAGTGACCCGAGCGGCACGGCCGCCTACGCCTACGACCGCACGGTCGACCCGCGTGGCCTGCTGACCTCGATCACCGACGGCTCGGCGGGCGCGTTCCAGGCCCGGTACTCGCCGGACGGGCAGCTCACCACCCTGAAGTACCCGGGCGGGTTCACCCGTACCGACCGGCTGGACGCGAACCTGCAGCCGGTCGAGCGAACCTACACCCGCGACGCCGACGGCCTGGTCCTGTGGTCGGAGTCCGTCGTGGAGAACTCGGCCGGACAGCAGATCGAGCACGAGTACACCGGTGGCGGGTCGACGTTCTCCTACGACGGTTTCGGCCGGCTGACCTCGGCCCGTCAGCACAGCGACGCCACGGACGGCTGCGTCACCCGGACGTACGGTTACGACCAGCGCACCAACCGCACCGGCCGGACGACCTACGCGCCCGGCACCGCGGGCGTGTGTCAGACCGGCACGGCGTCCGGCACGACCGGGCACACGTACGACAGCGCCGACCGTCTCACCGACGCCGGGTACACGTACGACGCCTTCGGGCGTACGACGGCCACCCCGGGCGGCATGACGATCGGATACCACGCCAACGACATGGTCCGCAGCCAGGAGGTCGGCGACGCCCGGCAGACCTGGACCCTGGACCCGTCGATGCGGTTGCGCGCGTCGCTGACCGACACCAAGGCCGGCGACACCTGGAACCGCACGTCGGCGACGCTGAACCACTACGGCGACGACACCGACGAGCCGCGCTGGATCGTCGAGGACGCCGCCACCGGGCTCACCACCCGGTACGTCTCCGGGCCGGACGGTGACCTGGGCGCCTCGGTGTCCTCCACCGGCGGGGTGAAGCTGCAGCTGAGCAGCTTGCACGGGGACGTCGCCGTCACCGTCGACCTGACCGACGGCTCACCGGAGGTGTTCGACTACGACGAGTTCGGCACGCCGATGCCGGGCCAGGCCGACCTGCGTTACGGCTGGCTGGGCGCCAAGCAGCGCTCCGGCGACGCGATGGCCGACATCGTCCTGATGGGCGTGCGCCTCTACTCGCCGGCGCTGGGCCGGTTCCTGTCGACCGACCCGGTCCCCGGCGGCAGCTGCAACAGCTACGAGTACACCTGTGCCGACCCGGTCAACGGCTCCGACCTGGACGGCCGCCGGTGGTGCTGGAAGTTCTGCAGCTGGGGACGCAATCCGTACTGGCGGATGACCTTCCACGGGGTGCGCATGTTCGGCACCGTCGCCAGTTTCTGGGGCGGGGTCGGCGAGGCGCGCACCGGGTACCGGGCCCTGCGGTCCGGCTGGAAGTTCTACCGTGCGGTCCGCAAGCGCGGCTGGAAGGCCACCTTCCACCCGCTGCGCACCAAACGGCGGTGGAAGTACATCGCCGCCGGCATCGGGGGCTGGATGGGGTATCACGACTTCCGCAACGACTGGCGCGGGTTCCGCCGCGCCGCGGGAGACGCGGCCCGCCCCTGGGCCCGGCGTTATTGCAGCGGGGTACGTCGTCTGAAGCGCCGCATCTTCGGCCGGTTCGCCGGCAGCAGCTGCCGGTGATCTGATCGATGACCGTCAGGGCGGCGCCTCCCGGGGCGCCGCCCTGATCCGTCTATATTGAGATCGTGAGCATCGTGATCGACGGGATCCAGGACGGCGAGTGGGAGATCCGGCCCGACCACGACGAGGTCGAGCTGGTCTTCCTGACCGGCGACCGGCGGTACGTGGCCTGGATCCCGGTGGAGGAGATGCCGATCGTCGACCGGCTGCTGGCCGAGATCGCCGACCCGCCGCCCGGCGAGCGTCTCGACCTCAGCGCCGCGTTCGTCACGGCTCTCGGCCGTGACCCGTTCACCGAGCAGCCCGCGCCGCTGCCGTGGTACCGGCGCCTGGTGCGTCGCCGCTGATTTCTTTGACCTGGGTCAAGTATCGTCGGCTCGGTGGAGGACGAGCAGATCGAGCGGGTCCGGGCCGTCAACGGTTCGGTGGAGGGTGAGCAGATCGAGCGGGTCCGGGCCTTCAACCGCTACTACACGCAGCACCTCGGCGTCCTGACCGATCGCTACCTCGGCCAGGAACGCACGCTCGGCGCGGCCCGGCTGCTCTACGAGATCGGCGAGCGCGCCGACCTGCGAGATCTGCGGGCGCGCCTCGGGCTGGACGCCGGCTACCTGACCCGGCTGCTGCGCGGGCTGCAGGAAGAAGGACTGGTCGTCGTGCGGACCGACCCGTCCGACGGGCGGGCGCGCATCGCCGGACTGACCGAGGCCGGCCTGCGCGAACGCGCTGAGCTGGACGAACGTTCACGCCGGACGATCGCCGAATCCCTCGCCGGGCTCAGCGCCGCGCAGCGGGCCGCCCTCGTCGACGCGCAGGCCACCGTGCACCGGATGCTGCGCCTGGCCGCCGTCGCCGTCACGGCGGTCGACCCGGGTGCGGGGGAGGCCCGGGAGTGCCTGCTGCGCTACGGCGCTGAGCTGGGGACACGCTTCCCTGAGGGGTACGACCTGGGCACGCTCACCGAGCCCGCGGACATCGACGGGACGATGCTGCTGGCGCGGGAGGACGGGCGGGCGGTCGGCTGCGGCCTGTGGACCCGGTTGTCCGCGGGCGTCGCCGAGCTGCGCCACCTGTGGGTCGCGCCGGAGGCGCGGGGGCTCGGGCTGGGCCGTCGCCTGCTGACCGCCCTGGAGACAGACGCCGTTGCGCAGGGGATCAGCACGATGCGGCTCGGGACACATCGGGCGCTCGGCGAGGCGATCGCTCTCTACGGGCGTAGCGGATATATGGCGATCCCGAACGACAGCACTTCCCCCTACAACCAATTGGCGTTCGCAAAGACCCTCCTTTCCTAGAATCCTAGGACGGCTTAGGGGCAGTGCGGCAAGCCACACCGAACCCCCAAAAGCCGGCTTCGCCGACCAACAGATTTTTGGTACGCAACCGGACCTGTCACGCTCCGCCCGAGGCGCTCGTGGTCCCGGACCACGCTGAGCCGCCTGTTGCGCCCACCAGGCCGCCGCCTCGACGAAGCTTCGCCGGCGTAGATGTCGTCGGCCCGGACCGGCCCCGACCGGTCGGTGCGGCCACGCGTTCAGCGCCGTTCCGAGTGATTGCGGCGGCCACGCGTTCGGCCGGCGTTCAGCGCTGTCTCGACGACCCCGAAGCAACACCGAGCGCCAGCCAAGGAAACAGCCACCGCACCCTGAACCAGCCCGCAAGATCGAAGATCGTTGTGTCAGGTCAGCCGGCCAAACGTCGGGCCTGGTGGCCGTACCGCCCCCGGGTTCGGTACCCCCTGATCGTCACGGGACGAGAATCACCTTGCCGCGAGTGCGGCCGGCCTCCACGTCGCGGTGCAGGTCAGCCAGCTCGGACATCGCCCGGGACGCGGTGACGTCTACCTGCACATCGCCGGCGTCGACCAGCTTGACCAGGGCGGTGAGCTGGTCGGTGTCGTTGCTGGCGACGAAGTGCACGGCCCGCACCGGGGACGCGGCGGATACTTCGACCGGGACGGTCGCGGACACCAGCACACCGCCGGGCCGCAGCAGCGGCAGCAGGGCGGCCGCGTCGAGGGCGCTGCCGCCGACGAGGTGCAGGATCGCGTCGACGGGTTCGTCGAGCGCGTCGGCCAGTGGTGTCGTCGTGTAGTCGATCACGTGGTCCGCGCCCTGGCGGCGAACCGTGTCGGCGCTGCGAGGGCTGGCCGTGGCGACCACCTGCGCTCCCGCGTACCGGGCGAGTTGCACGGTGAACCCGCCGACGCCGCCGCCCGCGCCGTTGACCAGGACCCGTTTCCCAGGTGTGAGGTTCGCGTGCTCGAACACGGCCTGCCACGCGGTCAGACCGGCGATCGGCAGGGCAGCAGCGTGGGCAAGCGGAATGGCGGTAGGCGCCGTGACGAACGTGTCGGCCCGCGCGGCGACATACGCGGCAGCTGCCCCGCCGCGGTCGACGCGGCCGACCACCCGGTCGCCGGTAGTGAGAGTGGCTACACCGGTGCCGACCTCGACGACCGTGCCGGCGACCTCCCCGCCGAGCGTGAGCGGCAGGTCCAGCGGTAAGAAGGCGCGCAGCAGCCCGCGGCGCAACCCGATCTCCGAAGGGTTGAACGAGGTCCCGGCGACCTCGATCAGTACCTCATCCGGACCGGGCACCGGCCTCGGCACATCGTCGTCGCAGATGACGGAGGCGTCGCCGTACTCGTGGATTCGCATCGCTCTCATGCTTTGAACCTAAAGCGACCCTGAGGGGACGAACCATGCTTGGAAAGCCTTCTTTCATACCCGACCGTCCCGCCGATACGCTCGGCACGTGGACGTACTGAGCGACGTGATCACCGTCATGCGAACCGGCCGACCCAGCTCCGCACGGCTGGCATGGCACGCGCCATGGGCTCAGCATTTCGCGTCGATACCCGGCTCCGCCGGCTTCCAGGTCATCCTGCAGGGGCCGTGCTGGCTCATTTCGCCCGACGGCATGCCACTACCACTGGCGACCGGAGACGTCGTGTTCCGACCCCACGGCCGGGGGCACCTGCTGGCCGACAACCCGTCGACGCCGGCGCCGCCCGAGCCCGCATGCGACCCGAACGACCCAGGCGCCCCGCGCGGGCCGGTCGGCGACGACCGTCTACTCGATGCCCCCACCACCGTCACCGTCTGCGGCGGCTACCGGCTCGACCCGACCCGGACCCACCCGCTGCTCGGCGACCTGCCGGAACTCGTTCACCTGCCCGCACACCTTGGACGAAACCCGGGACTGCGCGCCACAGTGGAACTTCTCGCCTCCGAACTGGAACAGCCCCGCCTCGGCTCGGACGCGATCGTTCTCGCCCTGCTCGACACGCTGTTGTTACAGATCCTGCGCGCATGGCTGGACCAGCAGTCGGCACACGGCACCACCAGGGGCTGGGCCGCGGCGCTCAACGATGCGCCGACCGCCGCCGCCCTGCACGCGATGCACCGTGATCCAGCCCGTCCGTGGACCGTCGCAGCGCTGGCCGCCGAGGCCGCGCTGTCGCGGACGCCGTTCGCCCGCCGCTTCACCGCGCTGGTCGGTCAGCCACCGCTGACATACCTGAGGTGGTGGCGGATGACCACCGCGGCGCGGCTCCTGCGGGAGTCGGACGTCCCGCTCGGCGCGATCGCCACCCAGACCGGCTACGCCTCAGAGTTCGCGTTCGCCGGCGCGTTCAAGCGGCACCACGGCACCGCTCCCGGCCGATACCGCCGGGCGAGTATTGCCGGCGCGCGGGATTGATTCGGCCGCTGGTGCCAATCGCGGCCACCTCGGGTCGCGCTCGAAGGCCTTGAAGCGCGGGCTCTATGCAAAACCCATCGTCATGGCATCAGCCGACATCGGTATCCCACCCACCCTGGGGGAAGTTCCGCTGGTCAGTATGGCGGGAAACGACAAGATCGTGCCCGGGGCCTGTGGATGGAGCGCCGGTGTGGACACTCCGGTGGTGGGGGCGTTGCTGGTGACGCCGCCGTACATCGAGGAGGTGCCTCGGCGGCCTTTGCCGATCCGGCCGGTTCTGGTGGCGAGCCGGGATGATCCGCGTGCGGTCTTCGCCGAGCAGGAGCGGTTCGGGTGGGTGTGGGGTGTCGAGCTGGTCGACGCCGGGAGGGGCGGGCATCTGGATTCGGCTGCCGGGTTCGGTCCGTGGCCGCGGTGAGGAGTTGCTCGAGCGCTTGTCGACTGCGGCCGGTTGACGCCCGCGACTGCCCGGGGCGTCAGCCGGCGCGGCCCCGGGGTGGTCAGTGGGCGTATTTGAGGCCGACGACCCCGCCGACGACCAGGAGCAGGCAGAGGATGCGGGCGAGGGACGCGTTCTCGCCGAGGGCGACCATGCCGATGATCGCGGTGCCGACCGCGCCGATGCCGACCCACACGGCGTAGCCGGTGCCGACCGGGATGGTGCGCAGCGCGTAGCCGAGGCCGAGCATGCTGAGCACGATGGCGACGCCGAAGATGCCGGTGGGGACGGGTTTGCTGAAGCCGGCGCTGCGGTCGAGGGCGATGGCCCAGACGGTTTCCAGCAGGCCGGAGATGACGAGGACGAGCCAGGCCATGGCGGACACACCTCTTTCAAGGCGGTCGTCTTGTCAGGCCGGGTACGACGCGCAACTCGTCCGGGACAGCCGCGTTGCGGTGTCGTGACAAACCGTAGCACCGCCTGTGAGGATGGCATCGTGACCGAGTTCATCAACCAGGACTTCTCAGGTGCGTGGTTTCGTAACGGCTGGTTCGAGGGGGCGCGGTTCCGGGGTGCGTATCTGGTGGACGCGGAGATCGACGGGGAGATCCGGGGTCTGCGGGTCAACGGGGTGGAGGTGGCGCCGCTGGTCGAGGCGGAACTGAACCGGCGCTATCCGGAGCGGGTGAAGATGAAGCCGGTCGACGCGGACGGTTTCCGGGAGGCGTACGCGATCCTGGAGCGTCTGTGGGCGGGCACGGTCGAGCGGGCGCGGGCGTTGCCGCCGGAGTTGTTGCACGAGCGGGTGGACGGGGAGTTCTCGTTCATCGAGACGTTGCGGCATCTGGTGTTCGTCACGGATGCGTGGGTGTTGCGGGCGGTGCTGGGTGATCCGTCGCCGTACTGGTCGTCGGGGCTGCCGCACGACGAGATGCCGGCGATGCCGGGCGTGATCCCGGCCGACCGGTCGGCCCGGCCGTCGTTGGACGAGGTGCTGGTGGTGCGGCGGGAGCGGGCTGTGGCCGTACGTCAATTGCTCGAAGATTTTGATTTTGATGGGGTGACGACGCCGGTGGACGCGCCCGGGTATCCGCCGCCGGCGGCCTATCCGCTGCGGCGGTGTCTGGGGGCGATCGTGAACGAGGAGTGGGAGCACCGGTTGTTCGCCGAGCGTGACCTGGATGCGCTGACCGGGCGGTAGATACCGGTGCGCGGGCGTGCCATCATGGCCCGCCTATGGAGACGTCGACTACCTGGCGGCCGCCGCTGTTGTGGCGGTTGCTGCTCGCCCTGTCCCGTGTGGTGATCGCCCCGTTGTGCCGGTTGCGGGTGCGGGGGAGTGTTCCGGAGGCGTTGCGGCGCGGGCCGGTGATCCTGGCCGCGAACCACATCAGCCCGTTCGATCCTCTGGTCATGGTCGCGGCCTGTCACAAGGCGGGGATCGCGCCGCGCATCATGATCACCGGTGGGGTGTTCGACGCGCCGGTCGTGGGTGCGGCGATGCGCGCGTGTGAGCACATTCGCGTCGATCGGGGCAGTGCGCAGGTGGCGGAGGCGTTGCCGGCGGCGGCGCAGGCGTTGAAGGACGGGGCGATGGTGCTGGTCTACCCGGAGGGGCGGATCGGGCTGGACCCGTGGATGTGGCCGGAGCGGGGCAAGACCGGGGTGGCGCGGATGGCGGCGCTGACCGGTGCGCCGGTGTTGCCGGTGGCGCAGTGGGGTGCGCACGCGGTGCTGCCCTACGAGGCGCCGAAGAACATCGGCCGGGCGTTGCTGCGGGCGTTGCTGCGCCGCCCGGTGGTCACTGTGGGTTTCGGTGAGCCGGTGGATCTCACCGCGGTGTCGGGAACGCCCGGCGCGCAGGCGATGCGCGCGACCAGGCTGATCATGGAGGGGATCGACGCGGCTCTCGCGCCGCTGCGGGCCGGGGAAATGCAGCTTCCGCGGTACGTCGACACGTCGCGCCCGGCGGACGGTTCGCGCGTGCGTCCGCGGCCGTGAGTGGGTTGCTCTGGCAGGATCGGCGTCATGGTGAAGGGTCGGATCGTCGCGGAGAGTCTTCGTGCCGGTGCCGCGCTGGTGGTGCCGGGGCTGGAGTTGACCCGGGTGTCGCGGGTCGCGGTGTCGGCGCCGGGGCCGGGTCAGCCGGAGGTGTGGACGTTGCTGGACGTGGCGGCGCCGGCGGAGCGGGCCGAGGAGCTGGCGGCGGCGTTGAGTGCGGCGCTGTCCCCGGAGGGCGGCTGGTATGCCGATTTCCGTTCCGGTGGTGATCATGTCGTGGTCTTCGCGGGGCGGATCTTCCGGTACGTCGTGGGTGACGCGGCGGCTCGGTCGGAGGCGGTCGCTCACGGCCGGTCGCTGGGTGTCCCGGAGGCGCAGTTGGACTGGGGCCCGTAACGATCCGTCCTAGGATGGCTTAGAGGCAGTGCGGCAAGCCGCACCGACACCCCGAAAAGCCGGCTTCGCCGACAGCACAAGATTTTGTTTCGTTCAGCTCACCCATCGGCTCGCGGTCCGTGACGCTGGATGACCTGCTCCCAGCAGCAGCTGCCCTGGCCGAGCGCCTGGAGGGATGCCTCGACGGGCTGGCCGGTCGCGTCGGTGCAGAACCGCTATAACCTCGGCGACCGGCGGGCCGAGCAGCTGCTCGATTTCTGCACGCGGGAGGGCATCGCCTTCATCCCGTGGGCGCCGGTCGACGCGGGCTCGCTCGCCCGCCCCGGCGGGCCACTCGACGCGGTGGCCCGCAAACTTCCCGGCGTCACCCCAGGCCAGCTGGCCCTGGCCTGGTTACTGCGGCGCTCGCCGGTGATCGTGCCGATCCCGGGGACCTCGTCGGTGGCCCACTTGGAGGAGAGCCTGGCCGTCGGGGACACCCGGCTGACCGACGAGGAGTTTCAGGCGTTGTCGCGGGCGGCGTGATCGCTGTCCCCAGCCCGTGACCACGACGGGCCGGTCAGGGTGGCAAGCAGGGTCAGGCCGTCGGCGGACGGGCTTCCCGGCTCGGCGTGGTAGAGCACCAGCTGCAAGCTCTCCGCGCCGACCAGGGTCAGCTTCTGCCGGTGCAGCCACAGCTCGCCGACCTGCGGATGCTGGATCATTCCGGCTCCGGTGCCGCCGCGGCCGATGTCGTGGCGAGCCCACAGCGTGCGGAAGTCGTCGCTCTTCAAAGAGAGCTCGCCGATCAGCGCATGCAGCCGCGGGTCATCGGTGTCGTCGCCCGTCTCGGCGCGCAGCTGAGCGACGATGCCGGGCAGGTTCTCTTGCAGATCCGGGTGGAACTTGCGGGCTTCCGGGTCGGTGAATAGGGCGATCAGCCGGTTCACACCGGGGCGCATCAGCGGCGAGAGCGCGATCGCAAGGCTGTTCGCGGCAAGTACGTCTCGGTAGCGGTTGACCACGAAAGCCGGGACGTTGAGCGTGGCCAGCAGCATGGTGAACCCGTCCGGCAGCTGCTCGTCCGACTGGGCCGGGCGGCGGCGGGGCCTCGGCCGGGCGAGCCGTGCCAGGTGTGCCGCGCCGTCGGCGTCCAGCTGCAGGACCCGCGCCAGCGCTTCGACGACCTGCATCGACGGCGTACGGTCGCGGCCCTGTTCCAGCCGCAGGTAGTACTCCGCGCTGATCCCGGCGAGCATCGCCACCTCCTCGCGGCGCAGCCCCGGAACGCGCCGCAGCCCACCGCCGGGCAGTCCCACATCGGCCGGCCGGACCAGCTCGCGGCGGGCCCGCAGGAAGTCACCCAGCGCATTGTTCACATCCACACCACCACCGTAGGCGCTGCGCCGCCGCGGTGACTGTTCCCGCTGCTACCAGGAACAACGGGAACCTCCCAGACCGCCGGAATCCGGCGCACAGTAATCGCAGGACCTCACGGAAGGCAACATCATCATGGCAGTACGGACGTGGTTCATCACCGGCATCAACAGCGGTTTCGGCCGGCGGATGACCGAGCAGCTCCTCGACCGTGGCGACCGGGTCGCCGGCACGGTGCGCAAGCCCGGGTCGGTCGACGACCTGCAGAACAAGTACGGCGAGCAGCTCTGGGTCGCGCACCTGGACGTCACCGACCTGCCCGGCGTGCGGTCGACCGTCGACCGGGCGTTCGCCGAGCTGGGCCGCATTGACGTGATCGTCAACAACGCCGGCTACGGGCTGTTCGGCGCCGCTGAGGAACTCACCGACGAGCAGGTGATCACGCAGATCAACACGAACCTGCTCGGCTCGATCCAGGTGGTCCGGGCAGCGCTGCCGCACCTCAGGGCGCAGGGCGGTGGACGTCTGATCCAGATTTCGACGTACGGCGGTCAGGCCACCAACCCGGGCGCCTCGCTCTACCACGCCGGCAAGTGGGGCATCGAAGGCTTCATGGAGGGCACCGCGCGCGACGTGGCACCGTTCAACATCGGTGTGACCATCGTCGAGCCCGGTGGGGCACGCACCGAGTTCCGCTTCGACAGTCTGCAACTGGCCGAGCCGCTCGCCGCGTACGACGGCACCCCGGCCGCGATGGTCCGCGGCGCCAAGGACCGCAGCCGTCCTCCGCTGGGCGACCCGGCGAAGATGGCAGCGCGCATCATCGACAGCGCCGCCCAGGAACCGGCCCCGCTGCGCTTGGTGCTCGGCAGTGACTCGTACCGCTTCGTCACCGCTGCCCTGCGCGAGCGGCTCGCCCAGATCGAGCCGCAGCAGGAGACGGCCGCGTCCACCGACTGGACCGACCAGCAGTGACCGATCTGTCGGGCAAGCTCGCTCTGATCACCGGCTCCGCCCGGGCATCGGCCGGGCGATCGGTCTGCGGTACGCCGCACGGGGCGCCGACATCGTGATCAACTACGCCCGGGGGGAGGTGGCCGTTGAGCAGACCCGCACGGCCGCCGCGGCCCTCGGCGTGCGTGCCGTCGCCGTCCGCACCGACGTGGCGATTGTCGACGAGGTTCGACAGCTGTTCGCGACGATGAGGCGCCCCGACATCGTGGTGGTCAACGCCGGCCTGGAGCACTCCGGCTTGCCGGTCACCGAGTTCACCGAGGAGCAGTTCGACAGGATGTTCGCGGTCAACACCAAAGGCGCTTTCTTCACCATGCAGGAGGCGGCCCGGCACGTCGCCGACAGAGGCCGGATCATCTACGTCAGCTCGAGCACGACCGGCTATCCAATGCCTGGATACGCCCCTGCACGGCGGCAGCAAGGTAGCGCCGGAGTACCTGGTTCGAGTCCTCGCCCACGAGGCGGGTCCTCGGGCGTCACCGTGAACGCGATCCTGCCGTCCGCAACCCAAGGCGCCGGCCTGCACACCGACGCTGGACCCGACGCGCCCATCCGGGCCTTCCTGCACGATTTCAATCCGATGGGCCGGATGGGAACGGCCGACGACGTGGCCGAGTTCTTCGCCGGGCCGCTCTCGTCGTTCGTCAGCGGCCAGTCCCTTACCGTCGCCGGCGGCGCGCTCGCCTGAGCCCACCGTCGCGCGCACCGAAAGACCCCGTCGTGGCTGGCAAACCACGACGGGGTCTCCTTCTGTAATGGCCAGTCATCTGCCTCATGCCTGACGACCCGGCTCCCCTCAACGGCGAGAGCGACTGCGCCAGTGGGTTGGCGGCGAGCACGTCGCGGTAGCGGTTGACGACGAAGGCCGGCACGTTGAACGTGGGCAGCAGGATCGCGACCCCGTGGGCATGTGTTCGACGGATCGTCCTTCGGTGCGCCGCGACGGTGGGCGGGCGAGATCCGCGAGGTACGCAGCGCCCTCGGCATCCAGCTTCAGCACTCGCGCCAGCGCTTCCACGGCCTGCGCGGGCGGGCTGCGATCACGGCCCTGCTCCAGATCATCGGCAGCGCCGCCCAGCACCCGGGGCTAATGCGACTGGTGCTCGGCTCGGTTGCGTACCGGTTCGTGACGGCGGCGGTGCGGGAGCGGCTGGCGCAGGTCGAGCCGCAGGAGTCGGCCGCCGCGTCGACCGACTGGGTCGAACCGCAATGACCATCGTGTCCGGTCAGGTGGCATCGGGCGCGGACATCGGCCTCGACTACGCCCGGGACGAGCCGGCCGCGTAGCCAGAACCGCAAGGATGTTTGACGGTTACGTCAAAGATGTCCGTGCATGGATGGCCGGATAGGTCCTGGTCTTGTCGGTCAGGCGAGGACAGGAGGAGCCGGGAAGCGGTCGATGTTGGCGACGACCCAGGTTCGCAATGCCGCGAGTGGCTGGCAGGCGTCGGCGCCCAGCGGGGTGAGCGAGTACTCGACGTGCAGCGGGACGGCCGGGTAGACGGTGCGTTCGATCAAGCCGTGCTCCTCAAGTCTGCGCAGGGTGGCGGTAAGCACCTTGGGGCTGATGCCTTCAAGCCGGGCGCGCAGGACGCCGAAGCGCTGCGGACCGGCCTCCAACGCGCCGAGGGCCAAGGCGCTCCACTTGTTGGCCAGCAGGTCGAGCATGTCGCGGCAGGGGCAGGCGGCCGCGTACACGTCGTGTGGTTTGCCGCAGGCGGTCAGCATGGCCTCCATCCTAGTAGTAACCAAAGGGAACTAGTATCCCTTGCCGGTAACTAGGGCTGTGCGGATACCTTGCTGGTCATGAGTGAAACCATGGCAGCCGTCGCTTACCGCGAGAGCCTTCCGATTACCGATCCGCGGAGTCTGCAGGACCTGACCCTTCCGAAACCCGAACCCGGCCCGCACGACCTGCTTGTGCGGGTCGAGGCGGTTTCGGTGAACCCGGTCGACGTCAAGGTCCGCGCCGGCAGCAACCCGCACGGCGAGGCGAAGATTCTCGGCTGGGACGCCGCCGGCGTGGTGGAGCGGGTGGGCGACGCGGTGGGGCTGTTCCGTCCGGGTGACGAGGTGTACTACGCCGGCTCCATCGCCCGGCCCGGCTCGAACGCCCAGTTCCAGGCAGTCGACGAACGGATCGTCGGCGCGAAACCGGCATCACTGGACTTCGGCGCCGCTGCTGCCCTGCCATTGACGGCCTTGACGGCGTGGGAGTCGCTGTTCGAACGGTTCCGGCTGACCGAGACGAGCACCGGCCGGCTGCTCGTGCTCGCGTCGGCCGGGGGTGTCGGGTCGATACTCACCCAGCTGGCCCGGCAACTCACCGACCTCACTGTCATCGGCACGGCCTCGCGCGCCGAGTCCCGGCAATGGAGCCTCGACCACGGCGCCCACGAGGTGATCGACCACCGCACCGACTATCCCGGCCTTGCGAACACGATCGACTACCTGTTTTCGCCGAACTCCGCGGGCATGGAGGAAACCTTCGCCGACCTCCTCCGCCCGTACGGCGAGATCGTTGCGATCGACGAACCCTCGCTGGACCTGCGCCCGCTGAAGAGCAAGAGCATCACCTGGCACTGGGAGCTCATGTTCACCCGCGCTCTGTACGACCAGGACAGCACAGCCCAGCACGAGATCCTGACGACCGTGGCCGGTCTGATCGACAAGGGTGTTCTGCGTACCACCGAGACCAAGCGCTACGACGGCATCACCGCCGCGAACCTGCGCGATGCTCATGCCCATATCGAGTCGGGCTCGGCGATCGGCAAGACCGTGCTGATCGGCTTCTGACCGATCGCACTCCACCAGCCTGGCCGGTGGCGTCATCGATCGCGGCGATCGACCCGAGGAAGCCAGTGTCTGCGCGAGACGCCAGCCAGCTGGGCGGAGCTGAGCAATCCGCACGCGGTGATCGGATGCGTGCGGCCCCTCGATCTCGACTACTGCACTCGAGGCGTCCGGATCAACGCGGTCGCGCCGGCATTCACCCGCACCGACATGACCGCCGGTGTCGCCGCCACCGTCCGGCGACTGGGGCCGTGCGCCCACTACCGACCGCTCGACGTCGTCGCCACCATGCTCGGGCGGCGGTGGATCGGGCAGTCGATCGAGGTTCACCCGGGACGCAGAGATCGGCCGTCGGCCCAGCGGCCGATCTCTGCGGGCGGCTCACGGCAGTCTGGCGTCGGCCCACGTGTCGTCGTCGGTGATCCGGCGGAACGACGGCTCCATCAGGTGGGCGGCTGCGATGACGATGCCCTCCCTCTTTGCCCGGGTCAGGAGCCGGTCGCGCGTGTCGGTGGCGAGTTCACGATCGACGTCGGTCATGAAGTGGATGTGCCGATCGGTCAGCTGACCGGGCAGTTCGATCAGATCGCCGGTGAACCACAATTGTTGCCCGCCCGATGCCAAGACGATCACGACGTGCCCGGGAGTGTGCCCAGGCGTGGCCATCACGCTCAACCCGGGGAACACGTCGTGCTCGCCGGTCCCGTACGTCCGAAGAATACCGGCCTTCTCCGCTTGCTTCAGGAGTGTGCGGGCGGGGTCGTCATCCGCCACGCCGTCGACCAGCAGCGCCCAATCGTCGGCACCGTAGTAGACGGTCGCATTCGGGAAGAACGGAACGTGATCCTTCATCAGCCATCCGACATGATCCAGGTGCAGATGCGTGATGAGGATGCCGTCGATCTCCTCGGGCGCGACTTCTGCGGCGGCCAGTGCGGAGGGCAGATCGCCGGCCTTCGCCATGTATGCCGGCGGGTTGCTCAGCCCGTTCGCCTCGGCCAGCTGAGACGGGAACGGCATGGTCAGCGGGCCCGCCCCCGCGTCGATAAGGAATGTGCCGGCAGGTCCCTGCACGAGATGGGCACCAATTCGGATCTGGTACGTGCCGTGTTCGCTCAACAGTCCTGGGAACCTCTCGAAGTCGGCGCCCGGGTAGGCGGACGGTGGGAGGTTCGAGACGCCGTCGACGAGGACGGTGACGGTGTACTCACCGATCTTGATCTTCTCGGCCATGATGCCCTCTTCCCTGAAAAATATGTCAGTCAGTGACTCTATGACGGTGACTGACTATAGGGCTAGGCTGTCTGTCGTGGAAGAGATGAAGCGCACGGGTGTACGGGCGCGAATGCGTGAGGCCATCCGCGCGGAACTCGTCGCCGCAACCATCCGGTCGATCGACGAGGTGGGATTCGCGGCGACGACCGGTGGTGCGGTCGCGGCGGCCGTGGGTGTGTCGGAGCGGACGTTCTTCCGCTACTTCGCTACGAAGGAGGACGCCGTCCTCCAGCCGATCGAGGATCTCGGCCCGTCCATCGCGGCGGAGTTGCGGCGCCGCCCCGCCGAGGAGTCGCCCCTGCGGGCCTTGCGGGCGGCCTTCGATGTGGCCGTTGGGTGGGTCACCGCTGAACCGCGCACGATGGCAACGGTGATGCGCCTCAACCGCTCCGAACCGGCACTGCGCGGACGCCACCTCAAGCAGCAGGATGCCTGGGTCGGCATGCTGGCTGAGGCCATGGCCGAGCGGCTGGGTCAGCCGCGCGACTCGCCGGACATTCGCATGCTGTGCGCGGTGATGATGCTTTGCTGGGAGCGATCCCTGGTGAGGTGCTTCGACCGCGACGACTTCAGCGCATCGGGAGAGGAGCTCAACGCGGGCATCGACGAACTGCGCGCCTTCTTTACGGCCGCCTGATCACAAGACAAATCTGGCCGTCAAACTGCTGGACGACGTGTTCGACCAGCAGTTGACAGTGTTCAGCGCCCGGCATCCGGTGGTCGTTGCAGACGCGCGACGAGCTGAACATCGCGTGGCGTAAACCGCGTCGTCCCGAAGACCTGCGACGAGCCGGCGACGAACGGGGCCCGAGCCGGATGGCATGGGCGCTGAGCCGGCATCGTGGCGACCTGACATACGACGAGGCGCCCGTCGACCACAGCGGCGGGCACGCCCTCCGGCGCCGGAGGGCGTGCCTTACCACCACCCTTTGCTCAGGTGGCGGCGTTGCTCATGAGGTCGGTTGCTTCGAGGGATCGGATTCGCAGGATCGGTGACGGTAGGAGCCAGAGCACGGAGAGTGCGCCGCCGGCGGCGGCGGTCAGCAGGCTCGGTCGCATGCCGATGACGGTGGCGAGCAGGCCGCCGACGAGTGCGCCGGCGGGGCGTACGCCGTAGTTGATGGTGCTGAAGGCGCCGGCCGTGCGGCTTCTCATGGTGTCGGGCACGACGGTGGTCTGCAGCGAGTTGAGGTTGATGTCGAAGAGCATGACGCCGAAGCCGGAGATGAACTCGGCGGTGGCGAGCGCGCTGAAGCGCACCCCGAGCGGGCCCGCGGCGGTGGCGATGAGGGCGGTCGGTGCGGCGTAGAGCACTACGCCGACGGCGATGGTGCGGCCGACGCCGAGGTGTCGGGAGATCCGGGGAGCGGTGACCGCGCCGATCAGGCTGCCGATGGCTCCTATGCCGAGGGCCAGGCCGATGGTGCCTGCGGACAGTTCCAGGGTGCGGCTGGCGAACAGTACCGTCAGCCCGGAGGCCATGAAGGTGAAGAAGTTGACGGTGGTGCAGCAGCCGAGGCTTGCCCGCAGGATCGGATGGCTCACCACGAGGCGCAGGCCCTGCCGGGCGCGGGTCAGGACGGGTGGTTCGGCGCTGGGCACGGCCGGGGGTTCGTCGACGCGGATCCGTCCGATCAGCAGCGCGGAGACCAGGAAGGAGAGGGCGTCGGCGAGAACGGCGATCGGTGCGGTCAGCGTTTGGACGAGCGCGCCGCCGATGGCCGGCCCGGCTACGTAGGACACGGATCGGCTGGTGCTGAGTTTGCTGTTCGCGTCGATGTAGGACCGGCGTGGTACCAGGCGGGCGAAGAAGGGTGCGTAGGCGTTGTTGAACAGCATCCCGGCGGCGCCGGTGATCACGGCGACGGTGTACAGGTGGCCGAGGGTGACGGTGTCGAGCAGGTAGGCGATCGGCAGGGTGGCGAAGGCGAGTGCGCGGGTCAGGTCGGCGGCGACGAGCAGCCGGCGTTTGCGGCGTTGTTGGTCGACCCAGGCGCCCAGGAGGATTGCCAGCAGGTTGGGGGCCCAGATGAGGGCTGTCAGTGTGGCTACTTCGGCGGTGGAGGCGTGGAGCAGCCCGGCGGCGATCAGGGGGAGGGCCAGTTCTGAGATCCGGTCGCCCAGCTGGGACAGCGATACGGCGCCCCACAGGCGGAGGAAGCCTGCGTCGCGCGTACTCACGCCGGTCTTTCTGTCTGGTCGTCGGTGGCTTCCGGTAGGACGTAGCGCATCAGCCGGACGGTGCGGCTTCCCGGTGGGCGTTCCCGGGCCGGCCGGGTCACGTAGGGCGCCAGGACGTGCTCGATGGCGTCTTCGACGGCTGCGAGTTCGTCGGTGGTGAGGGCGAGGCGGGTGGTGGCCAGCCCGCCCGCGTTGCGCCATTGCGGTGGCAGGTGCGGCTCGACCTCGGTGATCCAGTGGCGGGGCAGGTCCGCGTGTCGCAGGAACATTTCCTGGGTGAGGGCGCGTGCCGCGGTGGCTGCGGTCTCGTCGCCTTCTGGGGCTCTGAAGCGGAAGCCGCGGCCGGCCGGTTCCCAGCGTCGTTGCCGGCGGTCGGGGCCGGGTTCGGCGTCGCGTACCAGGCCGAAGGTGGCGAGGTGGCGCAGGTGCCAGCTGGTCACCGAGGGGGTGGCTCCGACGTCGGGCGCCAGTTGGGTCGCGGTGGCGGGGCCGTTGCGGTGGAGGGTTTCGAGGATGGCGAGTCGTACGGGGTGGGCGAGGGCGCGCATGGCCCGTGGGTCGGTGATCTCGGTGTCGCCGAGGGGGTTGGAGCCAGCCATGACTTGAGAGTGTTCTCTCATAAATTGTGAGAGTCAACTCTCAGATCTGGGTCTCCGTGGTTCCGGATCGCGGGCGGCCGGTTGTGGTTCGGGTGAATCGGCGGGCGAGGTGGGCGAAGGCTTCGGTCAGTTCGCCGGGGCCGACGACCTCGATGTCGGTGTCGTAGCGGGCGATGGCGGCGGCAAGGCCGGTCCAGGACCCGGACCCGAGGGTGAGCCGGCACCGGTCGGGGGTGATCGGCTCGACGAGGCCGTCGCGGATGTAGAGGGCCACGGTGGCGGCCGGCAGGTCGAGCAGCACGGTGCCCTGGCAGGGCCAGTTCCCCGAGGCGTCGCCGGAGCCGCGGGAGCGGATCGACGGGGCGATCGGCGACTGATGGCGGGTTCAGGCTTCCAGTGCGGCTTTGACCAGGGCGAGGGCGGTGTCGGTGGGGATGCCGAGGGCGCGGATGGTCGCGGCGTATGCGGTGGCGGCGTTCTGGGCGCGTCGGGAGGTGCCGGTGGCGCGGGCGGTGACGACGGTGCCGGCCCGTCCGCGGGTTTCGACGAGGCCGGCTTGTTCGAGTTCCTTGTAGGCGCGGGCGACGGTGTTGGCGGCCAGGCCGAGGTCGGTGGCGAGTTGGCGGACCGGGGGCAGTTTGGTGCCGGCGGCCAGGGTGCCGTCGGCGGCGAGGGTGGCGATGCGCAGCCGGACCTGCTCGTAGGGCGGGGTCGGCGCGTCGTGGTCGATCGGGATGTGCATCAGACCAGTGTGGGTGGTGTGTTGCCGGCGGCGACGATGGCCCGCCGGACGGGGACGAGGGCGAGCAGGGTGCCGCCGATGAGGAAGAAGACGACGAGGCTGACGATGCCGAGGCGGTAGCTGTTGGTGAGCTGGAAGATCAGGCCGAACAGCAGGGGGCCGAGCCAGCTGGTGCCTTTGTCGCTGATCTCGTAGAAGCCGTAGTACTCGCCTTCGCGGCCTTCGGGGATGAGCTGGGAGAACAGGCTGCGGGAGAGGGCTTGGCTGCCGCCGAGGACCAGGCCGATGCCGGCGCCGAGGATCATGAACGGTACGGGTTGGCCGGCGGGTAGCCAGAACGCGGCGACGACGACGAGCAGCCACAGGGCGAGGCTGATCAGGATGGTGTTGCGGGCGCCGAGTCTGGTGGCGAGGGCGCCGAGGAGCAGGGCGCCGCCGAAGGCGAGGAACTGCACGATGAGGATCGTGATGATCAGGGTGGATTGTTCGAGTTCGAGTTCTTCGGTGCCGAACTGGCTGGCGAGGGTGATGACGGTCTGGATGCCGTCGTTGTAGATCAGGTAGGCGCCGAGGAACGCGAGGGTCAGCGGGTAGGCGCGCATGTGCCTGATCGTGTGGCCGAGTTGCCGGAAGCCGTCGGTGAGGACGTTGCCGCGTTGCTCGGTGCTCTGCGCGCCGGGACGATCTTTCAACCAGAGCAGCGGTACGAGCGTGAACGCGGCCCACCACACGCCGGCGGAGACGATCGACCAGCGGGCGACGTCCAGCGTGCGTTGTGGGTTGCCTTCTTCGCTGAGCAGGGTGACGGCGACGAGGTTGAGGGCGAGCAGCAGTCCGCCGCCGAGGTAGCCGATGGCCCAGCCGCGGCTGGAGACGCGGTCGCGCTGGTCGGGTTCGGCGAGTTGGGGCAGGAACGAGTTGTAGACGACTATGGCGGCGCCGAACGCGATGTTGGCGACGAGGAAGAGGATGCCGCCGAGCAGGTAGCGCTGGCCGGTGACGAAGCCCATGCCGGCGGTGGCGGCCGCGCCGAGGAACGCGGCCCCGGCGAGCAGGGGTTTCTTGCGTGGGGCGCGGTCGGTGACGGCGCCCATGACGGGCAGGACGAAGACGGTGAGGAACACCGACAGCGACACCAGGTACGGGTAGTAGCTGCCGGCGGCCACGGTGATGCCGAGGGGGTGCACGACGCCGTTGCACTCGTCGCCGCCCAGTGGGCAGCCGGCGGCCTGTTCGGTGACGCTGGTCAGGAACGGGCCGAGGAAGACGGTGATGACGGTGCTCTGGAACGCCGAGTTGGCCCAGTCGTAGAGGTACCAGCCTCGGCGTTCCCGCTTACCGGCGGTGGCGGGGGTCGGCGGGGTGCCGGTGACGGCCATCGTGTGCGCTCCAGTGGTGTCGGTCGGTGCGCGCACATGATGCCATCCGGGGGCCGTTCACGGGAGACCTGGATCACTGTTCATCGGGTGTCCACCAGCGGGCCAGGGCGGCGACGGCGGGGTCGTCGGAGGTGGTCAGGACGGTCCAGGGGTCGGCGCCGTCGGGGACTTCGATGCCGGCGTAGGCGGCCAGCTCGTGGGGGTCGACGGGGTCGCTGGTGGGGGTGTAGGCGTCGGGGGTGCCGAGGGTGGAGGCGTCGACCCAGGGGAAGCCGTCGACGGGTTCGGGCAGGTCGCCGACTTCCAGGTGCGGGGGGAAGTCGTCGACGACGGGCAGTGCCTCGTGCGCCTCGGGCAGATCCGCGATGTCGGTCTCGTGGTCGGCGGCGGGGGCCTCGTGGTGGTCCCAGTCGTCGTGCCGGTCGAGCTCGGGTGTGTGGATCTCGTGGGTGTCGGGCAGGTCGTGGCTGTCCGCGAAGTCCGGAAGTCCGTGGTCGTCGTCGTGGTGGTCGAAGCTGCCCCAGTGGTCGCTCATCTCTGCCTCTCGTCGTCGATCGGCGCCGGGGTCAGGGCACGTGCCCGCAACAAGGCCTCGTCGGCCTGCCGTACCCGTACGCGTACTGTGTCCAGCTCCTGTTGTGCCGCGGCGCGTCTTCTGGCGCGGCCGTTGGCGTCTTCGGCGGCGGCCGCGTCGATCTCGGCGATCTGCGCGTCCAGGTCTTTCAGTCGTCGTTCGGCGCCTTCGTCGAGGGCGACGGACAGGGCGTACTGCAGGTCGGTGAAGCGGACGCTGACCTCGTCGGCGAGGGCGGCGCGGGCTTCGCCGAGCACGTCGCGCAGCCAGGTGCGGGCGTGCTGCCGGTCGGCGTGCACGCGCCGGCGGTAGAGCACGTAGCCGCCGGCGGCCAGGCCCAGTCCGATTCCGGCGACCGGGATCAGCAGTCCGCCGGCCGCGCCGAGCACGGAGATGCCGAGGGCGGCGCCGCGCCCGGCCATGAAGGCGATACCGCCGGCGGACAGGGCGATCAGCAGGTTGTCGCCGGAGCCGTCGCGGGGCGGGGTGGCGGCCAGGGTGTGCCGCAGGGTGGCGTTGACCTTGCCGAGGACGGTGGCGCGTTCGTCGTCGTCGAACGCGGCGTCGAGGACCTGCGTGGCGACCTGGGAGAACGTGGTCTCGAGTCGTTCGGAGAGTTCGGCGGCGACGGCTTGCAGCTGCAGGTCGACGTCGTCGGGCAGTTTCGTGAGGTCGTGGCCGCGCATCTTCTCGATGCCGGTGGACAGCTCCTGCTGGATCTCGGCGATGCGGCTGCGCAGCGCGCCGACGGTTTCGACGCGGGCGCGCTGGACCTCGGCGTTGAGCAGCAGCGACCATTGCCGGCTCTCGGTGCGTTTGCGGTTGGCCACGGCGGCCCGGTCGGCGCGCAGCTGGGCCTGGCGGGCCGGGTCGGCGGTGGCGGCCTGCAGTTTCGCGTCGGCGTGGGCTTCGAGGCGGCCCAGTTCGCCGCGGGCGGCGCGCAGCACGTTGGCCAGTTGCAGCTGGTGGCCGCGGCCGGCGAGTTCGATGAGGGCGTGTTGCAGGCCGGGGATCCTGGAGGCGTCGGCGAGGGCGGTCTGGCGGGTGCTGTCGGCGGCCAGGGCCATCTCGGCCAGGCGGGCCGAGACCGGGTACCAGGGGGCGGTGGCGAAGCGGGGGGCGTGGGCCTGCAGCAGGGCGCGGTTGTCGTCGGCGATGCGCCGCCACTGCGGGAACGCGTCGATCTTGGTGAGGGCGAAGACGACGGCGTCGACGCGTTCGGCGGCCTGGGCCAGGAATTCCAGTTCGGGTTTCGACAGGGGCGCGGACGCGTCGGCGACGAACAGCAGCGCCGAGGCGCGCCGGACGGCGTCGAGGGCGACGGTGGCGTGGACCGGGTCGAGCCCGCCGGCGCCGGGTGTGTCGAGCAGGGTCAGGTACTGCAGCAGCGGTGCGGGGTGGGTGACCTCGATGCGGCGGGCGCGGCGTTTACCGGCGGCCCAGTCGGCGAGGTCGTCGACGTCGACGGGTTCGCCGCCCTCGGGCAGCCATGCCCGGGCGGTGAACGTGTCGCCGGGCACGAAGCTCAGGTAGGCGGCGGTGGTGACGGCGGCGTCGACCGGGGACAGGCCGGGAACGCCGAGCAGGGCGTTGACCAGGGAGCTCTTGCCGCGTTTGGTTTCGCCGACGACGACCACGCCGGGCCGGGTCAGCTGGGTGCGGCGCAGGTCGGCCAGGTCGGCGGCGGCGTCCATGTCGGCGGTGCGCAGGTAGGCGAGGGCGTCGCGGACGGCGGCGTCCATCAGCGGGGTCAGATCGCGCATCGGGTGCGCACCTCCTGGGCCAGGAGCTGGAAGCCGCGGTGGGCGATGTGGGCGATGCGGGCCTGGGCCGGGCCGGCGCTGTCGACGGCGTAGGCGCGCCACCGGCCGGCCGCGGCGATCAGGTCCTTCTCGCCGGCGCCGGGGGAGCCGAGGATGAAGCCGGGGTCGTCGCTGGTGGCCAGGCGGATCAGTTCGGCCTCGCGGTCGGCGGGCAGCCGGACGGTGCCGGTGGCGGCGCGCTGGGCGGCGTCGAGCAGCCGCAGCCGGTGGTAGGCGGGGTCGCGCAGCACGTCCTCCAGGGCGTCGCGGACGGTGGTGCGCAGTCGTGCGTCGCCGGTGTGCCCGGCGATGCGCTCCAGGCGGGTCAGGGCCCAGCCGGCTTTGATGGCGTCGGCGCGCCAGCCGAACGAGCGGTCCAGGGTCTGCTGCAGGCGGGGCAGGCCGGACGCGGTGAGCAGGCGGCGTTCGAGTTCGCCGGTGCCCAGGCGCGGGTCGGCGGCCAGCTGGGCGCAGGCGAAGCCGATGCCGTACAGGTCGAGGCGGCCCAGCAGCCGTTCGCGGCGCTCGGGTGCGGCGGGGGCGGGCAGGGTGCGGAACAGGTCGACGGAGGCCAGCAGCAGGTGCAGGTCGTCGGCGGGCAGGGCGGCGAGCTGGGCCAGGGCGTCGCGGTCGGCGCCGGTGAGGCGTCCGGCGCCGGCGGTCTCGGCGAGCAGCCCGACGAGGGGGACGACATCGCCGACGGTACGGGCGAGCAGCCCGGCCTGCTGCTGGGCCAGGGGCACGGCGGTCGGCCAGGGGTCGTCGGCGCCGCCGGTGAGGGTGTCGACCTTGGCCAGGACGCCGAGGGCGTTGATCGGGCTGGTCGACAGGCGGGCGGAGGCGTGGTGGAAGGCGTCGAGGGCGCGCAGGTCGTCGGCGCGCACGGCCTGGGTGAAGACGTAGATGACGGCTTCGGCGGCGGCGACCTCGCCGGCGGACGCGTCGTCGATGTGCTCGTCGAAGGGGGCGTCGCCGACGACCTGGGCGGCGCGGTCGGCCGACGCGGTGTCGGTCGAGGACAGCCCGGGGGTGTCCACGACCGTCAGTGTCCGCAATCGGTCATTGGTGAGCGTCACATCGACGTACGCGATCCGGGAGGCGGGCACGCCGAGGCGGGCGGGAACCATGCCGTCGTCGTCGAGAGGCAGGCTGCGCCGCTGGTCATCGTGGGTGACGACGTCGACGCGGTCGGCCGGGCCGTACCGGAAACGGGTGACGACCCTAGTGCACTCGCCGGCGGCGGTCGGGGCGACACGCCTGCCGATGAGAGCGTTTACTAGTGTCGACTTTCCGGCTTTCAGGCGACCGGCGATAGCGACCCGTAACGGTTCGTGGAGACGGTTGCCGATCTGTCGTACCTGGCCACCAGCATCGGAGTCGAAATTCGTGACGATCTCGTGACACAGTGTAGCCAACCGTCGGCTGAGCGGTCCGGTCACCGTGACTCGTCAGCGAAGCACACTGTCAGCGACAATGTGCAGAAGGCGGCAGTCGGTGTCACGGAACGGGGACCTCTCTCGCGCGGTAAGCGGGTTCGCAGCACAGACTACGGATGCCGGTACCGCCTCGGGGATCCCGTGTTCGTGCCAGAGAAGGAGGACCACTAGTGGCGGACGAGCCTTACCTGGCCGCATCCTCCACTCTGCGTCACGGCCCGGCCCTCGTCGTGCTCACCGGCCCGCCCGGCTGCGGCCGCAGCACCCTGCTGCAGCGCATCGCCGCCGCGGTCCCCGGGCCCGTGCACGCCGGTGGAGGCCTGGCCATGCTCGCCGGAGTCCCCGCCCTGGCCCTGTCCCGCGCCGTGCGGGCCCGGCTGCCCGGCGACGACGTGCACCTGCTGGCCGAGGCGGTCCGGTCCCGGGTCCGCGGCGGGCTGCTCGTGCTCGACGACGTGCAGCACTGCGACCCGGTCACCGTCGCCGCCGTGGCGCACCTGGCCCGCACCTGCCGGGTCCTGATCGCCGTGCGCACCCCGCACCGTATCCCCGACGACCTGCACCAGGCGCTGCGCGCGGCCGCCACCGCGTGGCTGCCCGTGCCCGCCCTCACCGGCGACGAAGCCCTCACCCTGGCCCGGCGCACCGCCGCCCGGCTGGAGGAGTCCGCGCTGAGCGCGGTCGTCGCCCGCGCCGGCGGCAACCCCCTCGCGATCATCGGCCTGGCCCGGCAGGCCGCCGCGGGCAAGGCCCCGGCCGGCCCGGACATCGACCAGATGGCGTACGCGATAGCGACCGCCCTGGCCGACCTGCCGCGCCCCGCCCGGACCGCCCTGGCCGCGCTCGGCCTGCTCGGCCGGCCCGCCCCGGCCGCGCTGCTCGGTCCCGGCGCCGCCGACCTGCAGGCCGCCGGACTGGTCGACACCGAACCCGGCGGTGCGCTGTACCCGGTGTCGGCGTACGTCGCCGAGACCGCCGCCGGCCTGCTCGACACCGCCGCCCGCGCCGAGATGCACCAGCGGCTGGCCGAACTGACCCCACCGGCCGAAGCCGCCCGGCACCTGGCCGCCGCCGGCGACGACGCCGCGGCGTACCGGCAGGCCCTGATCGCCGCCGACCAGGCCACCGGCGGGGAACGCGCCGCCCTGCTGCTGTTCGCGTGCGGCCTGAGCACCCCCGTCGACCTGCGGGTGCGCCTGGCCGCCGCCGACGCCCTGCTGGTCGCCGGCCGGGCTGCTGACGCCGCCGCCGTGCTCGCCGCGGCCGGGGCCCGCCCGACCGGCGCGGCCGCACCCCTGGCCCTGGAGGTCGCCGTCCTGCACGGCGAGGCGCTGCTGCAGGCCGGGGACCCGCAGGCCGCGGTCCGCGCCGTCGACGGGGTCCCGGACACCGCCGCGGTCGCGGTCGTCGCCGCCCGCGACCGGGTGCTGCTGCTGGCCGCCCTGGACACCGCACCGATGTCGGCGCTGGACCTGGCCGACAAGGTCGCCGCCCGGCACCCCGACCCGCTGCCCGGGGTCGCCGCGGCCGTCGCCGCCGTCCGCGCCGAGCACCGGGTGCCCGGCTGGGACACCGACCTGACCGCGGCCGCCGACCCCGCCGGGGACCCACTGATCAGCCGCTGGAGTGCGTGGCTGCTCGTCGAGCACCTCGCCGCCGACGGGCGCCTCACCGAATCCGCGGCGGCCGCCCGCACCGCCGCCGACGCCGCGGGACAGGCCCTGGCCTACGGGTGGCAGACCCGGTTCCTGGCCGCCGCCGACTGGGCCCTGGCCCTGCACGGCCCGGCCGCCGACCCGGACACCCTCGTCCGGCAGGCCGCGAACCTGACCGACCTCACCCTGCCCGACCAGGCCCGGGCGTACGCGACCGCGGCCACCGCCCTGATCGAAGCCGACACCGGGCTGCTCGCCGCCGCCCGCGCCCGGCTCAAGAACGCGCCCCGGCACCCGGCCGCGGACTGGGTGGCCCGCGAAGCCGCCTGGCTCGACGGGCAACCCGAACGCGGCGAGAGCGTCGACGGCGGGGACGGGCTGCTCGCCGGCTTGCACGCGATCACCGGCCGCTGGGCCGCCCACGACCTGGGCGTACGGGAGAATGCGCCGATTCCGACCGGGTTGCCCGGCCCGGCCCGGCGCACCTTGACCGCGTGGGCCGTCGGCAACGGCTTCGGGGCCGCCGCCGACAGCTGGGAACCGGTCGCCCTGCGCGAACAGATCCGCTGCCTGATCGCGGCCGGCCTGACCGACCCCGACCGGGACCGGGCCGTGGCCGCGCTGCTGCGCGCCGAGGAACTGGCCGACGCGGCCGGGCTGACCGTGCTCGCCGGCCGGGCCCGGCGCGGCCTGCGCACCCACCGCGTGCACCGCGACGTGCGCGGCCGCCGTTCCCAGGGCGGGCTCACCCAGCGCGAACAGGACGTGCTGCGCCTGGTCGCGGCCGGGGAACCGACCCGCCGCATCGCCGGTCAGCTGGGCATCTCCACCGAGACCGTCGACACCCACATCCGGGCGAGCATGCGCAAACTGGGTGCCCGCACCCGCACCGAAGCCGCCGCCCTGGCCTTCGCGACTCTCGAGACCAGCGACAACAGCGAGGATGGCCGGTGAACACACAGCTCGACGCACCACGCCACGTAGTTGCCACTGCCGCCGACGCCGAGACCGTACTACGCCGCCTGGCCCGCGAGGGCTGGACGGCCCGGCCCGGGTTCGCCCTGCCCGACCCCGCCTGGGACGTCGCCGGCGCCCACCTCGTCCTGCACGGGCGCATCGGTGACGACGACACCGACACCGTGCGCCTGGCCGTGCTCGCCGCTGCCCGCGGCGCCGGCGTCGTCGCGGTCTGCGACGCCGAATCCCCGGCCGGGCGGGCCCTGATCGACGACCTCGGCCGGATCGGGCAGGTCCACCGCGGCGTCGACGGCGCCGACCCCGTCGAACGCCTCATCCCCGAACAGCGGGCCCTGCTGGACCGCCTCGCGGCCGGTGACACGATCGCGGCGGCTGCCGCCGCGGAATTCCTTTCCCTGCGTACGGCCAATCGCCGCATCGCCGAGGCCCGCGCCCTGTTCGGGGTCCGCACCACCCGCGAAGCCGTCCTGGCCTACCTGCGCCAGCGCCAGCCCGACTAGGCGGTCGTCAGATGCGGGTACCGCTCGCGCAGATACTGCTGCTGGCGGGGGAAGAGCGCGGCCAGCCCGTCCAGGCGGCACGGCAACGCGGCGACGACCGGCGGCGGCTCATTCAGGTGCACCGGCTCACCGGTGTCGTAGTAGCCGTCGTACTCCTCACCGGTCAACTCCCGTAGCGCCCGCAGCGGCGCCCACCGGAACCGTTCGGTCAGCAGCACACTGACGTTCACCCGGCCCGCCGCGACCCCCTGCACCGCCGGATGCCCGGCGAGCACGTCCGGGTCCTCGAGCGCCCGGGAATACCAGTCCCGGCCCAGCCCGATCAGCCCGGCACTGAAATCACCGAGGGAATCGTCGCCGCACCCGTGATGGATCAGGAAAGCGGCCAGGAACAGATCCTGCCGGTGCACCCGCCGCTGCAACGCCCGGAAGTAGTCACCGAACCGGGCCACCTGCGCCGGCGGCAACGCCACCAGCCGGCGCACCAGAGCCGTCTCCAGGGACCGGTCGAGGGTGTCCCACGCCGGGCCGGCGTCGTCCCGCGCCGCCTCGATGATCTCCCAGCAGCGTTGCTCGTCCATCACGCGCCCCTCCCCGCCTCACAGTTGCCCTGGCCCCCAGAATCGGAACGCCGGCACCGCCGTTGAGGAAATCGCCGTCCCACCCTGCGGTCGGAGGCGCACCAGGGCCAGGTCCCACGGGCCGGGCCCGTCCTGCCAGACGGTGACGAGCTCACCGACCGGCAGCGGGTTCTCCTGCGGATCGTCGTCGACGGCGAGACGGTGGCACGTGGTCGGGGACGTGGTGGGGCGCAGCGCGGCCGGCGCGGGACGGGTGCTCAGGACGTACGGGAAACCGGGGTTGATCTTTCAGGAGTGGCTGATCAGGCGATCGGTGACGGTCAGGGGAGGGACGTTGTCGGCGGCTGCCCGGTGCAGGATCGCGCGCAGGGTGTCGCCGATGCCGTGCAGGCGGGCGCCGACCTGGGCGGGGGTCTCGTGCAGCAGTTCGACGGCGGTCGCGTGGATCAGGCCGCCGGCACTGACGACCACGTCCGGCGCCCACAGGATGCCGCGATCGTGCAGCAGGGCGGCGGTGGCGGGTTCGTCGAGCTGGTTGTTGGCCGGCCCGGCGATCGCCGCGCAGCGCAGCGCGGGCACCGCGGCGGGAGTGAGCAGGCCGCCGAGCGCGGCCGGGATCAGCACGTCGACGTCGGCGCTCAGACACTGCTGCGGGCTGGTCCAGGTGGCGCCGTGCCGGGCAGCGAGGTCACGGCGGTCGGCGACATCCGCGGCGATCAGGTGGGCCTTTTCGGTCTGCAGCAGACGCAGGACGTGACCGCCGACGCGGCCCAGGCCGAGGATCGCGAAGCGGCGCCCGGCCAGCTGCGGGGAGCCGAAGCGCTGGTCGCAGACGGCGCGCAGGGCGGCGATGACGCCGGCGGCGGTGTGCTCGCTGGAGTCGCCGCTGCCACCGGCCGCGGCGGGGCGGCAGAAGACGTGAGTGGTGCGTTCGGCGATGACGGCCATGTCGTCGGGGCCGGTGCCGACGTCCGGGCCGGTCGCGTACTGCCCGCCGAGGGACGCGATCGTGTCGCCGACGTCGAGCAGCACGTCGCGGCGGTCGAACGGCTGCCCGGCGGGCAGGGCGACGACGGTCTTGCCGCCGCCCAGGGGCAGCCCGGCGAGGATGGTCTTGCCGGTCATCGCGGTGGACAGGCGCAGGGCGTCGGTGACGGCGTCACGCCAGTGCGGGTAGGGCTTGAGGCGGCAGCCGCCGGCGGCCGGGCCGCGGGCGGTCGAGTGGACGGCGACGGTGATCGGCAGCCCGGATCGCGGGCCCCGGCGGGTGATGACAAGTTCGTGCTCCATGAGGCCGAACGTAGCCATACGTTCGGCCGATGATCACCTGTTCCGAACGTCGTTCGGGAATTCGGCGATAATGCCGGTCGTGGACGAACTTGATTCGGTGATCGTGGCCCACCTGCAGACGGATGCACGCCAGACCAACCGGGAACTGGCCCGCCGGGTCGGGATCGCGCCGTCGACGTGCCTGGAACGGGTCCGGTCGCTGCGCGAGCGGGGGGTCATCAGCGGCTTTCACGCCGAGGTCGACCTCGGTGCGCTGCACCGCGGCGTGCAGGCGCTGTTGCACGTGCAGATCAGGCCGCTGTCGCGCAGTGTCATCGACCGTTTCAAGGCCTACGCGATGGGTCTGCCCGAGGTCTTGTCGGTGTTCGTGGTCGCCGGTGGCGACGATTTCCTAGTGCATGTGGCGGTGCCCAGCGTCGACGCGCTGCACGGATTCCTGATGGACAAATTCAGCGGACGCCGCGAGATCGTAGGTTTCCGCAGCTCAGTGATCTACGAGCACTCCCGTAAGCCGGTGATCGAACCCCTCGACCCGTGATTGGCACTGGCGCAAATCGGTTTGTGATGGAAACCTATTGGCATGACTGCTGATTTTGTTCCGGCCGGCGGGGACCCCCACCGGCTGCTCTCCGAGGTGCGCACGCTGACCCGCCGGGTGCGCGCCGACCAGCGGGTGACCTGGGTCGCGCTGCTGGTCCTGGCGGTGGCCACATTCGTCGCGATCCCGATCGACTGGTTCGGCATGCGGGTCGACTGCGTCGCCGACGGGGCGTGCAAGTTCAACCGGCTCGGATCGATGTTCTTCTGGCCACCGGCGCTGCTGCTGTCGTACGCGGTGATCGCCGCGGCCTACGTACGGATCGCCCGCTCGCGGGGAGTGGACGCGCGAGTGCTGCCCTACGCGATCACCGGCGCCGCGCTGACCTGCGTGTTCACCGCCTCCTGGGTGTGGGCGCGCATCTACTTCGCCAGCCACCCGCCGACGCCGGACACGGCGCCGGCCGCCGACTGGGTCCTGCTGCTGGACCGCCTCGTCGCCCCGGCCGGCACGATCGGCGTCGCGCTGCTGGTCCTGGCACGGCTGGAACGCAACCTGGCCCTGCTCGCGTTCACCCTGGCCTACCTGGCGATCGTGCTGATCCCGGTCACGTTCGGCTGGCAGATGCACACCAGCGTGCAGGCCTCGTTCGTGCCCGAGCAGGTCATCAGCGGCGTCGTGCTGGCCCTGGGCGCGGCCGGCTTCGCCCTGGCCCGGCGGCGGCAGCGGTGACCGCCGACGCCGTGCATCCGGTGACCGGCCTCGACGACGTCGTGCACCAGCGGGTCCGCCTCGGGATCCTCACGATCGCGCACGAGGCGCGGCGGGTCGAGTTCGGATACCTGCGCACCCAGCTGCAGCTGACGGCGGGCAACCTGTCGCAGCACCTCGGGGTTCTGGAAACCGCGGGCCTGGTGGCGGTGGAGAAAGGCTACGAAGGCAAACGGGGGCGCACGTGGGTGACGCTCACGGCGGCGGGGACGACGGCGCTGGCCGAGGAGATCGGGCGGTTGAAGCAGCTGATCGCCCGCGTCACCCTCGACGACCTGCTCTGAGCCCGGTCGGCGGTGAGCGCCGGTCAGGCGGGCCGCATACGATGAGGGCGACGGTACCGACGAGCAGATCGCCGCGGCGCTCACCGTGCCGCGGGCGCCGAACCGGGGACGTACGCCGATGAACGTCTACGCCATGACCACCGCCAACCGGCTGCTGATCGCCGACGTGCTCGACGGTCTCGACGACGCGCAGTGGCGAACACCGACGCTGTGCGCGGGGTGGACCGTGCGGGAGATGGCGGCCCACCTCGTACAGCCGATGCTCGTCGGTTTCGGGAAGTTCTTCCTCGTGGCGGTGCGCCATCGCGGGGACACGGCGCGGTGATCCGGGGGAGCGCGGAGGCCCTCGCGATGGCGGTCACCGGCCGCGACGTGGTGCTGCCCGAACTGACCGGCCCGGGAACCACCCGCCTTTTGTCCTAGGACGTCGGCGTAAGGTGGGCGGGTGGTGATCATCCGGGGTGAGACGGCTGCTGACATCGCCGACTCGGTGCGGGTGCTGGTGCAGCGCGGCGACCTGCCCCCCGGGGCGACCCTGCCGGCGATCCGGGCGCTCGCCGCCGACCTGGGTGTCAACCGCAACACGGTCGCCGCCGCCTACGCGCTGCTGGCCGCGGCCGGGGTCGTCGACGCGCGCGGCCGGGCCGGCACCACCGTGCGCGGCCTGCCCGAGGTCGGCGGCGAGGGACAGACCAGTGCGGCGACCACCGCGGTCAACCTGGCGTCGGGCAACCCCGACCCGGCCCTGCTGCCGGACTGGGCGCAGGCGCTCACCGGCTACACCCCGGTGCTGTACGGCGCGGACCCGATGGACCCGCGGCTGCGGGACTGGGCGCTGCAGAACCTGCCGGCCGGGCCCGGACCCGGCCGGGTCGCGGTGACCGGTGGGGCCGTGGACGCGGTGGAACGGCTGCTCGCCGCCCACCTGGTGCGCGGGGACGCGGTCGCCGCCGAGGACCCCGGGTTCTTCGTCTCGGTCGGGACGCTGCGCGTCGGCGGCTACCGGACGGTGGGCCTGGACGTCGACGCCCACGGGGTCACCCCGGACTCGCTGCGCGCGGCGCTGGCCGCCGGGGTCCGGGCGGTGGTGATCACCTCCCGGGCGCAGAACCCGACCGGGGCCGGCCTGGACGCTGAACGGGCCGGGCTGCTGCGCGACGCACTGGCGGCGTACCCGGATGTCCTCGTGGTCGAGGACGATCACTTCTCCGCGATCGCGGAGTCCGGCTTCCACTCGGTGATCGCGCCGGGCACGACGCGGTGGGCGATCGTCCGGTCGGTGTCGAAGTTCCTCGGCCCGGACCTGCGGGTGGCCGTGCTGCGCGCGGACGCCGGCACCATCGCCCGCCTCGAGACGCGGCTCGGGCGCCCCTCCTGGGTCAGTCACCTGCTGCAGCACGTCGTCGCCGGGCTGCTGACCTCACCGGACACCGCGGTCCGGCTGGCCGAGGCGCGCGAGGTGTACCGGCAGCGGCGTGACCTGCTGGCCGAGGCGCTGGCCGGGCGCGGGATCGCGGTGTTCCCCGCCGGTGACGGCCTCAACCTGTGGATCCCGGTCGCCGTGCCGGAGCAGCAGGTGGTGGACGGCCTGGCCCGAGCCGGCTACGCGGTCCGGGCCGGCTCCGCGTTCACCGGCAGCGCCTCAGCCGGAGCGGTCCGGGTCACCACTGCCACGATCACCGCGCGGCAGGCGACCGGCGTGGCCGGCGCACTGCACGCCCTGACCACGACACCGGCCGGTCCGGGACGGGCCGCCCACGGCTGAGGACAGCGCCTCAGGACGGACGGCCCGGGGCGCGGGCAGTGACGCAGTACGCCCGGCCGGCCGGGTCGCGCAGCGTCGTCCAGTCACCCGGCCGCCGGCGCACGACGGTGGCACCCAGCGCCTCGTGCCGCGCCACCTCCGCCGGCACGTCGTCGCAGGCCAGATCGACGTGCACGCCGGGCGGGCCGTCGTCGAGGCGTTGCAGCAGCAGCCGCATCGGGATCGGCGCCGGGGGCAGCAGCCGCTGGAACTCGTCGCAGTCCGGCATCGGCTCGTGGTGCCAGCCGGTCGCCGCCCGCCAGAACGCGACCTCGGTCTCGTAGCCGCCGGCGGGGATGTCGAGGCTCAACTGGTCGGCCAGGCTCGCCTGACCGCCGGGCCAGGTCGCCGCGGCCGGCGCGGTCTGCTCGTCACGCCACGGGACCAGGCAGAACGCGATCCCGGCGGGCGAGTGCAGCACCACGATCTCGTCGTCGCGCAACACTTCGGACGCGCCGAGGGCGTGGAACCGCGGCGCGGCCGTGAACGGGTCGCTCACGTGCAGGTCCAGGTGCCCGCGGGCCGGGCCGTCGCCGACGACCTGCACCCGCAGCATCGCATCACCGGCCGGTGGTTGCAGCGTGGCGAACGTGCCGTCACCACGGCGCACCGACAGCCGGGTGCCGGTCACCGCCGGCCAGAACTGTTCGGCCACACTCGCGCCGGCGGGCGGCGTGTCCAGGAAACCGGTCACCCAGCGCACCGTCACGGGACGAGGACCACCTTTCCGCGGTTCTGGCGGGCCTCGACGATCTCGTGGGCCCGGGCCGCCTGCTCCAGGGGCAGTTCGGCGTGGATGGTGGGGGTCAGCTGCCACACCTGCTCGCCGTGCTCGGCGTATCGGTCACGGTGGTTGCGGGCGAAGTGCGCCATCGCGAAACCGGTGATCGTCTTCGCGCCGGACAGCAGGTCGAACGCGGGAACGGTCCCACCGCCGCTGGCGAAGAAGATCAGCCGGCCGCCGGGGCGGGCCGCGGCCAGCGCGCGGGGCAGCACGTCACCGCCGGCACCGTCGAGGACCACGTCGACCGGCTCGGCCGGGGACAGGTCGTCGTAGTCGAGGACCTCGTCGGCTCCCAGGCCGTACAGGAAATCGGCTTTGATCTTCGAGGCGACCGCGACCACCCGCCCGGCGCCGCGCCGGCGAGCGGCCTGGACCAGCAGATGACCGACGCCGCTGGCGGCGGCCGTGACCAGCACCGACTCGCCCGGCTGGACCGCGGCCGCGTCCAGCACCCCGAGCGCGACGTGCCCGGAACGCACCAGCGCCACCGCGTGCACGAACGACGCGCCGGCCGGGAGGCGCGACGCCATGACCGCCGGGGCGGTGACCACACCGGCGTAGGAACCACCGAACGGCAACGCCGCGACGCGCTCGCCGACGGCCCAACCGGTGACGCCGGGACCGACATCGATCACCTCACCGGCGACCTCGCCACCAGGCACGGCCGGGAACGGGCCGGTGGTCTCGCGGACACGGCGCACCGCGGGACGGGTCACCCCGATCGCCGCAGCCCGGATCAGCAGCTCACCCTCGCCCGGGACCGGCGGCTGCCCGTCCTCGGCACGCAACACTTCGGGACCGCCGGCGCTGTGGTAACGGATCACTCGCATGCCCGTCACCCTACGACGACCGGGAAACCATTTTGGTACGCCAGCCGCCGGTCCGCCCCCGCGGCCAACTCGTCCCCGGTACGCAGGGTCCGCCGATCGCCCGGGTCAGCAGTTCCGGCGCCGTCACGAACCCCCCTCGGCCAGCCTCGACAACCGGCGCGCGAAGTTGCGGTAGGCAACGGCGTACCCGTCCGCACGCCCGGCCAACCGTGCCACTTCGGCCCGGACCACGCCCAGCGCCCGGTCGGTGTCACCGTCGGCGAGCGCGACCGCCGGCACCAGGAACTGCCTGGTCTCGGCCGGGGCCAGCGTCTCGATCTGCCGGACCAGGGCCGGCCACTGCGCCCACCGGTCGATGAACGGCTGGCCCTGCACGACGACCGCCTCGGTCAACTCCTGCACCCCGGCGCTCAGGTCGGCGCCGGCCGGGAACTTCCAGCGCCGGCCCAGCGGCAGCCGCACACACGCCACCGGCTCGCCCCAGCCGGCCGCGGTCACCAGGATCCGCTCGACCGGCTCGTGCCGCACCCCGACCACCGGATCCGCCACGACCAGCGCATCCGTGCCGGTCAGCCGCAGGTCGAGGCAACCGAACCGCGGCTGCAGCAGGATCCCGTGCCGGCGCCGGGTGTACCCGCAACAGGCCAGCGCTCGCGCGCAGGCGTCCGTGACCCGTTTGTGCACCGGACATTCATAGCATCCACAAAGGACTCAGGGTGGCATTTTGCGATAGCTTCGTCACGGACAGTTTCGTCATCGTCGATACGGGGAGCACACGAACGTGGGCGATCACCTGGACACCTCCACGGTCCACCCGGCCCGCCGCTACAACTACTGGCTCGGCGGGAAAGATCATTTCGCGGCCGACCGGGAATCCGGCGACCAGATCGAGAAAGCGCACCCGACGATCCGGCTCACCGCCCGGGAGAACCGCGCGTTCCTGCAACGCGCCGTGCACCACCTGGCCGCCGACGCCGGCATCGACCAGTTCCTCGACATCGGCACCGGCCTGCCCACCGCCGACAACACCCACGAGGTCGCGCAACGCGCCGACCCGGCCGCCCGCGTCGTCTACGTCGACAACGACCCCATGGTCATGACCCACGCCCGCGCGCTGCTCGCCGGCACCGACGCCGGACGCACCTGCTACATCGAGGCCGACCTGCGCGAACCCGCCACCATCCTGAACCACCCGCAACTGCGCGACACCCTCGACCTGAGCCGGCCCGTCGGGCTGACCCTCGTCGCCGTCCTGCACTTCATTCCCGGCACCGGGCAGGCCCGCGACATCGTCGCCGCACTTCTCGACGCGCTCGCACCCGGCAGCTACCTGACCCTCACCCACGGGACGATCGACTTCGCCAGCGAGCAGGAGAAGGCGTACGCCCGGGAAGTGATCGGCAAAGGACTCGCGGACGTGTTCCCGCGCACACGCGACGAGATCGCCTCGTTCTTCGGCGACCTCGACCTGGTCGAGCCGGGGATCGTGCCGGTGTCCGAATGGCGCCCGCAAGGTACGGGGCCGCTGCCGACGGCGCACGACGTGGCCATCTACGGCGGGGTCGGGCGCCGCTGACAGTTGTCCACACCAGCAGGTTGTCCACAGGGGCCGGGCGCGAGCTTGCGGTTTCCGGGACAATGGACGTGGGGCCGCCCCCTGGGAGGGCGGGGGCTGCTCGCGGGTCAGGCGATCAACGCGGCGCCCTCCAGCACCAGCGGCGCCCACCGCGGCGCCCCGGCCGTGCCGTGCTTCGGGTCGACACCCACGAACCGGCCACCCGGGCACCGCGTCACCGTGTGCCGCGCCTGCCAGTCGACGCTCGTGCGCGCCCGGATCCGCTCCTCGCACGCCCACTCCCGCGCCTCGAACCGCACCACCGTCGAATGCCCGTGCACCTGCGAGAACGGCAACGACCGCACCCCGCTCAACCACGACGGGTACAGCTGCGACGCGGCCTCGGCCCACAACGGCCCGTCGAAACCCCACAACAACGGCTCCGGCCGGGTGTTCAACAGGTCCGCCGCCGTACCCGCCGTCACCGGTTCACCCAACTGTCGCCACACGTCCACGGTCAGCCCGGCATGCACCAACAGCAACTCCTCACCGTCAGCGGTGCGCACCGCCGCGGCGACCCGCAACCACTCCCGCAACCACCAGCCCCGCAACAGCGCGGCATCGGCGTCGGACAACGGCTGCGGCCAGAACCTCGGCCCACCCAGATACTGCGCCTCATGATTACCGATCAGCTGCACCCAGCGCCCGGCCCGCAAACGCTGCTCGACCAGGCGCAACACCCCCGGGGAGTCCGGGCCACGGTCCACCAGGTCCCCGACCTGCACCACCGTCGTGCCCGGATCCTCGGCCAGCGGCAGCACCACCCGTTCCAGCTGCTCGGCACAGCCCCCGACATCACCGACGACCACGATCCGTCCCATGCCGGCGAACCTAGCGCCGCGACACCACCACCGCGATCCCCGCCGCGGCGAACTGTTGCCGCAGCAGCGCCATCTCCGCCTCGGCCCCGGTCAGCCCCTGCCGCAGTACGTCGTGAAGCGCCCGCATCGGTACCCCGCGCCACCGCACCACCCGCAGCACCGCGGCCCGGTCCCCGCCGGGGAACCGCACACCGAACGTGCCGCACTGCTGGCTCCGTACGCGCAAATCGGGTTTAAGGTTTTGACCTTGAAACCCGGAGACAGCCGCACCAAGCCTCAAGCTCATGACCGGTCACTCAGGATTGCGGCTGGTCATAGGAACGGATCCCAGGGCAGCAGTCCGGCCCGGACAGCATCCTCGGCCGGCGAAGCTCTCGATCGCCGCGCGAAAAGAACAGGAGCCGGTGCAACCGGACGGGCGGCTTGTTTGTCCTCTCTGAGACAAGCGTTGACGACGGGGAGGGCGATTTGGATGCCGAGGACTCGGTGCGGCAGGCGTACGAGGCCTACTACCAGCGGCTGGTGACACAGACCGCCGGTCTCGCCGGTGACCTGGCCGAGGCGGAGGACGCCGTGCACGAGGTGTTCGCCCGGGTGCTGGCGTCGCCGGCTTCCTTCCTGCGCGCCGACGACGCCGAACGGTGGTTGCGGGTCGCGGCGCTCAACGTGGCCAGGACCCGATACCGGCGGCGGTGGCTGTTCGACCGGCTGGTCCGTTCCGGCCGGATCGACATCACAGCGGCGGCAGTGCCCGGGGTATCCGGGGACCGGGTGGCGCTGCTCGCCGCGTTGCGCCGGCTCGCGCCGCCGACCAGGGAAGTCGTGGTGATGCACCATTTGGCCGACCTGCCGGTGACCGAGGTCGCCGCCACCCTCGACATACCGGTGGGCACCGTCAAGGCCCGGCTGGCCCGGGGCCGCGCCGCCCTCGCCCGATTCCTCTCCGACGACGAACCCGCCGACGAACCCGCTCTGGTCACCGAGGAGGTACGCCATGCTTGAGTCCCAGTTCGGCAGACTGCGCTCCGAGGTCGCTGACGCGGTGCGCCAGCCCGACTTCAGCACCGTACGCAGCCGGGCCGGCCAGGTCCGCCGTCGCCGCGCCCGCACCTCGGCGGCGTCGATCCTCGCCGTCGTGCTCGGTGTCACCGGTGCCGGGTTCGCCGTGCAAACCGTCCCGACCGACCGCGGCCTGGCCGATACGGCGCCGGCGCCGGCGCCGACCGAGAGTCCCGGCGGCGAGTGGTTCCCGTCGACCCAGGTCACGAACGCGGGAACAACCCTCTACCGCGTCTTCGAACGCTGCCGGGACTGCGACTCGGAGCTGTGGGCGTCGTCGGACAGCGGCCGATCCTGGCAGCGCCGCCCCTCACCCCCGGCCCCCGGCGACGTCACCGGCCCTCGCACGGCCACCCTGCTGGCACTGGCCCCCGGGCTGCTCGTCTGGCGTGATCAGCACAACCTCACCACGGCCGAGGTCCAGGCGATGGTCTCGGGAAACCCGTCCGGCCGCAACAGCCCGGCGGACCGGCCATGGATCACCCGAGACGGTGGCATGACCTGGCAGCAGGCCACCGTCGACACCCGGCCGGCGACCGCGGTCCCGGACGGCGTGCAACCGGTCGACTGCGCCCTGTTCGAGGTGACAACCTGCCGCATCGGTGCGATCGACCCGGTCACCGGCCGGTTCGCCCCGCTGGCCGCGCAGCCCACCGGCATCATCGTCCAGGAACGGTGGCGGTGGACCGATGTGATCAACGTGCCGCTCGACGGGCGACTGTGGGTGCCGGGACTGGACCCGGTCTCGCACAAGCCGGCGATCGCGACCAGCGCCGACTCCGGCCGCACCTGGCACACCCATGTCTTCACCGGCGCCGCCACCGTCGAACTCGAGACCGACGGCACCGCCGGGACGTACTACCTGCCGAAGATCGCCGCAAGCTCCGGCGCAACGGCCTACGTCCTGACCTACCGGGCCGACGGCATCGTCGACGCGCACTACACCGCCGACGGCGGGTTGACCTGGCGTGACGAAGCCACGATCCGTGACTACCTCGGGTCGACAGGATTCGTCACCGCTGACGGATCCCACATCCTCCCCGTGGGCACCGGACTCGTCGCCGGACACGGCAACGGCGCATACACGCCGGTGGAACTGCCCGGATACCCCGGGGACGGGCAAACCCCACAGGTCGCCTCCCGCCACGCCGCTGTGCCGTACCTGGTGAACTCCGACGCCGGCCCGTACCTCTCCGACGACGGCCGCACCTGGCGGCTGATCCGCCTTCCCTAGCCCGGCCAGGGCTCCTCACCACCATCACACCCCGACGGGCCGGCCCTCAGGCCACGCCCGCAGTCGGCGTGCGCCCACAGGAGCAGACCTCATGACCGTCACCGCCCGCCAACACCCCCGCGCCGACCACCGGATTCCCGGACTCGACGGGCTCCGCGGCCTGGCCGCACTGTACGTCCTGGTGCATCACTGCTGGCTGCTGTCCTTCCGCGGCTATCCGGCCAATACCGGCCCGGCCTGGCTCGGATGGCTGGTCCACGGCCGGCTCGCGGTCGTCGTGTTCATCACCCTGTCGGGTTTCTCCCTGGCCATCTCGCCGGCCCGCAGCGGGTGGCGACTCGACGGCATACTCCGCTACGCCCGGCGACGCGCCCGCCGAGTCCTGCCGGCCTACTGGGCCGCCCTGGTCATCAGCGCCCTGATCGCGACCATCGTGCCGTCCCTGCCGCTCAGCGCAGCACCCACCCTGCACTCGATGGTCGTCTACGGCCTGCTGCTGCAGGACGCCGTCGCCGCGCCCGCTCCCAACGGCGCGTTCTGGTCGATCGCCGTGGAAGCCGGCCTCTACCTGGCGTTCCCGCTGATGATCCTGGCCCGTCGGCGAGCCGGAGCAACGGCGACACTCGCCTCGGTCGCCCTGCCCGTCGTGGTCGCCGGCCTGCTCTGCCCGGGACTGTCCACCAGGTCGAGGGCGACCGGCTACACCCTCGAACTGGCACCGCTGTTCACCCTGGGCATGGTGGCCGGTGGGATCGTCGCCGCCGGAGAGCGGATCCGGCGCCTGCCCTGGCTCACCCTGGCCGGGCTCGCCGCCGCGCCGGTGCTGACGCTGATCACCGTGCGAGGCTCGACCTGGACAGTCACCCACTACTACTGGGTGGACCTCGCGGCAGGGCCGGCGATCGCGCTGCTCCTCGTATCCCTGGCCGTCCGCCCCGTACCACTACTCGATCGGGCGCCGATCCAAGCCGTCGGCAAGTCCTCCTACAGCCTGTATTTGATCCACATGCCGATCGTCGCCCTGATCAGCACCTTGATCGTGGCACCCGGCGGCGGATCACACCTGACCGTCTTCGCCATCACCGTGGCTCTGACGACTCCCGTGTGCCTGACGACAGCCCGACTGTTCGCGGCCGTCTTCGAAATCCCGTTCACCGACCTGCGGAGGTAACGAAGCGCTCGATCAGCGCTACGTCGTCGCCCCAGGCCTCGACCACATCCCCGAGGCCGCGACCGGCGGCCCACGCGCGCACCTCGCGCAAGACACGCAGGGGCGCTTCCCGCGCCGACGGCGCGCCAGGTCGCCGATGCCACCGTGACGTTCACCGCACCGGGCTACCAGACCAAGGCCGGCCGGCACGACCGATGTGCCCGGCGGCGGGGGCGGGCTCATGGGCGTACGCGCAAATCGGGTTTAAGGTCGTGACCGGCAAACCCGGGGAAAGCGGAACCGAGCCTCAAACGGTAGGGTCCAGGCGACCAGCGACGGGGGAGAGCATGACCGATTACGACGAGCGCTACCGCACCGGGAACACCCCCTGGGAGATCGGCCGGCCCCAACCCGCCCTCACCGCCCTGCTCGAACACGGCGTGCGCGGCCCCAAAGTCCTCGACCTCGGCTGCGGCACCGGCGACCTCGCCTGCACCCTCGCCCGCCGCGGCTACCACGTCACCGGCATCGACATCGCACCCCTGGCCATCGAGAAAGCCCGCGCCAAAGCGGCCGGGCTCACCGCCACGTTCGAGGTGCAGGACGCGACCGCGCTGAACCTGCCGCACGCACCGTTCGACACGATCTTCGACAGCGGCCTGCTGCACAACCTGCACCGCGACGGCGGCAACGTCGACGCCTACCTCGCCCAGCTGCCCGCCCTGACCGAGGCCGGCACCATGCTCTACGTCCTGGCGATCTCCGCCGCAGCGGGGGAGGGGTGGACCATCACCCGCGAATACCTGCAGACATGCTTCCCCGAACCGGTCTGGACCGACCTCAAGATCAAAGACGTGGAAGCGATCGCCGACGTCGACGACCAGCAGGTGCGCCTGCCCGCCCTCCTACTGCGCGCCGCCCGCGCCTACACCTAGATGACCTGGCGCGACGACCGCATCGGATCAGCCCGGCGCGGCACCAACCCCACCGTCATCGCCCGCCTGCACACCGGCTTCGTGGCCCTCGGCGACAGCCAGTTCCTCCCCGGATACTGCGTCCTGCTCACCGACGACCCCACCATCGGCAGCCTCACCGACCTGCCCCGCACCCGCCGGCTCGCCTTCCTCGCCGACATGGACCTGCTCGGCCAGGCCGTCGCCACCGTCTGCGCCCGCCTCGACCCCGCCTTCCGGCGCATCAACTACCAGATCCTCGGCAACCTCGACGAATACCTACACGCCCACGTCCACGCCCGATACACCTGGGAACCCGCCGACAGAAGCATCGGACCCGTCTCCCACTACCCCCGCGAACTGCGCGACGCACCAGCACACCAACTCGGCCCCCAGCACGACACGCTGCGCGCCGCCCTCACCACCGAACTCACCCGGCCGACCGATCCAGATCAGCCGGAATCAGACTGAACACCGCCAGATCCGACCGGCCCGACCGCGTCCACGACGCATGACGCAACACACCCTCGAACACGAAACCGGCCGACTCCGCCACCCGCCGCGACGCGACATTCCGCACATCCGACTGCAACGTGATCCGCGCAAAACCGTGCTCCACCAACGCCCACCGCGCCACCGCCCGCGCCGCCTCCACCGCAAAACCCCGACCGCGCGCCCACACCGCCGACCAATAATGAATCTCCGCCGTCATCGCCGACCAGTCCGCACCGAACAACGTCGCATGACACGCCAACCGGCCACTGACCCGATCCACCCCGGCGAAAAGCTCACCCCGCAACACCAATCCACGGCCCGCTCCAACCCGGCCCCCGCATAACGGAAACCGACCGGAGCGAACCGCAAAAACTCCCGCTCGTTCCACACCGCATGCACACCCGGCGCATCACCGGACTCGAACGGCCGCAGAACCAACCGATCGGTCTCCACCACGGCCCGCGGAAACACCCCGATCAGCGCCCGCGGAAGAACGAAACCGCCTCGGCCAACGCCAGATCCGTCAACACCGGATCGTGGCGCACCCCGACATCCCGCATGAACGCGTGCTCACCACCCTGATAGACGTGCAACTCCACATCCGTCAGACCCGCCGCGTACAACGAAGAAATCGTCTCCACCCGCGCCGCCGGCGGCACATGCGGATCCTGCGACCCGAACACCACCATCAACCGGCCCCTGATCTCCCCGGCCCGCGACAACGAATCCGCCACATCAGCACCCAGCTGACCATTATGCAAACCCGTCGGATAAAAACACACCGTCGCCGACACCCGCGCATCCAACGCCGCCCGGAACGCCAGATGACCACCGATACAAAAACCGGTCACCACCAGCGACGACACATCCTCACGACGCTCCAGATGATCCAGCACCGCAACCCGATCCGCGTCGAACTGCGCCGCCGACGTCGCCGCCGCACCGGCCAGACCCCGCGCCTTACCCGCATCGTCGAACTCCAGAGCCACCCCCTGCAGCTCACCGTGCGGATAGATCTCCGGAACACACACCACGAAACCCTCCGACGCCAACCTGCGCGCCGACCGCAGCGTCGACTCCGTCAGCTGAAAGATGTCGGTGTACAACAACACCCCGAGAAACGTCCCGCCACCGGCCGGCGCCAGCACGACCGCCCGGATCTCCCCGGCCGCCGACGCAACCCGCACCTCGTCCTCACGCAACTTCATGAAGATCAACCTAACGCGTACGCCCTAGACACCTCACCGGACAACGCCCGGGAACTGACCTGCGTCGCCCCGGCCCGACGACGACAGCGTCCGCCCGGCACCGCAGACTCGCCATCGATCTTGTGGCACGATCGCCGGATGCTGCGCCTCACCGATTTCATCATCGACTGCCCGGACACGATGGCCCTGGCGGCCTTCTACGCCCAGGTGACGGGCCGCCCGGTCAAAGAAGGTAGCGACGAGGACTGGGCCGGCATCCGATTCGGCGAGATCGAGCTGGCCTTCATCCGGGTGACGGACTATCGCGCACCGCAGTGGCCCGGCAGCGAACACCCCAAACAATTCCACCTCGACTTCGAAGTCGACGACATCGAAGCCGAGCAGAACCGCGTTCTCACGCTCGGCGCAACCCTGCAACAGGACTTCATCGGCCCCGAAGGCTACGGCTGGCGCGTCTACACCGACCCCGTCGGTCACCCGTTCTGCCTCTGCCGCAACAAGGGCGTCACCTGGACCGGCCAGGCCCCGGTCTGGCCCTGGAACCACTAGCAGACGCGGCCGTCACCCCAACTCGCGCAACACCCGATTCGTGCGATTCGACTGGATCGCCGCACGCTGCTGCTCCGCCGTCACCTCGATGTAGTTCTGCGACGTCGCCAGCGACGCATGCCCCAGCAAACGCATGATCTCCGACGCGTTCGCCCCGTCCTCCGCCAGCCGCGTCGCGAACGTGTGCCGCAACGCATGCAACTGCGCACCCCGCGGCACCCGATCACCGATCCCGGCACGACGGAAACACGACCGCACCAGATACTGCAACCCACCCCGCTGCAACGGCGCACCATGCCGATCCACCAGCATCGGATCCGCCTTCGACACCCGGCCGAACCGCACCCGCCGACTCTCCACATACCGCCCCACCGCCGCGTCCAGCCCACCGTCGATCGGCACCGTCCGCGGCCGCCCACCCTTACCGGCCACCTCGACGCGCCGCTCACCGTCACGGCCCGACACCGACCCGACCCGCAGCCCCAACAGCTCCGACAACCGCAGCCCGGCACACAACGCCAACGCCAGCACCAGCACATCCCGCTCCGGCCACGGATCACGCTGCCGCTCGTCGGCCCGCGACACGACCCGCAACAACTCCTCCGGCGTGTCCTCACCCCGCAACGGCTTGGGGGAGTGCGCCACCATCCGCGGCTTGTCGACCGCCGACATCGGATTGCCGGCCACCACCCCCTCGGTCACCAGGAACGTGAAGAACGCATTCCACGACGACCACGCCCGGGCCACCGAAGCGGGGGCGCGCTCCGCGGCGAACCGGGCGAACGCGGCCCGCAGCACGCGAGGGGAGAGGTCGGCCGGGGTGAGTGGCGCGGGCGCGGCCTGCCGCAACACCAAGGACAGATCGCGCTGGTACGCCGCCAGGGTGTGCGCCGAGGGTTTGCGTGTCGCCCGCGCGGCCAGGAACTCGTCAACCAGCTCGGCGAGAGGGGAGAGCGGCTCAACGGCTGATTCATGCTGCATAAGATATATTATGCATGATATATCCGCATTCGTACCTTGATGGACCCTAGCACGTATCCCCGCCATCCCGAACACCTTTCACCCCGAAAAGCCGATTGGCGGGTACGAACGAGCCGGCGCCCCGAACACGCGTCCAAGCGCGCCCGCGGCGGCCCGCCCAGCGGTTCCTGCCAGGGAAGGCCTCCCGCCCGGATCGGGGAAGGGGCGCCGGCTCGACCGGCCGACCGGCCCCGTCGTGTCCTCGAACGGATTCGAACGCCTGTGCTCGTGATTGCCGCCCGCTGATGATGTCGCCGCGTCGCTCGCGCCGATCGGTGTCGCTGGTCGCCCAGTCGGCAGGCCGACCGGGGCCCGGAGAAGTCGTACGGGTTCGTTCGTGCAGCGAGTCGATCAGGGGGAGTCCGACACGCACGTCAGAGACCCCTCTCCGCTTGCTAGTTGACATAATGTACATTATCGACCTGATATTTCAGGCCGTGGACGGGCTTGATGACGGCCACCCATCACGGGCGCAGATCAGCGAAGTTACCGACGACCCGTCGATCTGCGAGTTATCGGCAACCGCAACGGGGCGTCGCAGGCGTCGCGAGCGCCGTCGACCCCGGCCACTTGTCCGGTGACCACGACACCCCGCTCGGTCCCGCGCGCTGACACCGACACAGTCAACTCGCGGTTGACGCCTCCCCTGCCCGTGCTCGTGGCACCATATCGCTGATCTTGATCGATGCGGGGAGGAAGTGCGATGCGAGACGACTGGATCTACGTCGTGACCGACGTCGAGACCGACGGCCCGTGGCCCGGCGCGAACTCGATGCGCTCGTTCGCCTCGGTCGCCGTCACCGCCACCGGCGCGGAGCTGGGCGTGTTCGAGGCGGTGCTGGAGCCGCTGCCGGGCGCCGCTCCGAACCCGGACACGTACGCGTTCTTCCAGCGGCATCCGCGGGCGTGGGCCGCGGCGACGACGGATCCGTGCCCGGTGCCGCAGGTGATGGACGATTACGTGGCGTGGTTGCGGGCGTTGCCGGGGCGATTGATGTTCACGGCGTTCCCGATCGCGTTCGACGGTGGGTGGATCGACTTCTATCTGCGGCGCTTCACGCGGTACGGGCTGGTTCAGGGTCCGTACGAGAATGATGTTCTGTTCGAAGGTCGTCCGGGGTTGTGTCTGCGCAGTTATGCGGCGGCGTTGACGGGCCGGCCGGTGGCGGAGGTGACGCCGCAGTCGTTGCCGGCGGCCTGGTTCGGGGATGTCGAGCACACGCATCGGGCGATCGACGACGCGCGGGGGTATGCGCGTCTGCTGGGGGTGTTGTTCGGGGTGGCTGCTCCCCTGTCGTCCGACGCCTGATCTTGATCTTGGGTGTGCGGCGGGGCGCACGATTGTTGTCGGTGGGTGCTGGTAGAAAGAGAGCCCTCTCATACAGGCGTACGAAGGTGGGGACGATGGCCTCGGCGGGCGTGGATGCCCGTGGGTTGACCACGGAGGAGTTGGACGGGATCCGGGACGCGCTGGCGGCCGGGCGGAAGCCGAAGGTGCAGTTCACCGAGTCGGCAGGGCAGATCGCGGGGCAGATCGGGCAGGTGGTGGGGTTGGAGGATCCCGCGGTGTCCGAGGAGTGGGTGGTGGTGAAGTTCGGGCGTGACGAGCTGCCCTTCTCCCCCGTTGATCTACGGATTGCGCCGAAGGGCGTGCCGGTGAAGAAGGTGGCACCGCCGCCGGTGGAGCAGGCTCCGGAGCCGGTGTTGTCGGGTCCGGAGTTTTTGATCGACAAGCCGATCGCGAAGCCGAAGCCGTCGCCGGTGCAGCGTAAGAGTGAGGACGATGTGGACAAAGAAGGTCAGCAGGAAGTGACGGCGCCGGCTCCGCGGAAGGTGGCGCGTCCGGCGAAGCCGAAGCCGGGTCCGTCGTTGACGGTGACGCTCGCCTATGCCGAGGGTGAGTGGACGGTGGGTGCCAATCAGGGTGCGAAGGCGCTGGCGAAGCCGTATGTGATTCGTCCGGCGGAGGCGTTGAAGATGGTGCAGTTGATCGACGTGCCGGGGGTTCAGGAGGCGGTCGAGCAGATTCTGGCCGGTGAGCGGGCTGAGGCGGAGCAGCAGGCGCAGCGGTTGCGGGCGGAGTTGGCGGAGATCGAGGCGCGGCTGGCGGAGCTGGGTGAGGCGGGTTCGCCGGCGTCGTGATCGGTGGGTCAGTGCGGGGCGTCGTGGGGTGCGGCGGCGTCCTGCAGTTGGTGCTGGAGTTTTTGCGTCGGCGTGGTTTCACGGCGCTCGTTATGTCGAGAGCGCGCCGTGTGGTTCGCGTTTCTGCCGTGGTGCCGGCGCTGGGTCTCGGTGCAGGGGGCCCGGGGTGCGGGACGGTCGGCGGCGGGATCACCGCGGTGGATTTGGCATGCGAGCTTGATATCTCGGTTGCCGGGTCTTCCGATCGGGATCTAGCGTGGCGCGAGACCTGTCTGGAGAGTGGGTGCATTTGATGCCGCTGCGTAGCGATTCCTTGACGACCTTCGCCTGCGCTACGACCTCAGACAGGACTCTTCGGCATGGACCTTCCCCGTCACCACGTCATCCGCGAGGGTGACCTTCGCATTCTCAACCCGTTCTCGCCCGGGAAGCTGGCCGTCCTCGGCCGAGCTGTCAAGCTGCGGGCCGGTGATCGCCTCGTCGACCTGTGCTGCGGCAAGGGTGAACTGCTGCGCAGTTGGCACCTGGCCCACGGGATCCGGGGCATCGGCGTGGACATCAGCACCGCGTTCATAGCCGAGGCGCGCGAGCACGCTGCCGGGCTCCCGGTGGAGTTCGTCCACGGTGACGCGGCCGGTTTCGTCGCGCCGGAACCGGCTGACGTGGTCGCCTGCATCGGCGCCTCCTGGATCGGTGGTGGTGTCGCGGGCACCATCGAGATCATGGAGCGCAGTTTGTGTCCCGGCGGCATGCTGCTGATCGGCGAGCCGTACTGGCGGCTGGACCCGCCCGACCGGCAGACCGTTCAGGCGTGCCACGCGCAGACCCGTGACGATTTCCGGTCGCTGCCGGAGCTGGTCGCGCATTTCGGTGACGATCTCGGCTGGGATCTGGTCGAGATGGTTCTGGCCAGTCAGGATTGCTGGGATCGGTACGCGGCCGCGCATTGGCTGAACATCCGGACCTGGTTGGACGCCAACCCGGACGACGATCTGGCCCCGCAGTTACGCGCCGAGCTTGATACCGATCCGGTGCGGCATGTGCGCTATCGGCGCGAGTACCTCGGCTGGGGCGTCTTTGCCCTGCGCCGGCGCGGGTAGGCCGGGGCGGGGCCGAACGCCGCGCTGCGGGGGTGACCTTTTTGTTCGGCGGCCGGGCCGGGGTCGTGGTTTCCGATTCGCGGCGCTTGGGGTCGCCTGCCGGCAGTGAAGCGCCCGCCTCGGAAGGGGCGGGCGCTTCGCTGTCGGGGGTGGGCTTACTGGGCGCTGATGGTGCCGGTGGCGAGGAGCAGGACCAGCAGGGAGCCGAGGGCGAGGCGGTAGAAGATGAAGATGCTGTAGGAGTGCTTGGCGACGAACTTGAGCAGCCAGGTGACGGCGAAGTAGGCGACGACGAAGCTGACGGCGGTGGCGACGAGGGTGTTGGTCCAGCCGACGCCTTGGGAGATGTTGTCGAACTCCTCGTAGCCCTGCAGGATCGAGGCGCCGGTGAGGGCGGGGATCGACAGGAAGAACGAGAGTTTGGTGACGGTGACCCGGTCGAGGTCGCGCAGCAGGCCGGCGCTCATGGTGGAGCCGGAGCGGCTGATGCCGGGGATGACGGCCAGGCACTGGACGACGCCGATGACGAGGGCGTCTTTCCAGGTGACGTCGTCTTCGTGGCGGACCTGGGTGGCGGCGTGGTCGGCGAAGGCCATGACGCCGGACCAGGCGATCAGGGCGATGGCGACGAACCAGAGGCTGCGCAGGGTGGTTTCGATGACGTCTTTGAAGGTGAGGCCGGCGATGACGATCGGGATCGAGCCGAGGATGACGGCGATCGCGAATCGGAAGTCGGGGTGTTCGCGGGCTTCTTTGCTGCCGAGGCCGCGGAAGAAGGCGGGGACGATCCGGAGGATGTCTTTTCTGAGGAAGAGGATGGTTGCCAGGACGGCGCCGGATTGGATGATCACGGTGAAGGCGGTGATGTCCGGGTCGTCGAGTTGGTGGTTGAAGAGCTTCTCCAGGATGGTCAGGTGACCGGTGCTCGACACCGGGAGGAACTCGGTGACGCCCTCCACTGCGCCCATCAAGATTGCTTCGAAGATGTTCAAGCCCTGATCCCGCCCTGTTTGTCGCTTGTGTGTGGCCGGGTTCAGAGCATAGGGGTGTGGGTCTTGCCGGGCGACGGCGGTCTCAGTTTTCGATCACGGTGCCGTCGGTGACGTGCCAGTGGCGGGTGTGGCCGACGGCGTCGGCGAAGTACCGGTCGTGGGAGACGATCAGCAGGGTTCCGCGGTAGCGGCGCAGGGCTTCCTCGATGACGTCGAGGGCGTCGAAGTCGAGGAAGTTGGTCGGTTCGTCGAGCAGCAGGATGCGGGACGGGCTGTTGACCAGCACCGCCAGGAGCAGTCGGCGCAGCTCACCGGCGGACAGGTCGCGCAGGCGGGCGGTCCACTGTTCCGGCTCGAACTGGTGGCCGGCGAGCAGTTTCTCGGCGTCGTCGACGTACACCGGGATCTGGGATCGGAAATAATCCATGACGGTGGTGTCGGTGCGCAGGTGGTCCGTGGTTTGCGGGAGCACGGCGACCTCGGGGTGCGCCTGGGCGACGGCGCGCAGCAGGGTGGTCTTGCCGGAGCCGTTGCGGCCGGTGACGAGGATGCGGTCGCCGCGGGTGACGTCGAGGTCCACGTGGTCCAGCAGGGTCCGCTCGCCGTAGGAGACGTGCAGGTCGCGGATCTTGAGGACGATCTCGCCGGGGTCGCCGTCGTCGTCGGGGAACGCGAGGGTCAGGGCGGGGCGTCGGCGGGGTTCGGCGATCCACCGTACCGACGCCATCTGCCGGCGTAGCCGGCGTTCCCGTACTTTGGCTTTGCGGGCGACGAGGCGGGCGACGCGGCGCAGGTGGGGTGCGGTGGCACTGGATCGGTCGGCGTTCTCCACGCCCTGGGCGAAGCCCTTGGTGCGTTCGATGTCGGCTTCCCAGCGCAGCCGGTCCTTCTCCTGGGCTTCGAAGTCGAGCAGCAGGCGCTGCCAGCGGCGCTGTTTCTCCTCGCGGTAGGCGGTGTAGCCGCCGCCGGGGTAGTCCTGGGGTTGTTCGTCGATGCCGTCGAGTTCGACGATGCGGGTGACGGTGGCGTCGAGGAACGCGCGGTCGTGGCTGACGGTGAGCACGCCGCCGGGGAATCCGCGCAGCCAGTCGAGCAGCCAGGCGGCGCCCTCGGCGTCGAGGTGGTTGGTGGGTTCGTCCAGCAGCAGCAGGCCGGGGCTGGTCAGCAGGGCGCGGGCGAGCATGAGCCGGGCCTGTTCGCCGCCGGAGACCGCGGTCAGCGGCAGGTCGTCGTCGAGGTGGTCGATGTCGAGGCGCTGGCGGATCTCGGTGAGGCGGGTCTCGGCGGTCCAGCCTTCGAGGGCGGTCCAGCGCTCCTGGGCCTGGGCGTAGTCGTCGAGGACGTCGTCGCCGGCGGCCATCCGGGTCTCGAGCGCGCGCATGGTCGCGGTGACGGTGGCGAGTTCGCCGAGACCGGCGGTCAGGAACGCGGCGACGGTGCCGTGCGGGTTGCTCACCTGCTGCGACACGTAGGCGATGGAGGTGCCGGGGGTGAGGCTGACGGTGCCGTGGGTGGGTGGCAGGTCACCGGCGAGGACTCGAAGCAGGGTGGTTTTCCCGGCGCCGTTGGGGCCGACGACGCCGATGCGGTCACCGTCCTGCAGGACCAGGTCGAACCCGGAGAAGAGCAGGTCGCCGTCGTGAGTGCGGGACAGGCCGGTGGCTTTGAGATGGGCGGGCATGCGGGACCTCCACGAGCAGGAATCAACACCGATTGGTGGGTACGGGTGTTGGTTGCTCTCACATGAGGCGTTCGTGCTCCTTCGCTGCCGGTTCCGCCGACCACTCTGCCTGCCGCCCGGCACGGCTGCAACCGGAATCCAGTGGCCTGCTGGGCAAACCAATCCGGGAACCAATCGTGGCCTTAATGGGCGTTAGGCTCGGTGGGCGGTCTTGACCAGGCCGCTCGTTTCGCCGCGCACGTCGATGGCACGACCGTCCGTGATCCGTGGGCCCGCTCGTCTCCTCCTCGGAAAAAGGACCTCGCCATGCGTCTGGCCTCTGTCGCCTCCTCCCCCGTGCGTGACCTTCTCGCTCTGATCGACCGGCCGGAGGTGATCTCGTTCGCCGGTGGGCTGCCGGCGCCGGAGTTGTTCGACGTCGACGGCTGGCGGGCCGCGTTCGACACGGTGCTGTCCGGTCCGCAGGCGCGCCGGCATCTGCAGTACGCGCCGACCGAGGGTGACCCGCGGCTGCGCGGGCAGGTGGCGGCGCGGATGACCGCGCGGGGGCTGCCGTCGCAGGCCGGGGACGTGCTGGTGACGACCGGGTCGCAGCAGGCTCTGACGCTGGTCGCGGCGGCGCTGCTGGAACCGGGTGCGACCGTGGTGGTCGAGGAGCCGACGTATCTGGCCGCGCTGCAGTGCTTCGCGATGGCCGGGGCGCGGATCGTCACGGTCGCCTCCGACGAGCAGGGCGTCGATCCGGACGCGCTCGAGCAGGTCTTCCGGCGGGAGCGTCCCGACCTGGTCTATCTGGTGCCGACGTTCGCGAACCCGACCGGGCGGACACTGCCGGCGGCGCGGCGGGCCCGGGTGGCCGGGCTGGCCGAGCAGTACGGGGTGTGGACGGTGGAGGACGATCCGTACGGGGAGTTGCGGTACCGGGGCGACGTGCTCGCGCCCGTGGCGGCGTACGCCGATCGGGTGGTTCATCTCGGCAGCCTGTCGAAGATCGGGGCGCCGGGGTTGCGGCTCGGCTGGATGCGCACGCCGGCGGCGCTGCGGGCGGCGCTGGTGATCGCGAAGCAGGCGGCGGACCTGCACACCTCCACGATCGACCAGGCGGCCGCCGCGCAGTACCTGTCGGTGGCCGACCTGGACGGGCACGTGGCCGGGCTGCGGGTGGCGTACCGGGAGCGGCGCGACACGATGCTGCAGCTGCTGCCGCGGGTGCTGCCGGCCGGGTCGAGCTGGACGGATCCGGACGGCGGGATGTTCGTGTGGGTGCGCCTGCCGGGCGACGTCGACACCGCGGAGCTGCTGGCGGAGGCGTTGCGGCACGACGTGGCGTTCGTGCCGGGGGCGCCGTTCTTCGCCGGGCGCCCGGATCGGGCGACGCTGCGGCTGTCGTTCAGCACGAGCACCCCGGAGCAGATCACCGAGGGGATGCGGCGGCTCGGGGCGGCAGTACTCGCGGCGGGAAACCGTACTCGGGAAGGGCGGCGGGCGACCGTCGAGTTTGGCAGGCTTGCGGCGTCACACCCTCGACAGCACCTGATCTGAAGGGAACCATCGCGATGGCCAAGCTCGTCTCCACCCTGTTCATCTCGGCCGACGGGGTCGCCGAGATCGATCCCGAGTGGCACTTCCCGTATTTCGACGAGAACATGGGCCGCGCCGTCACCGAGGACTACGAGACGGCCGACGTGCTGCTGATCGGCCGGGAGACCTACGACAGTTTCGCCGGCGCGTGGCCGGATCGGGAGGCCGGCGGTGAGGAGGACGCGCCGTTCGCCAAGCAGCTCGGCGACATGCGCAAGATCGTCGTGTCGCGGCAGCCGCTGCAGTTCACGTGGCGCAACTCGGAGCTGCTCGCCGGTGACCTGGTCGAGTCCGTGACCGCGCTGAAGGCCGACCCGGGTGTCAAGGGTGTGCTGATCCCGGGGTCGATCGCGGTCGTGCAGCAGTTGCTGGCGGCCGGGCTGGTCGACGAGCTGCGCCTGCTGGTGCATCCGGTCGCGGCGCGCAAGGGGCGGCGCCTGTTCGACGACGGTGACCGGGCCTACCACCTGCGGGTGGTGTCGACCGAGGCGTTCCCGACGGGCGTGCTCCGGGTGATCTACGCGCCCGGGGCGGCGCCGGCCGCGCAGGGTTACGAGGAGACGAATGGTCAGGTGTGACCTGTCCCCCGGCCTGCGGTGCTCCCCCTGCGGTTCAGGGGGTGCCGGCCGGTCGGCCTCCCCCTGCGGTTCAGGGGGTGCCGGCCGGTCGGCGGGGCCACGATGGTGGCCCCGCCGGGCAGGCGCGCATCAGGCGGCGACGGCGAGACGCTCGCCCCGGGCGTCGGTGATGCTCAGCCGCGACGCCATGGTGCTGCGGGCGGCGATCTGCGCGGTGTAAGCGGCCCGGCGCCGGGTCACGCAGCCGTCCTTGGCGACCGGGGCGGCCACCTGGTCCATGTGCGTGATCAGGCCGTCGCGCAGCAGCGCCAGGGCCTCGGTGCGCAGCTGCGAGACACGCGACTCGGTGACACCGAGCTCCGCGGCGACCTCGAAAAGCGGACGTTCCTGCAGGAAGGAGGCCTCCACGACGAACCGCAGCCGCTCCGGCAGGACGGCGACCGCGTCGTGCAGGTACCCGAGGCGCTCACGGTGCAGCAGCAGCTCCTCCGGGTTCATCGACGCCTCGGTGACCATGTCCTCGGCGGCGCCGGCGGTGAAACCCTGCAGCGACAGCACCGCGGCGCGCTGCACGTCGTCGTCGACGCTGGACAGCTCACCGACGGCGACACCGAGCAGCTCGGCGAGCTCGTCGGCGGTCGGGGTGCGGCCCAGCTGGCGGGTCAGCTCCTCGCGGGCGACGTCGGCGCGGCGGGCCCGGGCGCGCACCGAACGGCTGGCCCAGTCCATGCTGCGCAGCTCGTCGAGCAGGGCGCCGCGGACGCGGACGGCGGCGAACCGGCCGAACGGGATGCCCCGTGACCGGTCGTAGGCCTGCGCGGCGGTCACCAGGGCGGCGTACCCGGCCGAGGCGAGGTCGTCACGGTGCACGTGCGGCGGCACCTTGAACAGCATCTCGCGGACCATGTGACCCACCAGCGCCATGTTGTCGCGGATCAGCTGCTCCTGCTCGCGGGTGACGGTGCGGGTCGCGGACTTGGCGGCGGTGGTGACAACAGTCGCGGTCATTTCGATTCCCCCCGTGGTGTCGGTTGCAGGGGGAACTTTTCGCGGCCACGGGTGCAGCGAACGGCCACTCTTGGTTGCTGCTCGGTTGCACTGCGAATTTCTTCTCAAGTCCGGCGGATGACCTCATAGCAGAACCACAGGCCGCCCGCCTCGACTTCGGTCCTCACTTCCGGGCAGCAGTCCCGCGCCTCACTTCCGGGCAGCAGCCCCGCGGGGAAGGGCTACGCCGCCAGCACGTCGAGGTAGTGCTGGTTGTACATGACCCCGAGCACGTTGCCGAACGGGTCGACGACCGACGCCGTCACGAACCCCGGCCCGCGTTCGGTGGGTGCGGCGTGCTCGGCCGCCCCGAGATCGAGCAGCCGCCGATAGACCGCCTCGACGTCGTCGACCGCCCAGTAGAGCACCGCCCCCAGACCCGGCCGATGCGGCGCGAACCGGGCGTTGATCACCCCGAACTCGTGCTGGTAGTCGCCCACCCGCCACTCCAGGTAGGCACCGTCCCGCTCGAAATAGGGCTCGGCGCCGAACACCTCCGTGTACCAGGCGCGGGCCGCCGTCAGGTCGTCGGCGAAGAACGAGACAGTGCTGAATCCGCGAAGCATCAGAGGTGTCCTCTCGATCGGCTGAACCCAGCTTCGCCGAGAAAGTGCTCACCTTCTGAGCACTTTTTCTGACATCCTCGGCCCATGCGAGCCGACCGCCTGGTGGCCACCCTTCTGTTGATGCAGACCCGGGGCCGGGTCACCGCGGCCGAGATCGCAGCCGAACTGGAGGTGTCGGTCGCCACCGCCCGCCGCGACCTGCAAGCACTGTCGACCGCCGGTGTCCCGGTCTATCCGCAGCCCGGGCGGCGCGGCGGCTGGTCGCTGGTCGGCGGCGCCCGCACCGACCTGACCGGCCTGTCCGCGGCCGAGGCCAGGGCGCTGTTCCTGCTGGCCGGCCCGGCTGCCGGAGTCTCCGCCGAAGTCCGGGCGGCACTGCGCAAACTCGTTCGCGCGCTGCCGGCCCCGTTCCGGGCCGAGGCGCAGGCCGCCGCCTCGGCCACCGTGATCGACCCGGCCGGGTGGGGCGAACACGAACGGCCGCGCCCGGAGATCGCCGACCGGCTCCAGCAGGCGGTCATCAGCCGCCGGCAGATCCGGTTCACCTACCGTGACCAGCAGCGCGAGGCCGACCCGTGGGGCCTGGTCGACAAGGACGGCCTCTGGTACCTCATCGCCGGCACGGCCGGTGGCCGCCGCACCTTCCGGGTCGACCGGATCAGTGCCCTCGCCGAGACCGGCGGGGTCTTCGAACGACCGGCCGGCTTCGACCTGGACGGGGCGTGGCGGTCCGTGGTCGGCCAGGTCGAGCGGGCCCGCGCCCGCACCCGGGCCGTCCTGCTCATCGAGGAACGGTTCGTCTGGGTGCTGCGCGACCACTTCGGGCCGCACTGCGAACAGCTGGAGGTGTTGCCGGACGGCCGGGCCCGGGTCCGCGTCGCCGCGCCCGAGCCACGCGACCTCGCCCGCACCCTGAGCGGCTGGGGCGCCGCCGTCGAGGTCCTGGAACCGGCCGAGGTCCGCGCCGAACTCGCCCGGATCGGCACCGAACTCGCCACCCTGTACGCCACCGGCGGAGCAGGGCGGCACGGGCGTCGATCACCGCGGGGATGATCCCCGGCCGGCGGCGAACGCGGCGATGGCGGCCACCGTCCGGTCGTCGTCGCCGGTCAGCCGCGCGAGGATCGCGGCGGTGACCGGGGGCGGCAGCTCGGCCAGGGCCTGCGCCACCCGGATCCGGACCGGTGTGTCCCCGGCCAGTTCGGCGACCAGGGCGTCCAGGATCGGACCGGCCTGCCCGGGGTCGCCGGCGAGAGCGCCGAGCAGTTCGGCCGCTTCGACGTCGTTGGTCCCGGCGACGATCATCGCGACCAGGGCCGGTACGGCCGCGGGCACGCCGCGCCGGCCCAGCGCGAGCGCGGCCGGGCCCCGCACCGACGGGGACGCGTCGCCGAGCATGCCGGTGAGCGCCGCGGTCGACTCGTCGCCGGTGATCGCGGCCAGGGCCAGGACGGCGTTGCGGCGGACCCGCGGATCCTCCGAGGCCAGACCGGGGGCGATCTCGGTGATCCCGGCGTGGCCGGCGCGGGCCAGGGCCCAGCGCAGGGCGCCGGCGACGTTCGGGTCCGGTTCGGTCAGGACCGCGCCGGCCAGCACGTCGACGGGGACGGTGTCGGCCGGGGTCAGCGCGGTCTGTTGCCGGCGGGCGGCGCTGGGCGAGTTCAGACCGTGCAGCAGTTCGACGATGCGCAGAACGCCCGGCCAGCCGGCCGGGGTGGACGCGTCGACCGCTCGGAGCCGGTCGAGGAGTTCCTGCTCCCGGCGCAGGCGGTCCTCGGTGCGCCGGATCAGGTCGGCGACCAGCGTGGCCGGTTCGAATTCCGGGTCCTGCAGCGCACGCCGGACCTGGCGCAGGGACAGGCCCAGCGAGCGCAGGCTCTCCACGTGGAAGATCCGGCGCAGGTCGTCGTCGGCGTAGGTGCGGTAGCCGCCGACGGTGCGCCCGGTCGGCCGGACCAGGCCCAGCGAGTCGTAGTGGCGCAGCATCCTGGTGCTCACCCCGCAACGCCGCGCCACCTCCCCGATCAGCACGCGTTCTCCGGGGTGGGCCGGGGGCCGAGGGCGACGATGCGGACGGCTTCGTCGATGGCGAGGTCGAAGCCGGCGTCCGGGTCGTGCAGCAGATGCACGGTGGCGCGCGCGTGAGCCCGTACCTCCGGATCGTCGCTGTGCAGAGCCGGCTGCAGGGCCGCTTCGGTCACGTCGCCGAGCGCGATCATCGCCCGGCTCAGGCTGCGTCGCACACTCCGGTCGCCCCGGCCCAGCTCGGCGGCGAGTTCGGTGGCGAGCGCGGCGCGCTGCTGGTCGGGGACCAGAGCCGCGGCGGTACGCCATGACGCCCGCGCCACCTCGTCGTCGGCGTCGTGCAGCAGCGCCGTGGTGATCGCCGGCCACACCGACCGGTCCCCGATCTTGGAGAGGGTGTGCAGGGCCTGGCTGCGGGCCTGGGCGCGCGCCGAACCCAACTCCAGGAGCAGCCCGGGCACGGTCACCTCGGTGGGGAGCCGGGTCAGTGCCCAGGTGAGCATGTCGCGCACGAAGAAGTCCGGCTCGACCGCGCAGCGGGCCACCAGCGCGCCGGCCAGGGCCGGGTCGGCGCTCGTGCCCGCCGCGAGAGCCGCCTGCAACCGCACCGATGAGTTCGCCGCGTTCAACGCCGTTGTCACGTCCATGACCTCAGTCAAAACCTTGTCACAGTGTCAACCGCAAGTCGGCTCAGCCGAGCAGCCAGCCGTTGTCGACGGCGAGCCGGACCGCCTCGGCGCGGGTCCGGGCCCCGGTCTTGCCGATCGCCGACGACAGGTGGTTGCGGACCGTCCCGTCGGACAGGCGCAGTTCCCGGGCGATGTCGGCCACCGTCCCGCCGTCGCGGGCGGCCCGCAGCACGTCGGATTCGCGGTCGGTCAGCGGCGAGTCGCCGTGCGCGAGGCTCTGCGCGGCCAGCGCCGGGTCGACCACGCGCAGGCCTTGGTGGACGCGGCGGACCGCGTCGGCCAGTTGCCGGGCCGGGGTGTCCTTGACGACGAACCCGGACGCGCCGGCCGCCATCGCCTGGCGCAGGTACCCGGCCCGGCCGAACGTGGTCACCATCAGCACCTTGCACGAGGGCATCGCCTCGTTGAGCAGGCGGGCCGCGCTGATCCCGTCGAGGCCGGGCATCTGCACGTCGAGCAGGGCGACGTCGACGTCGTGGGACTGGGCCGCGTCGACCACCTCGTCGCCGCGGCCGACCTCGGCGACGACCTTGATGTCGGGTTCCAGGTCGAGCAGGGCGGCCATCGCGCCGCGCACCAGGGCCTGGTCGTCGGCGAGCAACAACTTGATCATGAGGGGACCTCCACTCGTACTCGGAAACCCGGCCGGTCCCCGCGCTGGCCGCAGGTCAGGTGCGCGCCGAGTTCGTCGGCGCGCCGGCGCAGCCCGGCCAGGCCCTGGCCCGGGTTGCCGGTGGTCGTCGCGCCCTGACCGTCGTCGACGATCTCGACACTGGTGGGGCTCAGCCGGACCTCGGCGTGCCGGGCCCGGCTGTGCCGGACGACGTTGGTGACCGCTTCCCGGATCGTCCAGGCGAACAGTTCCCGGTGCCGGGTCGGCACGTCGTCGGCCGCGCCGGGCAGGTCGGCCTCGACGTTCGCGGCGGCCAGCGCGGCTTTCGCGGCCGCGATCTCGCCCGCCAGGGAGATGCCGCGCATGCCCATCGCGGTCGCCCGCACGTCGGCGAGCGCGTCCCGGGACAGGGCTTCCAGGTCGGCCAGTTCGGCGCGGGTGCGTTCGATGTCGACGTCGAGCAGCCGCTGGGCGAGTTCGGCCTTGACCGCGATGACGGTCAGCGAGTGCCCGAGGATGTCGTGCAGATCCCCGGCGATGCGGGAGCGTTCGTCGGCGACGGCGAGTTCGGCCAGTTCGTGCTGGGCCTGGATGAGCCGCGACTGCCGTTCCAGGGCCAGGCGCATGCCCCAGGTCGCGGCGGCCGCGAGGACCACGGCCAGGGCGTAACCCTGGCTGACCGCATGCCAGCCGGGCACCGTGCGGATGGCGACCTCGACGGTCAGGGCGACCAGGACCGCGACGGCCAGGCCGTGCTGCAGTTGCAGGCCCATCACGGCGGTCGCGGTGATGTAGACCGCGCAGGTCAGCACGGTCGGCCCGGCGGCCGGCAGCTGCAGCAGCGCGAACCCGGCCAGGACGAGAAGGCCCAGCCAGATCGGCAGGACGTGCTGCGGGTACGGCAGGTCCCGCCGGACCCGGCGCATCGTGCCGACCACCCACACGTAGGTCAGGGCGAACAGGACGAGCGCGGCCAGACCGATGTCGCGCCACATGCCGCGCGGGTGAGCGAGGATCGCCTGCAGGTTCTCACCGAGGTAGAACAGCCACATCGCGGCGAACACCCAGCCGGCGCGGAAGCCGGGCCGGCCGGGTGTCTCGATGACAGCGGTGCTCATGAGCAGACGGTACCGGGGGTTCAGACGCGGGCGGTGTCGCGGCGGAACCGCCACATCGCGCCGAGCGAGAAGACCAGGGTCCAGGCGGCCACGTTCAGGATCGGCTGCCACAGGTGCCCGGACTGGGTGAGCGGGTACCGGGCGAGTTCTCCCACGCCGTACACCGGAGTGAATTTGGCGATCGTGGCGAAGGTGCTGCCGAGCGTGTCCAGCGGCACGAACAGCCCGCCGGCGAAGGACAGGATGGCCAGGGCCGGGCCGAGGATCTGCATCACGTTCTCACTGGGCAGCAGATAACCCATGAACAGGCCGAACGCGGCGAAAACGAGCGCGCAGACCCAGGCCAGGACGGCGCAGGCGATCCACTCGGAGACGGGCAGGTCCGCGCCGAAGAACGCGCCGACCACGTTGACCACGATCACCGACACCAAACCGATGATCATCGCGAGGGTGAGCTTGATCGCGACGTACGCGGCCGGTTTGAGCGGCGTCAGCCGCAGTTGCCGGCTCCACCCGGCGGCCCGCTCGATCGACACCATCGCCCCGCCCGACGTGGTGGCCAGCATCGCACCGTAGACGGCCATGCTGATCAGCACGTAGGCGGTGGCGTTGCCGTCGCCGATGCGCTCGGTCTTGTAGTCGGCGCTGGTGCCGAAGAGCAGGAAGAACACCGGCGGCATGACGACGCTGAAGATCACGGTCCGCTTGTTGCGGACCAGCCGGCGCAGCTCCAGGCCGATCATGCCGAGGTTGAAGCCGCCGAGTTTCGGCAGGCGGCGCTCGATCGTGGTGGCGGTCATGCCGGGGTCTCCTCGTCGGCGGTCAGCGTCAGGAACGCGTCCTCCAGGTTCCGGGAGGTGATCTCCAGGTCCCGGGCATCGGTCTGGTTCAGCAGGTAGCGGGCGATCGCGTCGGTGTCGCGCCCGTGCAGGTAGAGACTGTCGCCGCGGATCTCCGACGACTCGACGCCGGGGATCGCCGACAGGTCCAGGCGTTCCGGGTCGGGCAGGGTCGCGCGGACCGTGCGGCCGGCGGCCAGCGCCTTGACCTCGCTGGCCGTACCGTCGGCGACGATCTTGCCGCGGCGCACCAGGACGATCCGGTCCGCGTAGGCGTCGGCCTCCTCCAGGTAGTGCGTGGCGAAGATGACCGTGCGGCCGCGCTCGGCGTCCTCGCGGATCGCGTCCCAGAACTCGCGGCGGCCACCGACGTCCATGCCGGTCGTCGGCTCGTCGAGGATCAGCAGTTCCGGGTCGGGCAGCAGCGCCATCGCGAACCGCAGCCGCTGCTGCTGACCGCCCGAGCACTTGCCGACCAGGCGGTCACCGATGTCGGCGATCCCGGCGCGCTTGAGCGCCACCTGCACCGCCTCGCGCGGGCGGCCGAACAGGACGGCGGTCAGGCGTACCGTCTCCTCGATCGTGTAGTCCTTGAGCAGGCCGCCGGTCTGCATGACGGCCGAGACCAGGCCCAGCGCGACGGCGTCCTGCGGGGTGCGGCCGTAGACCTGCACGGTGCCCGAGCTGGGCTGGGAAAGTCCGAGAAGCAGGTCGACCGTGGTCGTCTTACCGGCGCCGTTGGGCCCCAGCAGGGCTACCACCTCTCCGGGGCGGATGTGCAGGTCGATCCCGTTCACGGCGGTGACCGTGCCGAATCGTTTGACCACGCCATCCAGGTTCACGGCCAGCTGCCCCGTACCGGAGGCCGCGAGATCGGTTGAAGCGGTGAGCGTCATGAGAGCAATTCTTCTTTCCCGTACGTCGTGACGCCCCGGCTATGCGTCACGGCTCGCCCATGACATCCGTCAGCGATTACCGCCCCGAGGCGGCGAATGTCCACCGATTCGCCCGCGGATTACCGGCTGATGTGCTTTGTCCGGCGCCGTCCATCGACGACACTTCGCGGATGGAACCGACGCAGAGCGCCCTGATCGTGCCGATTCCCGAAGCCGAGCCGGCCGTCGCCGGCCTGCGATCCCGCCTGGACCGGTCCGCGTCGTGGGGTGTGCCCGCGCACATCACGGTGATCTTCCCGTTCCTGCCCCCGGACCAGCTGAGCCCGCAAGTGCTGGCCGCGGTCCGGCTGATCGCGGCGGGCGTGCCGCGCTTCTTCCTGACCCTGGACCGGGTCGGCTGGTTCGGCGAGAAGGTGCTGTGGCTGTCGCCGAACCCGGCCGAACCGTTCCGGGAGCTGACCAACCGGCTCGCCGTCCGGTTCCCGGCCGCGCAGCCGTACGGCGGGGAGTTCACCGATGTCGTCCCGCACCTGACCGTCGGCGACGACAGGCCCGGGCTGGCCGAGGCGGCCACCGAGGTGGAGGCGCACCTGCCGATCCGGGCCCGGGTCACGTCCCTGCGACTGATCACGGGCCGGCCCGAGCCCGGCGACTCGTGGCACACGCTGACCGACTTCCCGCTCGGCTGACTACGCCGTCTCGGCCTTGACCTCGTCCGGGCCGCGGGTGACGGTCTGCTCGACGGCGGCCTTGTCGATCCCGAGGGTGTGCAGCACCCCGCCCCCGGGTTCCTCCTCTTCGAGCAGGGCCAGCAGCACGTGCCCGGTGCCGATGTGCTCCTGCGAGAGCCGCAACGCCTCCCGGAACGTCAACTCCAGCGCCTTGCGGGAACGGGCGTCGTAGGGAATCAGCGCCGGCACGTCCTGACCACCTCCGGGCAGGGCCGCGACCATACGTTCGGCGACCGCCTCGACGGTCAGGCCCTGCGCGAGGATCGCCGTCACGGCCAGGCTTCCGGGCTGCTCGAGCAGCCCGAGGACCAGATGAGCCGGGGTGATCTCGACGTTGCCGTGCCGCTTGGCCAGGTTCATCGAGGAGACGATCGCCGCGCGGGCCTGGTCGGAGAAGCGGTTGAAGCCCTGCGACGCGTCCAGTTTCTCCTTCGGCACGAACCGTTTCTGGGCGGCCTGCTTGGACACGCCCATGCTGCGGCCGATCTCGGTCCACGACGCGCCCGAGCGGCGGGCCTGGTCGACGAAGTGACCGATCAGGTGGTCGGCCAGATCCCCGAGGTGGTCGCCGAGCAGGACCGCGTCGGAGAGCCGGTCGAGCGGGGCGTCGGGGCGGTTCTTGGTGATCGCGGTGATCAGGTCGTCGAGACGTACCGGTGGGTCGAGTTCTGTCATGGCGTCAACCATAGGTTGACGCTCCGGTACCGTCAACCTTGAGTTGACGATGTAGGCTGCGTCGCATGATGGGGTTGCGGCCGTGGACGGCCGCCGACGCGGGCGCGTTGCTGCCCTTGCTGACCGATCCGCAGGTGCGGCAGTGGACCGGCGCGCTGTCCCCCGCCGCCTGGATCGACACCGTCCTGACCGACGCGCACCGGCACAGTTTCGCGGTGGTGCGCGACGGCGCGATCGTCGGCAACGTCGCGGTCAAGACGCCGGCGCCCGGCCGGTGGGAGATCGGCTACTGGGTCGCCGCGCCCGCCCGTCGCCAGGGCGTCGCGGCGTGGGCGGTCGAGCAGGTCACCGGCTGGGCGTTCACCCGGTTCGGGATGGACGAACTGGCCCTGCTCCACAACGTGGCGAACGTCGCCTCGTGCGGGGTGGCCCGGCGCTGCGGCTACCCGCTGCGCAGCGAACTGCCGCCGAGCCCGGGCTTCCCGCTGCCGGGCCACCTGCACGTGCGTCGTGCCGCCGAGCGCGGCTAGGACTTGGCGGCCTCGCGCCGGCCGCGCTTGCCCAGGGGCACCTCGGACATGTCGACCGTCTGCGAGGTGATCTTCTTGTAGCCGTAGCCGCGCTCCTCCAGCCACGCCACGGCCTTCATCTCGGCGCGGATCGCGGCCTGCGGGATCTCCTTCTCGTCGGCGACCTGCTCGGCGAAGCGGAACGTGAAGAACGGGCGGGCCGCGATGTCGTACGTGACGTGCCCCTGCTCGGTGTACTCCACGCTGAGCAGGTCGTCACCGCCGTTCGCCGCCAGTGCGGCTTTCTGCTCGTCGGTCAGGTTGTCGAAGGACCCACGTACGGTCACGCGGATCGTGCGGCTCTCACTCATCGGGCCAGTATCTTCATCCGTCCCGCTCACCGACACCCGATTACCGCCAGCAGGTCGTCCGGGCGGGTCAGCACCACGTCGGCCGGCTCGGCCGGGTCGTACATGTGCCCCCAGGCCGCCGCCGCGCTGTGCCCACCGGCCGCTCTCGCCGAGCGCAGGTCCAGCGGCGAGTCCCCCACCATGATCAACCGGTCGGGGGTGGTGTGCAGCCGCTGCGCCGCGAGCAGCACGCCGTCCGGCGCCGGTTTCGGACGCTTCACCTGGTCACCGCCGATCAGCAGGTCCACCGCGATCCCGGCCGAGCGCAGCAGCGTCGCGGCCGGGCGGGTGCCGGCCCCGGTGAACACGACCACCGGCAGCCCGGCCGCCCGCAACGCGTCCAGGGTCCCGGCGACACCCGGGTAGGCGGGCACCGCCCGGCCGTCCAGCTCCCGGTGGTACACCTCCTGCTCGGCGGCGGTCAGCTCCCGCCCGGCCAGGTGCGACAGGATCACCTCGTTCGTCCCGCGCCAGTAGGAGCCGATCACGTCCGCGACGGTCACCGGCGGCCCGCCGAGCGCGGCGACCGCCCGCACGAACGCCTCCGGCACCACCGTCGTCGAGTCGATCAGCGTGCCGTCCATGTCCCAGACCGGCTGCATCAGCGGGCCAGGAACTCGTGCGCGCCCCGCAGCCGGACGTTCAGCCGCTGCTTGGCAAGATCAATGTCCAGGCGTACGTCGCCCGGACGGCGCACACCCAGCGCGGCCAGGGACGTGGACGGGATCCGCTCAGGGTCCAGTCCGTCGCGGCGGGCGACCAGCACCCCCAGCTCGTACCGGCTGACCGCGTCCGCACCGGCCACGTTCAGCACCCCGGCATGGTCACCACCGGCCAGTTCCAGCAGCGCGTCGGCCAGGTCGTCGACGTGCACCGGCGTACGGACCTCGTCGGTGAACAACGCGCCGGTGGCCCGGCCGGCGATCAGATCCCGGGTCAGGATCTCGTGGGCGCCGTTGCCGTCGCCGAGGATCAGCGACGTGCGCACCACCGCGGCGGATGGGTCGATCGCGCGGACGGCGGTCTCCGCGGCCGCTTTCGCCGCCCCGTACCGGTACACCGGATCCGGCAGCGCCGCCTCGCCGTAGTGCACCTCCCGCCCGGAGAAGATCGCGTCACTGGACACGTGCACGAGCCGGATCCCCCGCGCGGCCATCGCCACGTGCGCGGCGCCGTCCGCGGTCGCCGGCCAGTCGCCGCGGTCCCGCCCCGCCGCGGTGTGCACGATGGCATCCGGTCTGACCTGCGCAATGACCCGGCGTACCGCGTCGGGGTCGCGAATGTCCATCCGCACGCCGGCGGTCGGTGCGGGAGCGGCCACATAGGTCCCGACCGGCTCCCAGCCGCTCGCCGCCGCCCGCGCGAACACCCGCCGCCCCAGCGATCCGCTGCCCCCGGTCACCAACAGCCGTCTCGTCACGCGCCCCACCCTATCGCGGCCACCCGCCCGACCGGCGCCACCGCGGGCACGCGTCGTTCTCCGCCGGCTCCCGGCTGGTCCACCCGAGCTCCCACAGCGGCCCGTTCGTCAGGTAGCAGTAGCCCAGGAAGATCGGCACGATCCCCGGAACGCCCAGCACCGGATTCGCACCGACCGCCGTCAGAAGCTTCCCGTCCTCACCGGGCAGCACACTAGCCTGGTGTCCGGGAACGCCGGAAGACAGGGAAGGGACCGCTGATGTCCTACGTCGTGGATTTCGCCACCGTGTCGGCCACCGGGCTGGAGTCGTCACCGGTCGCCGAGGCGCTCGCCGGCCTGCGGGCCAACGAGGCCCGTTACTTCAAGACCAAGTATGACCACGTCTTCACCGTCGAACCCGCGGACGAGGCGAAGGAGACCGTCGACTGGGTGCACGGCATCCTCGCCGACGAGCGCGACCTGACGATCGCGTCCCGCCCGTTGCAGGCGTCCGCGTTCCAGGTGGAGAACATCAGGATGGCGTACGTCTTCTACGAGAGCGGCCTGTCGATCAACGTCATGTACACGCTGGACGAGGGTGGCAAACGCGCGGTCGGGTTCAAGCTCTCCGACGGTATGGAGGTCCCGGAGGAGCTGGGCACGTTCAAGTTCGCCCGCCAGAAGTCAAAACTGGCCGGCACCATCCGCGGCTCCTACTTCGTCATCAAGAAAGAGCACTGAGCCGGGCTACGCCCAGCGCGTGCTCCCGGGCGGCGTCCGAGGCGGGCAGCAGCGGCAGGCGTACCGACGGGGTGCCGATGCGGCCCTGCGCGTGCAGAACCGCCTTGATCACCGTCGGGTTCGGCTCGGCGAACAGCGCCGCCGACAGCGGCGTCAACTCGTGGGTCAGCCGCCGGGCGGTCGCCGGGTCACCGGCCTGCCAGGCGTCGAACAGCGCCACGAACCGGTCGGTCGCGACGTGCGCGGACGCGAGGATGCCACCGGCCGCACCCAGGGCCAGGAGCGGGGACAGGAACACGTCGTCGCCGGAGAGGACCGCGAAACCGGGCGGCGGGCCGGCCAGCAGCGCGACCACGTCCGCGTCCAGGGCCCCGGTCGCGTACTTGACGCCGATCACCCGGTCGAGCGCGCCGATGCGCCGCAGGGTCGCCGCGTCCAGGCTCTGACCGGTGCGCGGCGGCACGTGGTAGACGATCAGCGGCACCCGACCGGCCGCCGCGAGGGCGGTGAAGTGCGCGACCACGCCCTCGGCGCCGGGGCGGACGAACGGCGGGACCAGGCTCAGCGCGGCCACCGCCTGCGGATGGTCGGCGATCAGCGGCGCCGACCGCCGCGCACAGACCCGCGCCAGCACCCGCAGCACACCGTCGCGTTCCGCCGCGGTCAGCGACGACGGCTCGCCGGTGGTGCCGAGCCCGACGAGCCCGGCCGCGCCCGCTTCCAGAATTTCCGAGGCCAGATCTTCCAGTACGGAGTAATCCACCGCCCCGGACTCGTCGAACGGGGTGATCATCGGTACGAAGACGCCGGTCAGGTTCATGCCACCAGCCTCGGCCCCACCGAGCATCAGGTCCAGTTCACGTTCCTGAACACACTCGTAAGCTGAACTGATGCTCGACGTCCGCAAACTGCGCCTGCTCTGCGACCTGGAACGCCTCGGCACGATCGCCGCCGTCGCGCAGGCCCGCACGTACACGCCGAGCGCCGTCTCCCAGCAACTGTCCGCCCTGGAACGCGAGACCGGCCTGCCGCTGCTGGAACGCACCGGCCGCCGGGTCACGTTCACCCCGGCCGGCCGGGTCCTGGCCCGGCACGCCGCGACCGTGCTCGCCGCCCTGGAAGAGACCGGCGCCGCGCTGGCCGCTCTGCGCGCCGGTCCGGCCGGTCCGCTGCGGATCGGCGCGTTCCCGACCGCCGTGCGCACCCTGCTCCCACCGGCCCTGGTCACGCTCGGCCGTGACCATCCCGCGCTGGAGCTGATGGTGACCGAGTTGGATCCGGCCGACGCCCCGGCCGCGCTGCGCGAACGCCGCCTCGACGTGGCCCTGCTCAACGACTACGACGTCGCACCGGGCGACGTCGACCCGGACCTGGACTCGGTGCCGCTGCTCGACGAGACGGTCTTCCTCGCCGTCCCGGCCGGCGGCGACTGCGACACCCTGGACGGTGCCCGCGACCAGCCGTGGATCCTGGCCAGTGAGGGGACGTTGTGTCACGAGGCGACCGTGCGGGCCTGCGCCGCGCACGGTTTCACGCCGCGGGTGCGGCACCGCGCCGACGACTTCGCGACCGTGCTGGCCCTGGTCGGCGCCGGTCAGGGCGTGTCCCTGGTGCCCGAGCTCGCCGCCGGGCGGGCCACCGGCGTGCGCCTGGTCGCGCTGAGCCTGCGGCGGCGCACCCGGATCGCGTACCGCCGAGGCGCCGCCGGCCATCCCTCGGTCGCCGCCCTCGTCGCCGCCCTGACCGGCGTCAACTGACCGTCCGCAGGACCAGTTTGCGCAGCAGCGCGGCCAACTGGTCCCGCTCGGCCGGCGTGAGCAGCGCCAGCAGGGACTCCTCGGCGTCACTCTCGGCGCCGGTGTGCCGCTGCCACGCGGCGAGCCCGGCCGTGGTCAGACGCACCCGCACGCGCCGCCGGTCACCGTCCTCGCTCGTCCTGGTGATCAGCCCGGCTTCCTCCAGGGGGCGCAGCCGGGCGGAGAGCGCGCCGCGGGTCAGTCCCAACTGGTCGGCCAGTTGCGAAGGGCTCCGCTCGTACGGCCGCCCGGCGCGGCGCAGCATCAACAGCACCTTGAACTGCCAATGCATCAGGCCGCTCGCGCCCAGCGCCGCGCGCCGCGACCCGGCCAGATGCCGGCCCAGCAGCATCAGCCGGCCGGTGATCGCCTCCCGGGCCGGGTCGAACCCGTCGAGCTGCCCGGCCCACAGGTCCACATGGTCATCGATGGCGTCGCGCATCGCCCGTACCCCCGAAGTAGTTTTCTTGTGGATAGTTTTTCGCATAACTACCGTCGCCGAGCATGACCGACATCGACGAGGTTCACGAGGCGGCCCGGGAACTGGCATGGGCCGGACGCTGGCAGCGGGCACTGTCGCTGCTGGACGCCACCGACGGTGATTTCCGGACAGCGGTGGTCGCGGCCGAAGTCGCCCTGGAATCCGACGTGTTCTGCGGGACCGCGCTGGCCGCCGGGCGCCTCTCCGCGGCGGCCCGGCTCGGTGACAGCTGGGACCTGGACTTCCTGTGGTTCCGGCACGACTATTTCGCCCTGCTCGGGACGGGTGGGACCTGGGCGCCCGGCCCCGAGGGCAAGGACCCGGCCGCGGTGGAGGCGCTGCGGGGCGGGGCGGTCCGGATGGACGAGCGGGCGCCCGACCCGGTACGGCGGGGCTGGGCGCAGATGTATCAGGGACTGGTCGCGGACAACGTGCTCGGCCGCCGGGATCTCGCGCCGGCGCACTACGAGGCGGCGCTGCGCGCCGGTGAGCACACCGACCTGCGACTGGAGCGGGAGGCGCTGCGGCATCTGGGCGACCACGACCGGGACCGCGGGGACCTGGCGGCGGCCTACGGCAAGTGGGGACGGGCGACGGCGCTGAGCGCGCAGGCCGGTCTCCTGCCCGGGCTGCTCACTCAACAGTTCCTGCTGGCCGTGCTCGCCCGCGACGAGGGCGACGAGGCCGGGGCGGCGATCCTGGCCCGGGAGATCGCGCGCGCGGCCGACGCGATCGGCGCGCAACGACCGTACGCGCACGCGGTTGACTTCCTCAACGACGTGCCTCGATGAGGAACCGGCGTGACCGCGCGACGAACGACCCCTCCTGCTCGATGAGTTCATGCAGGTCACGCAGCCGGTCCCGGTAGGCGTCGACGGTGAAACCGGGCACCGTCCAGATCACCTTGCGCAGGAAGACGATCACCGCGGCGACGTCGAGGAACTCGACGCGCAGCCACTCGTCGCGCAGGTCGGCGACCTTCAGCCCGGCCGCTTCGGCCTGCTGCCGGTGCCGCCACGGTTCCCGGCCGCGGCCGCCCCGGCGAGGACCTCACCGCCGCCGGTCTGCAGGTCGAGAACCCGGTCGGTGCCGGCCATCCGGGCGCCGATCAGCCCCGCGTAGCCCCAGCCGGGCCGCTGCTCGGTGGCCCGGCCGCCGAACCAGGAGAAGTCCCAGCCCTCGACCGGCACGGACACGCCCTCGGCCACGAAGCCCTCAAAAGTGGTGGTCATCACCGCATCCTCGCGAGCCGCGCGGGCATCGCGCCATCCGTTTTGTTTGCCATCATGCAGCGATGACCGTTGCTGATGAGTACCTGGACTTCGCGGCCCGGGAGGCGCACGGTGTCTCGCCCGCCTACGAGCGTCTCGCCCTGCACGTCGCGTCCGATGCTGATCTCCTCGGACGTCTGGCCGGTCTGCCCGGGCCGAAGCAGCAGCCCAACCTGTTGTTCGCCGTCGTGCGGCTGCTCGGCGGCCCGGTCGGCGACCCCGGCGCGTTCCGCGCGTTCGCCCTGGAACACTGGGACGACATCGCAGAGCGGATGCTGGTCCGGGCGACCCAGACCAACGAGGTCGCCCGCACGGCCGCGCTGCTCCCGGTCCTGGCGAGCCTGCCGCAGCCCCTCGCCCTGCTCGACGTCGGCGCGTCGGCCGGGCTGAGCCTGTTCCCGGACAGGTACGCCTACCGCTACGGCTCCCGCACGGTCGGCGCCGGCACCCCGCTGCTGGACTGCACCGCCACCGGGTTCACCCCACCGGCCCGGCTGCCGCGCATCGTGTGGCGGGCCGGGCTCGACCTCAACCCCCTGGACGTGACCGATGCGGACGACGTCGCCTGGCTCGACGCGCTGATCTGGCCGGAACACCACCATCGGCGTGACCGGCTGCGCGCCGCGATCGAGGTGGCCCGCAAGGACCCGCCGCGCCTGGTCCGCGGCGACGCGGTCATCGACCTGCCGGCCCTGGCCGCGCAGGCCCCGGCGGACGCGACACTGGTCGTCTACCACACGTCGATGCTCTACCAGTTGCCCGACCCGCAGGCGTTCCTCGACGTGGTGCGCGCCCTGCCCGGGCACTGGATCGCCGTCGAGAGTCCGAGAGTGGTCAACCCGGGACGGGAGCTTCCGCCGCCCCCGTCGGCGGCGCTGCACAACGTGCTCACCCTCGACGGCGAGCCCCTGGCCTGGGTACGCGGACACGGCGAGTCCCTGACCTGGTTCGGGTCGCTACCGTCCGGTGATGCCGCTGCACGCCGCTGACCTGTCCGGATCCGTCGAGCGGAACCTCGCCGCGGGTTCGCTGACGAGAACGACACTCGCGCCCGGCGAGATCGAGGACGAGCTCCGCAGCCTCGGCCAGGACGGCGCCCGCACCCCGATGCTGGCGCCTGCTGCATTCACTGACGTAAACGTGTCTTTTAACATCGGCGTCGAGGTTCTTCGATAGGTTGACGCGATCAGCCTTACCTATCGGAGGGAGTTCGACCGTGCGACGACTGCTAGTGGCCACCCTCGCCACTGCGTTGACGCTAGCCGGAACGGGGGTGGCCGCCCAGGCCGCTCCCGCGCCCGGAGCGCCGGGCATCGGTGACTCGTACTACCCGGACTACGGCAACGGCGGGTACGACGTCTCCCACTACGACATCCGCCTGCGCTACACGCCGGCCACCGACAAGCTGACCGGCACCACCACGATCCTGGCCACCGCCACCCAGGATCTGAGCCGGTTCAACCTGGACTTCGTCCTCGACACGGCCTCGGTGCTGGTCAACAACCGGCCCGCGACCTTCAGCCGGCAGGGCGACCACGAACTGGTCGTCACCCCGGCCCGCACGGTCACCAAGGGCCAGGCGCTGACCATCGTCGTGCAGTACTCGGGTGTACCGTCGTCGAAGGTTGCCGCCGGATACACCGCCTGGGTTCGCACCCCGGACGGCGCGCTCGCCGTCGGTGAGCCCGAAATCGCCTGGTGGTGGTACCCGAGCAACGACCACCCGTCGGACAAGGCCACCTTCGACGTGTCCGTCTCCGTGCCCGACGGCGTCGAGGCGATCAGCAACGGCGTGCAGCCGCGCCCGCCGGTCCGCGAAACCCTCGGCTACACCCGGTGGAGCTGGCGGTCACTGAAACCGCAGGCCACGTACCTGACGTTCCTGACCGTCGGGCAGTACGACGTCACCACCGACACCACCGCGGACGGGTCGCCGGTCTACAACGCGTACTCGCAGCTGCTCAGCCCGGACTTCCGGGACGCCGCGCAGGCCAGCGTCGAACGGACCGCGGAGGTCACCGACTGGGAGTCGACGGTCTTCGGGCCGTTCCCGTTCGAGGCCCGCGGCGGCGTCGTCGTCCCGCCCGACACGCTCGGGTTCGCACTGGAGAACCAGACCCGCCCGAACTACTCGGCCGGCTTCTTCCGGCGCGGCTCGAACACGTACGTGATCGCGCACGAGAACGCCCACCAGTGGTTCGGCGACTCCGTGTCGGTCCGCAACTGGCAGAACATCTGGCTCAACGAGGGCTTCGCCAGCTACGCCGAATGGCTGTGGTCGGAGAAGAACAACGAGGGCACCGCGCAGGAGATCTTCGACTACGTCTACTCGTCCTACCCGGACGACGCGGCCATCTGGACCACCGCGCCGGCCGACCCGGGTGTCGCCGAACTGTTCGGCGACGCCGTCTACGACCGCGGCGCACTCACCCTGCACCAGCTGCGCCTGGCCGTCGGCGACGACGACTTCTTCGAGATCCTGCGCACGTGGACCGCCACGCACAAGTACGGCAACGCGACCACCGAGGAGTTCACCGCCCTGGCCGAGAAGATCTCCGGCAAGGACCTGGACGCGCTGTTCCGGGCCTGGCTCTACACCCCGTCGAAGCCGGCCCTGCCGAGCGCGGCGCGTGCCCTGAAGGCCCCGGCGGCCCCGAAGTCCTGGGCCAAGATCAGCGAGACGCACCAGCTCCTCAACGAGCACTGACCGATTCGCCCACCACGCCGCGGCGTCTCTCCCCGGACGCCGCGGCGTTTCCCTTCTCGCCGCGACCCTGCGGCGTTTCTCACGTCCTGGCCGTTGGAGCTCACCGGCCGACGCCGGGGGATCCTTCAGCGCCCGCAGACAGCACTCCGCGCCGGCCGGCCGGCCTCAGCCGCGCCTCCCGGCCCGCGAAACACCGCTCCGAGCCGGCAGGCTATGCGCAGCAGGCGGAGGCGGGCGGGCACTGCACGGTCGAGACGGATTCCGAGCCGGGCACGCGCGTCATGGCGGGGGAAGCGGGCCGGGCTCGCTGACCAGCTCGGTGACCCACTCGATGGCGACCGCCGCCTGCCCGGGGTCGCCGTGCAGGCCACCGATCAGCAGCCAGATCCGGTCGGCGTCGCGATCCGGTTTGCCGAGCGCGGCGACGAGCAGGTCGACCTGCGCGCGGGTGTCGCGCAGGTAGGCGCGGGCGACCCGGGCCGGTTCGTCGTCCTCGCCGGGGAACTCGGTGAGATGGTTGCGGAACGCGCACCCCCGGTATTCCGGGCTGCGGACCAGGTCGGCGACCTCGGTGACCAGCGCGATCAGCTGCCCGGCGGGGTCGCCGGCCGTCTTCAGGGCGGTGGCGATGGACCGGTCGCGCCGCTCGCGGACCAGCGTCAGATACGCCGCGGCGAGGTGCGCCTTGCTGGGGAAGTGCCGGTACAGCAGGTTCTTCCCGCAGCCGGCGGCCTCGATCACCTGCGCCATGCCGACCGCGCGGACGCCATGGCGGTAGAAGAGGTCGCTGGCGGCGCTGAGGATGTTCTCCCGGGTGCCGGGGATCGGGGTGCGGGCCATGGTGGCCAGCTTAACGGACCGAGTGGTCCGCGACACGCGTGGAGTGGGACCGACCGGTCTGTGAATTGTGTCCGGAGGTCGTGTCATGCGAGACGCCGTCATCGTCGACGCGGTACGCACCCCCTGGCCAAGGGCATCATCCCGGCCACCGCGAAGGTGCTGCAGCGGCCCTGCCCGACATCGACGCGTTCGAGGTCGACGAGGCGAACGCACCGGCGGCCGCTACGGCCCGCAGACCATGTGCGAGGCCGGCCGCACCGCCGACGCCACGATCATCGAACGCCTCCGACCAGCTCTTCCCGGGAGTCGCCCGGGTCGGCTCGCGGGGCGCCGTCCGGGTCAGGCAGCGGGAGTCGTCCCGGCCACTCCCGCAACCGTCCACCCGTTCCCGCGACCTAGGGTGATCGCATGCAGAGCTTCTCGGAGGCGACCACCGTTCACCCCGCCGCCGACGGATACACCGCCGACCTCGACCCGCAGTGGGCCGTCGGCGACAAACTCCACGGCGGCTACCTGATGGCCGTGACCGCCCGGGCCGTCACCGCCGCCGCCGGCCCCGCACACCCGCACCCGATCGCGGTGACGACCACGTTCCTGCGCCCGCCGCAACCCGGCCCGGTCACGGTCACCGTCGAGTCGTTGCGCACCGGCCGCAGCTCGGCCCAGTTCCGGGCCCGCCTCGCCCAGGACGGCTCACCGTGCGCGGAGTCCCTGGTCACCCAGGGCACTCTGGACGACGCCGCCCCGTGGTGGTCCGGCCTGCCGGTCCCGACCCTGCCCGCCGAGGACGAGTGCTACCTGCTGCCGTCCGAGCCGCCCGGCGCCACGTTCCCGGTCCACCTGCTCGACGTGGTCGAGCACCGTCTCGACCCGACCACGCTCACGTTCGCGATGGGCCACCCGTCGACGACCGGCCAGATCGGCGGCTACCTGCGCCTGGCCGACGGCACCGACTGGGATCCGCTGAGCCTGCTGGTCGCTCTCGACCCCACCCCGCCGATCTCCCTGACGCTGGGCATCCAGGGCTGGGCGCCGACGATCAGCCTCACCGCGTACCTGCGTCGCCTCCCCGCCCCGGGCCCGCTGCTGATGACCATGCAGTCGGCCGAGGTCACCAGCGGCCGCATGGACGAGACCGCCCAGCTCTGGGACACCAAAGGTGCCCTGGTCGCCCAGGCCACCCAGCTGGCCGCCGTCCGCCCCTGACGCCGCCATCCGTCCGTCAGAACCACGGTGGGGCCCGGCCGGGTCTCGTCCTCGGGGTGACGAGAAATCCGTTGGGCTGCCGGGGGTGGGAGGCGCTACTCTTCGCGGCCATGACTGCGGAGACGTCCCGGCATCCCGCGTGGGTGGCGCCCTATCTGAGCACGCTCGGCATCGACGCCTCGGAATCCCCCGGGGCGCCGACGCTCGACACGCTGCGCAGGCTGCACCGTGCACACGTCGAGCGCATCGCCTTCGAGAACATCGACATCCAGCTCGGTCGCCCGCCGGGCATCAGCCCGGAGGAATCCGTGGGCCGCATCCTCGCGGGCCGGGGCGGCTACTGCTTCAACCTGAACAATGCCTTCGCCTCGCTGCTGACCGTCCTCGGGTATGACGTCACGCTCCACCGCGGCCAGATCAACGGCAGCGCCGAGCGCGCGAAGCCGACCTCCGACGAGTACGGCACGCACCTGGCGCTCACCGTCGTGATCGACGGCGAACGGTGGTCGATCGACGTCGGCCTGGCCAACTCGCACTACGAGCCGATCCCGTTGCGGGAGGGCACCCACGTCCAGGGCCCCTTCAGCTTCCGGTTGCAGATGCTGCCGGAGATCGGGCCGGACGCCTGGCGGTTCTTCACCGACCCGGTGCAGACGACCTTCCACAGCATGGACTTCACGCTCGCGCCGGCCGTCTGGGAGGACTTCAGCGCCTATCACGCCGAACTCTCGACGTCGCCGCGGTCCCCGTTCGTCCAGACCTGTGAACTCTTTCGCCGCGACGCGCTCGGGACCGACTTCATCCTCAACGACGAGTTGACCCGTGACGATGCCGGCGGGCGTTCGACACGGGTCCTGACGTCCGCCGAGGAGTGGTTCGAGGTCGCGGAGCAGGTGTTCCGACTGGACCTGTCGGCCGTCGGCGATGACGACCGTGCGGCGCTGTTCGAGCGCATGCAACGTGCGGAGGCGGCCTGGCGCGCGCGGCAGGCGGCGGCCGCTCGGCCCTCCTGACAAGGGTCCGGACCTCCCACCGGGTGCTGTGCGCGATCGGACACATCGGCGCGCGTCGGAAATCCGACGGGAAGGCGGGACCGGGTGGGTTGCCGGGTACATCCCTGTCAATGCACGAAGGACCCTTTATCGTCCGGGCCGACTCTGGGAGGCTGCTGATGGTCCCCCGTCGCCGTGGCACTGCTGGGAGGTTTCGCCCGTGGAGGTAACCGGCTGGTTGTGGACGGTCACCCTCGTCGGTCTCGGAGCGCTCGTGCTGCTCGACCTGTTGCTGGTCAGCCGCCGCCCGCACGAGCCGTCCCTGCGGGAGTGCGTGCTGTGGGTGACCGGCTACGTCGCGCTGGCAGTGCTCTTCGCGCTTTTCCTGTGGTCGCATTTCGACGGTGCCGCGGCGGGGCAGTACCTGGCCGGCTGGCTCACCGAGTACAGCTTGTCGGTCGACAACCTGTTCGTGTTCGTCATCATCATGTCCCGGTTCCGGATCGAGCGCCGCTACCAGCAGAAGGTGCTGCTCGTCGGCATCATTCTGTCGCTGCTGCTGCGCGGCGCGTTCATCGCGCTCGGCGCGGCCGCGATCAGCCGGTTCACCTGGGTCTTCTACATCTTCGGCGGGTTTCTCGTCTACACCGCGGTGAAGGTCTTCGGTTACGACGACAACGAGCCCGAATACCAGGAGAATCTGCTGGTCCGCTGGGCCCGCCGGGTCCTGCCGATGACCGGACGATACGACGGGTCCCGCGTGTTCACCCGCGACGCCCGCGGCCGCCGCCTGTTCACGCCATTGATCGTCGTCTTCATCGCGATCGGCACGACCGACGTCATCTTCGCGCTGGACTCGCTGCCGGCCATTTTCGGGCTCACCGACCACCCGTACCTGATCTTCACCGCGACCGTGTTCGCGATGATGGGCCTGCGCCAGCTGTACTTCCTGCTCGGCGGCCTGCTCGACCGCCTGGTCTATCTGTCGATCGGCCTCGGGGTCGTGCTCGGTTTCATCGGCGTGAAACTCGTCTTGCAGGCCCTGGCCGAGAACAATCTGCCGTTCCTCAACGGCGGCCGCCCGGTCGGCTGGGCCCCGCACATCGGCATCGGCGTCTCACTTGCGGTCATCGCCGGCGCTCTCGCGCTGACCGCGATCGCGTCGGTGACCCGGGCCCGCCTCGACCGCCGGGCGACGGTCACTCACCGTCGCTGATCCCGCGCCGCTCCCAGCCGGTGTCGAAAAATGCCGCCACATACTTGTCCGGCGGCAACGCGCTGTCCCGCATCAGCGCGAACACCTCCGCGCCGTGCCCGGGCTCTTCCGGCAGCTCACCGGCCTGCAGCAGTCCGGTGAACTCGCACCCGTCGAGGCAGCGCGCATACTCCGCGGCGTCCCGGCCGGCCAGCTCCCGGGCCGCGTCCGCCGACTCGGCCTGCCACAGCGTCACCCGCTCCTCGTAGGTCAGCACCCCGCGCTCCCCGAGATCGAACGCGAAAACCGCCCGCACACCGAACCAGCCCATCGCCAACAGCTATCACCGACATCGATGCACGGCAAGAACAGTCCCGGTCGGCATCGCTGCGCTCGCCGCCTCCCGAAGATCAAGTTCTTCATGTCCTGTCTTCGCTGTGGTCACCCTCCGCCGCTCCCGCGGGGACCCTTGTGGGCTTCGCAGGGCCGTGGCCGGCCCCGAACGCGAAACCCACAAGGGCGACCTCCGTGGCGGGGCACGGTCACCCCGCAGAACCACGAAAAAGCAGCTCAGCGCGGCGTTTTTCCGACCGCCGGACCCGATGCCGACGGGGTCGAGGCGGCGGTCGGCCGCGGCGCCGATGCGGTCGGGGTGGGCCCGGCCGTGGGCACCGACAGCGACGGCGCGGGTGGTGAGGTGGCCGGGCTCGGCGGAGGCGGTGCGGCCGGCGGCTCCGAGTTCACCGGGTGCAGCAGGAGGAACGCCGTGATCGACACGGCCGCGGCGGCGAGACCGGCGGTCAGCGGCAGCCACCATCGGGCCGGGGAGCGGCGACGGGGAGCGAGGTCGTGGCGCAGGTGCTGATGGGTGACGGCGGCGGCCCGGGCGGAGAGGGCCGCGCGCAGGCGCTGTTCCAGGTCGGGTCCGGTCATTTCTCCCCCAGTTCGGCGCGCAGCAGGGTCAGGGCGCGGTGCGCGGTCGACTTGACGGTTCCGGCCGAGATCCGCAGCGTGCCGGCGATCTCCCGCTCGGAGAGCCCGGACCAGTAGCGCAAGACGATGACCTGCCGCTGCCGGGTGGTGAGCCGGCCCAGGGCCCGGATCACCTCGCGGTCACCGGCGCCGAGCAGGGCCTCGTCCTCGGCGGCCGGGGCCGGGTCCGGCCGTGGTGGCAGGTAGGCGCGGGCGATCCGGCGACGGCGCAGCACCGACCGGGCCGCGTTCATCACCGCCGACACCAGGTAGGACTCCGGATCGCCGACAGCGCTCAGGCCGGTGCCGTGACTGCGGTAGAGCCGGGTGAACACGTCCTGGACGACGTCCTCGGCGGTGGGCAGATCATCGACCATGAGCACGGCCAGGCGTACCAGAGGCAGACGCCGCTCGCGGTAGAGCTCGTCGATCGGGGGCGCCGCGGACGCCGCTGTCACGGCCGGGACGGTCCCCCGCCACCAGCGCAGCAGCGACCGGGGCATCGGCAACACGAGAATCACAAAGGGCCTCGGGAACGAAGGACGGGCGCGCCGGCCGTCGTGCACGCCGGCCGGCGCGCGGAACATCAGGACGGGGCCGAGAAACTGGGCGTCGGCGCGGCGGTCGGCTTCCAGGTGGAGCCGGACGGCGTCGTTGCCGCGGTCGGCTTGCGCGTCGACGCGGTAGGCGCCGGCGCTGCCGTCGGCTTGCGCGTCGACCCGCTGGGTGTCGTTGCCGCGGTGGGTGTGCCCGTCGACGCGCTGGGCGTCGTTACCGCCGTCGGCTTCCCGATCGACGCGGTCGGGGTCGGCTCGGCCGTCGGCTTCTGCGAGTAAGCGGACGGAGTCGTGACCGGGGAAGTGGCGGGCCTGGGCGTCGCGTCGTCGGCGAACGCCGCCGCGGCGGACACCCCGCCGATGGCGACAACGGCCACGGCTCCGGCGGCGACCGCGAAAGCCCGGGTGGATCTGCGCATGTGAGACTCCAGCACGTTGGTCTGTCGGTGCACTGTCGCCCGGAAGGACGCCCCGGGCCAGAAAAGGTTGGCTCCCGAGTTGTGACCCGCACCACACAAGATCGGCGGGGCGGCTGGGACGATCGTCGTCGTGATCGAGGACTTCACCGATCGGCTGCTGCGCGACGTCGCCCGCCTCGACCCGTACGCGGCCGTCGCCGACAGCGGCGAACCGGACGCCGACGGGCTCACCGACTACAGCCCGGACGGTCATCAGGCCCGCGCCGACCTGGCCGCCACCGCCCTGCGCCAGCTCGAGTCCGTGCCCGCGACCGGCCCGCTGCACGCCCACCTCACCGAACGGCTGCGCACCCGGATCGACCTCCACGACGCCGGCGAGGACCTGCGCGAACTGCACACGGCGGCGACCGGTCCGCTGCAACTGATCCGCCGGTGCGTCGAGGCCGCCGTGCCCGGCCGTGACACCGCGGGCGCGGCCCACGAGGACGGCTGGGCCCGGGTCGCCGCACGGCAGGCCGCCATCCCGGCGGCACTGGACGGGTACGCCCGCAGTCTCCGGCTCGCCGCCGACCGTGGTCACCGGCCCGCCCGGCGTCAGGTCGACCTGGCGATCCAGCGCTGCCACGACTGGGCCGACGAGGATCTCACGCTGGCGCAGCGGTACGGCGACGGACCGCACCGGGCGTCGTTGCTGGCCGCGGCGCAGAGCGCTCAGAAGGCGTACCACCAATTGGCTTTGATCTTGAAGGAGGACCTGGGACCGCGCGCACGTGCCGAGGAGGCCTTCGGCCCGCAGCGATATGCGCTGTGGGTGCGGGCGTTTCTCGGCGCCGAGCCGGATCTGCGCGAGCTCTACAAGTGGGGCTGGGACGAGTTCACCGCGATCGAGGCGCAACTGGTCGCGGAAGCGGGCGGCAACGTGCCGGAGGCCCTGGACCGGCTCGACCGGCCGGACGCGCCCGGGGTGCTGCCGAGCCGGGCCGCGTTCGGCGCCTGGCTGCAGGAGCTTCTCGACGCGACGACCGAGCGGCTGCACGGAACGCACTTCGACATTCCCGCGCCGCTGCGGCGCATCGAGTCGCGGGTGACCGTGTCCGCCGGCACCGGCTACGCCCGCCCGTCGCGTGACCTGACCCGGCCCGGCCGCGTCACCTGGTTCCTTCCCGGGAGTCAGACAAATTTTCCCACCTGGCGGGCGTACAGCGTCGTTTACCACGAAGGGGTGCCCGGTCATCACCTGCAGGTCGGTGCCGAGGCCTGCCGCGGTGGTCCCGGGCAGCGGCTGAACCTGCTCGGCGGGCTCTCCGCGAGCCAGGAGGGCTGGGCGCTGTACGCCGAACGGTTCATGGACGAGATCGGACACTACGAGCAGCCCGGCGCCCGCCTCGGCTACCTGTTCTCGCAGCTGCTGCGGGCAGCCCGGGTGGTGCTCGACATCGGGCTGCACCTGCGGCTGTGGACACCGGACGCCGCGCTGCGGCTGCTGCGGGAACGGTGCCATCAAGGGGTGTACGCGCCGCTCGAACTCGCTCGCTATCTGGGCCGTCCCGGTCAGGCGCTGACGTACAAGGTCGGTGAGCGGGTGTGGCTGGCCGGCCGCGCGTCGTTCCGCGGTGACTTCCACCGGCGGGCGCTCGACGTCGGCTCGCTCGGACTGGACTCGCTGACGCGGACGCTGGCGGCGGACCCGCCGTACGCGAGCTAAAAGGTTGTTCGCAGCCGGGCCAGCGGCGACAACGCCATCAGCAGCGGGGACAGCAGCATGCCGGCGGTCGTGCACAGCAGCGCCGTCCGCAACTCCAGCTGCCCGGCCAGGAAACCGCCGAGCAGGGAACCGATCGGGGTCAGGCCCATCCCGGCGAACGTGATCGTGGCCGCGACCCGGCCCTGCAACGCCGGTGGGGTCACCGACTGCCGGACCGCCATGACCGTCACGTTCACCAGCTGCCCGCCGGTCCCGAACACGAAGCCGATCGCGGCCGGGCCGAGGACGGACCTGCCGTGCAGCAGCGGCGCCAGCAGCATCACCCCGTCCCCGGCGAGCGCCGCGACCAGCAGGACCCGGCCGTAGCCGAACCGGGCCGGCAACCGCGCGGCCAGCAACGACCCGGCCAGCGCGCCCGGCCCGGCCGACGCCAGCGCCACCCCGATCGCCGTCCCCGACAGATGCAGCTCCCGCGGCAGGAACAGCAGGTAGACCGTCGTCGTGGCGGCGAAGAAGAACTGGAACGCGGCCGAGGCGAGGCAGATCGCCCGCAGCGACCGGTCGGCCGCCACGAAACGTACGCCGTCGCGGATCCGCCGCGGACCGGCCGCGACGATCGGCTCCCGACGCCGGATCCGGGCCAGCGACACGCTCGACACGGCGAACATCAGTGCTGCCGGAACCACCGTCAGCACCGCCGGCAGCAGCGACACCAGGGCCCCGCCCAGCGCCGGACCGCCGATCTGCGCCGCCGATCGGGTGCCCTCGACCGCGCTGGTCGCCCGCAGCAGGTCGTCGCGGCGCACCAGCCTGACCAGCGACGCCTGATAGGCCACGTCGAAGAAGACCGACAGCGTCCCGACCGTGAACGCGACCAGCAGCAGCACCGGCAGCCCGAGCCCACCCACCAGCGCGGCGACAACGGTCGCGCCCAGCGTCACCGCGCGACCCAGGTCGGTCCAGATCATGACGGCACGGGTGCGCCGCCGGTCCACCCAGCGGCCGGCGAGCAGCGCGAACAGCAGCAGCGGCAACTGACCGGCCGCGCGGAGAACACCGAGCTGGTCCGCACCCACGCCGAGCGTGAGGACGGCGAGCAGGGGCAGGACGACCAGGCCGGTCTGCTCGCCCCACTGCGAAGCGGTCTGGCCCGTCCACAGGCGTCGGAAGTCGGCATCGGTCCACAATCCGGGCACAGCGATCCCTCGGCTGGGGCTGCGCCGTGAATTGCGGGGCAGCACGCGATGACAGGAACTCGGGTCAGCGCGTGCGGGAACAACCGGGCATGTCGTCTCGCTTTGCTCTCTCCGGGCCGGGCGGCACAATGATCGGCGTGACTTCGCCGAGGCCGACCGCAGCATACTTCGACCAGTGGTACGCCGACATGGCAGTTTCCCCGGCCCGGGACGCCATCGTCGCCCGCACGCTCGGTCTGCCCGCCGAACTGGAGGTTGCCGGTACCCTGCCGTGGGACGGCATCGCCGCGATGACCGCAGCGCTGCACCCGGCACCGGGCGCGACGCTGGTCGACCTCGCGTGCGGGCGCGGCGGGTACGGCATCGAGATCGCCCGCCGCACCGGCGCACACCTGATCGGCGTCGACTTCTCCGAGGTGGCCGTGCGTGCGGCCACCGCGCTCAGCGCCCGCCGCCTACCCGGGAACCGCGCCGAGTTCCGGGTCGGGACGCTGGCCGCCAGCGGCCTGCCCGACGGTACGGCGGACGCGCTGATGTGTGTGGACGCGGTCCAGTTCGCCGAGCCGCCCCTGGCCGCGATGGCCGAGTTCCACCGGCTCCTCACCCCCGGCGGCCGGCTCGCCCTGACCTGCTGGGAGGCGGTCGACCCGGGCGACGACCGGGTGCCGGCCCGCATCCGCGAGGTCGGCCTGCGGCGGGACCTGCCGCAGGCCGGGTTCACCGACGTGCAGGTGCACGACATGCCCGACTGGCGGGCCGCCGAGAAGACCATGTGGCAGGAAGCCCTCGCCGCGGACGGCACCGACCCGGCCGTACGGTCGCTGCAGGAGGAAGGCCGCAGTTCGCTGGCGGCGTTCGACTCACTGCGCCGCGTGTTCGCGACCGCCGTCGCCGGGTGATCCGGGTTCCCACGACAGCATCCGGCGGTGGTGGACTCGAGGCGCAACAACTTCTACAAGGCGTTCCGCGAGGCCGGGCGGGTCATCCGCACCATCCAACTGCTGCGCTACTTGTCGGACCCGCAGCTACGGCGGCGGACCACCGCGGCGACCAACAAGGTCGAGTCCTACAACAACTTCTCCGCCTGGTGCCGGTTCGGCAACGAGGGCCGCGTGCGCGACAACGACACCGCCGAGCAGGAGAAACACATCAGGTACTCCACCCTGCTGACCAACGCGGTCATCTTCCACACCACCCTGGACATGATGAACGTGCTACGCCAGCTCGCCACCGAAGGTTGGGAGATCAAACCGGAGGATCTGACCGTACTCTCGCCATACCAGACGATGCGGATCAACCGGTTCGGCGTCTACGCCACCGACGAGATCACCATCACGCCCGAACAGTACGACGCCCACCTACCCGACATCGACCTCACCATCACCGAGCCGGTGTCCTGACCAGCCCTGGTCGCCGTCGCGCATAGGTCGCGTATCAACGCATCGCCCTTGACCAGCGGAGGCAACAGATCTGAGTTCAGGCCGCCCGTGGCTGCAGCGCCACCATCGCCAGGTCGACGATGCCGTCGGCGTACTCATCGGTGAGCGGTCCGGTGCGCAGCATCCAGCGGTGGTACATCGGACCGATCAGCAGCTCGACAGCTTGGTCGAGATCGATCCCCACCCGTAGCTGCCCGGTCTCGCGGGCGGACCGTAGCCGGGCCTTGATGGCGTCGAGCTGGGGCCGCAGCAGCCGGTCTCGTACGTGTTCGGCGAGGGTCTCGCTGGACAGCGTCTCGATGGTGAGCGCCCGGGTGGTCGCCGAGAGGCGGGGATCTGCGAGTTCGGCGACGATCGCGCGGACGACGGCGCGTAGGTCGGCCTCCAAGTCGCCGCTATCGGGCAGCACGGGAGGGCCCGCTGCGGACATCTGCTCGACGAGCGCGTCCAGGACGACCGCGCCGCGACCCGACCACCACCGGTAGATCGTCTGTTTACCGACACCGGCTCGGGCCGCGATCGCCTCCACGGTGAGATCGGGGTAGCCCGCCTCGTGGAGCAGGGCCAGCGTCGCGTCCAGGATGGCTTTCCGGGAACGCTCGCTACGGCGGGCGGGATCGGGCGCGTTCGGCATGGCGCCACCCTAGCCGAAGCGAGACGTGACGTCTCGTCTTGACAAGTCCAGGGATGAACGAGACGCTACGTCTCGTCTTGTTAAGTGGATTCGGAGGTACTCCATGCGTCACGCCCACATCGCCATGGTCAGCATCCCGTTCCCGGGGCACGTCAACCCGAGCATCGAGGTCGTCCGGGAACTGGCCGCACGCGGGCACCGGGTCACCTACGCCAACGACCCCTCCTACGCTGCCGTCATCGAGGCGGTCGGAGCAGAGTTCAAGCCGTACCGGTCGACGCTGGTGAACGGCAACGACGGCTTCGAGGGCGACACGATCGACCAGCTAACCCTCTTCCTGGACGACGCCGTCGCGATGCTTCCGCAGCTACGCGAGGCGTACGAACACGACAGACCCGACCTGTTCCTGTACGACATCGCCGGCGCCCCGGCCCGTCTGCTCGCTGAGCAGTGGGGCATACCCGCGGTGCAACTGTCTCCCACATTCGTCGCCTGGGACGGCTACGAGGATGAGATGGCCCCCATGATCGCGGCAATGAAGGCCGACCCACGCGGCGCCGCCTACTACCGCCGCTTCCAGCAGTGGCTGACCGACAACGGATCCTCCGTCACCGACAGTGCCGCCTTCCACGGCCGGCCGCAGCGTGCCCTGGTCCTCATCCCCCGGATCATGCAGCCGCATGCCGAGCGGGTGGACGACTGCGTCTACACCTTCGCCGGTCCCGTCTTCGGCGATCGCGCCGATCAAGGCACCTGGACCCCACCGGCAGAAGCCGAGAACGTCCTGCTCATCTCGCTCGGCTCGACATTCACCGAGCACCCGGAGTTCTACCGGCGCTCAGTGCAAGCTTTCGGCGACCTACCCGGTTGGCATGTGGTGTTGCAGATCGGCCAACGGGTCGATCCGGCCGAACTCGGCGACCTGCCAGGCAACATCGAGGTCCACTCATGGGTACCCCAACGCGACATCCTCCGTCAGGCTCAAGCCTTCGTCACCCACGGCGGCATGGGCGGCAGCACCGAAGGCCTGTACTACGCCACCCCGATGCTGGTGGCCCCGCAGGCGGTGGACCAGTTCGCCAACGCCGAACGCCTGATCGAACTCGGCGTGGCCCGCCGGATCGACACCAGCGACATCACAGCGCAAGAGTTGCGGTCCGCGCTCCTCGACCTCGTCGCCGACCGGCAGGTACGCCACACCAGCACCCGGATCGGTCAGGAACTGCGGGAACAGAGCGGTGCCGGATACGCCGCGACACTCATCGAGGCGCAACTGCCACCACAACCGGCGTCAGAGCCCGGCATTCAGTCCTGACCGTCGTTCGCATGCCAGCACGATCGGAATGGCGCGGTCCAACGTTGGGCACCCTCATCGGCACCGCGCGGCCGCCGTACACATAGCGAGACGAACCCGCTCGCCCGCGTGTGGAGGACTGCCGACATCAGTGCAGCCAGTCTCGGACGGGCCAGCGCCTTGTCCAGCTCCGGACGGGACGCGGTCTTGCCCGACACGCCCTCGTCGATGTAGATCTCCTCGCAGCCGGCCTCAGCTAGGAGCTGCCGCTGGCTGATGGAGTTCTGCTCGCGGGTTGACACCCGGGCGTAGCCGATCCTCATCATCGGCGCCATCCTAGAAGGCCTGGCTACACCGCCTATTGCCGGTTTCCGCGGTACCTTGGCTGCACCCCCGCCAGGCCGCACCCGGGCCCGCATCGGCGAGACGGCGGACAGGTCGTCGGCATCGAAGCTCATGATCGTTACTGTGTCACGGCCCGGCGCACGGCCCCGTCGAGTGGCTGTCCCCCACCTCGGCGACGGCAGCGAGCGCATGCCGACCGTCGCCCTTGCCGAGAAATGCGGGATGGTATCAGCGATGAAGCTCACCACGCCGCGCCTGCTGCTGCGCGAGTTCTGTTCCGACGACCACGCCGCGGTGCATGCCTTCGCGAGCGACGCCGAGGTCGTCCGGTACACCGACTGGGGACCGAACGAGCCGCAGGACACCACCGCCTTCCTGCACGAGGTGGCCGAGAACGCCCGGGCCGCACCGCGGTCCGTGTTCGCCCTGGCGGTGGTGGACCGGGCCGGCGACACCCTGATCGGCTCGATTCGGCTGGAGGTCACCAGTACACGGCACCGCCGGGCCGAGATGGGCTTCGTACTGGCCCGGTCACGGTGGCGAAACGGTTACGCCACCGAAGCCGCCGCCGCTCTCCTGCGGTTCGGCTTCCACGATCTCGCCCTGCACAAGGTCAGCGCGACGTGCGACCCGGCCAACGCGGGCTCAGCGGGCGTGCTGACGAAAATCGGCATGCAGCCCGAAGGTCACCTGCACGACCACCTTCACATCCGTGGGCAGTGGCGCGACCGGCTGCTGTTCGCCGCTGTCGCGACGGACCAGCACGCCGGCCGTCGGGCTGAGCCGCTCGGGTGATGTGAGCTGCGGGGTGTTCAGGGAGGCGTCCCGGGCCGGCGCGGGCGTCGTGGTGGGTCAGAGCCAGTCAGCGTTGCTCAGCAACCGGGAACGTAACTCGCGGGCGGCCTTACCGCGGTAGGACTCCAACACGTCGTAGAGCGTTTCGCGTACGTCCGAGTCGGGGTGATCAGCGAGGAACTCGAGCTCTTCGGCGCCGCCCCGGCTGCGCGCGCCGAGCCCCCACAGCGCGTCACAGATGTCCTCCGCCGTCGCCGCGCCCAGCAGTTGCGCCATCAGCTCCGGCTTGGTCTTGCGGGGCGTGAAGTCCTCGTCCCGCAGACGGCGACGCAGCCGGGCCACCTTGGGGGTGCCGGGTTGAAGGCAGGCTGGACATGTACACGGCCGGACGCCGTGCGCGTCCGGCTTGTGCCGCCAGCCGATGCCCTGCGCCACGCTTCGGACTCGACGCACGTCGCCGGCCGGGATCGCACGGGGCACGAAGATCTCAAAGCCGCGCGGATCGGCCGCCTCCCGCACCAGGGCAACGGCCCGCGCCACCGCGCAGCGCTCCGGCTCCCGGTTGTACCGGCCGACCAGCACCGGCTCGTCGTCGGGAATGTACAGGTCCACGGCGGCGAGCACGCCCGGGTGCCAGCGCCGCAGCTCGCGTACCCACTGGTGGGTGAGCGTGTAGGAGGTGAGCACCGGCATGCAGTAAACGCCCCGCTCACCGGCACCGCCGGGACTGCGCGCGGCAACACCGGAGCGGACGATTCGTCGCGCCCGGTCTGCGGGAGTGAGATGCACCAGGTTCGCCATCGCGGCGCAGCGTAGCCAAGTCCTGGCCGATCGCACCAGCGGATTCGCGCCATCACCTGCCGCTGTGATCCCTGCGCGCCTGGTGCGACCACCGGTGAGGACCTGTCAGATCTGAGGCGGCTGAGGATGGGGCCGGCCGCGCCTTGCTGCGACACCCGGCGCGACACTTGTCCCCCGGCGCTCACGAAGCGTGCTGTCGGTACTGTCGGGCGGTCCTTCATCGCCGACTCCACGAGGACCCGTGCCGAACCTTCTACGCGCCCGCCTGACCCTGTTCGTGTCCATGCTGTGTCTGCTCGCCGCCGGTGCTGCGGCCTGCGATCTGCCCGGTGGCCGGGATGCCCGGCCGAGCGCGTCCGGCGCGGCTCCGGTATCCGGCCGGGTGGACCTGCTGGCCGGGGACTGGAGTCACGTGCCGGGCGGGACCGTCGGGTCCGCCGGCGTGCGTATTCATGGCCTGGGTCGGCAGATCGTGCTTCAGGACGGCACGGGCGGGCAACCCCATCCGCCGGTGAACCTGCGTGGCCCGCAGCTCAAGGTTCGCGGCGACTTCCGGGTCAGTGCGACGGTGCACCGCCCGGCCGGCCAGACCGCGTCGCTGTACCTGTACGGCGAGGTGCCGATCGTCTACGACGAGTGGCAACAGAACCGGCGGGGGCTGCGCGTCGCGGTCTCGGAACGCGAGCTGAGCCTGACCGTCTGGGACGGCCGTTCCGCCGCGCCGGCCGCGGAACGGATCGCGTCGGTCGCGTCACCCGCCACGGTGACCGTCACGGTGGACCGTCACGGCGGTGACCTGGTGCTGTCCGCCGGCGGCACCGGCGTGTCCGTCCCGGACCCGGGGGTGTTCGACGCCGGTTCCGTCACGTTCGGGGTCGACGCCGTGCCCGGCGCGCCGGATTGGACCCTGGCAGCGCTGGAGGCGGCGGCACGCGACGGCGGCGGCGTCGCGGTCCGCGACACGCGGCCGTCGGAGCAACCGGCCCCGCCCTCGGACTCGCTGCGTGCCCTGGCCGAGGCCACCGGCCGCCGGCTGCCGATCGGGGCCGCGATGGCGGCCGAACCACTGGTCAGCGACGACGGCTACCGCGCCCTCGCCGCCACCCAGTTCTCGATGCTCACCACCGAGAACGCCCTCAAGCCCCAGTTCGTCCACCCGGGGCCGGACACCTACGATTTTGCGGAGGGTGACCTGCTGGTCGACTTCGCGGCTGCCAACCACATGAAGGTGCACGCGCACACCCTGGTCTTCGGGGAGGCCAACCCGCGCTGGATGCAGCAGGTTCCCCTCGCCGACCGGGAACGCGTGATGACCGCACATGTCAGCACCGTCGTCGGTCGCTACCGTGGCCGGGTCGCGGAGTGGGACGTCGTCAACGAACCGTTGTCGCCGGACGATGACGGACCCGACGGCGGTCCCGGTCTGCGCGAGCACCTGTGGCAGGAAGCGATGGGCGAGTCGTACATCGACAAGGCGTTCACCGCTGCCCGCGCCGCCGACCCCGAGGCGAAGCTGTACCTCAACGAGTTCGGCGCCGAGGCCGACGGCCCCCGCTGGGAAGCCTTGTACGCCCTGGTCGTCCGCCTCCAGGAGCGGGGAGTGCCCATCGACGGGGTCGGTTTCCAAAGCCACATCCACGAGGCCGGTGACCACATCGACCCCGCGGTGCTCCGGTCCCACATCGCCGACCTGGCCGAACTCGGCCTGTCCGCGCGTATCTCCGAGATCGACGTGTACGGCGAATCGCCGCAGGTCCAGGCCGGCCAGTTCGCCGGCGTGCTCGGCGCCTGCCTGTCCGAGCCGACCTGCACCTCGTTCACCACCTGGGGTATCACCGATCGTTACGGCTCCACCGCCGAACACGACAGCTACCCGCTCGAACCCGGCGACGAACTGTTGTGGGACCAGCAACTACGCCCGAAACCCGCGGTCGCCGCCCTGCGGGACACCCTACGCGCGGCCCGCCCGTGACGACCCCAGCGGCGGGACGCTGACGTCTGATCGGACGGCGTCATCAGTCGGCCGACGTCGATCGTTCCATCAGGTAGAACGGGTCGCCGGCCGGACTGGCGGCCCGGCGTCCCCGTCTCGCTGCCCGGTCACAGCCGGATCAGATCGGCGATCTCCTCGGGCAGGCCCGGTGACGTCAGGACGTGACCCATCCCGGGCACGACGTGCAGGACCGCACCCGGGATCGCGGCGGCCAGGGCCTCGCCGTGACCGAGCGGATAAACCGGATCCTGGTCGCCGTGCACGATCGAGGTCGGTGCGGTGATCGACGACAGCGGGGCGAGCAGGCTGGGGTCGTCCCTCCACACCGCCCGGTCATGGTTGGCCGCGGCCGACGGGTCGACCGCACGCGACAGGGCCAACTCGAGCAGCGCCCGGGTGCCCGGCTCGTCGAACGGCCGGACCGGCCCGTTGAAGACCCGGAACAAGGCCACGTCCGACTCGACCCCCGGCGGCAGCCCGGCTTTCACATGCGCGACGAACGCGGGTGACGGCGGCGGCAGATCATCCGGGTCGGCCGGCTCCCCGGCCAGCGCCCGGGCCCGGGCAGGACCCGGATCGTGACCCATCGGCGAGCTGGACATCACCGTCAAGGACCGGACTCGATCAGGCGCATGCACCCCCAGCCACTGCGCGATCATGCCGCCTGTGGAGACACCGGCCACGTGCGCGGAGGTCAGTCCATGACCGTCCAGCACCGCCAGGCAGTCACGAGCCAGGTCGCCGATCGTGTACGGGTCAGCGTCGAAGTCGACGATGCTGGACCGGCCGGTGTCGCGCTGATCGAACCGGATCACCTGGACGCCGCGCTCGACAAGTCGACCGACCAGCGCGTCAGGGCACAGGACACCCTGAGCGGCCGAACCCATGACCATCAGGACAGCGGGAAGCTCGGGATCCCCGGCCCGTTCGGTCCAGATCCGCAACGGTCCGGAGGCCACGAACCGTTGCTGCGCATCCACCATGGCGGGCACAGTATCGGCAACTGGTCGGCGAGCACCCGCTATTTCTGATGGCAGACCCTAAGCTGTCCTAATTACCGAATTGTAAATAACAGTAATTCGATAATCCTCCGTGAGGCCCGCTCGGGACTCCGCTCCCCCATCGACGGAGGCGTAAAATAATGACCGTTATCCGTCAGGTAGGATCTTGGTGTGACGGACGAACCACAGAGCACAGTCGGCAGTGAACTCGTCGCCACCGACCCGGCCCCGTTGCCCGCTACGGTGTCGCCGACGCCGACCCGGCTCGCGGAACTGACCACGATGTGGCTGAGCCGGCAACGCTCCGCGCACACCCGCACCGCCTACCGGCGCGACCTGTGGCAGTGGGGTGAATGGTGCGCGGCCACCGGCCGTAATCCGCTGACCGCCCGGCCCGCCGACCTCGACGCGTGGATCGTCGAGCAACGCGCGACCGGCGCCCGCGGCAAACCCGCCGCCGAGTCCACCATCGCCCGCCGGCTGTCCGCGGTCGCGTCCTGGTACGACTACCTGGTCGTCAACACCGCCGCCGACCCGGAACCGCTGATCAGATACAACCCGGCGCAGGCCGCCGCCCGGCCGCGCGTCGACCCCGACGACAGCAGCACTGTCGGTCTCGACCGCCCGGAAGCCGACCGGCTGCTCACGCAGGCCCGCGCCGACTCCCCGACCGCCTACGCCCTGATCCTGTTGCTGCTGGTCGCCGGCCTGCGCGTCGGTTCGGCGATCGGTGCCCGCATCGAAGACCTCGGCTACGACCGCGGTCACCGGGTGCTGAACCTGACGGTCAAGGGCGGTCGCCGCCGCCGGGTCCCGTTGCCCCCGGTGCTGTCGCACGCCATCGACCTGATGCTGGCCGAGCGCGGAACCCCGGCCGAGGGTTCGCTGTTCCTGACACCGTCCGGCCTGGAGATCTACGAGCTGTACGTGCACCGGCTGATCCGCCGGCTGGCGCGCCGCGCCGGGCTGTCCTCGGCGAGCGCGCTGAGCCCGCACTCACTGCGCCACACCGCGATCACCGAAATCCTCGACGCCACCGGCGGCGACCTGCGCCGGGCCCAGGATTTCGCCGGCCACGCCGACCCGCGCACCACCCGCCGCTACGACCGGCGCCGCGACCAGCTCGACAACCACGGCGCTTACCTGCTCGCCGGCCGCTACGGCGACACCGGGGGCAACTGATCCGGACAACGGCAGGTTCTGTCAGAACGATTCTCCTGAGATTTCGCCGCGACCGTTCCCGCGCCGACTCCTATTCCATGCCAACCGTCACCCGACCAGCAAGCCGGACGGCGCGACCTGGCGGCACGGCACCGGCCCCGCTTCGGTCACCCTGCGCGCCCCGGCCCTGGAGTTGCTGCTGGTGCTCACCCGGGGGCGCCCGCCCGGAGCGCCCGGCGGGGATCGGGCGGTGCTGCAGCGCTGGCTGGCGACCACCGGGTTCTGACAGGATCGGGAGCATGGCGCTCATCGCGTACGACCGGACCGACGCCTCCGCGTTCGAAGCCACCCGCCACCTCCGCGGTGACGCCCTCAGCCCGTGGCGGGAGGCGATCACCCGGCACCTCGGCCCACGCCCCGGGATGCGCGTGCTCGACCTGGGCTGCGGCACGGCGACGTGGACGGCAGCGTTCCGGGACTGGTGGCCGGGCATCGACGTGGTCGCGGTCGAACCGTCCGCGGCGATGCGCGACCGAGCCGTCACCGGCCCCGTCCTGCCCGGCGACGCCGCGAGCATCCCGGTCGCCGACGCCAGTGTGGACGCGGTGTGGCTGTCGACGGTCATCCACCACGTGCCGGATCTGCCGGCCGCGGCCCGCGAGATCCGCCGGGTCCTCGCCCCGGGCGCGCCGGTGCTGATCCGCTCGGCGTTCCCGGGCCGTCACGACGGGCTCGCCCTGTGCCGGTTCTGGCCGGAAACGATCACCGCGTTGGAGCAGCACTACCCGGCCGTGGCCACGATCGTCGACGCGTTCGGCGGGCCCGGAGCGGTCCTGGAACCGGTCACGCAGGTGTCCGCGCCGTCCCTGCTCGACGCGGCCACCTGCCTGCGCCGCGAAGCGCACACCCTCCTGCAGTTGATCAGCGACGAGGCGTACGAGGCGGGCCTGGCCCGGCTGCACGAGGCCGCCCGCACCGCCACGGGTCCGCAACTGGACACTCTCGACCTGCTGGTGCTGCGCTGAGATAGGGTCCGCCCTCGTGACCCCGAGCTGGCTGGCCGACACCCGCACCTCCTACGACACGGTCGCCGGCAGCTATGCCGACCTGGTCCGTGACTCGCTGCCCCAGCAGCCCGACCTACGCGCCGCCCTGGCGCTCTTCGCCGACCTGGTCACCGCGGCCGGCGGCGGCCCGGTCGCCGACATCGGCTGCGGACCCGGCCACGTCAGCGCCCACCTGCAGCATCTCGGCGTCGACGCGTTCGGCCTCGACCTGTCCCCCGCGATGATCGACATCGCCCGGCGGGAACATCCCGGGCTGCGCTTCGACGTCGGGTCGATGACCGACCTGCGCCTCGGCGACGCGTCGGTGACCGGGCTGCTGGCGTTCTGGTCGCTGATCCACATCCCGGACGAGGCGATCCCCGGCGTTCTCGGCCACTTCCACCGGGTGCTGCGCCCGGGCGGGCCGCTGCTGGTCGGGTTCCACGTCGGCAGCGAGTCGACGCTGAAGACGCAGGGCTACGGCGGGCATCCGATGAACGTGCACGTGCACCGCCGCCAGCCGAGCCGGGTCGCGACCTGGTTGCGCGACGCCGGGTTCACCCTCACCACCCAGCTGCTGCTCGACCTGGACCAGCCCCGCCCCGGCGCGATCCTGATCGCCCGCCGCTGACCCGGGCCGGCCTCGTCCGGGGCCACGGCCGAGCCCGGCCCGGGCGGTGGCCTCACATTCGCCGGTGCTGTCTCGTCGGATCGGCACATCCGCCGTCCGAGGAGGCCCCGTGCACGCCGCCCACATCACGCTCACGATCGTCGCCGCGTTCCTCGCCGCGAGCGCCTCGGTCACGTACCTGATCGGCCACGACTACCCGAAAGCGCAACTGAGGATGAAACGGCTGCCGCTGTCATGGATGCCACGGCTCGGCGCGGTCCTGGCCGCGGGCGCGGCAGGCCTGCTGGCCGGTTTCGCCGTCCCGCTCGTGGGCGTGCTCGCCGCGGCCGGCCTGTTCCTGTACTTCGCCGCTGCCCTGGTCGCCCACCTGCGCGTCGGCTCCCGCGACCTGATCGGCTGGGCGGTCTTCTTCACCACGATGACCGCCGACCTGATCATCACCGTGCTGCACACGTGGTAGACCCCGCTGAGCGCCGGAACGACGCCGACGTCGAGAGGTGTCATCTCGGCCCGGAAGCACCCCTGAGCACCAGCCGGCGAGGGCACGGCGCGCTGCCTGCGGTGACCGGGGGTGAGAGGGCGCGGGACGGGCCGGGCACCGCCCGTACGCGCCAACGGGTTTGCTCAGACGCCGCCGGTGCGGTCCTCGTCATCGTCGTCCGACGGCGGCCGGTTGGCGTGCGACTGGTTGATGCCGGCGTTGCTGCTGCCGTGGGCCGGGGTGTCCGCGGCCGGTTCCTCGTCGGTCGGGAACGTGCCGGTCTCGTCAGGGCCGGAGACGTGCTGGTCGGTGCCGGCGCCGGATTCTCTGCTCATGGCAGATGCCTACCCGCATTCGGGCGATCAGAACCGGAAGCCGAGCCCTGATCGGTTACATTCCGCCCATGACGACGACAGTGGATGTCCATGGAGTGACCGTCGCCTACTTCACCGCCGGTGACCCCGGCAACCCGCCGCTGGTGCTGCTGCACGGTCTCGGGGACAGCAGCGCCGACTGGGTGACCGTCCTGCCCGACCTGTCCGCGACCCATCACGTGCACGCCCTGGACCTGCGGGGTCACGGCGGCAGTTCCCATCCGGGCAAATATTCGTTCGAGTTGATGCGCGACGACGTCCTGGCCTACCTCGACACGGCCGGGGTGGGCGCGGCGGTGCTGGTCGGGCATTCGATGGGTGCGGTCGTGGCGACGCTGCTGGCCCTCGCCGCGCCGCACCGGGTGACACACCTGATCCTGGAGGACGCGGTGCCGCCGCGGCCCGGGGCGCTGACCCGGCCGCCGCTGGAAGCGCCCACCGAGCCGACCGGGTTCGACTTCGCCGCCGTCAACGCGATCCGCGCGCAGCTCAACGACCCGGACCCGGCCTGGTGGCAGGCCCTGGCCGAGCTGACCGTCCCGACGCTGGTGATCAGCGGGGCCGAGAGCGGCATACCGCACGAGTTGCTGGCCGACGCCGTCGACCGCATCCCCGACGCGGTGCTGGCCACGGTCACGGCGGGTCACTACGTCCACACCGAGCAGCCGACCGCGTTCATCACCGAGCTCACCCGGTTCCTCGACAACCATTGAAACCCCGATTTTCCCGTACGCCGTGCAGCGTCCCACCCCCGTCGCCGGCCCCGCGGGTGGGACGCTGCCGGACGTGCAACGCATCGTCGTCTACGGTGTCACCGGCGCCGGCAAGTCGACCCTGGCCGCTGCGATCGGGGCCCGCACCGGCCTGCCGTACCACCCGGTCGACGACCTGACCTGGGAACCCGGCTGGGTCGAAGTCCCCGTTGCCGTGCAACGCGAACGGATCGCCGCGGTGTGCGCCGGTGACAGGTGGGTGATCGACAGCGCGTACCAGAGCTGGATCGACATCGCGTCGGCGCGCGCCGACCTGATCGTCGGCCTGGACCTGCCGCGGTGGCGGTGCCTGGCCCGGCTGCTGCGCCGCACCCTGTCCCGGGTCGTCACGCGCGCCCCGATCTGCAACGGCAACACCGAGTCGCTGCGCGAGGTGTTCACCCGGGACTCGATCGTGCTGCAGCAGTTCCGGTCGTACCCGCGCAAGAAGGCCCGGATGCGGGCCTGGGTGACCGATCCGTCGATGCCGCCGGTCGTGCTGCTGCGCACCCCGGCCGCGGTCCGCGACTGGCTGGCCACGATGTAACACCGGGCGCCCGCCGCGCCAAGTACCCGGTGACGACATCGAGAGGAGACCCTGTGGAGGATCCGTTCGAGGCGTTCTACCGGGAGCACATCGGCCCGGTCAGTCGCTTCGTCGCCCGCCGCGTCGACGACCCGCACCTGGCGGCCGACCTGACCGCCGACATCTTCGTCGCGGTCATCGAGTCCGCGCACACCTACCGCCCCGACCGGGGCAGCAGAACCGCCTGGCTGTACGGCGTGGCCCACCACGTCCTCGCGGCCGAGCACCGCCGGGCCCGCCGCGAGTCGGCCGTGACCCGCCGGGTCGCCGGACGCCGCCTGCTCGACGCCGCCGACGTGGCCCGCATCGAGGAACGCATCGACGCCGAAGCCTCGGCCCGCCGCGTCCACCAGGCGTTGTCCGGGGTGCCGGACGGTACGCGCCGGCTGCTGGAACTGGTCGCGGTCGACGGGCTGCCGGTGGCCGAGGCCGCCGCGGTGCTCGGGATGTCCGCGATCGCGGCCCGGGTACGGCTGCACCGCGCCCGGCGGCAGATCCGGGCCCTGCTCACCGACGAGATCGCGCTGGGAGGAACGACCCATGAGTACGCCTGACACGTTCGAGGACCGTCTGCTGGACGCGCTGCGGCCCCTGGCCGCGGAGCGGGCCGAGCAGGTGCAGGCGCTGAGCCCGGCGTCGCGGCAGGCACGCGGCGCCGGGTCGCCGGGTGCGCCGGTCCCGACGCGTCGCCGGTGGCGTCCGGCGCTGGTGGCCGTCGCGGTCGCCGCCGTGGTCGCGGCGGCGGTGCCGATGCTGCACACGCAGGCCGCCTACGCGGTGGAACGCGACCCGGACGGTTCGATCCGGATCACGATCCGTCAGTACACCGACGCGGCCGGGCTGCAGCGGCGCATCGAATCCTTCGGGGTGAGAGCGGCGGTCGACTTCCTGCCGGCCGGCACGGTGTGCCAGGGTCCGCGGGCGGCGTTCGTGCCGCCGGAGCAGATGCCGCTCGCCCTGGTCGACTGGTCGACACTGTCCGAACCTGATCACTACTTCAAAGTGCATCCGGAGCGGATCGGGCCGGGGCAGACGTTCGTCTACGCCGCGCAGATCAACAAGGGGACGACGAAGGCGGCGATCCGGTTGGCCGACGGCCCGGTCGGCCCGTGCGTCCCGGTCCCGGGCACCACCATGATCGCCGGCGGCTGAGCGATCGTCGCCGGGGGGGGGGCCGGGGGGGGCCCCGGGGCCCCCCCCCCCCCCCCGGGCCGGTTAAGGCCAAAAACCCGTGACCCCCCGCCAAAGAGATAGCGGGCAAGTGCGACGCCAAAGGCCC
>NZ_JBIRWQ010000009.1:265892-315149 GCF_044388125.1 Actinoplanes sp. NPDC020271
GGCGGGGCGGGGCCCCCCCCCCCCCCCCCCCCCCCCCCCCCCGGGGGGGGGGGGCCCCCCCGCGCCCCCCCCCCCCCCCCCCCCCCCCCCCCCCCACGGGCAGGTATCAGGCATACACGCGTTCCCGCAGCTCCATGATCTGCCGGGACTGGTCCTCGACGAGTCGCCGGGCCGCTGTTCCCAGTCCCGCGAGGAAGTCTCGCTCGGCGAGCGTCCGGACAGTGCCGTCGGTCACGACCACCCGCCACTGGCACATGCCCTCGACGGACACCGAGATCCGGCCGTCGTCCGAGGCGCCGGCCGCGACGATCCGTTCGCGCTCGTCGTAGAAGACCCGGTCCCGGCCGGGGTCGTCGTCGAGCTCATGGATACCCAGCTCGTCGTGGACGGCGCGCTTCCTACGGGTGAAACCGGTCCAGAGCAGTCGTGCGACCTGCTCCAGACGGCGTTCCAGCTCTGATTCGCTGACCCGGCCGTAGAAGCCGGTCGAGAAGTACAGGTCGAACGCGCCGGTGCCCCGGTACTCGCCGTGCACGCCACCGCCCGGGGCGGAGGCACCGACGACAATGCTCTCGATCAGGTTCGTCAGTTGACCCATGATTGCCGCCTCAGTTCGGGATTCCCATGAAGGCACGGTCGGTGATCGTGGTGCGGGTAGCGTCGGCAAGGGCGGGCATCGGCGGCACGAAGCTCGTACGCTCCTGCTCCACCACGGCCGTGCTGAGGCCGACGAGCAGGTTCATCCCGTTGTCGTGTTCCTGGATTTTGCCGATCAGCACGCCGATCGCCTTCTGCACCGCGGTGATCACTTCGAGCAGGGTGTTCGCGGAGAAGCGGGTCTTCGGCGGATCGTCGGGCAGCAGGGTCGCCCCGACCGAGGCCGCGCCGTCCACGGTGGCCATGGTGGTGGCGAGCAAGCACTCCGCGGTGCCCAGAGCCAAAGCCGTCGCGGAGATGGGGAACGTACCGACGACAGCGGCAGTGGCCGCGACAGCGGTCAGCATCGTGGTCAACGAGTTCTTGTCGCAGCTGCTCCTCATGTTGGTCACCGCGTCGATCGCGTCGTTCAGGATCTGAGCGATGTCGTTGCGGATCTTCGCCCAGAATTGGTCCTCGGCCTCGACGACCGCCCGCATGTACTTGACCGCGGTGCACGCGTTGGCCGCCTGGGCGGGCAGTTTGTCGAGGTAATCCCGCCGGAACGTCGTGGCCGCGACCCCGCTCCAGTCGGCCAGGCTCGTGCTGACCGTCGCGGCGAGGCTGAGGTTCCCGGCGCTTGGTTGCAGCCCGTCCGCCGGAGCCACCTCGCCCTGTCCCATGGCCAGCTTCGAGGAGGCCAGAAGCAGGTCGGTGAGCACCGCGTCGAAAGCCCGCGGGCCCGGCACCGAGTAGAACGGCTCGAACATCCTCGGGATCTCGACCATCATCGCGTCGATGGCGTGTTCGCTCCGGGCCCGGTCGACGAAGTCGGCGTCACCGTTCTTGTCGAAGATCTTCTCCACGACCAGGACAGCGGCGCGCAGCGCTGCGACACCCTCCGCCAGGTTCTCCCAGGTGTAAACGGTCATCCTCGTGCCTCGATCCCGTGCCCGCTCAGATCGATCTTGTGGGCTGCCAGTTCCCGGGCGGCCCGTTCATCGGTGTCGGCGTAGACCTCGGCGGCCAGCAGGAGCGCCTCGGCGGCCAGGTTGAGGTTTTCGGCGCTGTCCCGCAGGATCGTGACCATCACGTCGTTCATGCGCGACAGCGCGGTGTAGACCTTGCCGTGATGGCCGGTGCCGAACTCCACGGGGCGGCGGAACGCGGACTCCCATGCGCGGGGTGCCCTGGTGAGGTCCGATCGGGCAGACGTCAGGACCGCCGTCACCGCGGGCAGGTCACGATGACCGGCGTCCCAGAGCTGACCCAGTTCAACCCCGAGATCCTCATGTTCTTTAGGCATGACAGGCTCCCCACGTCGTCGAGATATTGAGCAGCGCTCCATCTGCAACGGTGAACACCGCCGGGCCGCGTTCGGTTCATCACAAGCCGATCAGGCCACCTCCCGGCGACTCGCCTCCACCCACCTGCCGAGCGTCGCCCGAGCCGCGCCGCTGTCCACCGCCCGCCCGCAGCACGCCACCGCCTCCCCGAACCCGACGCCGCCGGCTCCCACGGCCACCAGCATCGCCGCGGCGTTGAGCAGCACCACGTCGCGCACCGGCCCACCGCACCCGTCGAGCAGTTCCACGAACGTCGCCGCGTTCCGCGCCGCCGACCCGCCCCGCAGCTGTTCCGGCGCCGCCCGCGGCAACCCCAGCGCCACCGGATCCAGCACTGACTCCGCCACCACCCCGTCCCGGACCGTCCACACCCGCGACGTCGTCACCGTCGTCACCTTGTCCAACCCGTCGTCACCACGCACCACCAGCGCCTGACTGCCCCGAGCGGCCAGAACATCAGCGACCAGCGGCGCCATCCGCGCGTCGGCGACTCCGACCACCTGATGCCGAGGCCGCGCCGGGTTGATCAGCGGCCCGAGAACGTTGAACACGGTCGGCACCCCCAGGTCCCGGCGCACCGCCGCGGCATGCCGCAACCCCGGGTTGAACCGTGGCCCGAACAGGAACGTGATCCCGGCCGCGCCCGCCACCCGAGCTGCCGCCTCCGGCCCCAGATCCAGCCGCACCCCGAGGTGTTCCACCAGGTCGGCGGCCCCGGACGTGGCCGACGAGGCGGCCCGCCCGCCGTGCTTGACCACGGTCACCCCGGTCGCCGCGGCCACCACCGCCGCCATCGTCGAGATGTTGATCGCGCCGAGCCCGTCACCCCCGGTCCCGGCGATGTCGACGACCGGCCCGGGAATGTCCACCGGCAACGCACTGGCCTGCAGGGCGCTGACCAGGCCGTCGATTTCGGCGGCGGTTTCGCCTTTGGTGCGTAACGCGGCGGCGAACCCGGCCACCTGCACCGGGCTCAGCTCACCGTTGACGATCCGGGTCATCGCCCAGGCCGCCTCGTCCCGGGTCAGATTCTCGCGGCGCAGCAGCCGGGGCAGGATGGTCTTCGACAGCGGCATTCTCGGGTGTCCTCGCGGGCAGGGGCCGTCGGCGAGGCTGGTCTCCCACGAGAAACGGCCGCCTCGTCGAGGCGGCCGGTGGGTTGGTGCGTCAGGTCGGGCCGCCTAGAAGGCGCGCCACCAGAACGTCGCACACGTGATCACGGCACGGATCCTAGCACCAGGCGGGGTCGCGGCCGGTCACGGCGAGCAGCGTGGCGAACTCCCCGGCGCCGGGCGGGCAGTCGACGGGGTCACCGAACGCGCCCATGGTGCGGCCGGTCTCGACCATCGCGTCGAGGAACTCGCGGACCGGTGGCACTAGGGTCGGGTCGACCCGGTATTCCTGGCCGGTGCCGCGGGCCAGGTCCCAGCCGTGCACGACCAGGTCACCGAGGACCATCTGCCCGACGACGCGCTGCGGCAGCCCCAGCCCGGGGGACACGCCGTCGAGAGCGCCGGGGTCGGACCAGGCTTCGACCAGCCGGCTGGTCTCGGCGGCGAACGCGGTCCGCCAGTCGCCGGTGAGCCGGTCCGGGCCCGGCGTCCAGTCGACGTCCTCGCGCCGGGCCAGGGCCTGGAAGTTGTGCACCACCTGGATCAGGTGGTTGAGCAGGTCCCGCACCCGGAAGTCGGTGCAGGGTGTGGCCGCGTCGAGCTGGTCGTCGCGGACGGCGGCGACCACACCGGCGACGGCGGCCGACGCGGTGGCGAGCTGGTCACTGATCTCGGTGGACATCACGCCAGGTTACGAACGACGGCCGTCACCCTCAAGACGGTGTCACCAGTGCGGTGGACCCCGGCCACGCATCGAGGCCCTCGGCGTGCCGCATCACGCCACGCCAATCAGCGGCCGGGACGCCAGCCCCGGCGGCGGCCCCGCGCCACCGACACGCCGGTCACCGTCGCGGCCGCGCCCAGCCCCAGCACCACGGCCACGAAACGCAACGATCGGCTGCGGGCGGGCACGTCGCCGGCCGCGTACGCGGAACCGGTCCGGATCGCCGGGGAAACCGCGAGGGGCGCCGCGGACCGTGACCCGCCCTCGGCCAGGGCCCGATACGGGTTGAGCCGCCGCGCCCGATCCGAGGTGGCCACGAGCCGATCCGCCACCGCCGCGCCCGGCAGCCCCAGGAACCGCTCCCGCACCAGCGCCACCGCACCGGACACGAACCCCGCCGCGACACTCGTGCCCGCGTCCCCGGCCGCCACCAGGTCCACGGCCGGCCCGTCCGGCGAGAACGACGCCGGCGCCCCCGAGGACAGGACCGCACCGACCCCGATCACCCCGGGATACGCGGCCGGATACGTCACCGGCCGCGACGGGTCGTTGCCGGCCGCCGCCACCACGACCACGCCGCGGCGCACCGCGTACGCCACCGCCGCCCGCATCCGCGGGTCGTCGACCCCCACCACCAGCGAGATGTTGATCACTGAGGTGTGCCCGGCGGCCCACCGGATCCCGTCCGCGACCCGCCCGGCCCCGTCCGCGTCAGCCGGATCGCCGTCGGACACCCGCACCGGCACGATCGTCACCCCCGGCGCGACCGCGACGATCGCCGCCGCCACCGCCGTCCCGTGACCCGCACACCGCGCCCGACCCGGCAGCAGGTCACGCCCGGCTGCGACCCGGCCGGTGAGCTGCGGCAGCGTCGCCTCCACCCCGGAATCGACGACCGCGACCCGCACCCCGGCACCGGTCGCCAGCGCCGCCCACTGCTGCACCGGGTACGGATTCACCACCACCGGCGCCACACACGACGCCACCGCCCCCAGCCACCACACCACGCCCAGCCCCACCCCACGCAGAGACAACCGTGAATCCTAACGGGGCGGGCCATCCCGGTTGTGCCCCTGCCACGACGACGGATAGTTTGTGGGAGCCATCTGCGGCGTCGTGAGGGAAACCGGTGAGAGTCCGGTGCGGTCGCGCCACTGTGAACCGGCCCCTGACGGGGTCGGTGAGTCAGGACACTCACGCGACCGCAGCCTGTTGATCGGGACGCGTCATCCCGTAGGAGGTTGATCTGCCATGCCCAAGGCTCAGACCGTTCGCCCGCTCGCCATCCCGGCCGTCTCCACCCGCCTGCTGCTCACCGCCGCCGGCGTCGTGATCCTGCTGCTCGCCCTGGCCTACCTGGTCGCCTTCGACCAGGGCGCCCTCTCGCGCAGCGGCATGTACATGCACGAGCTCATGCACGACGGCCGCCACCTGCTGGGCGTCCCGTGCCACTGAGGTTCGGCCGGCTGCTCGTCGCCGGTCTGCTCGCCGGCCTCATCGCCGGCGTGCTGGCCGGCACGTTCGCGTACTTCGCCGGTGAACCGCGCATCGACGCGGCCATCGCCATCGAGGAACAGAACGCGCTCGCTCACGGCGAGGCCGGCGGCGGCGAGGAACTCGTCTCCCGCGACACCCAGAAGAACGTCGGCCTGATCCTCGCGACCAGCCTCTACGGCATCGCCATGGGCGGCTTCCTGGCCACCGGCTACACCCTGCTGCGCCGCCGCCTGCACACCGGCAGCGACACCCGCGCCGCCCTCGGCCTGGCCGGCGCCGCCCTGACCGGCATCGTCCTGATCCCGTTCGTCAAATACCCGCCGAACCCACCCGCGGTCGGCGACCCCGCCACCATCGACCAGCGGACCATCAGCTACCTCGCCGTGCTCGCCCTCGGCCTGGTCGCGGTCTGGGCCGGCGTCCTCGCCGCCCGCACCCAGACCCACGAATGGCGACGCGCCACCGCCGGCCTGCTCACCTTCGTCGTCGTGGTCACCATCGCCTGGCTGCTGCTGCCTGCGGTCAACGAGGTGCCGGACACGTTCCCGGCCGTGCTGCTGTGGAAGTTCCGGCTCGCGTCACTCGGCACCCAGGTCATCCTCTGGACCGTCCTCGGTGTCGCGTTCGCCGGCCTGCTGCACCGCCTGGCCACCAAGGCCACCCCGGCCGGCACCGAGGTCCCGGCCAAGGCCTGACCGCAATCGATAAGGACGCCGCGTGCCCTGCTCGCGCGGCGTCCTTCGCTCGATAAGGTCAGACGATGCGGTTCACCAACCTCGACGACCTGCTCTCCCACGACGAACTCGGCATCAGCGACTGGCTGCTCGTCGACCAGGACCGCATCGACGGCTTCGCCCGCATCACCGGCGACCACCAGTGGATCCACACCGACCCGGACCGCGCCGCCAAGGAAGGCCCGTTCGGGTCGACAATCGCCCACGGCGCCCTCACCCTCTCCCTGTGCATGACGTTCCTGACCGACATCGTTCAGGTCGACAACGTCACCTTCGTCGTCAACGGCGGCTTCGACCGGGTCCGCTTCCACACCCCGGTCCGCAGCGGCGCCCGCCTGCGCGGCCGGGTCCGCCTCCTCGAAGCCCGGCGCCTGCCCGGCGGAGCCCGGCTGATCCTGCGCACCACCGCCGAGATCGACGGCGAGCGCCGCCCCGCCTGCGTCGCCGACCACATCCTGGCCCTCTACGAGCAGACCCCCGATCAAACCCCCGATTAGGTACGCCGTGAGCCCCGCCCGGCTCGAGCAGTCCGGCGGCCCTCGCACGGCAACGCCCGGTGGGTCACTCGGTGCGCAACGCCACCGCCGTCCGTGTCCGCGCCGCCCACCCGGCCGGCAACAACGCCCCCAGCACCGCGATCACCAACCCGCCCAACCCGAAAAGGAACAGCTCCGGCACCCCGTACACGTCCAGGACCGACGCCGGCAGCCGCAACCCGGCCGACCACGCCATCCGGGTCACCACCACCCGCTGCACCAGCACCCCGAGCGGCGTCCCGAGCAGCCCACCGGCGATCCCGGTCACCACCACCGACGCGATCACCATCGTCACGGTCTGCCCCGGCGCCATCCCCAACGCCTTGTGCACGCCGAGATCGTGGACGCGTTCCCGGGTCTCCAGCACCACCGTGTTCAGCACCCCCAGCGCCGCCACCACGATCAGCATGACCGTCAGCAGCGCCGCCAAAGCGTCGATGATCAGCACGACGTCCGCAGTCCGGTCCTCGGCGACCTCCGCCCGCGCCCCGGCCGGCGCCAGCGCCGCATCCAGCGCCGCGGCGTAGCCGGCGACATCATTACCGCCGGCGACGATGACGTCGTACCCATCCGCCGTCACCCACGGCAGCGTGCCGGCCGCGGTCAGGATCTGCAGGCCACCGTTCTCGGTGTTGAACACCTCACCCACGATCCGCACCACCACCCGATGACCATGATCGGTCAGCACCACACTGTCCCCGACGCTCGTATGCGTCGCCGTCAGGAACAACGTTCCCACCACCACCTCGCCCGGCCCGCCGTACCAGGACCCCGACACCATCCGATACCCGTACCCGCACCGCCCGCCCGCACCGGCACGAACCTCCTGCGCCCCGGTCAGCCCGGCCACCGTCACCTCCGTACTACCGACCGCGCAATACCCGGCCGTCCCCGCCCGCCCCCGCAACACCGCGTCGACCGCCGCCACGTCCAGACCCGACCGCGCACCCTTCTGATGCAGCAGCGCCGGGGTCACCCGCACGTCCCCGTGCCCGGACGACGCCTGCACCTGCGTCAACGACCCGGCCAGCCCCACCGCGAACGTCACCGCCGCCGCCCCGAACCCGACCGCCGCCACCACCGCCAGCGACCGCCCCGGCCGCCCGAACGGATGCGCCAGCCCCAGCGTCACCGGCCGCGACACCGGCAACCGCCCCACCAGCCACGCCACCGACCGGCCCCGGCCCGCCGACCGGGCCCGGCCGACCGCCAGGGCGTCCACGGTCCGCAACCGGCCCGCCCGCAACGCCGCCACCCACGCCGTCACCACGACCAGGCCGACGATCCCCGCGACCACGGCCACGTCGACCCACCAGGTCACGCCCGAATCGTTCGTACCGTAAATGTGGTTGGTCTCGGAAAGCACCGGCACCATGAGCAGATTCCCGGCCACCACGCCCAGCCCCGCCCCGGCCGACGCCGGGATCACCGCCTGCGCCAGATAGGCGCGCACCACCTGACCGGGCGTGAACCCGACCGCCTTCAGAATCCCGATCCGCCGCGTCCCCGCACCGACCGCACCCGCGACCACGTTCCCGACGATCAGCACCGCCATGACCAGACCCATGATCCCGAACGCGATCAGGAACGGTACGAACAGCGCCGTGTTCCCGGCCTGGTCCTGCCGCGTCACCAGCCACGACCGTGACGCCGTCACCGCCCCCGCCGGCAACGCCGTCACCACCGCCGCCCGACCCACCCGCACCTGCGCGTCGGTGTCCGCCGCGGCGAACCGGTACAGCATCTGCCACGACCCCGCCCCGGCCAGCTGCTCCGGCACCACCCAGCCGTCCGCGGTGCCACTGATCGACCGGGCCGACCCCACAACGGTCAGAACCGGACTGCCCGGCAGATCCGGAACCGTCCACCGGGCCCCGACCGCCCGCGACCGGCCCCCACGGACCCGGCCGTCACTGGAAATCACCAGCTCGCCCGGCGCCGACGCCCACCGCCCCTCGACCAGCGACACCGCATCCACCGCACCACCCGGACCGGACCGCCCGACCAGAGTGAACGGCGGCAACGCCCGGCCCTGCCCGTCGACCGGATTCACCGCCGCCGACGGGAACGGCCCGGCCTGCGCCACCACCCCCGCCACCGGCGCCGCCAACTGCGACGACGTCACCTTCGCCGCATCGAACTGCGCGATCAGATGCGCACCACGCTGCTGCCCGAACGCCCGGTCGAACGGCCGCGACGACGCCACCAGCAACGACCCGCCCAGCACCGACGACGCCACCGCGACCAGCACCACCAGGCCGACCACCACCGTCTGCACCCGCCGCCGCGCCACCCCCGACCGGACCACCGCCCCGATCACGACGCCACCCGCCCGTCCACCAGCCGCACCGTCCGCGTCGCACACGCGCCGGCCAACGCCAGATCATGCGTGACCAGAACGATCGTCTGCCCGTCGGCGTGCAACTCGGTCAGCAACTTGCGCACGTCCTGACCCGACACCGAGTCCAGCGCACCGGTCGGCTCATCCGCCAGCAGCACCGCCGGACGGTTCATCAACGCCCGCGCCACCGCCACCCGCTGCCGCTCCCCACCCGACAACCGGCCCGGGAACCCGTCCGCGAACCGCGCCACCCCGAGCGCCTCCAGCAACTCCACCGCCCGCCGCCGCGACGCACCCCGCGACATCCCACCCAGCTGCGCCGGCAGCACCACATTGTCGAAAACGGTCAGATCATCGAGCAGATGGAAAGACTGAAAAACCATTCCGACTTTCGTACGGCGATAGCGCGCCGACCCTGACTCGCCCAGTTCGTCGACCCGCACCCCGTCCACCGTCACGGTCCCGCCCGTCGGCCGATCCAGACCCGCGACCAGGTTCAGCAACGTCGACTTGCCACTACCCGACGGACCCAGCACCGCGACCGCCTCACCACGCGCAATCGTCAGCGACACGTCGTTCAACGCCGGCGGCCCATCGCCGTACGCCCGGCTCACACTCCGAAGCTCGATCATGCCCCGACGCTAGGAGCGCACCCACCCCCGCCGCGTCGCCGGACGGAACCATTCCCGTCATCACATCGGCGTAGCCCCCGCGACCGATGCGGACCCGCGACATCGACCTCGATAATGGCCGCGTGACGACGACGAAGGTGGCCGCCCTGCTGCGCCCGTCCGGCACCCTGGCCCCCGTGCCCCGCCGCGGCCAGATCTTCGACGTGCTCCTGGCCCTGTCCCTGATCGCCGTCGCGATCACCGCCGGCGGCACCACCGGCAAGATCCACCACAGTCCGATCGTGCAACCCCACCCCGCCGGCCCGCTGTTCCCACCCGTCGAACCGCACCAGAGCGGCTGGCCCCTCGTCCTGCTGCTGGTCGTCGCACCCCTGATCGTGCGCCGCCGCTACCCCCTGGCCACCCTCTGGGCCACCATGACCATCGCCCCGGTCGTCGCCGACTACGACGCCGCCCTGCGCCTGTCCTTCTACGCCGGCGTCATCGCCGCCTACACCGCCGTCGTCTACAGCCCCTACCGCATCCCGGCCCTGGCCAGCCTCGGCGCCGCCGCCGTCCTCTACGCCGGACTCAAGGACGGACCACCCGACATCCCACCCGGCTTCGTCCCCGTCCTCGTCCTGTCCGCCCTCGCCGTCGCCGCCGACGGCCTGCGCCGCTGGAAACACCGCGCCGGCCAGCACGCCCAGGCCCTGCACCACGCCGCCGCACACGAACGCGCCCGCATCGCCCGCGAACTGCACGACGTCGTCACCCACAACGTCAGCATGATGACCATCCAGGCCGGCGCCGCCCGCACCGTCATGCCCACCAGCCCCGACCAGGCCCACCAGGCTCTGCTCGCCGTCGAATCCGCCGGCCGCGCCGCCCTCACCGAACTACGCCACGTCATGGGCCTGCTCGCCCCGTCCACCGACACCCCTGCCAGCGACCTCGTCTCCACAGCCGACTCCGGCACACTCGCCCCGGCGGCCCCCGGTGAACTCGTGCCATCAGCGGGCACACACACCCCCTCGGGCGGACCGATCCCGCCGGCCGCTGACCCCGGCGACCTGGCCCCACAGCCCGGACTCGACCGCCTCGAAGCCCTCATCAACCAGGTCAGCACCAGCGGCACCCCGGTCACCCTGACCACCACCGGCCACCGCCGCCCCGTCCCCGCCGGCATCCAACTGGCCGCCTACCGCGTCGTCCAGGAAGCCCTCACCAACACCATCCGCCACGCCGCCGGAGCCACCGCCGACGTCCAGATCACCTACACCTGCAACCAACTCCGGGTCACGGTCACCGACACCGGCGGAACACCCGGCCCCCACGACGGCAGCGGCCACGGCCTGATCGGCCTGCGCGAACGCCTCGCCGTCTACGGCGCGACCCTGCACACCGGCCCGCGCCTCACCGGCGGCTACCGCGTCGACGCCCACATCCCCCTGGACACCCCATGACCCGCACCGGCACCACCCCCGCCGCTCGGCCGGACGATCCCGGCAGCCCCGAGGTTTCCGCCGTCACGCCTCAGCCGCACCCCACCGGCGACCCCGGGACCTCGTCCGTCACCCCTCAGCCACGCCACCCCGGCGCACCGCTGCGCGTCGTGATCGCCGACGACCAGGCACTCGTCCGCGCCGGCTTCCGCATGATCCTCACCGCCGCCGGCATCGACGTCGTAGCCGAAGCCCCCGACGGCCTCACCGCCGCCGACGCCGTCCACCGCACCCACCCCGACGTCGTCCTCATGGACATCCGCATGCCCGAACTCGACGGCCTGCAAGCCACCCGCCGCATCCTCACCGGCGCCCCCGGCGAACCCCGCATCATCATGCTCACCACATTCGACCTCGACCAGTACGTCTACGCCGCCCTCACCGCCGGCGCCAGCGGCTTCCTGCTCAAGGACGTCACCCCGGAACACCTCGTCGCCGCCGTCCGCCTCATCCGCACCGGCGACGCCCTGCTGGCCCCGTCCATCACCCGCCGCCTCGTCGAACGCTTCGCCACCCCCGGCACCACCCCACCGACCGCTCACCGCGACCTGGCCACCCTCACCCCACGCGAACGCGAAGTCCTCACCCACCTGGCCCGCGGTCTGAGCAACGCCGAACTAGCCGCCCACCTGCACCTCTCCGAAGCCACCGTCAAAACCCACGTCGCCCGCATCCTCACCAAACTCGACCTGCGCGACCGGGTCCAAGCCGTGGTCCACGCCTACCAGACCGGCCTGGTCACCCCACCACCCCTGCCCTGACCAGGCCGCCCGGGGAACGCCGGGCGCCGGCGTCGAGCCGGTCGGCGCGATCCCGCGATTCGAACAGTCCAGCACCTGGCCGTCCCGAGTGCCGGTCACCAGCCGATCCGCCCACACCCGCGCCAACGACAGCGCAACCCCGTGATCCTCGCCGTCCACGTCGAGCGCCGTCACCTCCTGGTCAGCCGGGAAACGTTCTTCTCTCGGTCTGTCGGCGAAGCCGTCCTTTGTGGTGTGGGTGCGGCTTGCCGCACTACCTCTAAGCCATCCTAGGATGATGATCTAGGGACGGAGGCGATGGGCGCGCGACTCCAGATACCGCTGCTCGGCCAGACTCGCCGTGGCCCGCGCCGCCCGCCGGTACAACTCCCGCGCCGCCGCACTGTCACCCGCCTTCTCCAGCAGATGCGCCCGCACCGACAGCAACCGGTGATGCCCCGCCATCCGCTCGTCACCGTCCAGCCCGGCCAGCAACGCCAGCCCCGCCCGCGGCCCGTCGACCTCGGCCAGTGCCACCGCCCGGTTCAACGTCACCATCGGATTCGGCGCGATCCGCTCCAGGATCAGATACAACGCGTACACCTGCCGCCAGTTCGTCTCCGCCGCCGTCGCCGCATCCGCATGCGTCGCCGCGATCGCCGCCTGCAACTGATACGGCCCCAGCTCCGGCGCCCCCAGCGAACCCTTCGCCAGGGCCAGCCCCTCCTCGATCAGAGCCCGATCCCATCCCGTACGGTCCTGGGACTCCAACGGCACCAGATCCCCGCCCGCCGTCGTCCGCGCCCTCCGCCGCGCGTGCGTGAGCAGCATCAACGCCAGCAACCCGGTCACCTCCCCGTCCGACGGCAGCTGCGCGTGCACCAGCCGCGCCAGCCGGATCGCCTCCCCCGCCAGATCCGCACGCTCCAGCGACGACCCCGACGACGCCGTATAACCCTCGTTGAAGATCAGGTACAGCACGTGCAGGACCACCGGCAGCCGCTCCGCCATGTCCCGCACCGGGAACGGACCACCCGCCGCCCGGATCCGCTGCTTGGCCCGGCTGATCCGCGCCGCCACCGTCGCCTCCGGCACCAGGAACGCCCGCGCGATCTCCGCCGTCGTCAACCCGCCCACCGCACGCAACGTCAACGCCGTCTGCGACGCCGCCGTCAACACCGGATGGCAGCACAGGAACAGCAGCAGCAACGTGTCGTCGGTGTCCGGAACCTCCACCACGACGTCAGCCACCTGCGCCGACTCCCGCTCCCGCCGGGCCGACTCGCTGCGCACCTCGTCGATCAGCCGCCGCGACGCCACCGTCATCAACCAGCCCCGCGGATTCACCGGCACCCCCTGCGCCGGCCACTGCACCGACGCCGCCAGCCCCGCCTCCTGAACCGCGTCCTCACACCCCTCGAACTGCCCGAACCGGCGCACCAGCGCGCCGAGGACCTGCGGCATCACCTCCCGCAGCAGGTCCTCGATGGCCGGCCCGGTCACGCCTCCAGAACCCCGTCCGCGAACATCACCTGCCGCACCTCGACCCCCAGCCCCTCGACCGCCGCGTCCGGGATCTGCAACGCCAGCTCGATCGCCCGCTCCTTGCTGTCCACATCGACGAAGTAGAACCCGCCCAGATACTCCTTCGACTCCAGGAACGGCCCGTCGGTCACCACCGGCTGCCCGTTACGCACCTTCACCACCACCGCCTGCGACGGATCCACCAACGCCTGCGTGGTGATCAGCTCCCCGCGCTCCTTCAACCCCTCCATGAACCGGCCGTGCCCCGCACCGATCGCCGTGCGCTCCTCCTCGGTCAACGCCTCCAGCACCGCCGGGTTGATGTGCATGCTGATCAGGAACTTCATCGCCGTACCTCCGCAAGAATTCGGTCTTGTCGCCCCTTGGTCGTAGCCACCGAGCACACCTTGACATCCCCGGCCGACATTTTTGGCCACCGTCCCGGCCCGCGCCGCGTCAAGAACCCCGCACCCGCTCCGACCACCCGGCATGACACCGCGAACCGCCACCACCGGCCACGCCCGGACCTGGCTCGGCCTGGCCCTGCTCGTGCTGCCCACCCTGATCGTCGCCATGGACCTGACCGCCCTGCTGCTCGCCCTGCCCCACCTCAGCGCCGACCTCGGCGCCACCGCCGTCGAACAACTCTGGATCAGCGACGCCTACGGACTCACCGTCGCCGCCCTCGTCATCACCATGGGCACCCTCGGCGACCGCATCGGCCGCCGACGGCTGCTCCTGACCGGCGCCGCCGCCTTCGCCGCCCTCTCGCTGCTCGCCGCGTTCTCCACCAGCCCCCTCATGCTGATCGCCGCCCGCGCCCTGCTCGGCGTCGCCGGCGCCACCCTCACCCCGTCCACCCTCGCCCTGATCACCACCATGTTCCGCGACGACCACCGCCGCAGCCGCGCCATCGCCGTCTGGGCCACCTGCCAGTTCACCGGCGGCGCCCTCGGCCCCGTCCTCGCCGGGCTGCTCCTCCAGCATTTCCGGTGGAACGCGATCTTCCTGCTCGCCGTCCCGCCCATGCTGGTCCTCCTGCTCACCGGCCCGGTCCTGCTCCCCGAATCACGCGCACCACACCCCGGCCGCCTCGACCCGGCCAGCGTCGCCCTCTCCCTGCTCGCCGTGCTCCTGCTCATCTACGCCCTCAAACAGGCCACCACCGGCAACCAGCCGCTCCTGGCCACCGCGGCGTTCACCGCCGGCATCGGGCTCGCCGCCGCCTTCACCCGCCGCCAGAAACACCTCCCCACACCCCTGCTCGACCTGCGGCTGCTGCGCAACCCGACGTTCACCGCGGTCCTCGTCGCCCTCGTCGGCGCCGGCATCGCCATGGCCGGCACCGGACTGCTCATCACCCAATACCTGCAAGGCGTACGCGGTCACACCCCGCTCGCCACCGCCGTCCTGTTCGCCCCGATGGGCCTCGGCGTCGCCGTCGGCACTCTCACCGCGCCCGCCCTGGCCCGCCGCCTCGCCCCGATCACCGCCATCGCCACCGGCCTCACCGTCTCCGCCCTCGGCACCCTGCTCCTGCTCACCGACGCCCTCCCGCTGATCCTGACCGGCATCACCGTCCAGGCCCTGGGCACCGGACCACTGTTCGCCCTCGGCACCGGCCTGATCGTCAGCTCCGTCCCACCGTCCCGCGCCGGCGCCGCCGCCGCCATGTCCGAAACCGGCAACTACTTCGGCGGCTCCCTCGGCTTCGCCCTCCTCGGTGTGCTCGCCACCGTCGTCTACCGCACCCACATGAACGGCACCTCGGACTCCCTGCCCAGCGCCCTGGCCGCGAGCCACCACCTGCCCACACCCCAGGCCACCGGCCTGCTGACCGAAGCCCGGCACGCCTTCACCGCGAGCCTGCACGTCACCGCCCTGGCAGCCGCCCTCGTCCTGACCGCCCTCGCCGTCCTGATCCACACCACCCGCAAACCCCTCCCCTCCCCCCGTACCGGGCCGCCGGTAGCTTCCGGCCACAAACAACGCTGAGGACCGTCCGGCCGATGCAGGCAGCGGCACCCGATCCCGGTCCCGGCGCCGAGGCGAAGACCGGGGCTGCAGGATCGCGCACAGGCCGGCCAGCACGAACGCGAACACCGGCAGCCACAGCAGCCGATACAACGGCCACCGCCCGGCCGGCGCGTCGAGCAGGCCGGGCAGCGGGCCGGCCGGCAGGCTCGCGAAGGTGACCAGCAGCAACGCGGTCTGATGCCAGCAGAACAGCGTCATGGCGGACACGTTGAGCACGACGACCGGCCGCCACCACCCCGGCCGGTGCAGCACGGCCGCGAGGCGGGGCCGCAGCAGCACGAACAGGCCGAGCTGGGCCGCGGCAAGCGCGAGGGCGAACAGCGACGGCGGGTCGAGGTTGGACCAGCCGTCGCCGGGGACCCCGACCGCGCTCGCCGGGTACCCGGCCACGACCACCAGGACCACCCCGGTCACGAGCCCGCCGACGGCCAGAACGCGCCCGGCCCCACGGGTCAGACGACCTTCGGACAAACACATTCCGAGCAGGTACGGGGCAGCCCACCCGACCGGGGCAGCCACCAGCAGCAGCGGCGACTGCACGCCGAGATGCCGCACGACGTCACTCGCCGCGATCAGCGCGACCGGGACCACGGCCGCCCACAGGCCCCACCGCAGCATGGCGGCGCGCAGCAGCGGGGTCAGGGCGAGCAGGACGACGTACACGATCAGGAACCACATCGGGTGCGCGACCAGGGACCACACGGCATGCCGGGTGCTCGCCGGAGCGCCGACCGCCCGGAGCAGCCCGAGCGCGGGCAGCCACACCGCGCCGAGCACCAGGATCGGCCGGATCAACCGGGTCAGCCGGCTGGTCAGCCAGAGCCGGGCGGGACGGCGGCGCAGGCCACGAGCGGCCGAGAAGCCACCGGCGAAGAAGAACAGGCCGAGTGTCTCGAACACCCAGGTGAACGGGATCAGCGCCGGGTGCTCGGCCAGCGGGCTCGCGCCGTCCCACGCGGCCGGCCGGGCCGGGTCGCTGACCAGAGCGGACACCAGCCAGTGGCCGAGAACCACGCCGAGGACGGCGACGGCTCGCAGGGCGTCGACGGTGCGGTCCCGATCGGCCGGGTTCACGACGCTCCCCCGGCGATCCGGGCCAGGGCGGCCAGCGAGTCGGTGCCCGGCGCCAGGTAGTGGTCGTGGTCGCGGACGTCCGCGGTCTCGAAGATCCTCGCGCCGAAAGCGGGATCGACCGGCTTGGTGCCGTGCCCGAGACCGAACACTCGCAGACCCGGCACCCAGCGAACCCAGTCCCCCGCACTCTGCCCGGCCCAGACCGTGGCCGTCGTGCGCAGGCCGGCGACGTCGTCGACCCCCATCCCCGGGCTGCCGAACACCGCGAGGTCAGTGACCTGAGACGGCAGCCGGGACGCGGCCCGGCCGATCACCGTTGAGCCGTAACTGTGCCCGAGCAACGCGATCGTGGCCTGCGGATACGCCGTGGTCAACTGCTCGGCGAACGCGACCAGCGCGTCGGCTCCCGCCCCGGCCAGGTCCGCGCGCCCGGCCTGCTGGACGGACTGCGGCGTGTCGTAGCCGAGCCAGGCCACCACCGCATGGTCGCCCGGGCCCATGGCCTGCTGAAGATCCGCTGCCTGGGTCGCCGGTGACCGATACTGCTTGCCACCGACGCCGCGCCAGAAGTTCTGCAGCCGGTTGGACATGCCGGGCACGAGCACAGCGATCCGGCGCGCCGTCGCCAGGTCCCCGAACACCTGGGCGACCCGGCCCTGGCCGCGCGGATCGAACAGCAGGTAGGTGCCGGGAGGGCGGTTCACCGCAGTGGGCGGGGCGGTGGCCGGCGGCGCGAGCAGCGTACCGGCCGACGGGGTGACGATCATGGCGAGGACGGCCAGGACGATGTTCTTCTTCATGGCCGACAACCTGCCGGGCGCACCCATCGACGCGCATCGGCCGGTGGATCACATCGCGTCCGGCAGCGAGTAGCCCACGGGCGTACATCCGCGGGCCGATGTCCACGCTGACCAGCGCCGATACGATCACCGGCATGTCTGTACGCCTCGGTGGCCGGTCACGCTGGAGCCTCGCGCTGCTGTTCCCGGTCGCCCTCTTCCTGGTCGCCATGATGCCGGCCGGCGACGTCCTCATCCAGGTCGTCGCGATCATGCTGGTGCTGGGCCTTCCGCTGAGCCTGATGCGCCGGAACCCCATCGCGGCCCTGGTGATCGTGGTGATCAGCGCGGCGTTGATCGTGCCGGCCGTGCACCAGCAGTTCTCCGGCCGGGTGCTGCTCGTCCCACTGCTGATCCTGGCCGACATCGGGGTCGGCAACGTCGCCGCCAAGGCTCCGCGGCGGCGCTCGGTCACGGCGGCGGTGGCGACCGCCGCCACCCAGATGCTGCTGGCCGCGCTGGACAGTCCGAACGACCTGACCACGCTCTACGTCATCGAGATCCTCGGGGTCGTGACCGCGTGGGTGATCGGCAACTCGGTCCGGCAGCGCTCCCTGTACGCGGCCGCGCAACGCGCCGAGGCCGAGGACCGGGCGGTGCAGGCCGAACGGCTGCGGATCGCCCGGGAACTGCACGACATGATCGCGCACAGCATCGGAGTCATCGCGGTGCAGGCCGGGATGGGCCGCCGGGTGATCGACACCCAGCCGGCCGAGGCCCGCAACGCGCTGGCCAACATCGAGGACACCAGCCGGGACACCGCGGCGGCACTGCGCCGGATGCTGGGCACCCTGCGGCGCAACGACCTGGAGGCGGGTCCCGCGGCACGGGAACCGGCGCCCGGCCTGGACGATCTGGAGAGCCTGATCGCCCGTACCGAGCAAGCGGGTCTGAAGGTTTTCCTGCGGCGCAGCCGCGAACAGGCGCCACTGCCGCCGGACATCGACCTGTCGGCGTTCCGTATCGTGCAGGAAGCCATGACCAACGTGATCCGGCACGCCGCCACCGACCGGTGCGACGTCGTCATCGAGCAGGGGCCGCAGGTGCTGACCATCGAGGTGACCGACGCCGGGCGCGGCATCACCGGCGACGGTGATCACGGGTACGGGATCTCCGGCATGCGCGAACGGGTCAGCCTGCTCGGCGGCGACTTCAGCGCCGGTCCCCGCGACCAGGGCGGCTTCCGGGTGTACGCGCGCATCCCGATGCCGGGCGAAGGCGCATGAGCGTCCGGGTGCTGCTCGTCGACGACCAGCCGCTGATCCGCAACGGCCTGCGGGTGCTGATCAACGACGCCGAGGACCTCACCGTGACCGGCGAGGCCGGCAACGGCGCCGAGGCGGTGCGCCTGGCCCGCGAACAACGGCCGGACGTGGTGGTGATGGACATCCGGATGCCGGTGATGGACGGCATCGAGGCGACCCGGCACCTGCTGTCCGGAATCGATCCGCCCAGAGTGCTGATCCTGACCACCTTCGACGACGACGAGTACGTCTACGCCGCGCTGCGCGCCGGGGCCAGCGGATTCCTGGTCAAGGACATGGCCCTCGACGACATCCTCGGTGCGGTCCGGGTCGTCGCCGGCGGAGACGCGCTGATCGCCCCGAGCGTGACCCGGCGGCTGATCGAGCAGTTCGCCGGCCGCCCGGCCGTGCCCGCCCCGGTCTACCGTTCCGCCGAGGGCATCACCGAACGGGAGCGGGAAGTGCTGACCCTGGTCGGCCTGGGCCGCTCCAACGCGGAGATCGCCACCGGCCTGCACATCAGCCCGGCGACCGCCAAAGCCCACGTGGCTCGCCTGTTCACCAAACTCGACGCGCGCGACCGCGTGCACCTGGTGATCATGGCATACGAGATGGGGTTGGTAAGCCCCGGGGCGTAAGCCCGCGGGCCGATTCGCGGCGGCCGCCCACCGCCTACCTTCAGGGCCGTGACCATCCTCAACGCCATCGCCACCACCCTGTCGCGCCACACCCGGTACCTCGACGGCGAACTGCACACGATCGGCGGCCTCGTCCGGCCGGGCGACGTGTGCCTGGACATCGGGTCAGCCGCCGGCCTGTACAGCCGGCTGCTGTCCGACCTGGTCGGCCCGGACGGCGCGGTGCACAGTGCCGAACCGCTGCCCTTCGGACACCCGTTCTGGACCCGTGTCCTCGGCGCACAGCGCCGCGCCAACGTCCACCATCGCACCGTCGCCCTCGGCGCCGAACCCGGCCGGGCGGCGATGCGGGTGCCCTACACCGCCGCCGGCCCGGCCACCAGCCGCTCCTTCCTCGACTGGAAGAGCCGCGGAGTCGGCTCCAACGACGAGTTCACCCGGCACGAGGACGTGGTGGTGGAGGTGACGACGGTGGACGAGCTGGTGGCCCAGGCCCGGTTGCACCGCCTCGACTTCGTCAAGATCGACGTCGAGGGCGGGGAGCTGCACGTACTGCACGGTGCGGCGGAGACCGTGGACAAATTCCGTCCCGTCATGTTCATCGAGATCGAGGAGAGACACACCGCCCGGTACGCCTACTCCCCCGAGAACGTCGTCGAATGGCTCACGGCGCGCGGGTACGTCATGTACACCTGGGAGCGGGGATGGCGGACGGCAGGACGGGTGTGCGCCCACACGAACAACTATCTCTTCCGGCCGCGTTGACCCCTCAGCCGTTCCGGTCCGTCACGCTGGGACCACCCAAGCCGTCAGAATCATTCCAGCAAAGAACCGAAGACGTCGGTTACCGCCGTCTACCGGCGCCCCGGCAAACCCACCGCCGACTGCCGGTCCACGAAATCGCAGGACTGCCCGAAGGAAATGCCGCAATGTACGCCCTGGAATCGGCAGCAGACTGGCTCCAGGGCGTGCACCCGTACCTGCGGGCCGAGCAGATCGGCTAGCGCGGCGGCATGCCGCCGCGCAGCCACCCGCCTATAGGACCGGGCGACCGGCATCCAGGCGGACTCGTCGGCCAGCATCGCACGCAGCCCGGCCATCGCCGCCGACCGCACTGCGCCGACATGATCCACCGCGCGTTCGACCAGGAACGGTACGAACGCGGTCTGCAGCTTGCGGCCCATCGCGGCCACCGCCGCCTCGCGGACATGACCGTCCGGGTGCAGACTGGCCAGCGCCCAGCTCAGCGGTGTGTCACTGAGCTTGAGTAGCCCGTCGAGCTCGCGGCGGCGGGCGTGGAAGAACAGGCCGTCCAGCGACTTGGCGCAGGTATGCAACCCGGTGAGAGCTGCGGCGGCCCGCGCCCCGCGCAGCGGGGTCAGCGCGGCGATCAGGCGCTGGTATGCGGGCAGGTCGTGCCGTGCGGTGGCGAGTACCAGAGCAGCGACCTCGGCGGCCGCCTCGGTGAAGGCCTCGCGGCGCCAGACGTGAAGCATCAAGGCAGCGCCACCGCCGAAGAAGAGCAGGCAGATGGTCGCCGACCGGGGATCGGCGGCGAAGCCGGCCAGCGAAACCAGTGCCATTACCGTGCAGCACCAGAGACCGACGTGTTCGGTTACGGTCAGCTGCCGCCATCGGAAACGCATGGCGCGCACCGTACCGGAAATGATCTTTGTGTCATGCCGCGGTCTAGCGGCAGATCGCAGGAGCAAGCGAGCACTACGGCGGGTCAGTGCCTGAGCTTGTCGAACTCGCAGCGAACGACACCGCACCGACCTGCATCAACCACGTGCAGGCGCTGGAGCCGACACGATGGTCCGGCGACGTCTGGCTTCACCAGCCCGACGGTCCGCCGTTTTTTGACCCCAGAGATCCGCTGAGCGTGACTGACGGCGGTCGACGACTAACCGAAGACCGGGTTCCACGCTGGTCAGCACGCACAGATCGCGGCAGATCAGTACGGTGGAGACCCTCTTCGGTCACCCGCCAGGGGCAGGCGAAGCTTAGTGCGACTCCACGCAGCCTGGGCTTTCAGCAATGCGACGGCCTCGGCTTGGTCGCGTCGGGCAGCGGTTGCGATCGCTGCAACTCGATCGGCCAGGTCATGCGCCCACTCGCGATCGTCGCTCCGCCCCGTGCGCTCCGCTACCTCCGCCGCGGCGAGCGCAGCCGGGAAGTCGCCCAGGAGCAGACGTGAGTAGAACAGCCGTTCATGGAAGTGGCAGTTGAGCCCGTTACTCGTCCAGGCATGGAGCTCTGCCGCAATCGCATACGTGGGAAGGTCGCCGAACCTGGCGAAGAACGGAACGACTTCGCCGCTGATGGCTCCTGCGATCTCCGCCATCACGGGCTCCGCAAGGACCAAGTCCTCCGGCAGATCCCGGAACCTGCCCAGTTGTGTGGCCCGCTTGTCCAACGACAGATCAGCAATCAAGTACTCAGCGGGCTCGCACAGAAGCTGGATGTCCGCTGACATCTGAAAACTCCGGGACCCTGGCCGTGTCTGCATCACCACGTAGCAGAGCAACCAGTCAATGGGTTGCTGGTAGAGCAGCGCATTCCTGTGACCCCATGCGCCGGGCAGCTTCGGGACAAGATACTCGCGCGCGGCCCGGGCCCACTCAGTCGATCTCACAACAGCATGGTTAAGCACGTCGCCGCTCGAGGTTGGCGAACATCAGAAACCCGGCCTGCCGGGCCGCACGCCCGCGCTTTTGAGCACGAGCAACCTCCGGCCGGCACCCGGCAGCCGTGACGCTCTATAGCGAGCGGATCGCGGCAGATCAGTGCATCGGGTCGTTGGCAAGGCTGAATGTCGTCCAGCTAGAAGTGCGCTCCGGAGGCCCGAGGACCTCGATGGTGAACGCAGCGAAATCGTTGGTGCTATCCCGAACCTCGAAGCCCTCCGAGGTCAATATTTCCGTCATGACGCGGAGCATGCCCTGACGGACCACCTGGAAGTGGACGTAGGTCGGCGCGGTGATGTCCTTCGCCGCAATCGTCTGCATGACGGCCTCCATCAACACACGGTCGACGCGCCAATCAACCCGCACCGGAGCATGGCAATCCGCGAGCTTGTCGACCCCAACCTGCGCGCCCGATCGCCAGCCGAGGGCTCATGCTGGAAGGCACGACAGGAAGCCCAGCCGCAGCAAGAGCACCCGAACGTGTCCGGCGAGGTCCTCCCGACGAGCCAGCACTTCATTGGCCACCAACTCGATCATGACTATGTTCTTACCAGGTCACACCTGGCAAGCTGCCTCATTCCCCTGCGCGGAGCTAGTGCCGCGCCCGAGCGTGGAAAGCCGCAGAAGAGCGAACGCGAAGAGTGAAACAAGTCGTTGTCTGCGGTGAGGACGGGACCCTGTGAATGGGCGAAGGCTCTGATCGCTCTAGAGTTCGGCGGTGATTGTCAACCGGCTTTTTCGCACCGTCGCGCTCACCGTCATTGGGGCGTTGGTGGTCGGTACCTCCATGGGGTGCTCCGGCCCGGCAACAGCGCTCGGAGGGTGCTCTGCTCGGGATGAGCGGTTTGCGGTAGTGCTGGTTGACCTTCCGATCATGTCGGTGCATCCGGACGCCGCGACGACGAAGGACCGATACTCGGGCTGCGACTCTGACGATGGCTTCGCGTATGCCGGCCAGCGGTACCAGACGGAGCTGGACCGCGAGGCCGTCATGTCGTTCTACCGTGCTGCTGCCGCGGCCGACGGGTGGCAGGCGGACGGGGAGAATCCGACCCCGGTGCCGTCGGCTGACTTGGTGGTTTCCGCCGCCGCTGGCTGCTTCCGCAAGGATATCGATGGCACCACGGCATACCTGAACGTGTGGTACCCGAGTGACCTCAATATTCCCGGCGAGGTCCAGGAGCCAGCGGATGTGTACGGCATCGAGGTAACCGGCTCTTATGACGGGGACGCCTGGTGCTGAAATAGAACCAATCTCGCGAGTGGTCTCGCCCTCAGTTAGGTACGCACTCACATCGGCAAATCCGCGCACTCGTAGCGTCCCGTCGCCGAGCCGACCGACTGTGACCGAGCGTCATCCCGAGCCGGGATAGGTGACGCTTTGGCATGCTGAGGCCCGCGAAGCCGTGTCCCCACCCATCGATGATCGTTGTGGCGGTCGTGGCGGACCGAGTAGAAGCGGTCGATGTGCTGGCGGAGTTCCGCGAGCAGTTCTACCGATGCATGACCCGGCGGCGGACGCGTTATTCGAGCTGACCGAGGCGCTGTTGTGCACCGACGGGCCGGTCAAGACGCTGGTCGGGTTGTCGCTGGCGCCGGAGCACCGGCGCGGCCACGGCGCCATGTACGACGCGCTCAACCACGGCCGCATCGAGGTGGCATCGCTGCGCCGGCAGCTGACCAAGACTCCGTTGCCGCGGGCTGCGGACGGCCGCCTCGTGCTGGCCGTCGACGTCTCGCCGTGGCTACGCCCGGACGGCAACTGCAGTCCGCAGCGCTCGTTCTGCCACACCTACGGGCGCGGCAAGGACGAACACCGCATGATCCCGGGCTGGCCGTACTCGATCGTCGCCGCCCTGGAGACCGGCCGCACCTCGTGGACCGCCCTGCTCGACGCCGTCGGTCTGCCGCCGCCGGCCGCAGACGTCACCACGATCACCTGCGCACAGATCCGACGGCTCGTCGACCGTCTCACCGACGCCGGGCAGTGGGACCCCGACGACCGCGACATCCTCATCGTCCTCGACGCCGGCTACGAAGCCCCACGCATCGCCTGGCTGCTACGCGACCTGCCGGTGGAGATCCTCGGCCGGATGCGCTCCGACCGGGTGCTGCGCCGAGCGACCCCACCGCGGGTCTACCAGCCCTTGGGCGGTCGACAGGCCAAGCACGGCGGCGAGTTCGTCTTCGGTGACCCCGCCACCTGGGACGTCGAGCACGCGATCACGCACACCGACACCCGCCTCTACGGCCAGGTAAAAGCGCCGGCCTGGGATCGGCTGCACCCGCGGCTGACCCGCCGGGCCGCCTGGATCGACCACGACCAGGCGCTGCCGATCATCGCCGGCACGGTCATCCGGCTCACCGTCGACCGCCTACCGAGCCACGGCGAACCGAAGCCGCTCACCAGCGCGTGCACCAAAACCCAGCCGGCCCGGCCCCGGACGCCCGCCAGGCTCCCGCAACCGGCACACCGCTGCGCGCCACGACGTGGGCCTCATCCTGGTCACCGGCCAGGCACACCAGCGGCCAACCCATCACAAAGAAGGGCACCAAGCCTCGCCGAACTGGTTGAACGACAAGCTGAGACTGCCTCGATTATCTGCCAGGCAGTGACCGCACCCGCTCCCTGAGACCCTGCTGGCGCCGTGGCCGCCGTCACATCATTCCCTACTCGATACAGTCACGCTCGTGATCACCAACGACGGCGGTGTCTACGTGGCGAACGCGGCCGCCATGATTCCCGGCCTCGCCCGTGAGGTCCATGAGCACGACGGTCACCTGCACGCCGAGCTACCCGCCGTGACACGGATCCTGCTGCGCCGGCCGGCGTCGATCGGCCCGCTGATCGAGGGCGTGTCCGGGCCGGTCGTTGTCGAGGACGTCTTCGGGTCCCCGGAACCGGATCCGTCCGTCACCGTGACGCGGATGCCGGTCATGGTCCGCCCGCCCGGCCCGCCCGCGCAATCTCCTGTGCCGGGCGTGGTCGAGGTGTCCGGTGAGGACGAGCTCGCGGTCGCGGAACGAGTCATGATCGACGGGTTCCCTCTGCGGCGTTACCAGCCGGTCGTGCGGGGTCACGCGCTGCCGCCGCGGATCCTGGGACTGCCCGGGTGGCGGTTCTGGCTCGCGTACTCGAAGGGGTCGCCGGCCGCGGCCGCCTACACCTTCGACGACGGTACGGCAGTGGGTCTCTACTGGCTGGCGACACTCCCCGAGTTCCGGTCGCGGGGCCTGGGCCGGGCGATCCTGAACCGCGCGTTCGACGCCCACCCCGAGCAGCCCTTCGCCCTGGTCGCGACCGATGCCGGACGCCCACTCTACGAAAAGCTGGGGTTCCACACGACGGCCATGGCCAACTGGTACACCCGATCCTGAGGTGATCACCGTGCACCGGCCCGCGACTCTCTGGCCTGGCAACAGTGTCGCTCGTGGTTCCGGTGTCGCTGGCGGCGTGACGCTGTCGGCCGGGCTCACGAACCGGCCCTAACTCGATCTTGGAGTAGAGAGACAGGCACTCAGCTTGTCGTTTAACCTCCCGCTCCACCCCGACGCCGCCGTGGACGAGATCACTGCGCCATGAAGGGTAACTACGGTGCGTGCCGCCTAGCCTGCTGGGGGCGGGCGACGACGGGACCCAACGAGCGTTCTTTGCGGCATGAGAGTAAACGCCTTCCACGCCGCCGGGTGGGCAGATGCACGCGTATCCGGTCATCGTCGTAGCGGGGGAACAGGACGAACACACAGGCGATAGTCAATCTGTGATGCCTTCTCGATGCCGGATCGCACGACGGGATGTAGGTAGCCGTCGGCCAGATCGCTCGCATAAGCGCGCCCGGAAAACGCTGCCAGCGAACGTCCGACCTCGCTCCCCGCGAGGTCCACCAGTTCCTCGTCGTTCAACACGCTGCGCAATGCGTCATAGGCTCGACGGTCGTCCCAGAGCGCCAGATCGACGGCTGCGTCAGCTCGCCACACGAAGTCTGCAGACTCGTCACGCAAGACGGCGCACAAGCGCTCGGCCCGCCAGTCCCACGGCGGCCGCATCGCCTCGGGCAAGCCGCTGAGTAACTCGAACGGTGGCCGATAACCGTGCTCCTCGGCATAGTGCACGATCATCGTGGGCGCGGCATGGATGACACCACTCGGCAGGTAGTACCGGAATTCACCGTTGCCCTCGACGGCCCAGCAGAACTCACACTCGTGCACGCCCAGCATCAAGCTGCGAACGCGTAACGAAGCCGATTTGAGCAACTGCAGCTCAGCCCCGGTCAACGGTGTTGCGTCGCCACCCTGAACTCCGTATTCACTGCCCAGCCAGCCCACCGCCTTCATCGGCAGCGCCGACTCCGAGTACGCGTACGCCGTCAGATCCAGAAACTCCACGTCATCATGATCCCAGACTTGACGGCAGCGGAAGCTCGAGCAGGCCGCGGATATCTTGCTGGGCCGAGGCCGGACCGGCGAGGCAAGCCGCGTTTTGAACAACCAGGCGGATCGCGACGGGCCCTACAGCCACAACGCCAGATCGAAGGCCGAAAGCATCGGCCACAGACATAATGACCCATTAAAGAATGGGAACAACTAAGCACACTCTTCTCGGCACGAGCGTACGTCTGACTGCCCCGACGTGCCTCACACCGCGTGACGACTCACCGCGGCGCCGCGCGCGATCGGCGGCAGTTGAGTACGGGGTAGGCGAGAGAGTAACCGGTTAGCTGGCCGCGAAGTTCTTGATGATGAGATCGCTGGCTATAGCGGGGAGACTCGGATTTCCCGCGAGTTCCCATAGGACCCGGGGATCTGAATGGGCTGCAAGTTTGATGAGCATGTCCGGCGGCGTCGACGGATTGCCCGCGATGCCGGCGACCGCATGTGGATGTCTGAGGCAAGCCTCCAACGCGGTGGGTGGTGCCGACTCGTGTACCGCGACGTCGATGATTTCTTCGGCTGAGCTCGTCGGTTCCGTCGCGATGGCGAGCAGAACGTCGGGCGGGCAAGAGGGGTGACCAGCCACCTGCGAGAAGACGCGTGAACCGTATCGGGCCACGAACGTACGCACCTGTTCGGCGGAAACGGTGTAGTGGCGGGTCGCTCGGCATGCGACGTCGAAGTCTTCGTCGTCGATCAAGGTCGCGCGGACGTCTGCCGGCAGCCTGAAGCTTGCAGCGGCGACTAGCCTGACCCGCGGGTCGGCGTCTCGGGCCAACGTGAGCAATCCGTCAAGGTCGGGGTGAAATTCGGTGGGCGGTGAGCCGCCTTCGCGGCTGTACCGCACCAGCAGGTCCAGCGGGGTGCGAGGATTCGCCAGGACGCAATGTCGCCACCGGCTGGCTTCGAGGTCGTAGAGCGCACGGAGAAGATCGGGAGGTGCGGCCCAGTTCGCCGCGACGCCAGCCGTCACGTCGTGGTCGCGAAGCTCCAGAAGGTGCCGATAAGTCTCGTCAGATAAGTCTGATCGTCTCGCGAGCGCCGCCGCCCATGTGGAATCGGGTCGGGCTGCCAACGGTTCGACTGCGGATACGGGAGTCGCAGGATTACCTGCAGCCAGCAGCCGTACCTCTCTCGTGACCGCGGCGTCGCCGGGCTGGTGTGGGCATGGAATTATTCCCGGCTCGCCACCATTGCGTATCAGGTCAGCGAGAATGGCACCTGGAGCATGGATATTCGATGCCAGGGCGGTCCGCACACAGGCCTCGGCACGCCCCCATAGCAGCAGCGCCAGCTTCTCGGGAAGTTCCCAGAGGCGAGCCGCGCCGGCAGCCACCGAGCAGTCCTCATCGTTGGCCACGAGATACGCGATATCAGCCCGCGCCGACGCATGCTCACTCAGCGCCCGGCGTACTGCGGGATCCGGCCAGTTGGCAAGCCTGGGCAGCAAGTCGTTGGGGGCATCGGCCCGGCCGATGGCGGCAAGAAGCGCCCGCGGGTCGTCGCGCGGAATGCGCTCCACCGCCAGGCTGCCTGACTCAACCAACGCCACCAGGGTGTTTTGCTGACCACTACTGGCGAGCCGGGCGATTTGCGCGGCGCTGAGGTCCTCTCTTCGCGCCACTTCCTGTGACAAATCTGGGTCATTCATTGCCAAGAGAGCATCGATGTGTCCTGGCTGCAGTCCGGGGTTTCCGGCCAAGGCGAACACGATCGGCGTAGCGAGCACGGTGCTCCCGGAAGTTGAGGCTGAATCATGCGATTTCGTGGCGCATACGCAGGCGCGTAGGCCTCCAAGAAGGTACAGCGGCGAGGACCAACAGGCCTTCCACAGGTCGACCCGAACGCACTCTCCTCGGCAGTTGAGCGCGTTCGTAGGGCCCACCTCCGGTCTGGCCGACGGTAATCGAGCGTCATCCGGGGAGGATGGGCGCGTCTGGCCCCTGTCGACGTTCGTTGTGGCGGTCGTGACGGACAGGGCGGAAGCGATCGATGTGTTGGCGGGGTTCCGTGAGCAGCTCTACCGATGCATGACCCGGCGGGCCGACGCCTTGTTCGAGCTGGCCGACGCCCTGTTGTGCACCGACGGGCCGGTCAAGACACTGGTCGGGCTGTCGCTTGCTCCGGAGCACCGGCGGGGCCATGGCGCCCTGTACGACGCGCTCAACGCGGGGCGTATCGACGTGGAGTCGCTGCGCCGGCAGCTGGCCGGCTTGCCGTTGCCGCGGGCGGCGGACGGCCGCCTGGTTCTTGCGGTGGATGTCTCGCCGTGGCTACGCCCGGACGGTGACTGCAGTCCGCAGCGCTCGTTCTGCCACACCTACGGCCGTGGCAAGGACGAACACCGGATGATCCCGGGCTGGCCGTACTCGATCGTCGCCGCCCTGGAGACCGGCCGGACCTCCTGGACCGCTCTGCTGGACGCGGTCCGCCTGCCGCCCGGTGCGGACGTCACCACGATCACCTGCGCACAGATCCGGAAGCTCATCGACCGGCTGACCGACGCCGGGCAGTGGCAGGCCGGGGACCGCGACATCCTGATCGTGCTCGACGCCGGCTACGAGGCCCCGCGTATCGCCTGGCTGCTGCGGGACCTGCCGGTGGAGATACTCGGCCGGATGCGCTCCGACCGGGTGCTGCGCCGTGCGTCCCCGCCCCGCGTTTATCACCCGGAAGGTGGTCGGCCGGCTAAGCACGGCGGTGAGTTCGTCTTCGGTGACCCCGCCACCTGGGACACCGAGCACGCGCTCACGGTCACCGACACCCGGCTCTACGGCCAGGTCCGGGCGCAGGCCTGGGACCGGCTGCACCCGCGGCTGACCCGCCGCGCTGCCTGGGTCGACCACGAGCAGGCGCTGCCGATCATCGCCGGCACGGTCATCCGGCTCACCGTCGATCATCTGCCCAGCCGCGGCGAGCCGAAGCCGCTCTGGCTGTGGTGGTTCAAGATCGACGCCACCGATGCTGATGTCGACCGCTGCTGGCAGGCTTTCCTGCGCCGCTTCGACCTCGAGCACACCTTCCGCCTGCTGAAACAGACCCTCGGCTGGACCGCCCCGCAGCTGCGCGAGCCAGCCGCGGCGGACCGGTGGACGTGGCTGGTGCTGGCCGCTCATACTCAGCTGCGCCTGGCCCGGCCCCTCGCTCAGGACCTGCGCCGGCCCTGGGAACGCCCGATGGCGCCGGAGCGACTCACGCCGGCCCGGGTGCGGCGCGGGTTTCGGAACCTGCGCGCGACCAGCACCTCGCCAGCGCGCGCACCTAAACCCAGCCGGCCCGGCCCCGGCCGCCCGCCAGGCTCCCGCAACCGGCAGCCCGCTGTCCGCCACGACGTGGGACTCATCCTGGTCACCGGCCAGGCACACCAGCGACCGGCCCATCACAAGAAGGGCACCAAGCCCCGCCGAACTGGTTAAACGACAAGCTCAGACCGCTCGAACCTCGGCGAGCCGCTTCACCGAGTACTCGTCGTCCCAGCACACCGCCGCCTCCCACGCCGCCGACGCCTGCGCGGCAACGTCATGAGCACCGTCGTCGAGACCAGCGGCGTTGCCCGTAAGCACGAGGTCGGGATCGGGCACGTCGACATGCGCCTCGTCCCAGTCGATCAACGCCACCTGACGAGCGGTCACCAGCACGTTGCCGAGATTCGGATCACCGTGCACCACACACGCCGGACGACCGGCCAGCCGAGCCCACGCGGCACGACAACGGGCGACCCCCTCCGGCGACATCGCCCTCAGGTCGATCCGCGTCCTCGCGCTGACACCTCCGCCAAGATCTGCATCGCCTGCCGCTCCCGGGCGGCCAGGTCGGCGAGCAGCTCGGACGCCCGCGCCAGATGGCCCGGATCCCCCGACTCACCGGCGACCGCGAAACAGGCGGCGACCTCGGTCCACAACGGCGCGATCTCCCCGTACATCCGATGCCCGGCCCGCAGCCTCTCGTCGCCGGCAACGGTCGCGGCCTCACCGAGAAAGTCCCGATACATCGCCCGGAACAGCGAACCGCCCGTCCCGCCACGCTCCATCAGCATCGCCACCTGCGGCAGGTCACGCGCCGGATCCGCGGAACGCTCCCTCCACTTGCGCACCTGCACGGACGCCTTCTCGATCCCCCGGAATCCCAGGTTCGCGATCGGCGGCTGCAGAAACGCCGCCGCGGTGCCACGAACCGCTGACCGGATCGCCTCGCCCAGATCACACCGATTACCCGGCACCGCCACCGTGAAGGACAGATTCCGCGCCGTCATCGGCCCGCGCTCGCCGCGCGCGAGCTCCAGACTCTTCAGCGAGGTCGTGACCGCGCCGCCCTGCTGGGCGGTGTCGATCAGGTAGGCGTGCTCGTCGTCGAACCCGTACATGGCGACGACGTGCCCGCCGAAGTGCGTCCTCGTCGAGAAGTAGTCCAGGTGACCGCAGTCGAGTTGCAGCCCGACCGGCCGGCCCGACTCGAGTGCCGCCACGACGTTGCGCCACCCCCGGCCGGCCGACGCGGTCTGCTCCACCCACAGCGCCAGCCCGAGCCGGTCGGCGAGCGTCCGGGTGATCTGCATCGGTTTGGAGCGGCCGCCCAGGAACGGGAAGTCCAAGTTCTTCGCGTCCCAGTAGACGAAGCCCAGCCCCTCGCCCAGCCCGAACAGCATCGGCTCGGACAGCTCCAGGCCCGCATGAGCGAGCAGGGCACCCAGCGCGGTCGTCTCACAGTGCCGGCCGCCCGGATACGCCACCCCGTCGATGATCATGTCGGCACCTGCGCGGCAACGGTCAGGACGGGAGCGAACTCGGACACCGGAACCTCCAGGACTTCGTCGGCACCGAGCGGGTCCGCCGGGCGCTGTCCAAAGCCTGCGGTCTGCCCCAAGGGCCGAGTCAAATCGCCAACCAAGATTTTTTGTGGGTCGGCGAAGCCGTCCTTCGGGGTTTGTCCGTTCGCACTGCCCCTAAGGCATCCTAGGACGATAGGATGGAACGGTTGTCCCGCTGCGAAGTACCGCAGCGGGACACACACCGGCGAGACGGGATGCGTCGTGCGCCGGGCACGGTGCCCTTCCCGAACACCGCGTGCTGCTCCGGCGTGGAGGGCCGCTACCGCAGCGCCTCCCCCGCCCACCGAGCCACCACCTCGAGCACCGTCCCCCGCCCGGCGAACCGCTCCGCCCACCCCCGCGAGTCGTACGCCGCCCCGGGCTGGTCCCGCATCAGCGCATCGATCATCCGTGGCGCCAGCCAGAAGTACTTCGCCGCCCCCGAGATCATGATCGCCCGCTGCACCAGCGACGGATCCACCTCCGAGGACATCCCCCGCACATAACCCTCAGTGACCGCCGACAGCACCCCGTCCAGGACCGACAGATCGAACAGCCCGTCGAAGAACGTGTCGAGGGCCAGATTCGCCGCGTCCTCCCCGATCGCCCCGGCCCCCGCGAACGCCCAGTCCAGCAGGACCGGCCCGGAGTCGGCGAGCACCAGATTCATCGGCCACACATCGTGATGGCACAGCGTCCTGGGCAGCCCGTCGGCCGCCGCCAGCAGCTCGTCACGCCGCGCCCACATCTCTTGCAGCCGGGCGCGCAGTTCCGGTTCCCACGCTTCCACCACGACGGGGTGATGCCAGTCAACTTCCGGCGGTACGGGTTGGGCCAGCGTGTAGTCCCGGAGAAAGTCCCGGGCCAGCCACTCGGAGTCCGGGGGCCCGCCCAGCCACCGGCTCTGCGCCATCCCGAGCCGGTAGGCGACGTCGCCCAGTTCCTCGGCCCGCCACGACGTCAGCGGTTTTCCGGGCACATCGGCGAGCAGCATCGTGATCGAGTCGCCGGTTTCCTCGATCTCGTACAGTTCCGGGACGGACAAGCCTCCGGCCGCGAAGGCGTTCGACGCGAATCCGGTGCGGTAGAGGGTCGGTTCGCGCCGCCAATAGTTGAAATGGCCGGGATCGTCGCTGGCCGCCAGATGGGCGGCCGCGCCGTCACGCCGCCGCATGACCAGTTTGCGGACTGCTGTTCCGCCGTTGCGGGCGACGCGCCACACTCCGCCGGTGACCTCGTTGGCCGTGCCGTACGTCAATGTCTGCGGCGCGCTGCTCACCACGCGAATATCCGGATGATCCCCATGATTCCGGATGGTAGACCGGTTCCATGCCTGAATTCCGGCCCGGCGTGGATCTGTCCCGCCGGTTCTACCTGGAGGCGGTACGCCCGCTGCTCGGCGACCGTCCGCATCTCGCCGCCCGTATCGGCTCCGGCAGCGACGTCCTCGGTTTCGACACGCCACGGTCGACCGACCACGACTGGGGCCCGCGCCTGGACCTGTTCATGGACGACGACGGGATCACCGAGCGACTGCGCCACGAGCTGCCGAAACGTTTCCTCGGCTGGTCCACGCACTTCGTGCCGCCGGGCGCCCGGGTCCGGTCGATGGCCGACACCGACGGCCCGGTCGACCACTACGTGACGGTGACCCGGCTCGATTCCTGGGTGCGGGCGAGAATCGGCGACGATCCGGATTGGCCGGCCATTCCGTGGCAGCGGCTCGCCGAGATCACCGGCGGCGCGGTCTTTCACGACCCGGACGGTGAGCTGACCGCGATCCGGGCGCGGTACGCGTGGTATCCCGAGGACGTCTGGCGTTATGTGCTCGGCTGCCAATGGGCGCGGATCGGGGAGCAGGAATCGTTCGTCGGCCGCACCGCCGAGCTCGGCGACGACACGGGTTCGCGGGTGGTGACGGCCCGGATTGTCCGCGATCTCGCACGGTTGTTTCTTCTGCAGCAGCGCCGCTGGCCGCCGTACGGGAAATGGCTCGGAACCGCGACCCGCAGCGACCCGGCGGCGAAACACCTGGTTGTCGCATTGTCGGCCGACGATGCCGAGCTCCGGTCGTCAGCACTGTGCGACGCCTACGAGGAGGCCGCCCGCCGGCAGAACGCGCTCGGGTTGTGCCCGCCGCAGGAGACGCACCGCCGCCCGTTCTTCGACCGCGGCTATCCGGTGATCGACGCCGGCCGGTTCGCCGCCGCGCTTCTCGGCGGCGCACCGGCGATCGGCTCGATCGACCAGATCACCGACAGCATCGACGTCATCGGGCGACCGGACATCTGCATCGCGGTAAGCAACGCGGCCCGTTCACCGCGTCCTGAGGGGTGAGAGCACGCCGGGAACCCGGGGGGAGTCGACGCGGTGCACAGCGGATTCGAGGAATACGTGAGAGCGCGAGGCGACGCGTTACGACGCTTCGCCTATCTGCTCTGCGGCGACCGGCACCTGGGCGAGGATCTGGTCCAGGCGCACTGAACACCGAATCGGGAGCGAAACGATGAGCCGCCTGGAAGAGCACCTGCGCACGACGTTGCGGGACCGGGCCGCCGACTCCGCGCCGCAGCCGGACCTGTGGGCGAGCGTCACCGACCGCGTCCGCCGTGACCAGCGCCGCCGCCGCGGCATCATCGCCGTCGCCGCGGCCCTCGTCGTCGGCGCCGCCGGGGTCACGATCCCGCTGGTCAGCCGCGACGACCACCACCGGCCGGTTACCCCGGTCGTGCACGAGAGCGACGGCTGGGCGCCACCGGCCTGGCCCGAGCCGACCTTCCCGATGCAGCTTACCTGGGTCCCCGGCGACGCCGGCACCCGCGGCGTCGCCCAGGTCGGCGTGAACGTCCGCCTCGAGTACACCGACGGCGAGTCGATCCTCTCGGCCGAGTTCGGTCCGCTGCAGGCCGGCTGGGAGACCGAGGCCGAGCACACCCACAGCACCACGGTCAGCGGGTTGACCGCCGAGGTGCACACCTCCTCGCAGTACGACGGGTCCGGCCCCGGCGATCAGTATGTCGGGATCCGCTGGCAACGCCCCGACGGCAAGTGGGTGACGGTGCTGAGCTGGGGTCCGCGCAGCGAGAGCGAGGTGCGCCGGTTCGCCGGCGGCCTGAAGGACACGGGCACGGTCCCGGCCGGGAAACCCCCGTTCACGCTGGCGACGGTGCCGCCCGGCCTCACCCTGGATCAGCAGGCCGACGGCATGATGTGCCTCGCCCCGCCGGACGTCGTGGTCATGCAACGAACCGGCAACAGCCCCCTGTGCGTCTCCTTCGAGGACCCCGCCGAGGTCGACCTCGAGCCGCCGATGGAGAACCTGACGATCAACGGCCGGCCCGCGGTCTACTACGACGAACTGCACCAGATCGTGATCACCTGGAACCCGTCGCAGGCGCTCATCATCACCTGGAGCTCCCTCCCGCTGACCCGCGACGACGCCATCCGCTTCGCCACCGGCGTCTCCTGACGTAGACGCGGTGACCGGCCGTCCCAGGGACGGCCGGTCACCGCTTTCGCATTTCGATCAGAACAATTTCTGCCGTACGGCGGTAGTCCGTTACCTCAGGACGGTCAACGGCACCGCGTGTCCGCCATAGTTCAACGGAACCGTGGTGACGATCGTCCCGGACATGACGAGTGCCTCATGCAGCACGTGTCCGACCATCGGTGGCCCGGTCAGCACGCGATGCGGCAAGTAGTTCTCCAGCCGGGGCCGGGCGAAGTTGCCGGCCACGACCGATGCAGTTCCTTGGAGCGGCAGCTCGTACACCCGTTCCTTCAGCACCTGTTCCCACATCCAAGGGGCGGCCTTCAGCACCACCTGCGCTTCGAGAACAGCCGCAGCCGGCGCGGAGACGCTGAACCGACCGCGGTCCGCGTCGCCCAGCATGGTCATCAACTCGAAATTCCCGTTGAACAACTCCACCAGCGCGGAGGCGTCGAGGACGCGAGGCGGCTCCTCGATCATGCCGCCTCACTTCGCTGCGCGGCCCAGAACTCGCGGGCCCGCCTGGTGTCGTCGGCCGTCTTGGCTTGATAGCGAGCTTCGTCCTCCTCTGTCCAGAGTCGGGGCGCCGGGAGGCCCATGAGTGCGCACCACTCCGCGTGGAACTTCCGGCGGTCTTTGATGATCTGAGGGATGTCGTCCGACATGCTGACGAACGTACGCCCCCTTGTCGCTGGACATCAAGTCGCCCGACAAGGTGACGCAGGCCGCCCGGCGCTGGTCACGCCGCCGGCCCGGTGACCCTGGGTCCCCGCCTCACCCCCGGCCGACCGTCACCGCCCCGTCCCCGTTGTACGGCGTGCTGAACGGATACCGGCTGTCGTCCTTGCCGAGCGCGTGGATCCCCTGCCGGGGCGCGGTCGTCCCGTCCCGTTTGACGCGAACAGAAACGGTCAGCTCGGTGCGGCCGGCGAGCACGCCGCAGGGAATGGTGAGATACGCGCCGGCGGAGTCGGACGCGCCGCCGGGCAGCACCAGCGAGTCTCATGAGCGCTCATCTCCACCGGCACGGAAAGCATTTGCCGTGGCGGGACAGCGATTTCCGCCAGGCTGCGACCGGAGTACACAGTGGTCAACGGCCCGGGTTGAGGAAAAGGGTTTCCGTCGGTAGCGTGGCGTCGTGCCAGGCAAATCCAAGACTCGCGCCGGGATCGCCGACGTGGCCCGCCTCGCCGGCGTCTCCGTCGGGACGGCATCCAAGGCGCTGAACGATCGCGGACAGCTGCGCGAGGAGACCCGGGCCCGTGTGCAGGCCGCCGCGGAACAGCTCGGCTTCATCCCCAGCTCGGTCGCGACGAGCCTGCTGACCGGCCGCACGTTCACCGTCGGACTGATCATGACCGATCATCACGGCCGGTTCAGCCTGCCGGTGCTGCACGGTGCGGAGGACGCGCTGGGCTGGGCCGAGACCCTGGCGTTCGTCTGCGACACCCGCGACGACCCGATCCGCGAGCAGCACTACGTGCGCAGCCTGCTCAGCCGCCGCGTCGACGGCATCATCGTGGCCGGTCGCCGCGCCGAGGCCCGTCCCCCGCTGCTGACCCGCTCCCCGGTCCCGGTCGTCTACGCTTTCGCCCGCTCCGCCGACGAGGCCGACTGCAGCGTGGTCACCGACGAGGCCGGCGGCGCGGTCCTGGCCATCGAACACCTGGTGCGTACGGGGCGCCGCCGCATCGCCCACGTCACCGGCCCGCACGGGCATGCGTCCGCGATCGCCCGCGTCACCGGCCTGACGCGGGCCCTGCACGCCGCCGGCCTGGAGCTGGCCGGCGACCCCTGGTACGGCGGCTGGAGCGAGCGGTGGGGCCGGTTCGCCGCCGCCGCGATCGTCCGCGAGCACCCGGACGTCGACGCGGTGTTCTGCGGCAGCGACACCATCGCCCGCGGCGTCGCCGACGGCCTGCGCGAGTCCGGCCGCCGCGTCCCGGAGGACGTCGCGCTGGTCGGCGTCGACAACTGGGCGCCGGTCGCCGAGGAGTGCCGCCCCACGCTGACCAGTGTCGACCTGAGCCTGCGCCAGGTCGGACAGCAGGCCGGCCGCCTCCTGCTCCAGGCGATCGAGAACGGGCACACCCCCGGCGTGCACGAGGTCGGATGCCAGCTGGTCGTCCGCAATTCCTCGGCGCCCGCCTGAGAAAGCCTTCGCGCCCGGGGCACCGGCCGGACTACGGTGCCCGGATGTCACTGCTGCCGCGTGCGACCCCGGCCGCGATGGGTGTCTCCTCGCGTGCGATCGACGCCCTGCTGGACCGGCTCGAGGAGAACATCGAGCCGCACTCCGTCATGATCGTGCGCCATGGTCACGTGATCGCCGAGGGCTGGTGGGCGCCGTACACGGCCGACCGGCCGCACCTGCTGTACTCGCTGACCAAGTCGTTCACCTCGGTCGCCGTGGGGCTGGCGATCGCCGACGGGCTGCTGCGCCTCGACGACCGGATCGTCGACGTGCTGCCCGGCCGCGTCCCGCCGGACGTCTCCGCGCAGGGTCACCGCCTCACCGTGCACCACCTGCTGTCGATGACCGCCGGCCACCCGCAGGACAGTCTCACCGAGGCGTGGGAGCTGGAACCGGACGACCTGGTCAAGGGTTTCCTGCGCGTCCCGTTCACCACGCCCGAGGGCACCCGGCACACCTACGACAACGCCACCACGTACGTGCTGGCCCGGATGGTCGAGAAGGTCACCGGCCGCGACCTGCCCGGCCTGCTCGACGAGCGCCTGTTCGCGCCGATGGGTATCGGCCACGCCGAGTGGGACCGGGTGGCGAGCGGCGCCGCGTTCGGCTTCCACGGCCTGCACCTGACCACCGAGGCGGTCGCCGCGTTCGGCGAGTTGCTGCTGCGCGACGGCGTCCGGCAGGGCCGGCAGCTCATCCCCGCCGACTGGATCGAGCTGGCCACCCGACGGCACGCCGACACCCGGCACGGCGACGACTGGGCGAACAACCCCGACTCGCTGTGCGGCTACGGATACCAGTTCTGGATGTCGCGGCACGGCTACCGCGGCAACGGCGCCTTCGGCCAGCAGTGCGTCGTCGCCCCGTCGCAGGACCTGGTGGTCGCGGTGACCGCCGCCGCAACGGTCGAGGACTCGATGCCCGGCGCCCTGTGGGACTGCCTGCTGCCCGGCATCGGCCGTCCGGACCCGGCCGGCGACGACCAGCGGCTCGCCGACCGGCTGAAGCGGCTCTCCCTGCCGCCGGTGACCGGGGACGCCGGCCCGGGCCGCAGTGCCACGGCGAAGATCGACGCGTCGCAGGACGCGGCTCTGCCGGAGGGCACCGTGATCACGGTCGACCCGATGCCCGGCGGCGGCTGGCGGTTGCGGCTCGGGGAGTCCGTCACCGTCGAGGCCGGCCACGGCGGGTGGCGGGAGTCCGCGCCGCTCGGCCGTCCGGTCGTCACCACCGCCGCGTGGCGGGGCGACCTGTTCGTCGCCGACCTCTACGTCATCACCACCCCGCACCGGGTCCGCCTGACCGTCGACGCCGGCACGGGCCGGGCGAGCGCGGTCTGGTCCACCGTCCCGCTGACCGGCCCGATCCTGGAACGGCACCTGCGCGCCCCGCTGATGACCCGCCCCGACGTCGCCTGACCGGCACCGCCCGTCCGCTGGTCAGTGCTCGGCGGCGGCCCGCAGCACCTCGGTGACGAGGCGGGCGACGTGCGGGCCGGACACCGCGTACACCTGGCGACGCCCGTCCCGGCGCACGCCGACCAGCCCGGCCAGCCGCAGCTTGCCGAGGTGCTGCGACACCGCCGGACGGGCAGAACCGGTCACGGCGGTCAGGGCGGTCACGTCCCGCTCCCCCGGCAGCAGCGCGGCCAGCAGACGCAGCCGGGTCGGGTCGGCGAGCATCCCCAGCATGGTCGTTGCCACGGCAATGGTGTCACCCGGAGGTTGTTTCTGCAGGTCACTGGCATCTGCAACGTTGTCGCGTGCGCGCATGAGCACATATTATGGCCGCGACCAGCCGAGCGACAGCGGAAAGAGTGCCCGATGAGCCACGACCACGAGCACGCACCCGGACACGTGCACCGCCGGTGGCTGCACCGCGTCCGGCACACCCTCACCCCGCACTCCCACGACACCGCCGCCAAGGTCGACGCCGCGCTCGAATCGTCCCGGGCCGGCATGCGCGCCCTCTGGATCTCGCTGGCCGTCCTCACCGCCACCGCCGCCGCCCAGGCCACGGTCGTCGTGTTCGCCGGCTCGGTCGCGCTGCTCGGCGACACCCTGCACAACGTCGCCGACGCGCTCACCGCAGTCCCGCTGGGCATCGCCTTCTGGCTCGGCCGCAGGGCCGCCACCAGGGCATACACCTATGGTTTCGGCCGCGCCGAGGACCTCGCCGGCATCGTCATCGTCCTGGTCGTCGCCGCCTCGGCCGCCGCCTCCGCCTCCGTCGCCGTCCAGCGCCTGCTCGAACCCCGCCCGATGACGCACCTGCCGTGGGTCGCCGCCGCCGGCATCATCGGCTTCGCCGGCAACGAACTGGTCGCCCGCTACCGCATCGCCGTCGGCCGCCGCATCGGCTCGGCCGCCCTGGTCGCCGACGGCCTGCACGCCCGCACCGACGGCTTCGCGTCCCTGGCCGTCGTCCTCGCCGCCGGTGGCGCCGCACTCGGCTGGCGATGGTCAGATCCGGTCATCGGCCTGATCATCACCGCGGCGATCATCGTCGTGCTCAAGGACGCCGCCCGCGAGGTCTACCGCCGCCTGATGGACCGCGTCGAGCCCGCCCTGGTCGACCACGCCGAACGCGAACTGCGCCTGATCCCCGGCGTCCGCGACATCGCCGGCCTGCGGATGCGCTGGGTCGGCCACCACCTGCACGCCGAGGCCGCCGTCGTCGTCGACGCCGGGCTGAGCCTGATGGCCGCCCACGAGATCGCCGCTGACGCCGAGCACCAGCTCACCCACCACGTCCCGCGCCTCACCGAGGCGGTGGTCCACGCCGCCCCCGACACCCACCCCGCCGACCACCACCTGCGCATCTCCCCCGCCGGCGTCTGACCCCGGACGTCACGGTCAAGACCTTCATGTCCCCGCTCCGCCGTGGTCCGGGCCGTCGCTCCCGCGGGGACCCTTCCGGGCCTCGCAGGGCCGCGGGCGGCCCAGGACGCGAGACCCGGAAGGGCGACGTCCGTGGGTGGGCACGGTCAGAGCAACACACCCGTCCACGGCCGAGACGGAAGCCCCTCGGAGTCCGCGACGAGCGGACGGTTCCGCAGGCAGCGCGTCCCCTCCCCCGGATGACAACGCGGTGAGCCGGCCGAGCCCGGTCGGCTGGGCGACAGGGGTGACCGGCTGCCGGCCGGTGGCCGGGGTGGGCGTGCGGCGCGGTGGGCGTGCGGCGCGGTGGGCGTGCGGCGCGGTGGGCGGCCGGGATCGCGGGGTGGCTCCGGCGGGGCGGGCGCGCGTATAGAGTGCGGATCCGTGACGACGATCGCCCTGGCCACCCCGTCCGACCGTACGCGCGTGATCGGCTCTTTGGTTCCTGCCTTCACCGCCGATCCCGTTCTGCGCTGGCTGTTCCCGGACGACGCCACCTACCCGGTGCACGCCGCGAAGTTCTTCGGCCGGCTCTTCGACAAGCGTGTCCACCGCGACTCGATCTGGATCGCCGACGGTGGCAACAGCGCCGCCATCTGGGAGCCCCCGTCCGACGGCACCCCGATCCCGGAGCTGGAGCTGGACGTCCCGGCTGACGTGAAGGCCCGCGTCGACGCCTACGATCACACCGTTCACGCGCTGCTGCCCGCCACGCCGTACTGGTATCTCGGTGTTCTCGGCACCCACCCGGACCACCACGGCCGCCGTCTCGGGCACGCCCTGATGGCCGAGGGTCTCGAGCGTGCCGCGGCCGACGGGGTGCCGGCGATCCTGGAGACGGCCACCGAGGGCAACGTCGGGATGTACGAGCGGGCCGGCTGGGAGGTCATCGCCTCGGCCACCGACCCGCTGCCGTTCTGGGTGCTGCGGCAGGATCACGGCTTGTAGAGCGCGTCCCGCACGTTCTTCTGCACCGCGACCGCGGCGTAGAGGGCCAGCACGAACGCCAGCCCGTAGAAGCCCTTCTCGTTGAGCTGCATCCCGCTGTTCCACAGCCCGATCACCAGCATGACGATCGACACCGCGACCATCACCCAGGCCAGGCCGAGGTAGAGCCCGGAGACCGGCATGCCCTCGGCCTGGTCCCGGACGGATTTCTGCAGCGAGATCGCGCCGAAGAGCCCGAGCAGCAGGGTCGCGGCGTAGAAGCCCTTCTCGCTCTTGGTCATGTCGGCGTTCCAGAGCCCGACCCCGTACGAGATGATCCCGACCGCCAGCGCGGCCCAGGACGCGCCCACGAACGCGGCCGTCGGCCTGAGCGGCGGCGGCTTGGGGCCGGGCGGCGGCGGAGACTGATAATTCACCACTTACCGGACATTATCAGGGCCGGTAGATGTCCGGCTCCAGATAAATGACCTTCGCGGTCGGCACCATCGCGCGGACCCGTGCCCCGGCGTCGTCGATCAAGTTTCGCATCCGGGGGAAGAACTCCGGGACATCCCGGAGGCGATCAAGACGGCGGAAACGGGACGATCCGCAGGTCTCGATGGGAGGGCACCGTGAAGCGAATCCTGCTCCCCGCAGCCGCGTTGTTGCTGCTCGCGGCCTGTGGCTCGACCGAAACCCCGGCCGCCGCGCCGCCCCCGTCCAACCCGCACGCCGGGCACTCGCTCGCCTCGGCCCCACCACCGACCGCGTTACGCGGCGGGGAACGGTTCGTCGACCTGGCGCTCCCCCAGCCGTACACGCCGCAGGCCCCGAACGGCGGCACCGACGACTACCGGTGCTTCCTCGTCGACCCCGGGCTGACCACGGCGTCGTACCTGACCGGCAGCCAGTTCCAGCCGCAGAACGCGGCGATCGTGCACCACGCGATCTTCTACCGGCTCGACCCGCAGCAGGCCCGGCAGGCCACCGAGGTCGACGACGAGACCCCCGGCGAGGGCTGGACGTGCTTCGGCGACTCCGGCGTCGAGGGCCAGACCGCGTGGGTCGCCCACTGGGCGCCCGGCGCCGGTGAGACCCTGCTGCCCGACGGGTTCGGCTTCGCCATGCCGCCCGGCAGCAAACTTGTCATGCAGGTCCACTACAACCTGCTGGAGACCGGCAGCGCCGGCCAGACCGACCAGTCCGGCATCAAACTGCGCGTCGCCGGTGCCACGGCCCCCCTCAAGCCGCTGAACACCGCGCTGTTCCCGGCCCCGATCGAGCTGCCCTGCGCGGCCGGCGAGGCCGGCCCGCTCTGCGACCGCGACGCCGCCATCGCCGATGTCGGCAAACGCTTCGGCGCCGACGCCGGCGAACAGGAGGCGCGGCTGATCCAGGGCTGCAGCGCCGGCAAGGTCACCGCCGGCGACACCCAGCACTGCGACCAGCCCGTCGAGGAGAACGCCACCGTGTACATGGCCGCCGGCCACATGCACCTGCTCGGCCGCGCCATCAAGATCGAACTGAACCCGGGCAGGCCCGGCGCGCAGACCATCCTGGACGTTCCGCAGTACAACTTCGACAACCAGGCCCTGGTGCCCCTCCCGAAGCCGATCACGGTCAAGGCCGGCGACACCGTCCGCGTCACCTGCACCCACGACGCCAAGCTCCGGAAACTCCTTCCCCAACTGCAGAAACTGCCTCCGCGGTACGTCGTCTGGGGCGAAGGCACCAGCGACGAGATGTGCCTCGCCATCCTCGTCGTAGCCGCTCCCTGACCCACGCCCCCGCCCGCCGCGCCCATCCGGTCGCGGCGGGCGAGTGCTGCCCCGCCGCGACTCCGCGGCGCGCATGACCGCGCCGCCGCTCACGGAGGCCGACCGGCCGGCGCCCGTCACCGCGCCGGGATGCGGATCCGCAGGTAGGCGCGGTCATCGAAGCTGACCTGCCCCGGCAGCACCCCCTTGGTTCCCGCCAGTTCGGCCACGCACCAAGGGTCCTTCTCCAGGAGGAGGGCGAGCGTCGACTCGGACTCGGCCAAGGTCTCACCGATGACCGGATAGCCGTCACTGGCAATCACCAGTTCGCCGATGTCACCGGGCACCGGATGCACTACCACCAGCGATGAAGGAACCGGCCGCCCGTCGATGGCGGCATACCCGTACGGTCCGGCGCTGTTACGCAGGGCGCCCTGCCGCCCGATCAGGGCTCGTGCCGCGAGTCGACCCGGATCCGTTTCCGCCACCCGATCCATGCTGATCGTTCCGGCGGCGGCCTCCGCGGCGAGAACCGCGGCGCGGAAGGCCGCCGCGACCTCGTCGACCAGTTTGCGCGGCCGGCCGGCCGACGCGGGAAGCCCTCGGTACGCGAATCCGGCGTCACCGACCTGCCAGATCTCGCGACGCGCTCGCGAATAGACGGTGACCGCCGCGCTCGGCCGTTCGGATGCGCTCAACTCCGGGTCGGTTCGGGCCGCCAGCTCCGCGGTCATGACCGCCACAGCCGTGTGCGCGTCGACGTCACGGGGGAGCTGCCGCACCGCATCCCGGCAGGCCGCCATAGCCCACCACCCACCCGCTCTGTTCCCGTGACGCCGGCCGCTCACATCCGTAGCGCCGTCGATGACCGCCGCGTGCTCGGCGGTCACGACGATCGCGTCCTCGCACACTTCCGGATCCCCGTACTTGCCCAGTACGAACTGTTCCACGATCTCCACAGCTGCGATGCTCCCGCACGCCGCCACACCCCGTAGAGCATCCTAGGAAGATAGGTAGCTGCCGGCGCCCTCGGACAGGCACGGCCGTCACCGGATCGGGTACGACGCCATCGAACGACCACCGTCGATGCGCGCTAGCAGCGGATGTTCGTTCGCTGGTCGCAGGGCATCTGGCCGCCTGACAAGCACCGATACCCCGCCCCGAGCCCGATTTCCCGAACAAAGTTTCCGCAATAAATTGACTCCGCGGGCTACTCAACGGGGTTGCTGTGTGCCTATAGTCGCTCGTATGACCACCAAGCGCCCCAAGCTGATGGGCACTCAGGAGATCGGGATCCGCCTCGGCTCGATCAGCCGTCAGCGGGTCAACCAGCTGACGTTGAAGGCTCACTTCCCCAAGCCCGCCGCCGATCTCGCCCAGGGCCGCGTCTGGCTCGCCGAGGACATCGAGGAGTGGATCAGCCTGCATCGATCCGAGACGACCGGGAGGCGCGCGAAGTCCTGAGCCTGCCCACCCGGTCAGAACTGGTCGAAAACCGCCAGATGCCGGGCCTGCGCCGCGTCCAGATGCGCCCGCATGGCCGCCTCGGCCGCGTCCGGCTCCCCCGCTTCGATCGCCGCCGCGATCCGCTCGTGTTCGAGCCGCGTCGACCCGGTCTGCGCGTACGGAAAATACAGCCGGTGAATGTGGAGATGCGCGTGCAGCCGCCCGATCGCCTCCCGCAGCAGCGGGTTCCCGGCGGCGGAGGCGACCAGGTCGTGGAACCGGGCGTCAGCCGCGGTGAACGCCTCGTGCGACGTCGACACGACGTATGACCGGGAAGCCTCTTCCGACAGCGAGACCCGCGCTGCCGCGGTGGCCCGCCCGGCCGCCCACCTCGCGGCCGCGGTCTCCAGCACGAGCCGCATGTCGAACATGTCGGTGAACTCGCCCCGGGTCAGCAGCGGCGCCACGGTGTACCCGGCGAGCGGCCGTTTCCGCACCAGCCCGTCGGACTCGAGGCGGGCGAGCGCCTCGCGCACCGGCGTCGGTGACACGTCGAGCGAGCGGGCCAGCGCATCGATGTTGACGCGTTCCTCGGGCGCGAGCTGGTGTTCGAGGACCATCGAGCGCAGCGAGTCGTAGACGTCGTCGCTGAGCACCGAACGGCGCAGCGGCTCGGGCATTGACTATCCCATCGAGGAGCACTAGACAGATACGCGGATCCTATAGGATCTACGAAGGAGCCGCGCAGATGGATCCGTTCGCGAGGGTGCCGCTCGGCGGCACCGGTGTCACCGTCACCCGCCTCGGCATGGGGCTCGCCCCGATCGGCGGGCTCTTCACACCGGTCGGCGACGAGGCCGCCGTCGCCGCGATCGACACCGCCTGGCAGCAGGGGGTGCGGTTCTTCGACACCGCGCCGCTCTACGGCGCCGGTCTGTCCGAGCGGCGCGCCGGCCTGGCTCTGCGCGGCCGGAGCGACGCCGTGCTGGCCACCAAGGTCGGCCGGCGCCTGGTTCCCGCGCCGGGCGCGACCGGCGGCATGTGGTCCGAGCCGTCCGGCGCGTCACCCGTCTGGGACTTCAGCACCGCGGGCGTACGCCGCCAGCACCGCGAGAGCCTGGAGCGCCTGGCCCTGGACCGCGTCGACGTCCTGCACCTGCACGACCCGGACGAGCACTTCGCCGAGGCCCTCGACGATGCCCTCCCCGCCCTCGTCGAGCTGCGCGAGCAGGGTCTGATCGGCGCCGTCTCGGCCGGGATGAACCAGTCCGCGATGCTCACCGAGTTCGCCCGCACCGGCCTGTTCGACTGTTTCCTGCTCGCGGGGCGGTACACGTTGCTGGACCAGTCGGGGCGCAAGGATCTGCTGCCCGAGTGCGAGCGGCGCGGCATCTCGGTGATCTGCGGAGGCGTCTACAACTCCGGGATCCTGGCCGACCCCGGCGGGAACGCGACCTTCGACTATGCCGCCGCGCCCCCGGCGGTCGTCGCCAAGGCGCGCGCGATGGCCGAGGTGTGCGCGCGTCACGACGTACCGCTGCGGGCTGTTGCTCTGCAGTTTCCCCTCGCGCATCCGGCCGTCGCGTCCGTGGTGATCGGGATGCGCTCGGCCGCGGAGGCCGCCGACGCCGCCGCGATGGCCGCAGTCGAGATCCCCGGCGGGCTCTGGCACGACCTGATCAGAACCGGGCTGCTCGACGCCGGGGTGCCCGTGCCGTGATCGTCGACGCGCATCATCATCTGTGGACCGCGGACTATCCGTGGCTGGCCGCCGACGGGCTCGGCCCGATCCGGCGCGACTACACGATGGCCGATCTGCGCCCACACCTGGCCGCGTCCGGGGTGCAGCGCACCGTGCTGGTCGAGGCCGGCCTCGGTCAGGCCGCCGAGACCAGCCGGTTCCTGGCCCTGGCGGCGCGCACGCCGGAGATCGCCGGGGTGGTCGGCTGGGCCGATCTGTCCGATCCGGATCTGCGCTCGATGCTGGCCCGGCACCGGTCCGGCCCGGGCGGCGACCGGCTCGTCGGCATCCGCGACCAGGTCCAGGCCGGGCCGGACGACCTGCTCGACCAGCCCGGGGTGCGCGCCGGCCTGGCCACCGTCGCCGAGGCCGGCCTGGTCAACGAGCTGGTCGTCCGGGCCGGTCAGCTCCCGTCGGTGGCCCGCACGGTCGCCGCGATGCCGGAGTCGACGTTCGTGCTCGACCACCTCGGCAAGCCGCCGATCGGGGACCTGGACGGCTGGCGGCGCCTGATCGCCCCGGTCGCCGCGTGCCCGAACGTGGTGGCGAAGCTGTCCGGGCTGGTCACCGAGGCCGGTCCCGGGTGGACCCGGGCGGGGCTGCGGCCGTACGTGCAGATCGCCCTTGATCTTTTCGGTCCGGACCGGCTGATGTTCGGCTCGGACTGGCCGGTGTGCGAGGTCGTCGCGAGCTACGGCGAGGTGGTCGCCGTGCTCAGTGGGATTCTCGGCGGCCGTCCCGGGAACATCTTCGGCGCAACAGCGATCCGCGTTTATCGATTGGAGAACCGATGAGGTACCTGCGGGCCAGAGCGCCGGGCGCGGAGCGTCCGATTCTGTACATCGACGGCATGCTCCGGGACCTGTCCGGCGTAACCGCGGACATCGACGGGGCGTTCCTGGCCGGGGGCGGCTTCACCGGCGACCCCCGCGAGCTGCCGCCCGCCGACCTGGATCATCACCGGATCGGCGCACCGATCGCCCGGCCCGGCGCGGTGCTCTGCATCGGGCAGAACTACGCCGCGCACGCCGCCGAGTCCGGAGCCCAGCCGCCGACCGAGCCGATCCTGTTCTACAAGGCGCCGAACACCGTGATCGGCCCGGAGGACGACATCCTGCTCCCGCCCGGGTCGAAACGCACCGACTGGGAGGTGGAACTGGGCGTCGTGATCGGGCGCACGGCCCGTTACCTGAGCTCGCCCGAGGAGGCGCTGACCCACGTCGCCGGGTACGTGCTCTCCAACGACGTGTCCGAACGTGATTACCAGCTGGACCGCTCCGGCGGGCAGTGGTCGAAGGGCAAGTCCTGCGAGACGTTCAACCCGCTCGGGCCGTGGCTGGTCACGCCGGACGAGCTGACGTTCCCGCTGCGGCTGCGCTCCTGGGTCAACGACGCGCCCCGGCAGGACTCCAGCACCGCCGACATGATCTTCGACGTCGGGTTCCTGATCTGGCACCTGTCCCAGTTCACGGTGCTGGAGCCGGGTGACCTGATCAACACCGGCACGCCGGAAGGGGTGGCGCTGAGCGGGCGGTTCCCGTACCTGAGCGCCGGGGACGTCGTCGAGATCGAGATCGACGGGCTGGGCCGGCAGCGCAGCGTGGTGCGCGGATGAGGGTCGCGACAATCACCTCGTCCGACATCCGCTTCCCGACCTCGCGCCTGCTCGACGGCTCGGACGCGATGAACCCGGACCCGGACTACTCCGCGGCCTACGTGGTGCTGCGCGCCGACGACGGGTCCGAGGGGCACGGGTTCACGTTCACGATCGGGCGCGGGAACGAGGTGTGCCGGGCCGCGATCGACGCGCTCGCGCCGCTGGTCGTCGGGCAGCCGCTCGACGACCTGGGCGAGTTCTACCGGCGGCTGACGCACGACTCGCAGATACGCTGGCTCGGGCCGGAGAAAGGGGTCATGCACCTGGCGGCGGGGGCCCTGGTCAACGCGGCGTGGGACTGGCGCGCGAAACAGGCCGGGCTGCCGTTGTGGGAGTTGCTCGCCTCCCTCTCCCCCGACGAGATCGTCGATCACGTCGACTGGCGGTACCTGACGGACACGCTGACCCCGTCCGGCGCACGTGACCTCCTGTCCGATTCATCCGGCAGAGCCGGACGGATCGCCGAGTTGAAGTCGTTCGGGTATCCGGCGTATACGACTTCGGCAGGCTGGCTCGGTTACTCCGACGACAAGATCAAGCGACTCGCCCGGGAAGCCGTCGACGCCGGCTTCCCGATGATCAAACTCAAGGTCGGCGCCGACCTCGACGACGACATCCGGCGCTTCGCCCTGGCCCGCTCGGTCGTCGGCCCCGACATCCGGATCGCCGTCGACGCGAATCAGCGCTGGGACGTCCCCGACGCGATCACCGGGATGGCCGCGCTCGCCAAGTACGACCCCTGGTGGATCGAGGAACCGACCAGCCCCGACGACATCCTCGGGCACGCCGTCATCCGTCAGGCGATCGACCCGATCCGGGTCGCGACCGGCGAGCACATCGCCAACCGGGTCGTGTTCAAGCAGCTCCTGCAGGCCGACGCCATCGACTTCGTGCAGCTCGACGCGTGCCGGGTCGCCGGGGTCAACGAGAACCTCGCGATCCTGTTGCTGGCCGCGGCGTACCGCAAACCGGTCTGTCCCCACGCCGGCGGGGTCGGCCTGTGCGAGGCGGTACGCCACCTGTCCTTCTTCGACTACGCCGCGGTCTCCGGTTCCCTCGAGGACCGGGCCGTCGAATGGGTCGATCACCTGCACGAACACTTCGTCGACCCGGCGGTCGTCGCCGGCGGCCGCTACCTGGCCCCGTCCGTTCCCGGGTTCTCCACCCAGATGCGCGCCGAGTCCCTGGCCCGGTACGCCTACCCGGAAGGCTCCGCATGGCAGTGAACGACCTCGACGGCCTGGTCGCCGCGATCACCGGTGGCGGCTCCGGCATCGGCACCGCCTGCGCCCGCCGCCTCGCCGCGGCCGGCGCCAAGGTCGGCATCCTCGACCTCGACCCGGCCGGTCGCCCCGGCCTGCCCCTGAAAGCCGACGTGCGTGACACGGCGTCGCTGGAATCGGCGTTCGCGGCCCTCGCCGACACCTACGGCGGCATCGACATCCTCGTCAACAGCGCCGGCGTCAGCGCCGTCGGCACCGTCGAGGCCAACGACGACGCCGAATGGTCCCGCGTCCTCGACGTCAACGTCACCGGCGTCGCCCGCGCCAGCCGCGCCGCCCTCCCCTACCTGCGCCGCAGCCGCGCCCCGGTCATCGTCAACCTCTCCTCGATCGCCGCCACCGCCGGCCTGGTCGAACGCGCCCTCTACTGCGCGTCCAAGGGCGCCGTCCACGCCCTCACCCTGGCCATGGCCGCCGACCTGGTCACCGAAGGCATCCGCGTCTGCTGCGTCGCCCCCGGCACCGTCGACACGCCGTGGGTCGCCCGCCTGCTCGCCCGCACCGACGACCCCGAGGCCGAGAAGGAACGCCTCGCCGCCCGCCAGCCCACCGGCCGCCTGGTCACCGCCGACGAGGTCGCCGCCGCCGTCCAATACCTGGCCGGCCCGGCCTCCGGCGCCACGACCGGCATGTCCCTCGCGGTCGACGGCGGCATGTCCGGCCTGCGCCTCCCCCACTGAAGATCAAGATCAAGTTCTTCATGTCCCCGCTCCGCCGTGGTCCTTCTCCGCCGCTCCCGGCACCCCTCTGTCAAGGGGTTGTGGTGAGTGATGTTTTAGGGTGGTGTTTGGTAGGTCCGGGATGTGATTTTTCCGAAGTG
>NZ_JBIRWQ010000010.1:0-68907 GCF_044388125.1 Actinoplanes sp. NPDC020271
CTCCCACTGACCACCAAAGCGATCAGCCGGGGTATTGCCATAATTGGCACTGGCTTTTAAAGCACCCTGTTGAGTTCTCAAAGAACAACCGCACACCGCGTCCGAACCGCATTCCTGCGGCCCGCCCTCCGGGGCACTCGCTCTACTTTACCCGCCATTCTCAGTTCGTCAAATCCGTGTTTCGCAACCCGAATTCAACCAACCAGGAATGGTCGAGCAACCCAGAACATGAACGCACGACCGTCGGCCTTGCGATCTTCTCTGGGTTTCCGTCAGGACGGCCGCTCCGAGCCCCTCGCGGGTCTCGCTCGCTCGCCCGTCTCCCTGGCGGCTCGGAAAACATTACCCAACGGCTCCCGCAACTTCAAATCGGGGGTCGCGCGACGCCCGTCACACCCCCCAGAAGAGGTAACGCCACCACACGACCCGCCCACCCAGGGGGAGGAGCCGCTTTCCAGCGTGGCAGGGAACTCCGGGATCGTGCCGCCGGCCTGTGGACGAAGCGCCAGTGTGGACAACCCCGGTCGGCAGTGCTCTCCTGCGCTCCGGGACTCAGGAGCGGTGGGCGGCCAGAGCAAGACGTACGCGATTGGGGCTGTTGGTCTTGGTCATCAGCGCTGTGATGTGGGTCTTCACCGTGGTGATGCCGATGTGCAGACGGTCGGCGATCTCCGTGTTGGTGAGCCCTTCCGCCACCAGGTCCAGCACTTGGAGTTCCCGGCTGGTGAGCCCTTCTCTGCGCGCCGGGGCTTCCGGGCGGGCGTCCACCGCCCGGCGCACGAGGCGCCGCAGGACCTCCTGGCTGAAGGGGCTTTCGCCTGCGGCCGCCTGGTGGATGCCGTTGAGCAGTTCGGTCGGCGGCGCGTCCTTCAGCAGGAAGCCGCAGGCGCCGGCCTGGAGCGCGGGGTAGAGGTGGTCGTCGTCGCCGAAGGTGGTCAGGACCAGGACCCGGGTGGACGGGCGTTCGGACATGATGCGGCTGGTGGCGGTGATGCCGTCGACGCCGGGCATGCGCAGGTCCATGACGATGACGTCCGGGACGAGCTGGGCGGCGAGGGTGACCGCGGTGCGGCCGTCACCGGTTTCGCCGACCACTTCCATCCCGTCCTCCGCGTCGAGGAGCATGCGCAGGCCGGCACGGATCAGTTGCTGGTCGTCGACCAGGAGAACTCGGATCACGACTTCTCCTTACCAGCGGGGACCGAACCGGAGGCGGCAGGGACGCTTCCGGGCAGCACCGTGGCGACACGCCAGCCCGGCCCGTGCGGCCCGAAGGTGAGCGACCCGCCGAGGACAGCGACGCGTTCCCGCATCCCGGTCAGCCCGTGCCCGCCGCCGGGAACAGCCGAGGCGGGAGGGGTGTGGCCTCCGTCGTCGGTGACGGACCAGTGCAGGTCGGCGCCGTCCATCGCGACGTGCAGGGCGGCGCGTGGCTCGGGGCCGGCGTGTTTGGCCACGTTCGTCAGGCTCTCCTGGGTCAGGCGCAGCAGGGCCAGGCCCCGCACGGCGTCCAGCGTGACGATCGCCGGGTCGATCTCCGCCTCGACGATCACGCCGGCGCGACGGGCTGTCTCGACCGCCCCGTCCAGGGCGGCCGGTAACGCGGTCGGGTCGATCGCGGTGAGGGCGGCGTCACCGCGTACGCCATCGGGGTCTCGAAGAACGTCGACCAGCCGGCGGAGATCGGCGAGCGCCGCCGTGCCCGTCCCGTGCACGTCGTCGAAGACCTCCGCGACGCGCGGGTCGACGTCGGGCAGCACGTGCCGGGCGACGCCGACCCGCAGGACCATGGAGGCGACGTGATGCGCGACGACGTCGTGGAGTTCGCGGGCGATCGCGCCGCGCTCGTCCGCCCGGGCCGCGCGTTGCTCGGTGAGGGTCTGCTGTTCGGCTCGCAGGCCCAGTTCCCGGGTGGTGCGCACGACCAGGCCGAGCAGTGTCGGCAGTCCGAGATTGATCGCGAGGCCGACCAGCGACGGCATGATCTGGCCGGCCTGCTGCGGTAGGTCGCACACGGCGTAGGTGGCCGTGACCAGGGCGAGACCGCCGATCAGGTAACGGGGGCGGGGCGCCCAGAGGGCCAGCTCACCGACCGCCCAGGCGGTGCCGACCTGGTTGATCGTGGCGTCGTCGAGCTTGATCATCGCGACCGCGAACAGCGCCGTCTGGACCAGCAGGTTGATCGGCGGGCGGCGGTGCAGCAGCAGTGCCGAGGCGAACGCCAGCACCGCGAGCAGCCATTGCAGCGGGGTCGGCGGGTGTTGGGTGTGGTTGACGACGAGCAGGTAGGCCAGCCCGCTGCAGTCGAGCAGCACCATGCGCGGAAGCGTGTCCCGCGCATCGAGAAACTTGGCCATGGCGCTCAGCGTAGGACCTGCTTCTCCCGGGCGGGAGCCGCCAGGAGCGGCCAGCGGGTGCGGGCGGCCAGGTGGGCGGCCAGGCCGAACGGTCCCAGCAGGATGGTCAGCAGCAGGATCGGCGCGACGACCAGGTGCGGCATGCCGCGTTCGCGGGCGTCGAGCCAGGCCCAGCGGCCGACGAACAGGTCGAAGGCCAGCATGTGGGCCCAGCCCGCGGCGGCGCCGGTCGCGCTGCCCAGGAGTTCGCGGACGCCGCCGAGGGTCGGGCTGGTGACGGCCGGCAGCACGTCGCCGAACGCCGGGATGATCAGCAGCGCGTAGATCGCCACGACCGGCAGGACGATCAGCGGTGACGCGATGATCCGCCGGGTCCAGGACCAGCCCGGGAGCAGGATCATCAGCGCCCAGAACGGCGCGGCCAGCAGGAAGGTGAGGGAGAACAGCGCCCCGGTCATGCCGTCACCATCTCAGGACTGCGCCTGCGGGACACGACCAGACCGATACCGATCAGGGTTGCGGCGGCCAGGGCGGCGAACGCGGCGAGGGTGGTCCCGTCCGGCTCCAGCAGCGGTTGCGCCCGCAGGGCCTGCCAGGTCAGAAGCAGCACCAGTACGGCGTAACCGGCGCCCGACACCAGCACGACCCGCGCCCGGCTGACCTCGTCGAGGCGGGTCCAGCGGGTCAGCGCGTACGCGAGCAGCGGCAGCGCCTGGAGTGCGTGCAGTCCGACGAAGTGCCCGATCCGCAGGTCCCCACCGGTGGTGCTCCACCCGGTGACCGGCAGGCCGGGCCCGCCGTCCGGCACGCCGACGCTGTGCGCGCCGATCGTCCCCGCGACGGTTTTCTGCGACGTCATCGCGAACGCCACCACCATGCCCAGGAGAGAGACGAGAAGACCGAGGCGGATCGCGTACGCGGTGGCCCGGTCCTGGATCCGCTGGCGGAGCGCGACGACGGAGATGACCAGCTGGGCCAGGAACAGGATCATGATGGAGGCGCCCATGATCGACCAGAGGGTCGCGTTCAGCGGCGTCGTCTGGTTGTAGTGGCTGGTGGTGCCGCGGATCACCTGGGCCACGATGACCGCCATCTCGGCCACCAGGCTGCCGACGATGATCGTGCCGGACCAGGCGGCGACGCGGCTGCGCCGGGGCAGGACGGAGAGCAGCCAGGACAGCGCCCAGCCGTAGACGACGAACGAGACGGCGAACTTGAACGGCTTGAGCCAGATCGGCACCCCGGTCAGGATCCGCGGGTCGGCGAGCAACCCGACGGCGGTGACCCCCACGAGGGCAACGGAGGCCCAGGTCAGGACGGTCAGCGGCCGATGCCCGCCGGGCGGCTTCACAACTTCGGCGATGGTCATGCCCACAGACTCGTTTCTCGCTCGCCCGGGTTCGCCCGTCCGCGAGCCGGACCTGCGGCCGCGGGGCCGAGGTCGTCTCCTACCGTGGTAGGAGACCCGGCCCCTGGGGACTTCGACGATGGACCCCATACTGGCGCGGTGCACCCCGCATCCCCTGGCGTGACCGATTTCCCTGCCGACGACGAGGGCCGCCGCAGCAGCACGGCGCTGGGCCGCGCGATCGTCGCCGACGCACTGCGCCCGGTCGATCCGGCGGCGGCCGCGGCGGCCGAGCGCGAGACCGACTGGCGGCGCGGCTACCTGCGGCATTTCCGGGCGCTGGTGGAGGCCGGGCTGAGCGCGGACGGCGCGGCCGGCTACGAGATCGCCGAGGCCGGTCTGCTCTCGCTGCACGCCCGGATGCGGTATGTCCGCGAGGACGGCGAGTTCACCCTGGCGCAGGCGCTGCTGGCCGAGCCGGAGCGGCCGTACGAGTCGATCGAGGTCATCGGTTCCGGAAGACCCGACCGTGAGCTGGACCTGGTCCCGCGCCTGGACGCCTGGGTCGCGGCCGGGGTGATCGAGGAGTCGTGCGCGGACGCCGTCCGGGAGGTGGCCGCGAACCCGGACTGGCTGGACCTCGGCGATCTGAAGTTCGCGCTGCTGGGCGCGGGCGCCGAGATGGGTCCGCTGACGTGGCTGCTGAACTGGGGTGCGACCGTCCTGGCGGTGGACCTGCCCCGGCCGCAACTGTGGGAGCGGATCGCCGGGGTCGCGAGCGCGTCGGCGGGCCGGCTGGTGGCCCCCACAGGGAAGGACGGCACTCCCGGCACGGATCTGATCGCCGAGTTCCCGCAGGTGGCGAGCTGGCTGCTCGGGTTCGACGGGCAGTTGGTGCTGGGCAATTACGGGTACGCGCCGGGCAATTCCTACCCGAAGCTGGCCGCCGCGGTCGACGCGCTGGCAGTACATCTGCGGCAGCAGCGGCCGGACACCGCGCTCGCCGTGCTGGCCACCCCCACCGACGTGTACGCGGTGCCGCGCGAAGCGGTCGACGACTCGCGCGCCCGGTTCGCGGCGCGTGGCCTGCGCGCGAAGCTGACCTCGCCGCTCTCCGGCGGGCAGTTCCTGCGGCCGAACTATCCGCTGGCGGCGGCGCCCGGGATCAACGACAGTCTGGTGCCTCAGCAGGGGCCGAACTACGCGCTGGCGAAGCGGATCCACCGGTGGCGGGCGTCGCTGGCACGGCGTGACGGCATGGCGAGTTTCGCGGTGGCGCCGCCGACGCGGACCCGGTCGGTGCTCGGCAACCGGCTGCTCAAGGCCGCCTATGCCGGGGCGCATCTGTTCGACGTGGAGGTCTTCGACCCGGCCACGGCGAGCCGGTTGATGGCGGTGCTGATGGTTCATCAGATCCGCAAGCCCCGGTCGGCGGACGCGGCGGCGTGGCGGGACGAGGCGATTGCCGCGGCTCACGGTGGGCTCTGGCGCACGGCCTATTTCCCGCGTACGGCGTTGCCGCTCGCCGCGGTGCGAGGCTTCCTGTGAGCCGGAGTGTGCCCGGGCCCGGGTGACAGCGCCGCGCACCGCCGCGTGCGGTTTCCTGCGACGAAGGGAAGCACGGCGGAAACACCACGTGGCTAGGCTCGTCGGATGACAGCGGCCGGCCTCGTCCTAGCCGCCGGAGCGGGACGCCGTTTCGGCCGGGTGAAGGCGCTCGTGCCGTACCGTAATCGGCTTTTGGTGGAACACGCGGCCGAGACCCTCCGGATCGCTGGATGTGAGCGGCGCCTGGTGGTTCTCGGCGCCCGCGCCGAGGAGGTGCGCGCCACGGCGAGCGGCCTTCCGGAGACCGTGATCAATCCGGAGTGGGCGACCGGCATGGGCTCGTCGCTGCGGGCCGGGCTGACCGCGCTGGCCGGCGACGACGCGATCGACGCGGTGGTGGTGCTGCTGGTCGACATGCCCGGTGTGACGGCCGAGGCGGTGCGGCGGGTCGCCGCGCACGCGGCGCCGGGCGCGCTGGTGACGGGTGGTTATCAGGGGCGGCGCGGGCATCCGGTGCTGCTCGGGCGGGCGCATTGGGCCGGTGTCGCGGCGAGCGCGACGGGTGATCGGGGCGCACGGGATTACCTGCGTGCTCACGAGGTACTGGTGGTGGAGGTCGGCGACGTGGCCGGCGATCAGGATCTGGACCACCCGGAGGATCTCGATGCGTGACGTGCTCGCCGATCTGCTGCGCTGGTGGTCGGCGGGGACGCCGGTTGGGCTGGCGATCGTGACCGCGACCTGGTCGAGCGCGCCGCGGCAGGCGGGTGCGGCGATGGCGGTCGGGCCGGACGGCGTGGCGGTGGGCAGCGTGTCCGGTGGGTGTGTCGAGGCCGCGGTCTACGACCTGTGCCTGGAGGCCGCCGAGTCCGGCGTCGCGCACACCGCGAGTTTCGGCGTGGCCGACGATCTGGCGATCGGGGTGGGGCTGCCCTGCGGCGGCACGATCGATCTGGCGATCGGGCGGGTCGATCACACGACGTTCCCGGATCTGCCGGCCCTGGTCGAAGCCGTGGCGGCCGATCAGCCGGTCGCGGTGGGGATCAGCGAGGCCGGATATTTCGTGACAGCGGCCGGCGACCCGCGCGCGGCCGTCCGTTTCCTCCCGCCACCTCGGATGATCGTCTTCGGGGCGACCGATCACGCCGCCGCGGTCGCCCGGGTCGGCGGCTTCCTGGGGTACCGGGTGACGGTCTGTGACGCCCGGCCGATCTTCGCCACCGCCCGCCGGTTCCCGGGTGCGGACGAGGTGGTCGTCGACTGGCCGCACCGCTACCTCGCCGCCGAGGTCGCGGCCGACCGCGTCGACGAGCGCACGGTGCTCTGCGTGCTCACCCACGATCCGAAGTTCGACGTGCCCACGCTGGAGCTGGCGCTGCGACTCGACGTCGGTTACGTCGGCGCGATGGGTTCCCGGCGCACCCACGACGACCGGCTGGACCGGCTGCGCGAGGCCGGGCTGACCGAGGCGGAGCTGGCCCGGCTCTGCTCGCCGATCGGCCTGGACCTGGGCGCGCGCAGCCCGGAGGAGACCGCGGTCAGCATCGCGGCGGAGATCGTCGCGCTGCGTCACGGCGGTTCGGGCGGGCGGTTGTCGGCGGGCGAGGGACCGGTCCACGGCGGTTCCGCGAAAAAATCTTGACCGGCCGCGCAACCTTTCCGGGGCCTCGGACCACTGAGGGGTGAACGTTCCCCCATCCGGAGAAAGGCCTCACGTGTTCAAGAATCTGCGGAAGCGCTGGCGCACCGGCCTCGTGGCGGTCACCGCGCTCGGTCTCGGTCTCGGTGCGGTCGTCTACACGCAGGGCGCCTCGGCGTCGACCTGGCCGACGGCCACCGGCACGACCAAGCTCACCGCGACCAAGGCGGTCTCCGGCACCTTCGACGGTGGGCTGAAGCGGTTCGTCGGCAGCGGCGCGCTCGGCAGCGACTCGCAGGACGAGGGCCAGGACCCGCTGTTCGAGCTGGCCGACGGCGCCACGCTGAAGAACGTGATCCTCGGTGACCCGGCCGCGGACGGCGTCCACTGCAAGGGCTCGTGCACGCTGACCAACGTGTGGTGGGAGAACGTCGGCGAGGACGCGGCCACGTTCAAGGGCGGTTCGTCGGCGGTCTACACGGTCAACGGCGGTGGCGCCAAGGGTGCGGACGACAAGGTGTTCCAGCACAACGGCGGCGGCACCGTGACGATCAAGAACTTCCAGGTCGACGACTTCGGCAAGCTCTACCGGTCGTGCGGCAACTGCAAGACGCAGTACAAGCGCAAGGTCGTCCTGGACAACATCACCGCGACCTACCCGGGGCTGTCGCTGGTCGGCATCAACTCCAACTACGGCGACACCGCGACGCTGTCGAACATCACGATCGTGAACGACACGAAGAAGAAGCTGGCCGCCTGCATCACGTTCAAGGGCAACAACACCGGCGCCGAGCCGACCAAGCTGAAGACCTTCACCGGAGCGACCGGCGGTGACGGCACCAACTGCAAGTTCACCACGGCCAACGTCACCTACAAGTGATCGGCCAGCTCGCGCAGTGAGCCGATGCGGTGCGGTTCGCCGACCGGCCCGATCCCCCGCCGGTCCAGGTGAACCGCCCGCAGCCCGGCCTCGCGCGCGGCGAGCACATCAAGATCATGCCTGTCCCCAACGCTGAGGACCTCCCCGGGCCTCAGCCCCCAGCGGGTCACCGACCCGCGGAACGCGCCCGGATCGGGCTTGGCCGTCCCCAGATCGTCGGGAGTCCACACGGGCCCGAGATCGGCCAGGCCCATCCGGGCGAGTTTTCCCCGCTGCCGAGTCGCCGACCCGTTGGTCAGGACGGCGACCTTCAGCCCCTTCGCGGCCACCGCGGCGATCGCCTCGGGCACGTCGTCATAGGCGTGATAGGCCTTCTCGTACTCGACGAGATAACCGGCGAAGATCAGATCAAGATCTTCTTTCCCGTACCCGAGGCCGAAGTCCCGCAGCCGGCGCCGGCGCTGCTCCGCATAGTCGACCTCGCGGCGGCGCCACGCGGCGAGATGCGTTTCCGCGACCTCGTGCCAGCGGGTGATCGTCGTCTGATCGGCGACCATGCCGATCGTCGGCAGCCACGCCGTCAGCGCCGCGGTGACCGACGAGTCGTGATCACCGAGCGTGCCGTCCAGATCGAAGAGAACCCCGGTCAGCGTCACGTCACCCTCGCTCGCAGTTTCCGCAGCATCCGCGCGTCGGTGAAACCTACCGCCCGGGCGGCGGCGTCCACGGTCGAGCCGTGACCGATGAGATATGCGGCGCGTTCGACGCGCAGAGTCTGCTGGTAACGCAGTGGGGTGCGACCCGTGGCGGCGGTGAAGAGCCTGGTCAGGGTGCGTTCACTGACGCCGGCCGCGGTCGCCAGGTCGGCCAGGGGCAGCGGCTCGGCGAACGACGCGTCGATCCGGTCCTGCACCCGGTGGACCACGTCGGACAGGTGGGCGCGGTGCCGCAGCATCGCGCTGGCCTGCCGCTCGTCGCCGTTACGGCGGGCGTAGACGACCATCTCGCGGGCCACCTGGGCGGCCACCGCCGGGCCGTGCCGGAGCGCGACCAGGTGCAACGCGAGGTCGATGCCGCTGGCAATGCCGGCCGACGTGACCACCCGGTCGTCCGACACGTAGAGCACGTCGCGGACCACGGTCGCCCGGGGGAACGTACGGGCAAGAACGTCTTGTAGATCGTGATGGGTGGTGCATCGCCGGCCGTCGAGCAGGCCGGCCCGGCCCAGGGCGTCGGCACCCGCGCAGACGCTGGCGACGGTGCCGCCGGCCCCGTGATGGGCGCTGATCTTCTCCAGCGTGCCGGCGCGGAAGTAGCCGAAGCCGGAGCGCCAGCCCGGGACGACGACCAGGTCGTCCCGGTTCAGCTCGGGCCACTCAAGGTCGGCGTGCAGGGCGACGCCCTGCCAGGTGGGGACGCTCGCGGACTCGCCGACGTAGTGCAGCGTGTAACCGGGCGCGGTGGAGAAGACCTGGGCCGGGCCGGCCAGGTCGAGCAGGTGGACCTGCGGGGTCAGCACGAAGACCACCCGGCTCACGATCCGGTCACCCCTTCTCGACCTCCGCCGTCGACGCGATCGTGGCGAAGCGGCCGGCCAGCGCGTACTCCGTGCGAGCGACCACGTCCGCGGCCGCCAGCGTACGCGGGTCGGCCAGCATCTCCTGCACGCTTCGGTCGGCCGGGGCGTCCCGGTGCGGGATCGGGAACGTCGCCGTCGCGTCGGTGACATAGGTGACCTCGTAGCCCAGGTCGGAGGCGAACCGGGCGGTGGTCTCGACGCACTGCTCGGTGCGCAGACCACAGACGGTGATCTTGCGGATTCCGGCCGAGGTAAGACGGAACTGCAGGTCAGTGGTGGTGAATGCGTTGTGCACGAACTTGATCAGAGTCGGCTCGCCGTCGGCCGGGGTCAGCTCGTCCACCAGGCGGACGTGACCGTTCACCGGGTCGAACGTGCCGCCGCTGCCGGGCTCCGAGTGCAGCACCCAGATGACCTGGTGACCGGCGTTACGGGCGTGGTCGACCAGGCGCTGGACGTTCGCGATCACGTCCGGGTTGTTCAAGGTCGCCCAGAGCGGGCGGGCACGGAAGGATTCCTGCACGTCGATGACGATCAGCGCTTCGGTCATGCCTCCATTCCACCCGTTGCGGGGCCGGCGGGACAGGCATCATCCGGCCCGCGGGCGGAACGATCCGGTCAGCGGGAACGCTTCACCGAGCGGGCGTGCGCGTGCGCGATCAAGGGCTCGGCCTCCGGACCCGGGTTGACGATCGAACCCCAGCCCTGGACCGCGTAGACCGGATGCGGGAACCAGCGGCCCGCCGCCGCGAAGTCGATCCCGGCCCGGTGGGCGGGGAACTCCTCCGGACCGTACCCGAAAAGGTCCCGGAATCGGACGCGGCCGAGCTCGACGTTGAGCCGGAAACGGCCCGGACGGTCCAGATCGGAACGCTCGTCGAAACCCGGCACGTTCCGCACGACAACCGTGGCGAACGGGCGCATCCGGTCGTCGCCGACGAAGAAGAACCGGTCACCCCAGCTCAGCTCGGGCGCGCCGGTGCCCGGGCCGGCGACCAGCTGGAAGACGTCGGGCAGGCGCAGGATCAACTCGGCGAGGGCATCGACGGGGTCGGCGTGGCGCTCAGTCATGACCTTCACCGTATCGTTGAATGACCCGGTGAGGGTCAAGCCGAGAACTGCCTGGACAGAGATGACGAAGCCTCAAACCTATCGTCCGGTCGACCTGGCCCGGCGGCACGGGCTGTCGGCGCAGGCGATCCGTAACTACGAGAGCGACGGGGTCATTCCGCCGGCACAGCGCACCGCGAGCGGATACCGCGCCTACGGCGAACGGCACATGGTCGCGGTCACGGCCTTTCTCACGCTGGCTTCCGCATACGGGCACGGATCCGCCTCGGCGATCATGCGCGCGGTGCTCGCGGGGGACCTGGACAGCGCGTTCGCGACGATCGACGCCGGTCACGCGGCGCTGATCCGGGACCGGGAGACACTGGCCGCGGTCGAAGCCACCGCGGGACTGCTCGGCCGCGCCGTGCCCGCACCCGGCGGCGAGCGTGGGCTGCCGGTCGGCGCGATCGCTCACCGGCTCGGCGTCACCCCGGCCACGCTGCGAAAATGGGAAGAGGCGGGGATTCTCGTGCCGGCCCGTGACCGGGTCAGCGGTCAGCGGCTCTACTCCGCCGACGACATCCGCGACGCCGACCTGGCCCACCTGCTGCGACGCGGCGGATACGGGCTCGCGCACATCGCGACGGTGCTGCGCCAGGTGCGTACGGCCGGAAGCGCCGAAACGCTGGCCGCCTCCCTGACCGCCTGGCGTGCCCGCCTCACTGACCGCGGACAGGCGATGCTCACCGCGGCGGCCCGCCTCTCCGACTTCCTGCAGACATAGGGCCGCCCCCGCCCGTGGGGGTCCGGGCCGGGGCGGCGGGCATCAACCGCGGATCAGCGCGGGTAATCCCGGTAGCTGCCGGTGTAGTAGTCACCGACCTGCTCGCGGTACGCGGCCGTCTCGAAGGTGTCCTTGTCGTACTCGGGGGACGCCTTGATCTGGTCCTTCGTGCGGTCCACATAGACCTTGCGCTCGGCCCGGTCCACGTTCTGCACCGTGCCGGCCGGCAGCAGCACCTTGCGGCCGAAGATCCACGGCCCGGTGTCCACCACCAGATAAGAGCTTCCGACGTCGTAACTGGCCTGGTCGATCGAACCGATGTGACCATCGGTGGCCTCGACCTTGAAACCGACCAGATCCACGCCGATTCGCCCGGCCTCGTCGACCACGTCCTCACCAGCCGGGTCGTACCCGCCGGCGCCGTAGGACGGATCCCGCCAGGACCACGGAGTGAACGGCGTAGGTTGCATCACGGCCTCCTCGGAATCGATGAAATTGCCGCTTCTCTTTCGCTACCCGCTCTCCCACGGTCCAATCACAACTGGCACGGACCAGCCCCCAACAGGCCACTCCGCAGGCCCGCACCGGGCCGAGCGATCAACGCGCCCCTCTCCCGGCCCACAGCGGAGATCGTGTCACCACCGCACGGGGCCGGATACTCGGCATGCGCACGCGGCCCCGGCGCGAGCCGCGCAGCGGGGCCGGGCGCGAGCCGCGCAGCGGGGCCGGGCGCGCGAGGCGCTCGCGGTCGGCCGGCTGAGCGCGCGAGGCGCTCGCGGTCGGCCGGCTGAGCGCGCGAGGCGCGCCGCGAAGCCCGACCACGGCGAAGGTCGCGGCACTACGGGTCAGCGGTGGATGTCGGTGCCGGTGAGGGCGGCCAGTTCGGTACGGGTGGGGGCGCCTTCGCAATCGCCGGGGACGGTCACCGCGAAGGCGCCGGCGGCGATGGCTGTCTGCAGGCGCCGGGACGGCGGGGCGGCGGTCAGGCGGTCGGCGAGGTAACCGGCTACGAAGGCGTCGCCGGCTCCGACGGGGTCGATCGCTGTGACCGGGAGGGCCGGGACCGTGTAGTGGGTGCCGTCGATGAGGGCGACGCATCCACGGGCGCCGTCCTTGAGGATCACCTCGGCCGGGCCGAGTTCGGCCAGGCCCTCGAGCGGGTCCTCGCCGTCGACGAAGATCGCGGCTTCGTCCGGGCCGGCGAAGACGATGTCGGAGCGGGAGGCCAGGTCGCGCAGGACGGGAGCGGCGTCGAGGCGGGACCAGAGCTTGGCGCGGTAGTTGACGTCGAGGGAGACCGGGACCCCGGCGGCACGGGCGGCTTCGATCGCGGCGAAGACCGTGGCACGAGCAGTGTCGCCGAGGGCCGGGGTGATGCCGGTGACGTGGAGTACCCCGGCGGACTGCACCTCGGTCAGCGGCAGGTCGGCCGGGGTCAGCCGGGAGCCGGCGCTGCCCGCCCGGTGGTAGTCGGCGTGGATGAACTGGGCCGACCGGCGGTAGCGGATCATCAGGCCGGTGGGGGCGTCGTCCGGGACGGCCAGAACGCGTACGCCGGAAGCTCTCAATCGGCCGGTGATCAGCGACCCGGCGGAATCGGGACCGAGCCGGCCGAGCCAGGCGGCGGGGCCGCCGAGGCGAGCGACGCCGATCGCGACGTTGGTCTCGGCGCCACCGACCGCGAGCGTGAACCCGCGGGCGTGCTCGATCGGCCCGATCCCGTCGGCCACGAAGATCCCCATGGCCTCACCGAGCGTGAGCAGACCGCCGCCGGACGAATCGGGTGACGAGCCGAGCGAAGAGGCCGCGGCGCCGGCAGGGGTGGTCATGAGCGGGCGCTGGTGACTGCGCCGACCGCCCGCTTGGCACGGTCGGCGAGCTCGTTCAGGTCGCCGCCGTCGGCCGCGTCCCCGATCAGCGGCCCGCCGAGCCCGACCGCCGCCGCCCCGGCCCGGATCCAGGCGGGGATGTCGTCGAGGCCGACACCCCCGGTCGGCATGATCTTCACCTGGGGCAGCGGACCGCGGAGGTCCTTGAGGTATCCCGGGCCGAGCCCTCCGGCCGGGAACAGCTTGATCAGCGGCGCACCCGCCCGGTGCGCCGAGTACACCTCGGTCGGTGTGAACGCCCCCGGGTAGCAGGGCACCGCCTGCCCGGCGAGCGTGTCCAGCACCGGCGACACGAGGAAGGACGCGCCCGCATCGACCGCCGCGGTGGCGTCGGCGGCCGTGAGCACGGTTCCCGCGCCGACGATCGTCCCGGCCGGCAACCGGTCGCGCAGCTCGGTGATCGCCTGCAGCGCGCCGGCCGAGGTGAGGGTGACTTCGAGGGCAGTGATGCCGGCGGCGACCAGCACGTCGGCGACGGCGGCGAACCCGGCGGCGGTGGGCGCGCGGAGGACGGCGACGATGCCACTGTCGACGATGGCGGCGGAAACGGGATCAAGCGAGTCGGTCACGACTTCGATCCTGCCCGATGTCCGGCCGGGACACCAGAGGAAAGCGCATTCCCGCTGGCAGCTAACGCCCCTCCGACTCGGTGGCCCCGGCCTTGCGGGGCAGCCGGAGGGCCTTGCCGTTGGCGGTGTGCGGCAGCGCGGCCGGCGGCGCCTCCTCGATCCCCAGCTCCTCCCGGATCGCGGCCTCGAATTGCTGCATGACCAGCGGCACCTGCGCGAGCAACTCCCGGAAGTGGGTCTCCGGCCGGACCCCGCTGACGCCGGCCGGGTTCATCGGGCCGTGCAGGCGCTCGAGTTGCAGGTGCACGGCGAGGGCAGCACTGCGGACCGGGCCGGAGGCGAGCAGCCGCACCGGCATCAGCGCGGGGCCGATCTCGTCGACGTAGTTGAGCGCGGTCGGCGGTTTCTCTCCCGCCTCGAAGCTCGCCCGCAGCCGCACGGTGGCCCGCTCGAAGCCGGAGAGCAGAGTGACATACGCCTCCTTGCGCTCCTCGTACCACCGGCGGGTGCGCCGCCGGCGACTCAGCAGGGCGTTGTCACGAGCGGCGAGGTAGCGCACCACAACGGCGCCGGCCAGGGCGAACACGGCAGCGACGAGGGGCAGTCCCCACCACGGGATCTGAGACACCCGCCTACCGTATCGAGCCCGCGCCGGGCGGTCTGTCAACCATCCCACCCCGACCGGATCATGAGCGGCCGATCCACACCTCGATCCCGTCGAGGAAGCGCGCCAGTCCGAACTCGAACAGCACATCAAGATCAAATTCGAAGTCGGGCGTACGGAGGAACAACTCCTCGTACGTCGGTGATGCCCGTCCTTCGATGAGCCGGTGGAACGCCGGTTCCTGGGTCTCCATCCACTCGTCGCCGGTCATCCCGGTGTCGCGCATCGCCTCGGTCTCGGGCTGGATGGCGTCGGCGATCCCGCGCGCGAAGCTGAACAGCAGCACCTGCACCATCATCCGGTCAGAGGCGCCGAGCCCGGTCGGGGTGAGCGTCCCCATGATCCACTCGCCGAGGCGCATGGCGTTCAGCGAGAGCTGCGGGCGGGTCAGCGACATCGTCTCGCCCAGCCACGGGTGCCGCTGGAACAGCGCCCACATGGCCCGCCCGCACTGTTCCAGGTCGGCTCGCCACCGGCCGGAGTACCGCGGCGGCACCCGCAGCTCGCCGAGCGCCGCGTCGATCATCGCGACCTCGAGCTCCTCCCGGCCGGCCACGTGCCGGTAGAGCGACATGGTCGCCACGTTCAGCGTGGCGGCGATCCGGCGCATGGACAGCTCGGCCATGCCGTGCTCGTCGGCGACGGCGAGCGCGGCCGTCACGATCCGGTCGAGGCTCAGGTCCGTGTCGCGGCGCGGGGCCGGGCCGGCGACCACCGTGCCGACGCCGGGACGGGCCACGGTCAGGCCCTCGTCGCGCAGGACGGCGTGCGCCTTGGTGGCGGTCGCGATGGCGACACCCCACTCCCGGGTGATCGCCCGCGCGGACGGGATCCGCTCGCCCGGACGCAGCTCACCGGCCTCGATCCGGCGTCTCAGCTCGGCCACGATCTTCGTGTAGGCCGCCTCCGCCACCTAGTACACCCGCTTCCCTGTACTAGTGCGGTTTGCCCTGGTCAAAGCCCCGCACCTAGCGTCCCTAGTACATCGATATACAGGGTACGCAAAGGAGCGGGGACATGCGGGTACTGATTTCGGGCAGCAGCATCGCCGGGCCGGCTTGTGCGTTCTGGCTGCACCGGGCCGGCGCCGAGGTGACCGTCGTGGAGAAGTCGCGGCGTCCGCGGCCGGGCGGGCACGCGGTGGACATCCGGGGGGTGGCGCGGCAGATCGTCGAATGGATGGGGATCCGCGAGGCGATCCGGGCCCGGCAGGTCGACGAGCGTGGCTGGTTGCTGGTCGACCGGCGGAACCGGCCGATGGGCCGGATGCCCGCGGACGCGTTCGGCGGGGAGGGCATGGTCGCGGAGATCGAGATCGCCCGCGGGGACCTGGCCGAGGTGCTGCGGGACGCGACGGCGGGCTTCACCGAGTACCGGTACGGCGATCGCGTCACCGAGCTGGCCCAGGACGGCACCGGCGTGGACGTCACGTTCGCGGACGGCCGCAAGGAACGGTACGACGTGGTGATCGGCGCCGACGGCGTGCACTCCGGGGTGCGCTCGCTCGCTTTCGGGCCGGACTCGGACTACGTGCGCTACCTGGGCGTCTACTCGGCGTACTTCACCGTGACCGATCCGGGCGACCTGGAGAACTGGTACCTGATGTACAACGAGCCGGGGCGGGTCGCCGGGATCCGGCCCGAGCGCGGCGGCACCGCCAAGGCCCACTTCGGGTTCCGCGAGCCGCAGGCCCGTTACGAACGGCTGACCGTGGACGAGGAGAAACGCGTCACCGCCGAGCGGATGGCCGGTGGCGCCTGGAAGATCCCGCAGCTGCTGGCCCAGATGGCCGACGCGCCGGACTTCTTCTTCGACTCGATCAACCAGGTGCATGTCAACCGCTGGTGGCGAGGCCGGGTCGCGCTGGTCGGCGACGCCGGTTACTGCGGGTCGCCGCTGGCCGGGCTCGGCACCAGCATGAGCCTGGTCGGCGCGTACGTCCTGGCCGGCGAACTGACCCGCGACCCCGACCCGGAGCGGGCGTTCGCCGCCTACCAGAACGCGATGGCCGACTACGTCGCCGCCGGGCTGGAGCTGCCGCCGGGCGGGGCGAAGGGCTTCGCGCCGTACAGCCGGCTGATGATCCGCCTGCGCGCGAAGTCGATGTCGATGGTGACCTCCTGGCCGATGCGCAACCTGGTGGCCAAGCAGTTCGGCAAGGCCGAGGCGATCACCCTCCAGGACTACGGACTGCGCAACCCTCAGCTGAGGTAGGCGAGCCCGTCGATGATCACCGTCGGGCGGCCGGGCGTGCCCTCCGGCTCGATGGTGACCGTGCGGGTGGCCGACTCCGGCCACGACTTGCTGAACACCAGGCGGCGGTACTGCGGCAGGTCGGCGTGCAGGTCGGCGTACCCCATGGCCTCGCCGTCGATGGTGATCTTGACCCGGCCGGAGGTCGACGAGCGGGCCGCGATCAAGCCGACCGACCGGCCGGTCACGGTCCAGCTCAACTTCGACCCGGGCGCCGAGGCGGCGCCGGCCGTGCCGTCGAGGTGCTTGTCGTCCCGGATTCCCCGCCAGGTCCCGGTCCGCGTCGCCGCACCCTCCGACAAGGCTTGAGGGGTACGGGTCACCGAGGCCGATCCGCTGTTCCCGGCGTGATCGGTGACACCGACGGTCCAGGTGCTCGCGGTCCCGAGCGGCGCGGTCCCGGTGAGGCTGCTGACGGTCCCGCCCAGCACGGCCGCCCCGGCCCCGGTCACCGCGGCCGACCGGATGCCGGACGGGTCGGTCGCGGACCAGCCGAGCCGGATCGGGGCGGTGGTCCCGACCGTTCCCGCGGTCAGGTAGGCCTGCGGCGGGGACGCGAACTCGGGTGCTTCGTCGTCCGCGAAGACCTTGGCGACGGCGCTGCTGGTCCGGCCGGAGAGGTGCAACGCGCGTACCTCGACGGTGTGGGCGCCCGGTGCGAGCCGCAGCGAGCCGCTGCGCATTCCGTTGCTGCGGGACGCGGCGAGCTCGCCGTCGACGTACACGTCAAATCGGTTGATCATGCGGCTCGGGGTGGTCAGGCGCCAGAGCGCGGCGACCGAGCCCCGCGTGAACCAGGTGCGGCCCCACGCCTGGGCGCCGCTCAGCCCGGTCAGGTGCAGCCCGGCCGGGGCCGCGCCGGCGAGCTGCCGGATCGCGGTGAGCCGGCGGTAGAGCAGGTTGCCGGGGCACTCGGTCAGCCCGGCGTCGCGGTGCCCGGAGATGCGGTTCAGCACCACCCGGCGGCCGGCCGTGAACTTGGGGCCGCCGCCGGAGGTCAGCGCCACCCGGCTGTACGGCGCGTTCCCGGCCGCACCGAGCTTGTACGCCGCGAGCTGCGCCACCGACAGCTGCGTGGCCGCGCTCACCGCCGCGGTCCGGAAGTCCCCGATCACCGCGACCGCGCTGGCGCCGGTGTTGAAACCGAGCGTGTGCGCGCCGAGCACGTTGCGGTCCACGCCGCCGCGGCGTCCCTCGAAGATCGTGCCGCACTTGTCGACCAGGAAGTTGTAGCCGATGTCGTTCCAGCCCTTGCTCTTCACCTGGTACGCCTCGATCCCGCGCACCACGCTGGTCGAGCTCGCGCAGCTGTAGTCGTTGCCGGTCGCGGTGTGGTGCACGAAGAAGACCTGGACCGGCCCGGTGTAGGTGGGCGCTTCCTTGACGATGCTCTCGTTCGCGCCCCACGCCGCCCGGGTCATCAGTCGCGGGATCGGCCGGGCCGGGATCGCCACGCCGTTGACCCGCCGCGGCCGTTGCAGCGCGGCCTCGACCATCCCGGTTCGCGGCTCGCCCACCACGTCCGGGTTGATCAGGTCGACCCGCATCCCGGCCGGCAGCGCCCGCACCCCGGCCGCGGTGACCACCCGGGCCCGTACGCCGTTCGACGGGCCGACCCAGAGCGGGTCGCTGGCGCCGCGGGTCGAGCCGCCGTCGACGCCGCCGGACTCGTCGGGCGCGTCGGTCTCCAACCTCTGCCACGACGTCCACGTCCGGGAGCCGACCGGCCGGGTCCGCACCTCGATCCGCGCGTCGGCCACCGCGTGCGGGTCGTCCCAGGTCACGCCGACCAGGCTGAACCGCCTGGTGTCGCGCTCGGGCACCTCGGCGGCGACCCCGCCCTGGTTCGCGCCGGTCTCGGCGACGAGCCGCATGGCGCCGGTGAACGCGTACGTCTGCAGCATCGGCGCCGCCCCGGGCGACCGGGACAGGCCTCCGGCGACCGCCAGGGCGATCACCGGGGTGGCGGCGACGAGTGCGGCGAGTAGACGTTTGCGGCGCATGCGTGAGCTCCCCCGGTCACCGGCGGAAGGGGTCAGAGCGGGATGGAACCGGCGACCATCTGACACCTTGCCGGGGACTCGAGTGGCTTGTGAGGCTTTCTGTGAAAAAAGCTCTATTTATCCGCGCAGGGCCGACTCGACCAGACCGGTGATCATCCAGTCCGCGATCGTCCGGAAGTCAGGCACCACCGCGGCCGGCTCGGTCAGCGCGGCCCGCAGGTACGGGAAGTCCCCGCCGGCCAGCGCCGCACCGATCTCCGCGGCCGCGTCGCCGGTCGGCACGCCGACGAGCTCGCTGGTCACGTACGACGCGACGAAGCCGGTGAGCAGCCCGAGCAGCGTCATCCTGGTGACCCCGGGCAACCCCGCCGGCTCGAGCGCGTGCAGCCCCTGCTCCAGGAAGCCGAGCAGGTTGCGCCCGCTCAGGCGCCGGCCGGCCAGCACCGTCGGCAGCCACGGGTGCGCCAGCATCAGGTCCCGCTGCACCAGGCTGAGCGCGAGCAGGTCGGCCCGCCAGTCGCCGGTGACCGGGGGCGGGGCCGGCTCCCCCGCGACCCGGTCGACCATCAGATCGATCAGGTGGTCGCGGTCCGGCACGTAGGTGTAGAGCGACATCGCGCCCGCGCCGATCTCCGTCGCGATCCGGCGCATGGTCACCGCTTCGAGTCCCTCGGCGTCGGCCACCGTGACCGCCGCCGCCAGGACTTGGTCACGCGTATAGGCCGGTGGTCGCCCTCGCGGCATCGACGTTCCTCCTGCTAGTATTTTCGGTACAACGTACGGGAAAGGGGTTGGGTTCTTATGCGCGAACTTCCCTGGCACCTCCGGATGATGCGGAGACGGACCCGCAAGGGCCCCGCCGCACGGTACGACGTCCGCTGGGCACCGGCCCGGCCGGTGCCCGGCGCCGACGGCACCACGCTGCTCACCGACCACTACGCCCCGGTCACCACCGAGCCGGTCCCGACGATCCTGATCCGCGCGCCCTACATCCGCGGCGGCTTCCCGTGGAACTGGTTGTTCGGCGTCCTCTTCGCCGAGCAGGGCTACCACGTGCTGATGCAGAGCAGCCGCGGCACCGGCGGCTCCACCGGCGAGTTCGACGCCTGGAGCAACGAGGGGCGCGACGGTCAGGCCGCGGTCGAGTGGATCCGCGAGCAGGAGTTCTTCACCGGCGACCTGTTCACGGTCGGCGGCAGCTACATGGCCTATTCGCAGCTGGCGCTGGCCCACGCCCCGCCCCCGGAGTGGCGGGCCGCGGTGATGCAGATCGCGGTCGTCGACCCGTACCGGTTCTACTGGGCCGGCGGCCGGTTCGCCCTGGAACGGGCGCTGGTCGGCGGCGTCGCCATGTACCCGCAGAGCAACTCGTTCGGGGCGAACCTGCGCGCGGTCGTCCGGATGCAGCTGCGCCTGGGCCGGATGCTGCGACGCGTGCCGCTGATCGACGCCTACCGGTCGCTCTTCACCGGCCCCCGGCCCGCGATCGAGGCGGCGATGACGAGCCCGTCGGCCGGCGACCCGTTCTGGGCCGGCACCGACACCGGCCCGGCCGGCGCCACGCTGCCGATCCCGGTCAGCCTCTCCACCGGCTGGCACGATCTCGGCACCGACCAGGTCATCGAGCTCTACCAGGCCCGGCGGGCGGCGGGGCTGGAGACGGATCTGTTGATCGGCCCGTGGACGCACACCAACGGCTACGAGCGGGACTGGGAGGCGTTCATGACCCAGGCGCTGCGGCGGATGCGCGGCGACTCGCCGGAGCTGCCCGTCCGGGTCCACGTCGGCGGCGCCGACGAGTGGCGCGACCTGCCCGACTGGCCGCCGGCGAGCATCCGCCCGCGGCGCTTGCACCTCGGCCCCGATTCCCTCACCGAGATCCCGGGTCCGGGTTACAGCATTTTCCGGTACGACCCCGAGGACCCGACCCCGTCGATCGGCGGTGCCCTGCAGTCCTCCACGCAGGGCACCCGCGACATGGCCGCGCTGGAGCGTCGTGGCGACGTCCTGGTCTTCACCTCGCCACCGCTGGCGGGGGCGGTGGAGGTGATGGGCCCGGTGCACGCCTCGTTCGACGCCACGACCAGCGCGGCCGGCGGCGATCTGTTCGCCCGGCTCTGTGACGTCGACCCGGCCGGCAAGTCGATCAACATCTGTGACGGCCTGACCCGGATCGCGGCGCACGGGCCGACCGTGGTGGCGATGGGCTCCACCGCCCACCGCTTCCGGGCCGGGCATCGGATCCGGCTGCTGGTGGCCGGTGGGGCTTATCCGCGCTGGATGCGCAATTACGGCACCGGCGAGCCGATCGCCACGGCGACCCGGCTGGTGGCGACCGAGACGACCGTGCGGCACACGTCCGTACTGGAAATCCCGGTGGTTTAGGGCCTGGAAGCCGTGGGGTAATGCGTCGCCGCCCCATCCCCACGGCTTCGAGGAGTTTCCATGTCCACTCAGGGCATTCTCTACATCATCGCGGTGATCCTGCTGGTGCTGGCCGCGCTGCCGATCCCCAGCCGCGGTTTCAGCCTGGCCCTGCTCGGTGCCGCGTTCGCGCTGCTCGGGTACGCCTGGCCGGTCCTCACCGCGTGACCGTCCGCTTGTAGACCACGGCCTGCCAGGGGGCGAGTGTCAGCGACGAGGCTGACGCCCCCGGCAGGTTCGTCAGCAGCAGCTCAGCCCCGGCCCAGCCGGCCGCGTCGTCGAGCTCGGCCGTCGCGGTCTCGCCGGTGAAGTTGCCGATCACCAGCAGTTCGGTGTCCCCGAGCCGGCGGGTGAAGGCGTAGAGCCGCTCGTCGTGCGGCAGCAGCATGGTGAAGTCGCCGTCGGCCACGGCCGGTTCGGCGTGCCGCAACTCGATCAGCTGCCGGTAGTAGTGGAAGACCGAGTCCGGGTCCTTGCGCTGGGCGGCCGCGTTGATCTCCGGGTAGTTCGGGTTGACCGCCAGCCACGGCGTCCCGCTGGTGAAGCCGGCATTCTCCGACCCGTCCCACTGCATGGGGGTGCGCGCGTTGTCCCGGCCGCGCGCGCGGAGCACGGTCAGAACCTCTGCCGGCGTACGGCCTTCCAACTCGAGTGCCTGCTTGTACTGCCCCAGCGCCTCGATGTCGCGGAAGTCCCCGATGTCGCGGAACGGATAGTTGGTCATCCCGAGTTCCTCGCCCTGGTACACGTAGGGCGTCCCGCGGTGCAGGTGGAGCACGGTGCCGAGCATCTTCGCCGAGGCCACCCGATGTTCCGGCGAGTCGTCGCCGTACCGGGAGACCACCCGCGGCTGGTCGTGGTTGTTCCAGTAGAGACTGTTCCACCCGACGTCGGCGAGCCCGGCCTGCCAGCGCCCGAGGATCGCCTTGAGGTTGCTCAGCTTCAGCGGCTGCAGCAGCCACGGGTCGGGGCCACGGTCGACCCAGACGTGGTCGAACTGGAAGACCATGTCGATCTCGTGCTGGGCCGGGTCGGTGTGCACCCGCGCCTCGTCCACGGTGACGCCGGGCATCTCGCCGACCGTCAGCAGACCCTCGCGGCCCTCGAAGACCTCCCGGTACATCTCCTGGAGGAACTCGTGCAGGCGGGGCCCGCCGACGAAGCCGGCCGAGCCGTCGGCGTAGGCGGAACCGGCCGACAGCCGTCCGTCCGGCAGCGGGATGACCTTCGAGATCATGTTGATGACGTCCATCCGGAAGCCGTCCACACCCCGGTCCAGCCACCAGCGCATCATCGCGTAGACGGCCTGCCGGACCTCCGGGTTCTCCCAGTTGAGGTCGGGCTGCTTCGTCGAGAACAGGTGCAGGTAGTACTCGCCGGTCGTCTCGTCGAACTCCCAGGCCGGGCCGCCGAAGACCGAACCCCAGTTGGTCGGCTCGGCGCCGGGCGTGCCCGGTTCCATGCCGTCGCGGGCCGGCTTCCACCAGTACCAGTCGCGCTTCGGGTTCTCCTTCGACGAGCGGCTCTCGGCGAACCACGGGTGCTCGTCGGAACTGTGGTTGACCACCAGGTCCATGACGATCTTCATGCCGCGCTCGTGCGCACCGGCGAGCAGCTCGTCGAAGATCTCCAGCGTGCCGAACATCGGCTCGATGTCCTGGTAGTCGCTGATGTCGTACCCGTTGTCGTCCTGCGGCGACGGGTAGATCGGGGACAACCACAGCACGTCCACGCCGAGTTCGGCGAGGTGATCGAGGTGGTTGATGACCCCGCGCAGATCACCCATCCCGTCGCCGTCCGAGTCCGCGAAGCTCCGCGGATAGATCTGGTAGACGACAGCCTTCTTCCACCACGAATCCGTCATTGCTCTTCTCTAACACGAGAACGCGGCCGGTATCGGGCGGGCATACTTACCACGTGGTTATTACCGAGAAGCAGCCTTTGTCATGAAAGTGGCGCTCCTGGGGCCGATCGCCTGGCGCACTCCGCCGCTGCACTACGGACCCTGGGAACTGATCACCAGCCTGCTCGCCGAGGGGCTGATCGAGCGTGGTGTCGACGTCACGCTCTTCGCCACGCTCGACTCGGTCACCCGGGCCACGCTGGACGGCGTCGCCCCGACCGGTTACGCCGAGAACGACGACCTCGACGGGCGCGTCTGGGAGGCGATCCACGTCAGTCACGTGCTGGCCCGCTCGGGCGAGTTCGACCTGATCCACAACCACCTGGACTGGCTGCCGCTGGCGTTCTCCGCGCACAGCCGGGCGCCGATGCTGACGACCGTGCACGGATTCTCCGGACAGAACATCCTTCCCGCGTACGCGCGAGCCAGGTCGCAGTTCGTGTCCATCTCCGACAGCGACCGTTCGCCCGAACTGGACTACCTGGCCACCGTGCACCATGGCGTGGACCTCGGCGGGCTCCCGTTCCACGCGGACGGCGGCGACGATCTGGTCGTGTTCGGCCGGATCCACCCGGACAAGGGCACCGACCTGGCGATCGAGATCGCGCGCCGGGCCGGTCGGCGGCTGGTGATCTGCGGGATCGTGCAGGACCAGGCGTTCTTCGAGTCCGAGGTTGAACCGCTGATCGACGGGGACTCGGTCGTCTACCTGGGCTCGGTGGGACCGGCCGAGCGCGGGGCGATCCTCGGGTCCGGGGCGGCGCTGCTGCACCCGATCCGGTTCGCCGAGCCGTTCGGTCTCTCCGTGGTGGAGTCGATGATCTCCGGTACGCCGGTCGTGGCGTACCGGAGAGGATCCATGGCCGAAGTGGTGGACGAAGGCGTCACCGGCCGCCTGGTCGACGGGATCGACGAGGCAGTCGCCGCGGTCGGCGAGGTCGCGCGCCTCGACCGGAAAACATGCTCGGATCGTGCGCGGGAACGGTTCTCGGCGGATCGGATGGTCGATGAGTATCTGGCGATTTACCGAAAAATCATCAGCTGAATAGCTTGATCTTGTTACGGTCCCCATGTGAATTGCGCGTTAAACGGGGGACTATTTCCCGAAGCGCCTCAGAGCCGTTCACGCGCGGTGCCCGTAGTGTTGCCCGCGCGCGGTGTCCGCGCTGCGGGAGGCAGCCGGCCGAGAAGAGAAAGGCCAGTCATGCCCGCGACATACGGGTTTTTGAGTACTTATCCGCCCACTCAATGCGGTTTGGCGACATTCAATGCGGCACTCGCCACGCACCTCACCGCCGGAACACCCGGAGCGGCCGTCGGATCGGGCGTCGTCCGCCTGCTCAGCCCGGACAATGCCGGTGGCGGAATCGCACTCGACCGGGCCGCACCGCGGGTCGTGCACACGTGGCACACCGACACGCCCGGTGGCTGGGCCGCCTCGGCCGACGCCCTGAACCGTTTCGACGTGGCGGTCCTCCAGCACGAGTACGGCATCTACCCCGGTGACGCCGGCGCCGAGGTGCTGCCGCTGCTGCGCGCCCTCAAAGTCCCCGCCGTCGTGGTTCTGCACACCGTCCTCACCCAGCCCGACCGGCTGCAACGCGCCGTCCTGGAACAGATCGCCGACCTCGCCGACGCGATCGTGACCATGACCGACACCGCCCGGCAGCGCCTGACCGCCAACTACGAGGTGAACCCGCGCAAGATCACGGTGATCCCGCACGGGGCGGCCAGCCACGCCGGGGTGCCGCGCGAGGACCACGACCGGCCCAACCTGCTCACCTGGGGGCTGCTCGGGCCGGGCAAGGGCATCGAATGGGCGCTGCGGGCGCTGGCCCTGGTCGGCGACGTGCGACCCGAGCCGGTCTACACGGTCGCCGGGCGGACCCACCCCAAGGTGCTGGAACAGCAGGGCGACGGGTACCGCAAGTCCCTCGTGGACCTGGCCGAGGAGCTCGGCGTGACGGAATCGGTGCGCTGGGTGGACGCGTACCTCGAACCGGCCGAACTGTCCCGGCTGATCCGGTCGGCGGACGCGGTGGTGCTGCCGTACGACTCGACCGAGCAGGTCACCTCGGGGGTGCTGATCGAAGCCGTCGGCGCCGGGATCCCCGTGGTCGCGACCGAGTTCCCGCACGCCGTCGAGCTGCTCGCGGACGGACCCGGGCTGCTGGTGCCGCACCAGGACCCGGAGGCGATGGCCCTCGCGATCCGGCACGTGCTGGCCGAGCCGGGGCTGCCCGGTCGCCTCGCCGGGCTCGCCGGTGGGCCGACCCTGCGCTGGCCGGCGGTGGCCGCCCGCTACCAGTCCCTGGCCGCCCGCCTGCTGGCCGACCGGGCGCCGCTCGCCACTGCGACGATTCCGGCATGAGCGACCGGAGGGAGCTCATCATCGAGCACAGTCCCGTCATGGCTCATGACGCCGCGGAGCGAAGCGGAGTGGCGGCATGAGCGACCGGAGGGAGCTCATCATCGAGCACAGTCCCGTCATGGCTCATGACGCCGCGGAGCGAAGCGGAGTGGGGTCATGAGCCAGGGGTTGCGGCTGATTCCGCCGCCCATCCGGCTGGCCGACGTTCCCGGGCCGCGCTTCGATCACGTGCTGCGGCTCTCCGACGACACCGGACTGCTGGAACACGCCCGGACCGCGATCGTCCGCCGCGAGCACGGCTACTGCGTCGACGACGTCGCCCGCGGCCTGCTCGTGGTCAGCCGGGAGCCACGGCCGGGCCCCGAGCTGCTCCGGGCCGCCGAGCGCTACCTGGCCTTCCTCACCCACGCGCAGGACGCCGACGGGTCGTTCCGCAACCGGATGAGCTACGACCGGCGCTGGCAGGACGAGCCGACCCTCGGCGACTGCTGGGGGCGGGCGCTCTGGGGGCTGGGCACCGCCGCCGCCCGCAGCAGCGCCGCCTGGATCCGGCGGGAGGCGCTGTTCGCGTTCCGTCTCGGCGCCGGGCGGCGTTCCACCTGGCCCCGGGCGATGGCGTTCGCCGGGCTGGGCGCGGCCGAGGTGTTGCGGGCCGACCCGCGCGACCGGCTCGCCGCGGAACTGCTCGGCGACGCGGCCACGGTCGTCGGCCTGCCCGGGTCGGATCCCGCGTGGGTGTGGCCGGAACGCGAACTGACGTACGCGAATCCGGCCCTGGCCGAGGTGGTGATCGCGGCCGGCGATCTGCTCGGCGACGAGGCTCTGCTCGGCGACGGCCTGCGGATGCTCTCCTGGCTGTGTGACCTGCAGGAGCACCACGGTCATCTGTCGACCGTCCCGGTCGGGGGCTGGCGGGCGGGCGAGCCGCGGCACCGGCACGACCAGCAGCCGATCGAGGCGGCGGCGACCGCGGACGCCTGCGCCACGGCGGCCGCGGTGACCGGCGACGAGCGCTGGGACGCCCCGCTGTTCCAGTCGATCACGTGGTTCCTGGGTGACAACGACACCGGATCGGTGATGTACGACAGCGAGACTTGCGGTTGTTATGACGGATTGACGGCGGATGGACCTAATCTGAACCAAGGAGCCGAATCCACTCTCGCGCTCGTCTCCACGCTGCAGCATGCCCGCACCCTGGCCAGCCGGAGGACCCCCGCGTGACCGCTACCGTGAACTCCACCGACATCACCCGCCACAACATCACCATGCAGCCTGACGGCCGCCGCGTCGTCATCAAGCTGTTCGTCCCCGGTGAGGACGCGCACGCCACGCACAACCGCGCCGCGTGCATGATCGAGCGGATGCTGCAGCTCGACGAGAGCGACATCAACGCCCTGCTCGAGGACGTGCTGAACCGTTTCTCCGGCCGGCACCACGACATCCTGTCGGTCTTCCAGCACCACTACGAGGTGGTCCAGCACCGCGTACCGCCGGAAATTGATCTGTCGCCGCAGGCGCGGACGCTGATCGGCGCCTACTTCAGCCACGAGTTCTCGGTCGAGGCGGCGGCGCTCTGCAACCCGTCGATCGTCCCGCACCCCGACCAGAGCGATCTGGCCCCCGGCGAGCTGCGGGCGGCGCTGAGCCTGCGGCAGATCGGCGAGGGGCACATCTCGTCGATCGGGTTCTGCAGCCTGATCATCGGGCCGGGCGCGGCGCTCCGCCTGGAGGACCGGGACGGCCCGCTCGCGATCGGCACCCGGGTCGGTGCCAAGCACATGAAACACCAGCTCTTCGCCGCGCTCGGAGACGAGGACATCGACAACGAGTGCTCGGCGTACATCCTCAACGCGTTGCCCGACCGGTACGACGACGCCGAGTTCGAGGACGTCCTCAGCCACCTCCCGCACGAGCTGCAGGCCCGGCCGACCACCCCGATGACGATGGAACTGATCCGGCGCATCGTGATGGACGACTACGCGGTCACGTTCCCGGCCACCATGCCGCTGCACCAACGGGTGCTGTGGCCGGCCACCCCGAGCGAGAGCCGGGGCATGGAGGACGCCCGGTTCGTGCAGGTGATCGACCCGGACGGGCGGCCGGCGTACCAGGCGACCTATACCGCGTACGACGGGTTCAACATCTCCGGCCGGGTCATCTACAGCCGTGACCTGCGGCACTTCGAAGTGACCGCGCTGCACGGGCCGGCCGCGCGCAATAAGGGGATGGCGCTGTTCCCGCGCTACATCAAGGGCAAGAAGATGGCGCTCTGCCGCTCCGACGGCGAGACGCTCGGCCTGGCCGTCCGCGACGACCAGCACCGCTGGCAGCCGGCCGGCCCGCTGCTCGTCCCGCACCGCGGGTGGGACCTGATCCAGGTCGGCAACTGCGGCTCCCCGATCGAGACCGAAGCCGGCTGGCTGGTGCTCACGCACGGGGTCGGGCCGATGCGGCGGTACGCGATCGGCGCCATGCTGCTCGACCTCGAGGACCCGTCCAAGGTGCTGGCCGATCTGCCGCAGGGCCTGATCGACCCGGACGAGAGCGAGCGCGAGGGGTACGTGCCGAACGTGCTCTACTCCTGCGGCGGGCTGGTGCACGACGGACGGTTCTGGTTGCCGTACGCCTCCAGCGACGTGCGCATCAGCTTCGCCAGCATGCCGCTGGACCGCCTGCTGCACCGCATGCAGCCGGTGGAGCGGTGATTGGTCCAGCCGTGACCACAGCGCGTTTCGCCCGTCGATGACGACGAGTGCCGGAAACGACAAGCGAAGCGCAGTTGTTTTCCGGCACTCTCGTCATCGACTCAAAGGGGCGAAATGCCGCCGAGCGGAGCGAGGCCATCAGGCACAGTCCCGGCTACTACCCAGATCGTGAGGACCGCGAGGAAGTCGCCGCGGGTGCCGGCGGCTTCCACGGAGCCCAGCCACTGCTCGCGCAGCCCCGGCGGGGTGTGCCAGGCGTCGGCCGGCACGCTCGGGCTGACCATCGGGAGCACCACGGCCGCCGACTCCGGGCTGCCGAACAGGCACGTCACCGGGGTCGCGGTCAGATCGGTCAGGCCGGCCCCGAGCAGCCGCCGCCGCAGGGTGCGTCCCATGTCCCGGTGCGGAGGGACGAAATGCTTTCGCACGTACGACATGACGGTGTCCCGCAGACCCTCCGGCACCCCGTCGAACGCCAGCGAGTCCCAGTCCGTGTCGATCAGGCAGATCCGCCCGCCGGGGCGGGTCACCCGGCGCAGCTCGGCGATCGCGCGATCCGGGTCGTCGACGTGCTGCAGCACCCGCTCGCACCACACTCCGTCGAGGCTGTCGTCGGGCAGGGTCAGCGCGCCGACGTCACCTGTCACGTATGTCACGCTGCTGTCGTCGTGCCGGGCGACCGCGGCCGCGGTGATCGCCGCGGAATGGTCCAGCGCGATCACCGCACCGCGCGGCCCCACCTCGGCGGCGAGGGTGCGGGCGACCTCACCGCTCCCGGAGCCCGCGTCCAGCAGCCGGGCGCCGGGCGCCGGGTGGAGCGCGTCGAACCCGGTGCGGCGGACCCGCCGGATCTCCGAGTGCCGGCCCATCTCGGTCAGCACCGTCACCACGACCTCCGACATCTCGGTCGTCAGTCCGTCGATGTCGGAGAACGGCGTACGTTCCTTCTGCGCGGGTTCCATGCCGCGATTGTTCTCCGGCGCGCATCGATTCGCTGGCCCTCGTCAAGCATCCGACAGGGGGCTCCACCTGCTTTTCTTGTGATCCGTTCCAGTACCGTGAGGCGGCCTGTGAACGAGGAGCACGCGAATGACCACACCCCAGCCGGCACCTGAGACGCCGGCCTGGATCACCTGGCCGATCCGGGCTGTCGCCCTGATCGTGGTGTTCCCCTTCCGCCTGCTCTGGGAGCTCGCGGTCCTGGTCCAGCGGTTCGTCCTGGTGCCGGTCGTGCGGGCGCTGGGCTGGCTGCTGCGGACGTTCCTGCTGGCGCCGCTGCTCTGGCTGCTCCGGCAGTTCCTGCAGTGGGTGCTGCTGCCGATCTGGCACGCGCTGCGCTGGACGGCCGCGGCGCTGGTCACCGGCGTCGCCTGGGTGCTGCGGATGATGCTGCGCTACCTGTTGCGGCCGATCGCGATGGCGATCATGTGGGTGCTCGTGCCGGTCGGGCGGGTGCTCTATCGCTGGGTGCTGTCGCCGGTCGGGCGCGGGCTGGTGTGGTTGCTGACCGCGTTCTACGACTGGGTGCTGTCACCGATCGGGCACGCGCTCGTCTGGGCGTTCCGGATGTCCGGCGTCGCCATCGAGTGGACGGTCCGGGCGTCGTACCGCTGGATCATTCGCCCCCTCGGCATCGGGATCGCCGTGGCCGCCGTCGCGTTCTACCGCTGGGTGCTGCGCCCGCTCGGGCTGGGCTTCGCGTGGACCGTCGTCGCCTTCTACCGGTGGGTCCTGCGCCCGATCGGGCTCGCCGTCACCTGGGCGTCCCGGATGATCTACCGCTATCTGCTGCGCCCGATCGGGCTCGCGGCCGCGTTCGCCTGGCGGTACACGTTCGGCGCGCTCTTCCACGGCCTCGCGGTCACCGGCCGCTGGATGCGCGACGAGATCTTCCGCCCGGCCGGGAATGTGGTGCGCACCGCACTGGGACTGCGCCGCTGATACCACATTTCGTGACGGCGTGTCATGCGGCCGTTATCACAAGTAACTGCCGGGTGCACCCGTAACGGTCCGGCAATCGATGTGAAAAACTTCCGGCATGATCGAGCAGGTGCGGTTCGGGCTGGTGGGGTACGGCAGCGGCGGGCGGATCTTCCACGCCCCCCTGATCGCGTCGGCGGCGAACATTGATTTCGCCGGTGTCGTCACCACCTCGGAGGAGCGCCGCGCCCAGCTCGCGGAGACACTCCCCGACGTCGGGGCCTACGACTCCCTGGCCGCGCTCGCCGCCGACGGGGTGCGCGCCGTCGCCATCTCCACGCCCGCCGCGACCCACGCCGAGCTGGCCCTCGAAGCCGTCCGGCTGGGCCTGGCCGTGGTCGTCGACAAGCCGTTCACGCTGGACGCGCCGACCGCTCGCGAGGTCGTCAAGGCCGCCGAGGCCGCCGAGGTCCCGCTCACCGTCTACCAGAACCGGCGCTTCGACTCGGACTACCTCACGATCCAGAAGCTGATCGAGAAGGGTTCGCTCGGCACGATCCGCCGCTTCGAGTCCCGCATGGAACGCTGGGCGCCCGACCGCCGGATCAAGCCGGCCGGCGGCGGCACCCTGCTCGACTTCGGCTCCCACCTGGTCGACCAGGCCCTCAAGCTGCACGGCCCGGCCCAGCGCGTCTACGCCGAGATGCACGGCGAGACCGAGCTCGACGACGACTTCTTCCTGGCCGTTCACCACCTGAGTGGCGTCGAGTCGCACCTGTGGGGCAGCTGGCGCCAGGGCGGCCCCGGCCCGCGCTTCCGCGTCACCGGCACGGCCGGCACGTTCATCTCGGCCGACCTCGACGGCCAGGAGGAACTTCTGAAGGCCGGCAAGACCCCGGCCAAGCTCGGCGACCGCTGGGGCATCGAACACCAGCACCGCTGGGGCCACCTGTGGCGCGGCACCACCGGCGCCCCGGTCGAGAGCAGCCGCGGCCGCTGGGACTCGTTCTATCCGGCCTTCGCCGACGCCGTCCTCGGCAACGGCCCGCTCCCGGTCGACCCGTGGGACACCGTCCGCGCCATGGAGGTCCTCGACGCCGCCCGCGTCAGCGCCTCCACCGGCCGCTCCGTCCCCCTCGCCTGACCTCCACTCGGCCCGCTGCCCTTCGGCGGCGGGCCGCTTCTCGAGTCCGGACCTCCACTCGGCCCGCTGCCCTTCCCGGCCGCGGGCCGCTTCTTTCCCCGAGCCAGACCCCGATTCGGTACGCCCGGAGCACCGCCGCCGAGTGACCACCGCCGCCCGCCCGCGCCCCGCCACGCGACCTCCGCCGCCCTCGGACCCTCAGCGCGCCTCCCGCTTTCCGGCTGGTCCCACCGTGGTTATTCGTCCCGATCAATCACGGTGGGACCAGCCGGACACCGCGAGCCGCGCGAGGCGGCTGCGGCCAGGCGGGGTCACGGGCGTACTGCGGGAAAAGCGAGCGTGCCCGCGGCCGGAAGACGACCGCGGGCACGCAGGACCGACCGATCAGTTGCGCGTGATGGTGAACGTGGACGTCGGGTTCTCGATGTCCTTGTAATTGTTGCTCAGGGTCAGGTCGGTGAAGGTGGCCGAGCCGACCGCCGGCCCCTGGCCCGACTCGGGCAGTGGGTTGGCCCAGATGCCGTAGCCGCTCTTGGCGTCGTAGGCATCGCCGCTCTTCTGGGCGCCGGTGATGGTCACGTTGGTGAGGACCGTGTCGGTGATCGGGTTCACCGGCCGGCCGGCGCCGTCGTACTGGGTCTGGAACATGATCCCGGAGTACGTCGGGTCGACGATGTCGACGTTGCTGACCCGGATGCCCTGGAACACCTTGGATGCGCTGAACAGCCAGATCGCGGGGAAGACCTGCGCGCCCCAGAAGTGGCCGCCGGCCCGGACGATCGAGATGTTGTCGAACACCGTGGGCGGGTTGGCGCCGAAGCCGTTCATCGGGTACCCGAAGTCCAGCGAACTGATCGTGATGCCCGAGTAGACCAGCGTGTCGGCGATGTAGATGTTCTTGAACGTGTTGGCGTACCCGCCGTAGACCGCGATACCGGCGGCCCGCCAGGTCAGCGTGGTGGACAGGTTGGAGTAGGTGTTGTTGATCTCGTCGGAGCCACCCGCGTCGATCGCCGAGAAGAGCGCGAACGAGTCGTCCCCGGTGGCCCGGGCGTCGTTGTTGTCGACCAGGTTGCCGGTGCTGCCGTTGGTCATGTTGACGCCGTCGGCGAACGTGTCCCGGATGCGGGAATTCTTGATCACCATGTTGTCGGTGTTCGCGCCCCAGTAGAGGCAGACCACGTGCTCGGCCCAGATGTTGTCGATCGTGACGTTCGCGACGTTGGCGAAGTCGAACACCTTGCCCGGGCCGTCGATGCGGATCGTGTAGTTGCCGAAGAACGCGAAGTTCGCGAACGTCGAGCCGTTGGCGGTGGCGTCGGCCCGGAACCCGGCGTCGGTCTCGGTCTGTGTCGACGGGGTGTAGAAGCGGGTGTACCAGGGGCCGGCGCCGACGACGCGCACCGAACGCCCGTACACCTGGAACTTGTTCGACGTCTGGTAGTCACCGGCGGGCAGGTAGACACCGAGCTTGGTGGTGTCCTGCCGCGCGGCGTCCAGCGCGTTCTGCACCGACTGCTGATCAAAACCGGCCGGCACCACGTAACGAGAGGCATCCGGGTTGGCGATCGGGGCGACCTGCTCCAGGTTGATGAAGTCGATCGCGATGGTCCCGCTGTTGCCCGAGTCCTTCTGCAGCTTGATCGTGCTGCCGGCCGGGAACGACCCGCTCAGCAGGGTGTTCGCCTCGTCGTAGATGTGCCGCGGCCCGCTGCCGGAGTTCTGCGGCGCCGTCTCGTTGCCGTAGAGCCAGGCGTACTTCGAGGTCAGCGGCAGGGTCTTGGCCAGCGACCCGTTGACGTAGACGTTGATCGAACTGGTGGTGCCGTCCGGGATCGAGAAGCGCGCGACCACGGTGTTCGTCGCCGCCCGGGTGGTCCACTGGACGTACGACCCGGTCTGGTTCAGCGTCACGGCCTTACGCCCGGACGCCTCGCCGGCCAGGTCACCGACCGTGCGGTTGGGGCCGACGACCGTCGCGCCGCCACCGGTCGTGCCGTCCTCGGCCTCGTACATGTCGTACGGCATGTTCGCCCCACGCCCGACGAAGAACGGCTTCTCGCTGGTGTTGTTGCCCTGCTTGACCGGCAGTTCGTCGGGGTCGGCGGCGACCACGGTCCGGACCGTGTACTTGCCGTTCACCGCGGTCCAGGTACCGAGGCTGATCGACGGCGAGGACGCGCCGGCGGCGAGGGTGCCGGTGTACGACCCGGTGAACGTCTTGACCGTCGTCGACCCGTTGAGCACGGTCACGGTGACGTTGTGCGCGCCGCTGCCGGTGGCCGCGGTGCCCTGGTTCTTCAGTGTCGCCGCGAACGTGACCGTCTGACCGGCCGACGGGTTGCCGGGCGACCACGAGACGACCGACGCGACCAGGTCGGAGCTGCTGACCGGGGCGACGACCAGGTTCGACGGGCTGGTGTAGGAGTTGTTGGCGTCGTTGGTCTCGATCACCGTGTTCGCCTCGTCGACGATCGCGCTGACCGCGTACGTGCCGGCGTCGCGCGCGCCGATCGAGGTGGTGACGGTCGTGCCGGCTCCGGCGGCGAGCGCGGCTACCGTGGCGGTGCCGGCTTTGGCCGTACCCAGGTAGAAGTTGATCGAGGAGGCGGCCGAGGCGGCCGTGCCGGCGTTGCGGACCGTGGCCGACAGCGTGATCGCGTCGGTTTCCACCGGCGACGCCGGGGAGGTGGCCAGGCCGGTGACGGTCAGGTCCGGGTTCGGCGCGGCGGTGCCGATGACCTGCAGTTCCGCGACCTGGCCGCTGGGCGCGCCGGTGTTCGCGGTGAAGGAGAGCCGGACGTCCGCGGTGGTCGCGGAGACCGGAACGGTCACCGTGTTGCCGGTCGAGGGATTGAAGGTGTACGTCGTGGATCCCACGATCGTGGTGTAGCTCGACGAGGACTGCTCCCGCCCGAGCACCGCGAACGTCTGCTGCCGGGTCCCCCAGTCGGTCCCCGGGTTCAGCTTGACGACGATCGAGGAGACGGTCGCGTTCGCACCCAGCTTGACGGTCAGGTTCGCCGGGTAGGCCGAGCCCTCCCAGTAGGTGGCGGTGTCGTTGTCGTTCGCGTTGGCCGCGACGAACGTGAAGACCGACGAGCTGGCCTCGATCGGCTTGCCGACCGCGAGGTTCGTGCCGGTCTGCGGGGCGCCGGTCCGGGTCACGGTGTTGCTCGCCGCCGACTCGTTGCCGGCCGCGTCCCGCGCCTTCACGTAGTAGGACACGGTCGCGGTGTCGGCCACGCTGTCGGTGTACGTCGTCCCGGTGACCGTCGTCTTCAGCGCCCCGTTGACGTAGACGTTGTAGCCGGTCACCCCCACGTTGTCGGTCGACGCACCCCAGCTCAGCCTGATCTGCCCGCTGGCCGGCGTCGTGTAGGTCAGCGTCCCCGGCGTGGTCGGCGCCTGGCTGTCCCCGGTCGCGCCGGTGCGGGTCACGGTGTTGCTGTCGCCGGAGACGTTCCCGGCCGCGTCCTTGGCCCGGACGTAGTAGGCGACGGTCGCCGAGTCCGGCTGGCTGTCGGTGTACGTGAGCACGTTCCCGGCCACCGACGTCCGGAGCTGGCCGTTGGCGTAGATGTCATAACCGGTCACGCCGACGTTGTCGGTGGAGGCGTTCCAGTTCAGCCGGATCTGCCCGCTCGCCGGCTGGGTCCAGGTCAGGTTCCCCGGCGCGCTCGGCGCCTGGCTGTCCCCGCTGACCGGGCCGTAGACCTCCAGCTCGGACAACTGACCGGCCGGCCACGCGGTGTTCGCGGTGAAGTTCAACCGCAGGAACCGGGTGCTCACCGTGGTCAGGTCGACGGTCACGGTGTTGCCCGAGGCCGGGTTGAACGTGTAGCCGGCGCTCGCCTTGAGCGTGCTGAACGAGCTGCCGTCGGTGCTACCGGTGATCGACAGCGTCTCGGTGCGGGTGCTCCAGGCGGTGGCCGGGGGCAGCTTGAGGACGGCCTGGTTGACCTGGGTGGACGTACCCAGGTCGACCTGCAGCCACTGCGGGAAGGCGTTGTTGCTGCTCTCCCAGTAGGTGTTGGCGTTGCTGTCACCGGCGTTGCCGGCCGGGTAGACGTCGGTGTAGCTGGAGGCGCTGAACGTCTTACCGGCGGCGAGGTCGGGGCCGGCGGCCAGCGCGGCGGGCGCATGGACGAGCGCCGCGACTACGCTCGCGGCCGCCGCGGCGGCTATGAGCCTGAATCTGGACATGCGGGAGCGCACCTTCCTTCGAGAGGTGATACGAGGACCGCCGGGCGACCTGGTGGATGGCCGCCCGGCGGGGACTACCGGGCTTCTGTTACGGGTCTTCTGCTGCGCGGCCGGCTCAGCCGGCGTACGCCTCGAACTCGGAGAGCTGACCCGCGGGCCAGCCGGTGTTGCCCGTGAAGGTGAGTCGCAGGTAGCGCTGGGTGGTGGTGACCGGGATGGTGACGGTGTTACCGCTCGCCGGGTTGAAGGTGTAACCGGTGCTCGCCTTGACCGTGCTGTACGCCGAGCCGTCGGTGCTGCCGAGGACGGACAGCGTCTGGGTCCGGGTGGCCCAGGCCGTGGCCGGGGGCAGCTTCAGGACGATCCGGGTGAGCGCGCGGCTCTGTCCGAGGTCGACCGTGATCGACTGCGGGAACGCGTTGTTCGTGCTCTCCCAGTAGGTGTTCGCGTTGCCGTCGGTGGCGTTGCCGGGCCCGTAGACGTCAGCCTGACCGGTCGCGGTCACCGGGCGGCCGGCCGCGAGGTTGCCGGTCGGCGTCGGCGTGCTCGGACCGGTGCTGGGCGTCGGTGCGGAGGTCGGCGGATTCGACGGCGTGGTGGTGGAGTTGTTCCACTGCGGCGCCGGCCACGGCCCGCAGTAGGGACTGGCCGTCTGCCACCCCGAGTTGCCACCACCGTCGGTGATCGCCAGACCCGAACCCACGCAGCTGTACGTCGGCGGGTTCTGCGCGATCCCGGTCGCCCTGACATTGGTGAACGTCGCGGTGACCGGTGCCTGTGCCTGCAGCGCGAACGTGCCGGCCCCGGCGATGTTCACGTTGGTCAGGTTCAGCCCGCTGGTGCTGTTCCCGATCCACTGGATCCCGGCGTACGAGCTGTCCAGGATGTCGGTGTCGGTCACGTTGAGCGTCGCCCCGCTGATCGCGCCCGAGTCGGGCCAGAACCAGAGCGCACCGATCCCGAAGTTCCAGTTGTAGTCGGAGTTCCCGGTCCGGATCAGCGTGTTCCGCGCCATCGTCCACGTGCCGGCGACCGCGGTCGCGCCCTGCACCCCCGGGTAGCGGTTGCCGACGTGCAGGCCACCACCGTTGGTGACGGTCTCGGCCAGCACGTTGTCGCTGATCGTGATGTCCCGCCCGCCGTAGCTGACGATGTTGTTGGCCAGGATCGGCGCGACCACGGTGTTGTGGGTGAACGAGTTGCCGACGTTCGGCGTGTTCTCGGCCCACATGGCCAGCCCGTCGTCCCCGGTGTTGCGGACGAACGTGTTGGTGACCACCGAGTTGGTGACGCCGATGTGGAAGTTCACGCCGTCCGCGGTCTGGTCCAGGATCCGGCTGTTCCTGATCGTGAACCGGTCCATCGGCCCGTCCATCCACGCGCCGACCTTGGTGTGCTGCATCCACACGTTGTCGATCGTCGAGTTCGACATGGCGCCGCCGAACGCGTTGACCTGGTCCTCGTCGACCCGTTCCTGGATGTCGCCGATGATCGCGAGGTCCTTGACGGTGACGTTCTGGCTCGGGCCGCCCTGTCCGGTGTACTTGCCGTAGATCCCGGCGGCCAGGTTGCGCTGGCTCGGGTGGCGCCCGCCGAGCACGGTGTACCAGGGGCCGGCCCCGGCCAGGGTGACCCGGTCGACGATCACGTGGCTGTACAGCGTGTAGTTGCCCGGCGGGAGGTAGACGACCCGGCCGGCGGCCGAGCCGGCGTTCACCGCAGCCTGGATCCTGGCGGTGGAGTCGGTGGCGCCGGTCGGGTCGGCGCCGTAGTCGGCGACCGCGTCGATCGCGCCGGACGGCTTGCCGATCGGGCCGGGCACGTTCTCGAAGTCGGCCAGGTCGATCGTGAAGCTGGGTGACTGCGCGGTCGAGCTCACCTGGATCCGGATCTTGGTGCCGGCCGCGTACGTCGTCTCGAACAGCGCCCGCGCCTCGTCGTAGAAGTGGTGCGGCCGCCCGTCCCCCGGGTTGTTGGTGAACGGGTAGTAGCCGTAGTACCAGGCATACTTCGAGGTCACCGGCACGGTCGTGATCAGTGTCGAGCCGGTCCGCAGGTCCAGCGACCCGCTCCTGCCGTCCGGCACGCTGTACCGGAAGGTGACCGCGTTGGCCGGCTTGGTCAGGGTGAACTCGACGTACTCACCCGCGGCGTCGAGGGTGACCGCCTCCCGGCCGGAGGCCTCGGAGGAGAGTGTGCCGTAGGTCCGGTCGGTGCCGGTGGACGTGCCGTTCGTCGCGGCCTTCTCGGCCTCGATCTCGGTGAACGGCACGGTCGCGCCGCGCCCGGCGACGTCGAACGGGGAGAGTCCGGCGGCCTGCGCCGGGGTGGATTGCCAGGTCACCATCGTGGTGACGGCAGCCGCTAGGACGGCGGCGGCGACAGCGAGTGGGGCGGTGCGGTTGGCCATGGGTCCCTTCCTTGGTGTGGCCGGCCCCCGGGTGTTACTCCAGGTGCGCCCCCGGCGGTGGAACCGGAGGCGCGCCGATCGCCTACGACTGCAGCCAGACCGCGGTGTCCTGGGGGATGAGGTCACCGTCGAGAGGGCCGCTGGCGAGCAGGATGGTCCGGTGCTCCGGCAGGGGAACGGGAGCACCGGAAAGGTTGAGCACGCACGCGAAGTCGTCGCCCCTTGTCCAGGCGAGCACCCCCTCGCCGAGGTCCAACCAGGCAAAACCCGATTTCTGCGTACGTCGTAGCCGGATCGCCGAGCGATAGAGTTCCAGCATCGAGCTGGGGTCACCGGTCTGCGCCTGGACCGTGCGGTCCTTCCACTCCGCGGGCTGTGGGAGCCATGGAGTGGCGGTGGTGAATCCGTACGGCGGCTCGTCGCCCGACCACGGCAGCGGCACCCGGCATCCGTCGCGGGTGTGCCCCCGGCGCGCGTACATCGGATCCTGGATCTGGTCTTCGGGGATGTTCTCGTTCTCCCAGAGGCCCAGTTCCTCGCCCTGGTAGACGTAGGTCGCCCCGGGCAGCGAGAGCGAGAGCAGGGCGGCCGCCCGGGCCCGGCGCGTGCCGAGTTCCAGGTCGACCGGGGTGCCGTCGAGGTTGTTCTCGAAGCTGAACGTGGTGTCGGTGCGGCCGTAGCGGGTCACGTGCCGGGTCACGTCGTGGTTCGACAGGACCCAGGTCGGTGGCGCGTCGACCTTCGCGTGCGCGTCCAGCGTCCGATCGATACAGGCCTTCATCAGGTCCGGGTCCCAGGCGCACCCGAGGAAGTCGAAGTTGAACGCCGCGTGCAGTTCGTCCGCGCGCAGGTAGTTGGTGAAGCGGTCCACCTCCGGCATCCACACCTCGCCGATCAGCGCCCGGCCCTGGTATTCGTCGGCGACGCGCCGCCAGGCCCGGTACACGTCGTGCACCGCGTCGAGGTCGTGGAACGGGTGGGGCTCCCCCGCCCGTACCTCGGGAAAGGTCGTGTCCTTGAAGAGCAGGGCGGCCGAGTCGATCCGGATGCCGTCGGCGCCCCGGTCGAACCAGAACCGCAGGATGTCCTCGAACTCCGCCTTGACGTCCGGATGCTCCCAGTTCAGGTCCGGCTGCTCCGGGGTGAACAGATGCAGGTACCACGAGCCGTCGGGCGCTTTCGACCAGGTCGTCCCGCCGAACTCCCCCGTCCAGCCGGTCGGCATCTTCTCGGCGGCCGGCTTGAACCAGAAGTAGTCCCGCTCCGGTGCGTCCGGCGAGGCGACGGCGGCCTTGAACCACGGGTGCTCGGAGGAGATGTGGTTCGGGACGATGTCGACGATCATCCGGATGCCGGCCTCGTGCGCCTCGGCGATCAGCGCCTCCGCGCTCTCCAGCGTGCCGAAGGCCGGGTCGATGTCGCGGAAGTCGGCCACGTCGTATCCGGCGTCCGCCATCGGCGACGGGTACCACGGGCTCATCCAGATCGCGTCCACCCCGAGGTCGCGGAGGTGGCCCAGGTGCGCCCGGATGCCGTCGATGTCGCCGACGCCGTCACCGTCGGAGTCGGCGAAACTCCGGGGGTACACCTGGTAGATGACCGCGTCGCGCCACCACGCACTGTCTTTTGCGGACACGAAAACTCACTTTCTGCGTATTATTGCAGCATTTTTTGCGCTTTGCGGGTCGAGCGAGGGCCCCGGCCCGGGCTCAGCCCTTGACGCTGCCCGCGGTCAGGCCGGACATGATGTTCCGCTGGAAGATCAGGAAGATGATCACGGTCGGGATCGCCGCGATCACCGAAGCCGCGATGATCTCGTTCTGCGACGAGCCACCCGAGAAGGCGTAGATGCCGACGCTGACCGTCCGCGTCTCCGGGGACGGCATGACCAGTTTCGGCCAGAGGAAGTCCTTCCAGACGTAGGTCACGGCAAAGATCGAGACCACGCCGAGAATCGGGCGCGACATCGGCAGGACGATCGACCAGAGCGTGCGCAGCGGACCGGCGCCGTCCACCTGGGCGGCCGCCATCAGCTCGTCCGGGATCGAGTCGAAGAACCGCTTCAGCAGGAAGATGTTGAACGCGTTGGTGACCAGCGGCAGCCAGATCGCGAACGGCGAGTCCAGCATGTTGAGATGCAGGACCGGCAGGTCGATCACGGTCACGTACTGCGGGACGACCAGGACGATGGTCGGGATCATCAGGGTGGCGAGCATCGCGCCGAGGATCACGTTGCCCAGCGCCGGGCGCAGCTTCGAGAAGGCGTACGCCGCGGCGGTGTCCAGGACCAGTTGGAACAGCACCGCGCCCGCCGCGTAGTAGAACGTGTTGAACAACAGCTTGCCCAGGTTCAGGTTCTGCCAGGCGCTGACGTAGTTGCTGAAGTCCGGGTGCCGCGGCCACAGCGTCGGCGGGGTCTGCGCCACCTCCTGACCGGTCTTCAGCGCGCCGGTGACCATCCAGTACAGCGGGCCGATGAAGACCAGGGTGAACCCGAGGACGACGAGCGTCACCAGCGCCCAGTAGAGATACCTGCCCTTGCCGCGCCGTAGCTGCGCCGCCGAGATCAGCGTGCGGGAGCCGGAGTCGTGAGCCATCGTCGTGTCCGTCCTCAATCGTTCTTCGTGGTCAGGCGCAGGTAGAACGCCGAGAAGACGGCCAGGGCCCCGAGCATGATCACGCCCAGCGCCGCGGCGCCGTTGAGATCGTTCTGGAAGAAGCCGTGCTGGTAGATCAGGTACGCCACGGTGGTCGCCGAGTCCTGCGTGCCGGCGCCGTTGGCGAGGATCAGCGGCTCGACGAAGACCTGCATGGTGGCGACGATCTGCATCATCGCGAGCAGGCCGAGGATCAGTTTGGTCTGCGGGATCGTCACGTTCCAGATCCGCCGCCAGAGCCCGGCGCCGTCCAGCTCGGCCGCCTCGTAGAGCTCACCGGGGATGTTCTGCAGCGACGCCAGGTAGATCAGCACCGCGCTGCCCAGGTTCATCCAGGTCGAGGCGAGCACCATGGCCGGCATCGTGGCGCTCGGCGACTGCATCCACTGCGACGTGGGCAGGTGCAGGAACCTGAGGATCGCGTTGAACAGGCCGGCGTCGCTCGGGTCGTACGCGTAGAACTTGAACAGGAACAGCGCCGAGGCCGGGGGCAGCATCACCGGCAGGTAGACCAGGATGCGCAGGTAGCCCTTGGCGTGGCGCAGCTCGTTGAGCAGGATCGCCACGAAGAACGGCACCGCGTACCCGATGACCAGGGCCAGCACGGTGAAGTAGACGGTGTTCCTCCAGGCCGGCCAGAAGCTCGGGTCGGCGAGGATCCGGGTGTAGTTGTCCCAGCCGACCCAGGTGGTCACGCCGCGCCGGGTCCGCTGGAAGCTCATGATGATCCCGCGGACCATCGGGTACCAGGTGAAGACCGCGAAGCAGAGGATCGCGCCGGCCAGGAACGTGTAGCCGGTGAGGTTGTCGCGGATCCGGCGGCCGCGGCGGGCCTTGGCCGGTGCCGCCGCCGCGCTGCGGTCCACCGGCCGGGTGGCGGTGATGATCGCCAAGGGAAGACTCCTGGGAGAGAAGGGGGACGGGGGCCCGGGCCCCCGTCCCGCTCGGATCAGCTGCCGGCGGCCAGCAGCTGGTTGACCTTGTCCTCGGCGGTCTTGAGCAGCGTGTCGATGTTGGCGTTGGGGTCGGTCAGCACCCCGGACATCGCCGAGTCGAGCACCGCGTAGATCGCCTGGGCGTTGGCCGGCTCACCCTTGATCGGGAGCTGCTGCGCCTCGAACTGGGAGTAGATCGAGGGGTCGACGTTCGCGTTCGCCTTGCGCAGGTCGAACTCGGCCTTGGCGGTCGCGCTGTCCTTGGCGAACAACAGCGGCTGCGGCACGCCGACCGGGTAGTTCTGCGGCTTGGCCCGCGGGTAGTCGAACTGGCCCTTGCCGACCGTCAGCTTCTCGTAGGCGACCCACTTCAGCCCGGCCTTGATCTGCGCGTCGGTCAGGCCCTTCTTGAAGAAGTAGCCCTCACCGCCGCCGAGCGTGGCCTTGGCCAGACCGTCCTGACCGGGCAGCGGGGCGACGGCCCAGTCCTCGTACTTGCCCTTGAACTTGGAGACGATCGCCTGGGTGGTGTCCGGCGCGCCGATGAACATGCCGACCTTGCCGGCCGCCGCGTTGGTCAGCAGGTCACCCCACTGCAGGAGCTGGCGGCTGCCCATCGAGTTGTCGGTGTAGCGCATGTCCTTGAGGTTCTGCAGGACCTGCTTGCCCTGGGCGTTGTTGAAGTCGGCCTTCTTGCCGTCCGCGCTCAGGACCTGGCCGCCCTGCGAGTAGATCTCGGCGGTGAAGTGCCAGCCACCGGTGTTGCCGGCGCTGTAGTCGGCGTAACCGGCGACGCTCGGGTCGGCGGCGGCGATCTTCTTGGCCGCGGCGCGGACCTCGGCCCACGTCTTCGGCGGGCTGGCCGGGTCGAGACCGGCCTTCTGGAACAGCACCTTGTTGTAGACCAGGCCCATCGAATAGTTCTTCACCGGCACGGCGTACGTCTTGCCGCCGTCGGTGAAGACGCTCTTGAGCGCCGGGTCGACGTCGTCCCAGGTGCTGATGTTGTCCTTGTTCAGGTACGGCGTGATGTCCGCGGCCTGACCGGAGTCCAGCACCTGCTGCAGGTCGGTCATGTAGCCGTAGAAGACGTCGGTGGTGGTGCCACCGGCGAGGCGGGCGGCGAAGTCCGGCGGGTTGTTGCACTGCGTGCCGACGCTCACGCTCTTGACCGTGATGTCGGGGTTGGCCTGCTGGAACGCGGCGACGTCGGCGTTCCAGTTGGCCAGCAGGTCCTTCTCGGTGCCGACCGGCATGCAGTCGACCGTGATGGTGACCTTGCCGTCGGCACTGGTGCCGTCGTCGTCGCCGCTCTTGGTGGAGCACGCCGCGAGGCTGAGTCCCAGGCCGGCGGCCAGCGCAAACGCCGCGACCCTCCGGTACTGCGGTGCGGACATCTGTCCATCCCTTCGGGAACGGTTATCCAGGACGTTCATTGATCTGCATTGGTTTCTCAGCGTGTGAGTGGAGTCACCGTAGCGAGGCGAACTCGTTTCCGCAAGGTTTCGACTGAGCACTGAAAAGACACGACAAGGTAGTGGCAGATAGTGGTCGACCAGCGGTCTGACTGGGTATGCCGGGATTCCTCCGCCCGGCAGGCACAAAAAAACGGCCGCCCACCGCAAGATGCGGTGGGCGGCCGTCCGGTTTTTGCAGCGCTTACTGCGGGGCCCGCCCCGTGGAGCCGCGAACCACCAGCTCCGGCTCGAAGAGCAGCTCGTCGTGCAGCACGCCGGCCTCCTCGATCTGGCTCACCAGGATGTCGACGGCCGACTGACCCATCGTCTCGATCGGCTGGCGGACCGTCGTCAGCGGTGGATCGGTGCAGGTCATGAACGCGGAGTCGTCGAACCCGACCACCGAGACGTCGGCCGGCACCGACCGGCCGAGGCGGCGCGCGGCCCGGATCGCCCCGAGCGCGAGCACGTCGCTGGCGCAGATGATCCCGGTCGCGCCGCGCTCGATCAGCTTCGTCGCGGCGACCCGCGCACCCTCCATGGAGAAGCTGGAACGCTCCACCCAGGCATCGTCGGCCCAGCCGGCGACCTGGATCATCGCGGCCAGCTTGCGACGCGACGGGATGTGCCCCTCCGGCCCGAGCACCATGCCGATGCGCTCGTGGCCGAGCGACCTCAGATGCCCGAACGCCTGCTCGACCGCGACCGCGTCATCGGTCGACACCCGCGGGAAGCCCAGCTCGTCCACGCCCGCGTTGACCAGCACGACCGGCAGGCCACGGTCGGTCAGCCGCCGGTAGTGCTCGTGCGAGGCGTCGGCCAGCGCGTAGGACCCACCGGCGAAGATGACGCCGGAGACCTGGTGATCGAGGAGCATCTCCACGTAATCCGACTCGGGGACGCCGCCGATCGTGCGCGCGCACAGCGCCGGGGTGAAACCGCGCTGGGCCAGCGACGCGGTCACCACCTCGGCGAGCGCCGGGAAGATCGGGTTCTGCAGCTCGGGCAGCACCAGGCCGACCAGGCGGGCGCGCTCACCGCGCAACTTGGTGGGGCGCTCGTAGCCCAGGACGTCGAGGGCGGTGAGGACCGACGCGCGGGTGGCCTCGGAGACGCCGTCGCGCCCGTTGAGCACCCGGCTGACGGTCGCCTCGCTGACCCCGGCCTTCTTCGCCACCTCGGCAAGACGTTTGGTCACGACGGAATCCTACGTCAGCTTGTTGCAAAAACCGAACTTTTATTTGCGGGATCTCCGGAAATCGACGGCAGTGCTTGCTGGATTTTGCAGGACTCCTCACTGAGGAGGGAGATCGAGCAAAACGCTCCGCGACGGGTGCGCCGGATGGGATGTTGTGAGCTACCGGTAAGAAAGGGATCACCACGACATGACCGACTGGGATCAGAACGACAGCTGGTCGTCCGGCGGCGGCGCCCAGACCGACTGGTCGGCGCAGGACCGGCAGCGGGACTCGGTGCACCGGTTGGCCAACGTGAGCAACGACATGGCCACCGCCACCCAGGCCGCGGTGCGGGCGGCCGAGACCGCCGTGCAGGTGATCCAGCGACTCGAGGCGAGCAGCACCGAGATCGGCAAGGTCGTCCAGCTCATCGCGACGATCGCCAAGCAGACCAACCTGCTGGCGCTCAACGCCACCATCGAGGCGGCGCGGGCCGGCGATGCGGGCCGCGGCTTCGCCGTCGTGGCGAGCGAGGTCAAGGACCTCGCCAACGAGACCGCCACCGCGACCAGTGAGATCGGCACCCAGGTCGGCGGGATCCGCAACGACACGCAGAACGCGGTCGACGCGATCGAGGAGATGCAGGGCCTCATCGAGGAACTGGACCGCTGCCAGAAAGTGATCAGTGGGATCGTCGTGGAGCAGCAGGCCGGCTGAGGAAGACTGTCCGGCATGGCAGGCAAGCGAACACCGCGCGCGAGGGCATGTCCGTGCGGCTCACCGACGTACGCGCAATGTTGTGGTCCTTTGCACGACGGCAAGCCGGCGGAGAACCCGCGAGATCTCATGAAGTCGCGCTTCAGCGCGTTCGCCCTCGACCTGACCGATTACGTGCTGGCGACCTGGCATCCGGACACCCGCCCGGCCACCCTGGAGAGTGATCCCGGCCTGCGGTGGGTACGCCTCGAGGTGCTGGAGAGCACCGGCGGCACGCTTTTCGACGCGGAGGGAACGGTCACGTTCCGTGCGCACTTCCGGGAGGACGGCACCCCGGGCGTGCTGGACGAGACGAGCAGGTTCGTCCGGCACAACGCCCGCTGGGTCTACCACAGCCCGGTGTGATCTCCTGTTCTGAAACAGAGGTAGGTGATCACCATGTCGGCAGTGCGGCCGATCGAGGACGGGATCGTCAAGGACTTCAAGGTCAATCTCTCGTACGGGGCATATCTGCACCTCGATGAGATCCTGAACGCCCAGCACCCGGTGAGCGTGCCCGAGCACCACGACGAGCTGCTCTTCATCCTGCAGCATCAGACGTCCGAGCTCTGGCTGAAACTGGTCATTCACGAGCTGCGGGCGGTGCTGGCGCATCTCGCCAAGGACGAGCTGAGACCGGCACTCAAGGGCCTGGCCCGGGTCAAGCACATCCAGCGCACGCTGACCGAGCAGTGGTCGGTGCTGGCGACGCTGACCCCGACCGAGTACGCGCAGTTCCGCAGCTTCCTCGGCACGTCGTCGGGCTTCCAGTCCTACCAGTACCGGGCGGTCGAGTTCCTGCTCGGCAACAAGGACCGCCGGATGCTGCAGATCTTCCACGACCAGCCGGAGGCCCACGCGCTGCTCGACGACCTGCTCGGCACGCCCAGCGTCTACGACGAGTTCCTGCGCTACCTGGCCCGGCACGGGCACCCGGTCCCCGCGGCGGTCCTGGACCGGGACGTCACCGAGGCGTGGTCGTTCACCGAGGAACTCGTCCCGGTCTTCACGACGATCTACGAGAAGGCCGAGCAGCACTGGGAGGCCTACGAGGCCTGCGAGGAACTCGTCGACCTGGAGGAGAACTTCCAGCTCTGGCGCTTCCGGCACCTCAAGACGGTGGAACGCACGATCGGCTTCAAGCGCGGGACGGGCGGCTCCAGCGGGGTCAACTTCCTGAAGGCGGCTCTCGATCTGACATTCTTCCCGGAGCTGTATGCCGTACGCACCGAGATCGGAGTCCCCCGTTGACCTTGCTCGATCGGGCCGCCGCCCTGGACGCCGCCGACCCGCTGGCGTCGTTCCGGGACAGGTTCCTGCCGGCGCCGTCGGTCGTCTCCTACCTCGACGGCAACTCGCTGGGCCGGCCCCTGGCCGCGACCGCCGAGCTGATGGACGACTTCGTCCGCGACCAGTGGGGCGGGCGGCTCATCCAGGGCTGGACCGACGGCTGGCTGGAGTGGCCGCTCACCCTCGGTGACCGGCTCGGCTCGATCGCGCTGGGTGCCGCGCCCGGCCAGACCGTGGTCGCCGACTCGACCACGGTGCTGCTCTACAAGCTGGCACGGGCCGCGGTCGACGCGCGACCCGGCCGGCGCAAGGTCGTCCTGGACACGGACAACTTCCCCACCGACCGGTACGTGCTGGAGGGCATCGCCGCCGAGCGCGACCTGGACCTGGTGTGGATCTCCACGGACCCCACCGCCGGCGTTCTGCCCGATCAACTTCGGGACGTGCTCGACGAGGACACGGCGCTCGTCCTGTTCTCGCAGGTGGCGTACCGGTCGGGCTGGCTCGCCGACGTGCCGCGGATCAACCGGATCGCGCACGAGGCCGGCGCGCTGACCCTGTGGGACCTGTGCCACTCGGCCGGCTCGGTGCCGATCGAACTCGACGCGTGGGGCGTGGACCTGGCCGTCGGCTGCTCCTACAAGTACCTCAACGGCGGGCCGGGCGCGCCCGCGTTCGCCTACCTGCGCTCGTCGCTGCAGGACTCGGTGCGCCAGCCGATCCAGGGCTGGATGGGCCACCGCGCGGCATTCGAGATGGGCCCCGGCTACGAGGCCGCGTCCGGCATCCGTGCCCTGCTCAGCGGCACCCCGCCGATCCTCGCCATGGTCCCGCTGCACGCCAGCCTGGACATGCTCGCGTCGGCCGGGATCGACGCCGTCCGGGCCAAGTCGCTACTGCTCACCGACTTCGTCCTGGAACTGGCCGACGAGTGGCTGGTCCCGCTCGGCGTCGAGATCGTCAGCCCGCGCGACCCGGAACGCCGCGGCGGCCACATCACGCTGCGCCGGCCCGGCTTCGAACAGCTGCTGGAACCGCTCTGGGCGGCCGGTGTCATCCCCGACTACCGCCGGCCCGACGGGCTGCGGATCGGGCCGGCGCCGCTGAGCACCAGCTTCACCGAGGTCCATCAGGGTCTTGCCGTCCTCCGCGACCTCGTCGAGAAGCACCGGTGACCACTCCACCCACGCCCGCCGGCTCCTGCGCCCCGAGCCCCTGCGGCGGTGCGGGCTGCGGCGGCGACAACTGCTTTGCCCGTACGGCCCGGGCCGCGCTCCCCGGCGAGCCCCGGCCGACCGTGACCCGGGTGCCGGAGTCCCGTGTCGACTGGCTGACCGCCGACGCGATCTGGTGGGGTGGCCGCGTCCGCAAAGGCGTGGCGCTGCGCGTCGCCCCGGACGGAGTGGTCAAGCCCGTCCCCGCCGAGCTGGCCCCGCCCGACGGGGTCCGCCGTTTCCCCGGCGCGCTCCTCCCGGGGCTGGTCGATGCCCACGTGCACTCGGCCCTGGTCGACCTGGCCACCGTCCGGGCCGGTGGTGTCGCCGGCGTCTGGGACCTCGGCGGCAACCCGGCGCAGGTGCAGAAGCTCGCCGGTTCGGGGAATCCGCGGCTGCCCCGGATCCGCTATGCGGGACCGTTCCTGATCGCGCCGGGCGGCTATCCGAGCGACCGCGCCTGGGCGCCCGCCGGAAGCCGGCGGGAGATCATCTCTCCCGCCGACGCGGGCACCGCCGTGGCCGAGGCCTGGTCCGCCGGAGCCGGCCTGATCAAGGTCACCGCCCACGCCGCCGGCCCGATGCTGCCCCAGCCCACGCTGCGCGCCCTGGTCGAAGCGGCGCACGCCGCCGAACTGCCGGTGGTCATCCACGCCGAGGGCCCCGGCACGGTGGCCGCGGCCTTCGACGCCGGCGCCGACCTGCTGGCCCACACCCCGTGGACCGAACCCCTCCCGGACAGCCTGATCCGCGCCTGCGCCGCCCGGATGACCTGGATCAGCACCCTGGACATCCACGGCTGGGGTGACCCGGACCCGGCCCGCGAGGTGGCCGTCGGCAACCTGCGGCGCTTCGTCGAACACGGCGGAACCGTCCGCTACGGGACCGACCTCGGCAACGGCCCGCTGGTCCCGGGCGTCAACCCGCGCGAGCTGCGGGCGCTGCGGGCGGCCGGCCTCACCCCGGACGAGATCCTCACGTCCATGACCGAACCCACCGGCCCCGGGATCACCTGGATCCCGGGCGGCCTCGACCTGTCCCCCGACACGTTCGCCGACTCCCTGGCCACCGCCCGAGTCCTCGACGACACGGTCCACCCCCGCTAGGTTCCGTCCCGCGGGTCACGGGGAGCGAGGCGAGGTGCAGGTGGTGCCGGTGCCGGCCGGGCCACGCCGCAGCCCCGCGTGATCCGGGACAGAATCCGGGGATCCGGGCCGCCCGCCCGCGCCGGCTCCCGGCCGGCCCGCACCGTGGTGCTCAAGGACGGACAACCACGATGGGAACCGGCCGGGGCGGTGAGTCGCGGCACCCCGCCGACCAGCACCTACCTCGCGTGGCGGGGTGGTCAGGCGGCGGGGGTCTCGACGGGGCGGCGGACGCCGAGGACGGGGTCGACCTCGTACATCCGAGCTTCGGCGAGGTCGAAGTACATGCCGGTCAGGCGGAGGCGACCGGCCGACTCCGCGGCCCGGACCACGGGGTGGGTCCGCAGATTCGCCAGCTGCTGGACCACGTTCTCGGTGCAGCAGCGCTCCTCGTCGGCCGGGTCGGAGAAGTCGGCGCCGGACAGGCCGAGCCAGTCACCGAGCGCGGACCCGGGGGCCGTCGCGCCGGACATCAGCGCCCGGACCGCGCCGCAGCCGGAGTGGCCGCAGACCGTGATCGTGGTGACGCCGAGGACGTCGACGGCGTACTCGACGGCCGCCCCGACCGAGGAGTCACCCGGCGGCGAGGACGGACCCGGCCGGTACGCCGGGACCAGGTTGCCGACGTTGCGGACGCAGAACAGGTCGCCCGGTCCGCTGGCGGTGATCAGGTTCGGCACGAGGCGGGAGTCCGCGCACGTGATGAAGAGCTGCTCGGGGCGTTGCCCGTCGCGGGCCAGGGCGGCCAGGTGCGGGCGGACCATCGGGGCGACGCTGCGTTCGAACTCGGCGATGCCGGCCGCCATCGCGTCGCGCCGCTGCTCGTTGATGCCCTGCCAGCGGGACCACGAGCCGAGCAGGCGCGGGGTGCTCTTGCCACCGCCGAGGCGCCCGGAGGTGGCCCGGTGGAACCACGAGTCGTGCACTTCGTGGATGTGGACGCGGCCGCCGGACCGGACGTACGCCGATTCCCAGCTCTTGATCGTCTCGAAGGCACCATGGTCGAGGTAGTCGAGGTGCAACTCCACCTCGACGTCCCCGCCGGGCGGGATCGCGCCGAACTCGCGGGTCAGTCTGGCCGACTCGATGAACGCGAGGGTGCCGCTGATCGTGACGAGCCACGCGTCCGGTCCGCGCTGCACGGTGCGGATCTCGCATCGGGTCAGGCGCCAGAGGATGAGGACCGCGGCGGTCACCATGCCGAGCGCCACGCCCGTGAGCAGGTCGACGAAGACAACCCCCAAGGCGGTCACCGCGTACGTCGGTAGCTCCCCGTGCCGGGCGTAGGTGCGGATCTGCGCGAGGTTGATCAGCTTCACCCCGACCACGATCAGCACCGCGGCGAGCACGGCCATCGGGATCATCTCCAGCAGCGACGCGCAGAGCAGCACGAACACCGCGATCCAGACGCCGTGCAGGATCGCCGACGCCCGGGTCCTGGCGCCGGCCGCGACATTGGTCGAGCTGCGGACGATCACGCCGGTGACCGGCAGACCGCCGAGCAGGCCGGAGACGGTGTTGGCGGTGCCCTGAGCGACCAGCTCCTTGTCGAGCCGGGCGCGCGGCCCGTCGTGCATCTTGTCCACGGCGACCGCGGAGAGCAGCGACTCCACGCTGGCGACCAGCGCGATGGTGAACACCGCGACGGTGATCCGGTGAATCGGCGCGTCCGGCCAGGCCGGGGTGATCAGCTCCGCGAGCGGCTCCTCCGGCAGGTCGACCCGGACCACGTCGGCGCCCCAGACCGCGGCGAGCGTCGTCACCCCGACGACCGCGACCAGGGCGGCCGGCAGCACGGAGACCTTCACCACCCGCGGCCAGAGCACCAGGATGCCCACGGTGAGCAGACCGAGCAGAGCGGCCGGCCCGTGGTGGTCGACGATCTGGGCCGGCAACTGCCGGAGGTTGTCCCAGGCGTTGCTGTGCGGTGCTCCGCCGAGCAGCACGTGGACCTGGCCGAGGGCGATGACCAGGCCGATACCGGCCAGCATGCCGTGCACGACGGCGGGCGAGAGGGCGAGGGCGGCGCGTCCCAGGCGGGAGACGCCGAGCAGGATCTGGACGATTCCGGCGGCGGCCACGATCGCGGCGGTGCCGGCGAACCCGAAGTCCGCCACGGCTCCGGCCACGATCACGGTCAGACCGGCGGCCGGGCCGCTGACCTGCAATGGGGCGCCACCGAGGGCGCCTGCGACGATGCCGCCGACAACCGCGGCGACCAACCCCGCCAGCAGCGGGGCTCCGGATGCCGCGGCGATACCCAGGGACAACGGGATGGCGATCAGGAAAACGACGATGGACGCCGGCAAGTCCCGGCGCAACAACTGCGTCAAGTCGGACATTAGGTAAAAATACTCAAAAATCATTAACTGCGGATTAGGAGACGCGTACTTCCAGGTAAACCACAGCGATTTGCCGACACATTCTCAGCCAGCGGGAGAAAGTCGCACACCGTGTGCGCCGCCGCGATAAACGTGCCCCGGAAATGGGAAAAGGGCCTCGCGGCCCTTTTCGTGGAACAGATCCGGAAACTATGCCTGACTGCTGCGCTACCCTCCGCGCGCGCTATGCCTTCCAGACGTCCTGGTTCGCCTCGTACATCTCGCGAAGGATCGCCGGAACGTCGTAGGTCAGCTTCCACTCGGGGTAATGCTCCTCGAAGCGGGCGGTGCTGCTGACCCACCACTGGTGGTCGCCGATCCGGTTCTCGTCGACGTATTCGGTGTTCGCCTCGATGCCGGTGATCTCCGAGGCGATGCTGAACGCCTCGAGCACGCTGCAGTGCGAGTGCCGGCCGCCGCCCATGTTGTAGACCTCGGCGACCCGCGGCGCCTTCTGGAACGCCTCGAACGCCGAGACCAGGTCGTGCGAGTGGATCGCGTCGCGGATCTGCTTGCCCTTGTAGCCGTAGATCTTGTAGAGCCGGCCCTCCATGACGCAGCGCATCACGTACGCCAGGAAGCCGTGCAGTTCGGCCGCCGAGTGACCGGGACCGGTCAGCGTGCCACCCCGGAACACCGCAGTGGGCATGTCGAAATAGCGCCCGTACTCCTGGACCATGACGTCGGCGGCCACCTTGCTGGCGCCGAAGATCGAGTGCAGGCTGCTGTCGATCGACATGGTCTCGTCGATGCCGTCGAACCACTTGTGGTCCTCCGGCAGCTCCCAGCGGGTCGCCTTCTCGATCAGCGGCAGGGAGTTCGGCGTGTCGCCGTACACCTTGTTGGTCGAGGTGAAGATGAACGGCGCCTCGATCGCGTGCCGGCGCGCCGCCTCCAGCATGTTGAGCGTGCCGACGGCGTTGACGTCGAAGTCGGTGAACGGCTCGCGGGCGGCCCAGTCGTGGCTCGGCTGCGCAGCGGCGTGAATGACCAGACCGATGTTCTTCCCGTACTCCGCGAAGAGCCGGCCCAGGCCCTCGCGGTCGCGGATGTCCAGCGAATAGTGCGTGTACTTGGCGCCGAGGTCCTTCGTGAGGCGGTCCAGGTTCCACTTGGTGGAGCCGTCCGCGCCGAAGAAATAGCCGCGCATGTCGTTGTCGACACCGACCACGTCCATGCCGAGGGCGGCGAAGTGACGGACCGACTCCGATCCGATGAGACCGGCCGAGCCGGTGATGACGACGACGCTGCCCATCAGGACCTCCGCTGGTTGTGGGTGCCGACCCAGGAGGTTACCCGTAGCGACGGGGGCTCCTCGGCACCGGGCGATCACGATGCTTGGCGAGCGCCGGAAATGGGCACGTCACACATCTGCCACAACCGATCGAAACGCTGGGCGGAGTTCACCACATGAAGGCGGTCGCTATGACGGAGTCCCTTCCGGCGCTGAAATCCCCCACGCCCGACGCCCCCGACTCGCTCACTCTCGGTGCCGAGGAGGAGCTGCACGTGGTCGACCTGGCCACGCGCGAGCTCGTACCGCGGGCGCCCGAGGTGCTCGACCGGCTCGACCCGGAGCATTTCTCGGCCGAGCTGCACCGCTCGGTCGTGGAGACGAACACGCCGGTCAGCACCACCCTGGACGGTCTGCGTGAGGGCATCACGGCCCGGCGCCGTGCCGCGATCGGGGTGGCCGAGTCACTCGGGCTCGGCCTGGTCGCGGCCGGAACGGTCCCGCTGGTCGACGTCGACGCGCTGGAGGTCACCCCGACGACCCGGTACCGCCGGATGCTCAGCGAGTACCAGATGCTCGTCCGTGAGCAGCTGATCTGCGGGGCCCAGGTGCACGTCGGCGTGCCCGACCGGGACGAGGCGGTCTCGGTCGCGCAGCGCGTCTCGCCGTCTCTGCCGGTGCTGCTGGCCCTCTCGACCAGTTCCCCGTTCTGGATGGGTGAGGACTCGGGGTACGCCAGCTCCCGTTCCCTGGTCTGGACGCGCTGGCCGACCGCCGGGGACAGCGGCGCGCTGCACTCCGCCGAGGAGTTCGACATGCTGGTCAACGACCTGATCGCGTCCGGGACGATCAGCGACCCGAAGATGGTCTACTTCGACGTGCGCCCGTCCGCGCACGTGCCCACCGTGGAGCTGCGGGTCACCGACGCCTGCCCGGACGTGGACACCGTGGTGCTGCTGGCCGGCCTGTTCCGGGCCCTGGTCCACCGCGCCCAGGAGGAACACCGGGCCGGGAAGCCGCTGCCTCCGGCCCGTCCGCCGCTGCACCGGGCCGCGATGTGGCGGGCGGCGCGCTCCGGCCTGGAGGGCGACCTGCTCGACCTGCCCCGCTCGCCGGTGCCCGTGCCCGCCGCCGTCGCGGTCGAGCACCTGGTCGGCGAGTTGCGCCCGCACCTGGAGGCCCTCGGCGACTGGGAGCAGGTCTTCGATCTGTCGGTACGGGCGTTGAGCACCGGCAGTTCGGCATCCCGCCAGCGGCGTGCCCTGGCCCGGCGCGGCCGGATCGCCGACGTCGTCGACCTGCTGGTGGCCGAGACGCGGGGCGGCGCCGCGACGAGCGACCCGGTGACGCTCGGCGGGGTCAGCCCGTACGCGGCCGCGGGCGACGAGGCGTTCCCGGGCGAGGTCATGCCGGAGTACACCGGGATCGTCCCGGTGCTGACCGCGCTCGGCGCGACCGGTCTGCGGCACCGCGAGGACGCGCGCGACGAGGAGCAGCGGGCCAACGGGGTCACGTTCAGTGTCGCCGGCGAGGCGGCCACCCGGCTCTTCCCGTTCGACCTGGTTCCGCGCGTGGTCCCGGCCGACGACTGGGCGAGCCTGCAGACGGGGCTGACCCAGCGCGTACGGGCGTTGAACGCGTTCCTGGCCGACGTCTACGACCAGCGTCAGATCGTCACCGACGGCGTCGTGCCGGAATGGGTGATCGACGGCTCCCCCGAACTGCGGGCCAGTGGCGCGCTGGTGTCCGGCGCGGCGATCCGCGCCCAGGTGGCCGGCGTCGACCTGGTCCGGGACGCGGACGGCAAGTGGTGCGTGCTGGAGGACAACCTGCGGGTGCCGTCCGGGATCGCGTACGCGATGCAGAACCGCCGGCTGACCGAGAGCATCCTGCCCGAACTGCCGCGCCCGGCCGGCCTGATCCCGGTCGAGGACACCCCGCGCCTGCTGAAGGAGGCGCTGCTGGCCGCGTCCCCGCTGGACGACCCGGCGCTGGTCGTGCTCAGTCAGGGCCCGGACGACTCGGCCTGGTTCGAGCACCGGATGCTGGCCGAGGCGATGGGTGTCCCGGTGGTCCGCAGCACCGAGCTGTTCGTCGAGGGCGGCCGCGTGCACCGGCTGCGGGACGGCAAGCGGTACCCGGTCGACGTCGTCTACCTGCGGATGGGCGAGGACAGCCTGGTGCACTCCCCCGGCGCGGACGGGATGCCGCTGGGTCCGAGCCTGGTGGCCGCGCTGCACGCCGGGACGGTCACGCTGGCGAACGCCCTCGGGAACGGGATCGGGGACGACAAGGCCGTCTACGCGTACGTGCCGAAGATGATCGAGTTCTACCTGGGTGAGAAACCGCTGCTGGCGGATGTGCCGACCTACCTGTGCGGGCTTCCGGGCCAGCTGTCGGAGGTGCTGTCCCGGCTGGACGAGCTGGTCTGCAAGCCGGTCGACGGCTACGGCGGGGACCGGATCGTGATCGGCCCGCACGCCACCGCCGACGAGCTGGACGCGCTGCGCCGGCAGATCCGGACCGCCCCGCACCGCTGGGTCGCCCAGGAGCTGGTCCGGCTCTCCACCCACCCGGTCTTCGACGGGCACCAGCTCGCGCCGCGGCACGTGGATCTGCGCGCCTTCGTCTTCAGCGGCGCCGGTGAGCCCGTCGTCGCGCCGGCCGCGCTGACCCGGGTGGCCCCGGCCGGCTCCATGATCGTCAACTCGTCGCGCGGCGGCGGGTCCAAGGACACCTGGCTATTGGGAGGCGAATGATGTGTGGCATAGCCGGAGAACTGATCTACTCCAAGCGCGGGTACGGCGATCGAGCCGCCGACGTGGAATCAGTCCGCCGGATGCTGACCTCGATGGCGTCCCGCGGCCCGGACGGCGAGGGCGTCTGGGAGCACCAGCGGATCGTTCTCGGCCACCGGCGGCTGAAGATCATCGACCTGAGCGAGAACGGCGCGCAGCCGATGACCGACGACGAACTCGGGCTGACCGTGGTCTTCAACGGCTGTGTCTACAACTACCGTGAGCTGCGGGAGGAACTGCAGGGGCACGGCTACCGCTTCTTCTCCACCTCGGACACCGAGGTGATCCTCAAGGCGTACCACCGGTGGGGCGCGGACTGCGTCACGCACTTCCTCGGGATGTTCGCCTTCGCGGTCGCCGAGCACGACTCGGGGACGGTCGTGCTGGCCCGCGACCGGCTCGGGATCAAGCCGCTCTACCTGGCCGAGACGCCGGGCGGGGTGCGCTTCGCGTCGACGCTGCCGGCGCTGCTCGCGGCCGGCGGGGTGGACACCACCATCGACAAGGTGGCATTGCAGCACTACATGACGTTCCACTCGGTCGTGCCGGCGCCGCGGACCATCCTCTCCGGGATCCGGAAACTGCCGCCCGCGACGGTACGGGTGATCCGGGCCGACGGCGCGGTCACGGATCGCTGCTACTGGGAGGCGGACTTCCGGCGTACGGCGTCGATCGCCCCTGATGAATTCGCGGCCGCCGTGCGGGAGAAGCTCGATCTCGCCGTGCGACGGCGCATGGTCGCCGACGTGCCGGTCGGCGTGCTGCTCTCCGGCGGCCTCGACTCCAGCCTCATCGTGGCGCTCCTGGCCGAGCAGGGACAACACGGGCTGACCACGTTCAGCATCGGGTTCGAGCCGGCCGGCGGGGAGAGCGGCGACGAGTTCGTCTACTCGGACCTGATCGCCAAGCAGTTCGACACCGAGCACCACCAGATCAGGATCGGACACGATCGTTTCCTCCCGGCCGTGGACCGCACCGTCGCGGCGATGAGTGAACCGATGGTCAGCCACGACTGCATCGCGTTCCACCTGCTCAGTGAAGATGTCGCGAAACAGGTCACGGTGGTGCAGTCCGGGCAGGGGGCGGACGAGATCTTCGCCGGCTACAGCTGGTACCCGCCACTCGCCGGGATCGCCCGGGAACGGGCTGTCGAGGCGTACGCGCAAGAGTTCTTCGACCGGCCGCACAGCGACCTGTCGCGGCAGCTCAACCCGGCCTGGCACCTCGACCGGGACCACGCGCGCGAGTTCGTGGCGGAAAGCTTCGGACGGCCCGGCGCGGAGACCGCGGTCGATGCCGCACTACGGATCGACTCGCAGGTGATGCTCGTCGACGATCCGGTCAAAAGGGTCGACAACATGACCATGGCGTGGGGCCTCGAAGCTCGCGTACCCTTCCTCGATCACGAGTTGGTCGAGCTCGCCGCGGCCTGCCCACCCGAGCTGAAACTCGCGTCGGACGGCAAAGGGGTGCTCAAGGACGCCGCCCGTGGCCTCGTGCCCGACGAGGTGATCGACCGCACGAAGGGCTATTTCCCGGTTCCCGGGATCCGGCATCTGGAGGGCGAGATGCTGGCGAAGGTGCGCGACGCGCTGCACGCCCCCGAGGCGCGGCACCGCGGGTTGTTCCGGCCGGAGTACGTCGAGGCGCTGCTCGCCGACCCGAACACGCCGCGGACCACCCTCGGGGCCAACCAGCTGTGGCAACTCGCGCTGCTGGAGATGTGGTTGCAGGACAAGAAGCTTTAGGAGGTACGTCTTGGAGGGCCAGCTCCACCGGGTCGACGTGACCGTGCTGCCGGCGTTCTCGCTGTTCACCTCGGCAGTCGCCGGGAACTGGTCGGTGACGCTGTCACCGGACGGGCGACACGCGGCGTACGTCTCCGACCGGGCCGGCACACCCGGCGTCTGGGTGCAGCCGGTCGACAGCGAGCTGGCCTTCCGGATCGCGTTCGACGAACCGGTCAGCGAAGTGGCGTGGTCGTCCGGCGGGGGCTGGCTCGCCTGCCAGGTCGCCCCGGGCGGCGCGCCCCGGCACGAGATCTGGCTGGTCCGGCCGGACGGGTCGGACCCGCACCAGGTGGCCGGGTTCGGCGCGGACACCGCCGACAACATGCGGTGGCTGCCGGGGCGGCCGGTGCTGGCGCTCACCGAGAACCTGACCGACGCGATCCTGATCGACGTGGTCGCCGGGACCCGGAGCAAGATCGCCTCCGGTGACCTGATCTCGCTGTGTGACGTCGACCCGGCCGGGCGGTCGGTTCTGCTCCGGCGCGGCCCGCGCGGCGACCGCCGGATCGAGTCGGTGCCCGGCGAGGTGATCTGCCGGGGCGAACAGGCAGTCTTCAGCCCCGGCGGCGGGTGCGTCTACGCGCGCAGCGAGGACGGGGAGTTCCCGGCGCTGGTACGGGTCGCCGGAGGCACCACCGAGGTGCTGGCCGCCGCCGCCGACGCCGAAGTCGAAACCTTCGCGGTCACCGCCGACGGGCGAACCGCGGCAGTGCTGTGGAACGTTCGCGGCGGCGAATCGGCGCTGTCGCTGATCGACCTCGACCACACCGGATCACCGATCCCGGTCGAAGTGCCGCTGCCGGCCCCCGTGGTCTCCGGGCTGACCTGGAGTTTCGACGGCTCGTCGCTGGCCTTCACCGCCGAGGGCCCGGGCCGCCCGCACGGCGTCTGGACCTGCGCCCGCGACGGATCCGGTCTGCGACCGATCTCGGCCGAACCGGCCGACCCCGATGCGGTGCACCCGACGCTGGAAAAACTCAGCGCGCACGACGGGCTCACACTGACCGGCTGGCTGTTCACGCCGTCCGGCCCCGGCCCGCACCCGGCCGTCATCTGGCTGCACGGCGGCCCCGAAGCACAGGAACGCCCCGGACACGGGCCGCTCTTCCAGTCCCTCGTCCAGCGCGGCATCGCGGTGTTCGCGCCCAACGTGCGCGGCTCCTCCGGCTTCGGCCACACCTTCGTCAACGCGGACAACGGGCCGCTGCGTCACGACGCGATCGAGGACGTCCGGTCGTGCGTGCGCTACCTGCGGGACTCCGGGATCGCCGAGCGGGTCGGCGTGATGGGCCGGTCCTACGGTGGGTACCTCACGCTGGCGGCGCTGGTCACCTACCCCGAACTGTTCGACGTCGGCATCGACATCTGCGGGATGTCGGACTTCGCCACCTTCTACGAACACACCGAGCCGTGGATCGCGGCGGCCGCGATCAGCAAGTACGGCGACCCGGTCGCGGACGCCGCGCTGCTGCGCGAACTGTCCCCGCTCCACCGGATCGACCGGCTCCGGGCGCCGCTGCTGATCGTGCACGGCGAGAACGACAGCAACGTGCCGGTGATCGAAGCTGACCAGGTGGCCGGGGCGCTGGCCGCGCGGGGAGCCCCGCACCGGTATCTGCTGTTTCCCGGTGAGGGGCACGAACTGCTGCACCGGACGTCCCGGGCCGAGTTCCTCCGCGCGACGATCGAATGGCTGACCCGGTATCTGCTGCCCTGACGGGCGCCGCCGGTCGTCCACACCGGCGCTCTGTCCACAGGGCTTCGGCGGCCGGTGCCGGTTTCCCGTCATACTGATCAGCGGGCCTTCCCCCAGGGTGGGTGGGGTGTGAAGTTGCTCAGATGATCAATGGCAGCAACGCCAGGAGCAGCAGAAACAGGGTTGCCGCGGCGGCGCGCATCACTCCTGCGGCGGGGCCAGGCGCTGCTCCAGCCGCTCGATCCGAGCCACGAGCGGCTGCAACGCGGCGGCCAGGAGCTGGGCCGGGTCGGCGTTGCCGGCGTTGCGGAGATCCGAGTAACCGGAGGCCGCGGCCGTGTTGGCCTGCAGGTGCCGATAGCCGGCCAGCGCCGACGCGACCGCGCGACGGGTCAGGCGCGGCTCGGCCCCGGCTGCCCGCAGCACTTGACCGGCCACCCCGTCGGGCTCGGTGACCAGCCCGAGCAGCAGGTGCTCACAGCCCACGTAGTTGTGCCCGAGCCCGACCGCCTCGCCCACGGCCAGCTCCAGCGCACCGGCCGCCGGGACGCTGAAGTGCACCCCGATGCCGGGCCCGGCCGCCTCCTCGCCGGTCTGCCGCTCCAGCTCACGGGCGAGCGCGGCCGGTTCGATCTCGAGGGCCTGGAGCACGTGCATGGCGAGGTTGGTCCCTTCCTGGATCATCGCGCCGAGCAGGTCGCCACTGCCGACCGAGGCGCGGGCCCCGGCGCCGGCCCGCTCGACGGCCAGGCCCAGGACGGTGCGGCTGCGGCCGGTCATCAGCGGGAACCGCTCTTCCAGGTCGGCGCCGGAGAGCTCGGCCAGGGAGGTCTCGCGGATCGCGGTGACCCGGCGGACCGCCTGCTCCAGCGCGCGCTGGCAGATCGCCGAGACCGGCAGGCCGGTCTCCTTGACCGCCTCGGCCAGCTCGTCGGGCAGATACACATTGATCTTCGGCATCACGCGCTCCTTCGTCACCAGTGGGGTTATAAAGCTATACCCCCACTGGGGTTACAGCAACCTGATCAGTGGGCAAACCCACGTTGCAACGCGCCGAGCTGCGGAGAAGGCTTGGAAAGTACGAGTGCACAACGCGAGTGGAAGGCACCACATGTCCCTGCGACCCGGAGCCCGGGCCTGGGCGGTGTGGGCCGCCGGTCTCGCCGCGTATGTCGTCGCCGTTCTCAACCGCACCTCGCTCGGCGTGGCCGGGCTCGACGCGCAGCACCGCTTCGACGTCGGCGCGAGCGCACTGGCCAGCTTCGCCGTGCTGCAGTTGCTGGTCTACGCCGGCCTGCAGATCCCGGTCGGGCTGCTGCTCGACCGGTTCGGGTCACTGCGGCTGATCGTCTCCGGCGCGCTGGTGATGGCGGCCGGGCAGACGCTGATGGCCAACGCCCACGGGATCACCGGCGCGGTCGCCGCCCGGGTCCTGGTCGGCGCCGGTGACGCGATGACGTTCATCAGCGTGCTACGGCTGGTGCCGCGCTGGTTCCCGCCCCGCCGCGTGCCGGTCCTCACGCAGCTCACCGGCATCGTGGGGCAGCTCGGCCAGGTGCTCTCGGCGGTGCCGCTGGCCGCCCTGCTCGCCGGGCCGGGCTGGTCCACCGCGTTCCTCGCCGCCGGTGGCGCCGGGGTCTTCGTCACGCTGGCCGCGCTGGTCGCCCTGCACGACACCCCGGAGCAGCGGGTGACCAGCGGCGACCCGATCAACCTGCGCAAGCTCGGCGCCGACGTGGCGCACGCCTGGCGGCACCCGGGCAACCGGCTGGGGCTGTGGACGCACTTCACCACCCAGTTCACCGGCACGGTCTTCGCCCTGATGTGGGGCGTGCCGTTCCTGATCGCGGGCGAGGGTGTCAGCCGCGGCACCGCCAGCACGCTGCTCACACTGTTCGTGCTGGTGGGCATGGTGACCGGCCCGGTGCTCGGCGTGGTCGTCCAGCGATATCCGTTGCGCCGGTCGCTGCTCGTGCTCGGCATCGTCGGGATCAACCTGGGGGCCTGGGCCCTGGTCATCCTCTGGCCCGGCCGGGCGCCGCTCCCCGTGCTGATCCTGCTGGTCGTGGCACTGGGCTCCGGTGGTCCCGGTTCCATGATCGGTTTCGATTATGCGCGTACGTTCAATCCCCCGCACCGCCTCGGCACGGCCACCGGCGTGGTCAACGTCGGCGGGTTCGTCGCGTCGCTGCTGACGATCGAGTTGGTCGGCCTGATCCTGGACGCGCGCACGGGCGGCAGTGCCGACTATCACATCGCCGATTTCCGGGTCGCGATGTCGGTGCAGTTCCTCATCGCCGCAGCCGGTCTGGCGGGCATTCTGCGGACGCGGAAACTGGCCCGCCGCCGTCTCGAGGAGGAGGAAGGCATCGTCATCCGGCCGCTGCGGGTGGTCCTCGCGCAGCGACGGGGTTTGGCGGCGAGCCGTGCGGTTAAGGCGGAGGGCTGGCGCGACTGAAAGGGGGCACATGAGTTCGCACGCGCAGACCCGGCCCTTGGGCATCGACATACCCAAGACGATCGCGGGCACGCTCGCGGCGGTCTCGGCCGCCGTGATCGGCTCGTTCCTGGGCGTCGCCGGCACGCTCGCCGGTGCGGCGGTGGCAAGTCTGATCAGCTCGATCGGCACCGAGGTCTACCACCGCTACCTGGACCGGGGCACGAAGAAACTGCAGGCCGTGTTCGTGACCGCGCCCGCCGCGGTCGGCACGCCCGAGGTGGCCGCGGCGCCGATGTCGCCGGCCGAGCCGATCTCGCCGGCCGCTCCGGACTCACCGGACGCGCCGTCGTCGCACGACGGGCCGGGCAAGTTCCGCTGGAAGCGGATCGCGATGGTGGCCGGCGCCCTGTTCCTGCTGGCGATGGGCACGCTCACCGCGGCCGAGCTGCTGGCCGGCCGATCTGCGGCCGATGCGACCAGCGGGCGGGACGGCGGGGCACCGACCGTGTTCAACTTCTCCGGCAAGCATTCCGACGACACCAAGCCGGCCCCGGCGACCTCGACCGAGCCGGCCGGTTCCGATCCCACTCCGGCCACGACGGCCCCGACGGCCCCGACGGCCTCGACGACGCCGGGTGACTCGTCCGGTGACCCGGGGACGGCGACGACCGAGCCCACGAAGCCCGCGGCCACCGACGCCCCGGCCGACCCGCAGCCGACCGGTGGCAGCGACACCGGCGGTGGGACGGGCCCGGACAGCGGCACCGGTGACGGCGCCGGCCAGGGCAGCGACCCGGGCCGGCAACAGCAGGGTCAGGGCACCACCGACGAAACGCAGCAGTAGGAGGAGAACGGACGATGGACGCGAAGGGTGTGCTGGAAGAGGCGTTCGGGCGGCTGCCCGAACTGGTCGGCACCGCGATCGACGGGCTCACCCCGGAGCAGCTCCGGTGGGCTCCCCGGCCCGGCGCCAACTCGATCGGCTGGCTCGTCTGGCACCTGACCCGTGTGCAGGACAGTCACCTCGCCGAGATCCTGGAGAGCGAGCAGGTCTACGTCACCGGGGACTGGGCGGCCCGCTTCGGCCGCAAACCCGATCCGTCGGACAGCGGTTACGGCCACACGGCGGCGGACGCCGCGGCGGTCGTGCCGGAGAGCGCGGCGGCGCTGACGGAGTACTACCGGGCCGTACACGCCAGGACTGTGGATTTTGTGAAAGGCCTGACCGAGGCGGACCTGGACCGGATCGTCGACCGTCGCTGGGATCCGCCGGTGACCCTGGGCGCCCGGCTGGTCAGTGTGTACGACGACGACGCCCAGCACGCCGGACAGGCCGCCTATCTGCGTGGGTTGCTGCCGGAGTGACAAGTGTCAGCGGCCGCACTCGCCCGAGCCGGTTACGGTCGGTCCATGTCGGAGTATCGGGCGAGTCGGACCGCGGTGCTGGTGTGTCAGGGGCGGGCAGTGGCCCACGGGCGGTTCGCCCCCGGGAGATTCAGCGACCCGACCGCGGCGTTGCTGCTCGACGACGACGAGCGGGCCATGGTCGACCGGGCGCGGGACGGGCGGCAGCCGGACGGCTGGGCCGAACGGATGGCGTACGAGATGGTGCTGCGCTGCGGCGAGTTGATGGTGCCGCGGACGGTGGCTATCGACGACGCCGTGCGCGAACGGCCGGCCGGCCAGGTGGTGATCCTCGGCGCGGGCCTGGACGGGCGCGCCTGGCGGATGCCGGAACTCGCCGACGCTGACGTGTACGAGGTCGACCAGCCCGCCTCTCAGCAGGACAAACGCGACCGGGCGGCGGGGCTGGACGGCAAACCGCCGACGTTCGTGCCGGTGGACTTCGCGCGGGACCGGCTCGGGGACGCGCTGGCCGCCGCGGGCCACCGGGCGGCCGAGCCGACCACGTGGGTGTGGGAGGGCGTCGTCCCCTATCTGACGCGCGACCAGGTCGCCGGCACCGTGCAGGCGGTCGCCTCGATCTCCGCCCCGGGCAGCCGGTTGGTCGTCAACTACCAGCCGACGTCGGGCGCGGTCCGGATCGGCCGGGTCGTGACCCAGGTCATGGCTCGCCTCGGCGGCCGGACCAGCCCGCTGTCGGGCGAGCCGTGGCGCTCGCTCTGGTCGCCGGAGGAGATGGCGCGGCTGGTGGAGCGGCACGGCTTCACCGTCGTCCGCGACAACCACCTGCGGGAACTGGCCGACGGCCTGCTCGATCCGGGCCCGGCCGGCATCTCGTTCCGCTCCGGCCGCATCGCCGTCGCCGACATCTAGGCCGTGCCCGGCCGATCACCCGGGGCTGCGGCGTGGCGCCGGTAGTGGCTGGAGCCGGCCCGGGAAGTCAGGCCGACTCGAGGACCGCTTTCAGCTCCACGATGCCTCGCTCGACGCGGGCCTGGACGGCGCCCGCCAGCGCGTGCGGCAGGACGTCGGTCGTCCAGACCACCCGGGTACGCCCGTCGACCTCCACCACCTGGAACGCCGCATGGTGGTAGGTCAGCGGCATCGCCTGACCCTCGATCACCGAATACGCCATCCGGCGCAGCTCGTGATCGACCGCGATGATCAGCTCCCGGATCCGGGTGCCGTTCGGCATCGTCAGGATCCGCACGTCGCCGTCCATCTCGGCGGACGCCACCCGCCCGGGCAGCAGCCGCTCGTGCACCGCGCCGACATCAGCGATGGCCTCCCAGGCCTGAGCTGCGGGAACGTCGACGAAGGTCGCGACGGAAACGGTGGCCACAGAGCGACTCCAGACGGGGCGACGGGCGGGGAGCGACGGCGCTGAATTCGTTCAGTTACGACTGTGGAAGGAAGCGCCGCCAGGAGCCGCCCATCGCCGACGCCGATCCTAGTGATCGGCGACGAGCGGCTCCAGCCGTTTACGCCGAGGCGGGCTCGCTCAGCGGCAGCCGGACCAGGAACCTGGTGTTCCCGGGCGCGGACTGCAGGGAGATGTCGCCGCCGTGCGTGTTGACCACGATGCGGTACGAGATGTCGAGCCCCAGCCCGGTCCCCTCGCCCACCGGTTTCGTGGTGAAGAACGGCTCGAACACGCGCTTCCTGATCTCGTCGGGCACGCCGGGACCGGTGTCGCCGATCGAGACGACGACGCGGTCGTCCTCCCGGCTCGTCCGGATGGTGAGCGTCCCCGCCCCGGACATCGCCTGGACGGCGTTGTCGATCAGGTTCGTCCACACCTGGTTCAGCTCGGCCGGGTGGGCCGGGATCTGCGGCAGTGTCCGGTCGTAGTCCTTGACCACGCGGACCCCGTCGCCGATCTTGTGGGCGAGCATCACCAGAGTGCTGTCCAGCCCGGAGTGCACGTCGATCCACTGGTGCGCCGAACGGTCCACGTGCGAGTACTGCTTGGCCGCGTTGACCAGGGACGACACGCGACCGGTGGCGTCCTCGATGTCGCTCATCAACTGCTCGGTCTCCAACGCGTACCCGATCCAGTGGATCGCCTGGTCGAGCAGCTCGGGCGAGTCGAGCCGGGCCTGGATCTGGGTGAGGCACTCGGTGTCGATGCCGCCCTGCGCGAAGACCGGCGCGACGTCCCACGCGTTGGTCACGCCGCGCTCGTCCATCCAGTCGCCGAGCTCGTCCTCCAGATCGGCGATCTCCATGGCGGTGCGCACCGGCGCCTTCGCGGCCCGCTCGATCACCTCCTCCTGGAGTTCGAGCAGCGCGGTCAGGCGGTCCGGCGCGACCTTGCCCTTGGCCAGCTTGCCGAGCTTCATCCGCATCGCGGCGACCCGCTCGCGCAGGGCACCGGTGGCCCGGGCGGCGGCCGCGGCCGGGTTGTTCAGCTCGTGCATCAGGCCGGCCGAGAGGGCCCCGAGCGCCTGGAGACGCTGCCGCTCGCCGATCGCCGCCTGCGAGCTGCGCATCCCGAGGGTCAGGCCCTCCAGCAGGTGGATCGCCATCGGGAACCAGTCACGCATCAGGCGGCCGAAGTCCTCGGCGGAGAGCATGAAGAACTCGGCGTCGGAGAGCGCTCGCATCGACGCCATGTACTTCTGCGGCACGCCGTCGTCGCGCAGGTAGGCGTTGGTGGCGCCCATGTAGACGCCGCGCTGCTCGGTGCGGCTGGTCTGCACGTCGTCCTGCCCGACCCGGCGGCTGAGCGCGACCGTGCCGCTGAGCAGCACGAAGAACTGGGTCGCCGGGTCACCCTCGCGCAGCACCAGGCCACCGCCGGGCACCCGCATGGTGCAGCCGTGCTCGGCGATCCAGGCAAGCTGCTCGTCGGTCAGTTTCTCGAACAGGAACAGCGTCTTCAGATCGGCGGGCGTGAGCCGGCCGGGCTCACAGGGTTGGAGCCGGATCTCTTCTGTCTCCGTGGTCATGGCTACTGCGCCTCCAAGTAACGGTGGACCAGCGCGACGGCCATCGCGCCCTCGCCGACCGCCGAGGCCACCCGTTTGATCGAGTTGGCCCGGACGTCGCCGGCGGCGAAGATGCCGGGGACACTGCTCTCCAGATAGAACGGATCGCGGTCCCGATCCCATCCCCGCGGGCGGTCACCATTCAGGACCAGATCCGATCCCGTACGGATGAAGCCCTTGCCGTCCCGGACGACAGCGTCGCCGAGCCAGTCCGTCCGCGGTTCCGCCCCGATGAACACGAAGAGGTAGCCGCACTCGACCGTGCCCTTCGTGCCGTCCTTGCTGTCACAGATGGTGATCGCCTGCAGGTGCCCGTCGCCGTGCGCCCCGACCACCTCGCACCGGGTGCGCACCTCGATGTTGGCGACCTGGGCGAGCTGCTGGATCAGGTAGTACGACATCGACGACTCCAGCGAGGCGCCGCGCACCAGCAGGGTGACCCTCCGCGCGTACTTCGCGAAGAACAGCGCGGCCTGGCCGGCCGAGTTCGCCCCGCCGACGATGTAGACGTCGCTGCCCGAACAGGCCGGGCCCTCGGTCGCGGCCGAGCCGTAGAAGACGCCCGAGCCGGTCAGGTCGGCGACGCCCTCGGCCACCAGCGGACGGTAGGAGACGCCGGTGGCGAGCAGGATCGCGTGCGCGGAGATCTCGCCGCCGTCGGCGAACGTCAGCGTGCGCGCCGACCCGTCCGCCCGCAGGCCCACCACCTCGCGAGTGTTCAGCGTCTCGGCGGCGAACTTGTCCGCCTGCCGCCGCGCCCGGTCGGTGAGCTGCGCGCCGGAGATCCCGTCGGGGAAGCCCAGATAGTTCTCGATCCGGGAGCTCTGGCCGGCCTGGCCGCCGACCGCCTGCCGCTCGATCAGCAGCGTCTTGAGCCCTTCCGAACCGCCGTAGACGGCGGCGCCCAGCCCGGCCGGCCCACCACCCACGATGATCAGGTCGTAGAAGTCGCGGACCGGGCTCGTCGACAGGCCGGCCGCCTCGGCGACCTCCTGCACGCTCGGACGCGGCAGCGCACGCCCGTCGGCCGTCACGACCAGCGGGATCGACTCCGGCCCGGCGTCCGCGGCCTCCATCAGCCGGCGGCCCTCCGGCTCGTCGGCGCCGAAGTACTTGTAGGGCACCAGGTTGCGCGCGAGGAAGTCGCGGATCTGGAAGGACGGCTCGCTCCACCGGTGGCCGACCAGCCGGATGTCCGGCAACTCCTGGTCGCCGGTGGCCTGCCACGCGTCGAGCAGCGCGTCCAGCACCGGGTAGAGCTTCTCCTCCGGCGGGTCCCACGGCTTGAGCAGGTAGTGGTCGACGTCGACCACGTTGATCGCCTGGATCGCGGCGTCGGTGTCCGCATATGCCGTGAGCAGCGCGCGGCGGGCGTGCGGGAACAGGTCCATCGCCTGCTCCAGGAACTCGATGCCGTTCATCTGCGGCATCCGGTAGTCGGCGAGCATCACGGCGACCCGGCCGCCGCGCAACTTCAGCTCCTTGAGCACGTCGAGCGCCTCGGACGCCCCGCCGGCCCGGATCACCCGGTACTGATCGCCGTAGCGCCGGCGCAGGTCACGCGCGATCGCGCGGGAGACCGAGGGGTCGTCGTCGACGGTGAGGATGGCGGCTTGGCCCATGTCGTTACCTCAGCTCCACATCGTTCAGCTCGGGGTGACGTTCCAGATAACCGGCCACGAACGGGCAGGTGGCGACCACGTGGGCGGCCCGCGAGCGGGCGTCGGCGAGCGCGGCCGCGGCCAGCCGGCCGGCCAGCCCGCGACCGGAGAACGCCTGGTCCACCTCGGTGTGCAGCAGCTCGACCTGATCGGGCCCGCGCCGGTAGTGCAGCACCCCGGCAACCTCGCCGCCGACCAGCACCTCGTAACGGTTGCGCTCGAAGCTGTCGACCACGGTCGCGTCGGCGGCGTCGTAGTCGGCGGCCTGGGCGCTGCCCTCGACCCGCAGCTTGCGCCGGGCCCGCTCGTAGAACGACGTCTGACCGAAACGGATCACCTGGGCGGCGGACGGGACCGGCTCGATCTCGATCGACGCGCCCGGCTCGGCGTAGCCCTCGATGATGCCGTCGACCTCGATCGCCAGGCGGCCGCTGGTCGGCAGCACGTCCAGGCAGAGGTGCTCGGAGGTGTCCAGCACCAGTGAACGGTTGAACGACGAGTGCGCGGCGGCGGCGCTGACGATCAGGGCCTCCACGTTCGGCGAGACGATCGGGCCGCCGGCCGAGAAGCTGTACGCCGTCGAACCGGTCGGCGTCGACACCAGCACCGCGTCGGCCGCATAGTTCACGAAGCGCTTGCCCTCGACCTTGATCCCGACCGCGGCCAGCCCGTGGCCCGGCACCCGGACCAGGGCGATGTCGTTGAAGGCGGTCACCCGCCGCCCGTCCGGCAGGACGGTGCGCACGGCGGTGCGCGACTCGATCCGGTACGAGTGGTCGTCGATCGCCGACAACGCGCCCGGCAGATCGGGCAGGTCGACCTCGGCGAGGAAGCCCAGGCGGCCCACGTTCACCCCCAGGACCGGGGTCTTGCGGCCCTCGACCAGGCGCATGCTGCGCAGCATGGTGCCGTCGCCACCCAGGCTCACCAGCAGGCCGGACCGCTCGACCATCTCCTCGGTGGAGACGGCGACGGCGCTGCAGTCGATCCGGGTGATCTCGTCGTGCAGGCCCAGCACGGTCACGCCCCGGGCGGCCGCCCAGCTCACGATGGTGTCGACCGCCGACCCGCAGTCACGGCGCGGGTGCAGCACCAGACCGACAACTTTGATCATGCCCATCCGCGTCCCCCTTCGTTCCGGTGCCAGCCTTCCATGTCACGGGCACGATCGGCGACCTTCACGAGCGTGGCAGGGAGCACTTGAAGAAATGTGGGCGGCGAAACGTCGTACCCATGATGTTGAATGCCGTCATGACGCAGTGGCGCGCGGTGGTCACGGATCTGGACGGAACAGTGGTCGGCCCGGGCGACACGATCGATCCGGCCACGCTGAACGCCGTCGCTCAGCTGCGCTTTCGCGGGGTGCCGCTGCTCGCCGCGACGGCCCGGACGCGCAACGGGGTGGAACGCCTGAGCGCGCTCGCCGGCCAGCTGGCCGTCGCGGTCTGCCACAACGGCGCACTCGGCTGGTCCCCCACCGGGAACCGGACGCTCTGGCAGCGCACCCTCGACGCCGGCACGCTCAGTGAGCTCGCCACGTTCGTCCGCGCCCGGCCCGGCGCCGGGCTGGCCGTCTTCGGGGTCGCGAGCTGGGACATCACGCCGGAATACCTCGCGCTGCGCCGCCGCCCGCCGCCCGAGCCATGGCGGGAGGTGACGATCGGTGACATCGCCGACCAACCGGCCTACGGCGTCGCGATCCGGCACGCCACGCTCACCTCGGACGAGCTGATCGCCGAGCTGACCGCGGCCGGGTTCGCCGGCCGGGCCACGCTGACCTACTCGGCGCCGCACCTGATCGAGGCCGGGCCGCTCGGGGTGGACAAGGCGGCCGGGGTGTCGCGCGCGCTGGACTGGCTCGGCGTGCGGCCCGAGAACGCCGTCGCATTCGGGGACATGCCCAACGATCTGAGCATGTTCGCCCTGGTCGGGCACTCGGTCGCGGTCGGTGACGCGCATCCCGCGGTGCGGGCCGCGGCGACCGCGCACGCCCCGTTCGGCGGCTTCGCCCGCTGCCTGACCGAGTTGGGACTGATCGGCTCGTAGACGTCTCGCGGGGGCCGTCGGCTCCGGTCCCCGGGCGCCCCGGGTGCCGGAGCGCGGGATCCCGGCGTCCCCGGCGTGGGGGGGGGGGGCCCCCCCCCCGGGGGGGGCCCCCCCCCCGGGGGCCCCCCCGACCGGGGTTTAGAGGCCCAGTACGAGGGGGGACTAAACAGTGTGGGGGGGCACCGACCC
>NZ_JBIRWQ010000010.1:68917-304829 GCF_044388125.1 Actinoplanes sp. NPDC020271
GGGCAGTTCGGGGCCGTACCCGGCGGGGGGGGGGGGGGGGGCGGGGGCCCGGGGGGCCGGGGGGGGGGGGGGGGGGGGCCCCGGCGCCCCCGGGGGGGGCCCCCCCGGGGGGGGGGGGGGCCGCGACACCCTGGTCCGTGCCCCACTGTCCGCTTTTATCCAGGCCTTATGCCCGGCTGATCAACGTGTGTTCCCGTGAACGTCACCAAGGGATGCAGCAGATGAGCGTCGAGGCCATGCCGGAGTCGTCAGTGGTGGTGCCGGTCTTCGACCCGAGGGAGGTGCTGCCGTTCGCGGGGCGGATGCGACCCGTGCTCGACGGACTCGGCCGGGCCGGGGTGCCGTCGTGATCGTCTCTCCCGGCCCCGTCGCCGGGCTCAGCGCCCCGCGGCCGGCGGCGCCCGGCCGTCCGTGGCGGCCGGCGATGCTGGCGGCTCTCGCGGTGTGGTCGACCTCGCTGGGGGTTCACCTCATGGTCGGCGCGCTCGCCTGGTTGACCTTTCGGGGTCGTGGCCCGGCGCCCGATCTGTGGTCGATCGCTCTCGGCTGGAACGGCTGGGACGCGATGCACTACGTGACCATCGCGGCGAGCGGCTACCACCTGGGGCCGGGATACCCGGCCTTCTTCCCGCTGTTCCCGATGCTGATCCACGTCGTGAACCCGATTCTGCCCGGCGACGGCGTGGTCAGCGCCCTGGTGCTGGCCAACGCGGCCGCATTCGGCGCCCTGGCTCTGCTGTACCGGCTCGCCGAGCTCGAGCTGGGTGCCGGGATCGCCCGGCGCGCCGCCTGGTACCTGGCGGTCTTCCCGACGGGGTTCTTCCTGTTCATCGGATACAACGAGTCACTTTTCCTGCTGCTGATCGTGGGCTCCTTGTATGCCGCACGCCGCGAGAACTGGTGGCTGGCGGGGATGCTGGGTGCGTTGTCGTCGGCCACCCGGTTGTTCGGTGTCCTGCTGGTCATCCCGCTGGCGGTCGAGTACCTGCGCCAGGTCGGGTGGCGGCCGCACCGGGTCCGGCCGGATGTGCTGGCGCTGACGGTGGTGCCGCTCGGGCTCGTCGGCTACAGCCTCTACTGCCTGGTTGACCTGGGTAGCCCGCTGCAGTTCAGCATCGCCCAGGACCAGTGGGGGCGGCGGTACACCTTCCCGGGCATGGCGTGGGTGACCTCGGTACGGCAGATCGCCGGGCATGGGCTGCTCGACAAGGGCGCGCTCGCGGCGATGCTGGACGCCGGAACGGTATTGGTCGCGGTGGTGCTGTTGATCCTGTGCGTGCGAGGCCCGTTCCGGCTCCGCCGGGATCAGATGTACCTGGTCGTCCAGGGCGGGGTCGGCCTGATCATGCTGATGTCGACCGAGGTCGCCGGGCGCTCCATGCAGTCGGCCGCGCGGTACGCGATGGAGGCCGTGGCGATCTTCCTGGTGCTGGGCCGGATAGGCGCCAATCAGGTGGTCGACCGGGTGGTTCTGGTGATCGGCGCGTCTCTGCACGCCGTCCTCCTGGTGGTGTTCATGTCCGGTTCCTTCCTGGTCGCCTGACCATCCTTATCCGCGCCTTACCTCGGGCCTGGCAGCATGACCCGCGTGCGAGTTCTGGTGGCGGACGACGAGCGGCTGCTGGCTGACACGATCGCCGTCGGCCTGCGGCGGGCGGCCATGGCGGTCGACGTCGCCTACGAGGGTGGGCAGGCCATCGAGAAGATCCAGGTCAACCGGTACGACGTCGCGGTGCTCGACCGGGACATGCCCGGCGGCACCGGCGACGACGTCTGCCGCTGGATCCTCGCGCACGGCAGCGGCCCCCGGGTGCTGCTGCTCACCGCGGCCTGCGGCATCTACGACCGCGTCGAAGGGCTCGGTCTCGGCGCGGACGACTACCTGACCAAGCCGTTCGCCTTCGCCGAACTGGTCGCCCGGGTGCATGCGCTGGCCCGGCGCACGGCCCCGGCGCTGCCGCCGGTCCTGGAACGCGACGGCATCGTGCTGGACGTGGCGACCCGCTCGGCGACCCGGGACGGCCGGCCACTCGCGCTGACACACAAGGAGTTCGGCGTGCTGCACACGCTGATGCGCGCCCAGGGGCAGGCAGTCACCACCGAGGACCTGCTCGAGCAGGTCTGGGACGAGCACGCCGACCCGTTCACCAACGTCGTCCGGGTGACCGTCTCGACGCTGCGGCGCAAACGCAGAGCCTCGACCGGATCACCGCCGGCGTGGTCGAGGCACATGCCCGGTTCGCCGCCGACGCCGACGTGAAGCTCAGTGTCGACGCCGGCCCCTACGAGGTCGTCGGTGACGGCGTGCTGCTGGAGCGCCTCGTCCGCAATCTGGTGCACAACGCCGTCAAGTACAACCGGCCCGGCGGTACGGTCGGTGTCCGGGTCGGTACGTCCGGCGTCGCACTGACCGTGGAGAACACCGGCCCGGTGATCCCGCCGCCCGAGGTGGGCAGGCTGTTCGAGCCGTTCACCCGGCTCGCCACCGGACGCATCGATCACAGCGGCGGCAGCGGCCTGGGCCTGACGATCGCCCGCTCGATCGTGCGGGCTCACGGCGGCACGATCGCCGCGGTCTCGCTGCTCGACGGCGGCTTGAGCGTGACCGTCGACTTGCCCACGAGCAGCGACACCGTCAAGGCCGGCCGCACCCGGGAACGGTAGCCGCGCTCGGGGTGACCCCATCGATCACGGCCGGCGTCCCGGTAGGTCGTGGCGGCCACCACCGGCCGTGGCGTCGCTAAAGGCGCCTCGCGAGAGCCAGGAAACGATCATCCCCGTCCTCGTACGAGGTCAGCATCCACCCGGTGTCGGCGAGCAGTGGCGCCAAGCGGCCCTCACCGAGCGCCTCGTCGGGTCGCAGGGTCCGCCCGTGCCGGGTCGCGAGCGCCGCCCGCCCCACCGGGTGGAACATCGCCAGGGTCCCGCCGGCACGGGTCACCCGGGCCAGCTCGGTCAGCCCCGCGACAGGATCGGGCAGGTGATTGATCAGGCCGGCCGCGAAGATCACGTCGACCGTGGCCGCCCCGATCGGCAGCCGGCGCGCGTCGCCGACGACCAGGGTCGCCGCGCCGTTCCGCCCCGCCCGGCACGCCTCGGCCAGCATGTCCGGGGTGCAGTCGAGACCGATCACCCGCCCGGACGGCCCGGTCGCCCCGGCCAGCGCCGGCAGGGCCCGGCCGGTGCCGCAGCCGACGTCGAGAACCGTGTCGCCGGGACGCACGCCGGCCTCGCGCACCGCCTTGGCGTACGCGGGAAGGTCGTCCCCGAACGTGCGGTCCCAGTTCGCGGCACGAGCGGTGAAGAACGCGCGGCTCTCCGACAGATACCACCGATCCGGGTCGGCCAGCGACGGGTGCACGTGCCGGATCACCGGCCAGCCCGGATCCCGGTGATCGATCACCACCTGAGCCCGCCGCTCGCCGTCACCGGCGGTGAACCGGTTCCGCGGGCCGCCGCGCAGATAGACCAGGATCTGATCGGTGGCCGGCTCCAGCACGTTGAGCGCCGAGTCGAACCCGCCCGGGGCCGGGCCGGTCAGCCCCAGCACCGCGTCGATGCTCCACGCCCGGGAACTCGGCGGGAAAGCGGCCGCGAGCCGGGCCGCGAAGTCGGCGGCCGCGCCCGGGCCACCGCCGTCGACGATCACGGTGAGCGGCGCACGCGGGGCCAGGACCTCGGCCAGCAGGGCGGTGACTTCGCTAATCCGTTCCGGCACGCCACCCAGGATGCAGCCCAGGTGTGAGTTGTGTCTAATGATGCGCTGTGCCTGATGGCCTCGCCTTCGGCTCGGCGGCATCTCGCCCCTTCGGGTCGATGGCGGGAGAAATGCGCTTCTGGTTGCGGTGGGACCTCGGGCTAGCGTTTGCGGGATGGAGTCACTGGAACTGGCTGATTTTCGGGCCGCGGTCGCGCGTAACTACCTGGAAGCGGCTGATCTGTCGGATTTCCGCGCGCGGCGGGACGCGCTCTTCGCGAGCCACGCGCAGTCGCCGATCCCGGTCGAGGAGCGGCCCGGGTTCACCGGCCTGCGGTACTACCCCGCGAACGAGGCGGCGATCGTCGACGTGCCGGTGCGCCCGGCCGAGGGCGAGCTGACGATCGACACCGGCGGGCCCGACGGGGTGGTGCGGTACACCCGGGCGGGGATCCTGGAGACGCCGTTCGGCGAGCTCACGCTCTGGTGGATCGCGGCCTACGGCGGCGGCCTGTTCCTGCCGGTCCGCGACGGGACGTGCGGCTCCTCGACGTACGGGGGTGGCCGCTACCTGACCGACACGGTCAAGGGCACCCACGGGCGGGGCGTCGCATGGCTGGGCTCGGCGCGGGTGCGTCTGGACTTCAACTACCTCTACAACCCCAGCTGCGCGTACGACCCGCGGTGGGCGTGCCCGCTCGCCCCACCGGAGAACCGGATCACGGCTGCGCTGGAGGCCGGGGAGAAGACGTACCACTGATCCGGGCGGACCAGGATCGGCCGGTGGCGAGGTTGGTGGCGCCGCCGGAACGGACGGCGGTGAAGACGGCCCGGGACATCGGGGCGCCCCAGTGGGAGCGGGGACCGCCGTAGGCCGCCGGTTCGCCCGTGGCCGGGCAGAGGACGCAGATCGCGTCGGTCGCCGTGCCGGTGGCGGTCAGGCCCAGCTCGGCCAGGGCCTGCACCTTCGCCTCCGTAGCGGTCGCGACCGTGTTGATCAAAGCGCCGGCGGAGAGGTGCTGGGGGATCCAGACGACGATGTTGATCGTGCCGGGGTGGTGGGCGAAACCGGTCACGCCCGGTTCGGCGGCGCGGATCGGGGCACCCAGGCCGACCGTGGCGTAGACGTGCACCCCGTCCTCGCTGGCCGACACCACGTCGTGCACGTCCACCCCGGTGAGCAGGCCGATCCCGAGGCCGGTGAGGTGGAGCCGACCGGCCAGCTCGGTCAGGTGCGCCGCCGGGTCAGGACGGGCGTAGGACATCGGCACACTCGCGTTGATCAGCCACTCGCGCGGGCCGACGCCACCGCCCAGGACCGCGGTGGACGCCGCCAGCACCGGCTCCGGGAAGCGCCACAGCAGCAGCGGCGCCTCCGCGCCGTCCTCCCGGCGGTGGGTCAGCGATGGTTCGGCGAACATGGGCACCCGCTCTCGGATCGAAGGGTCGGCCCTGAGAATTCTGCCGCCGGTCACCGATCGGATCCGGTCATCCGGGTCACGCCGGTAGCGGACAACGCCACGAGTTGGGACCTTTGGCCTTAGCCGGGCCCGGTCCTGGTGGTAACGATTGACCTATGAGCGAGGTCAAGCAGGCACTGGCGCAAGCGGCGGACGCGGCTCGATTCGCCCCGTCGATCCACAACACGCAGCCGTGGCGGTGGGTGGTCCGCGGTGATCGGCTGGAACTGTTCGCGGTCGGCGAGCGACAGCTGCAGGCGCAGGACCCGGACGCCCGGATGTTGCTCGTCAGCTGCGGCGCGGCGCTGCACCACGCGCAGGTCGCGCTCGACGCCGAAGGGTGGGGCTACACCGTCGAACGGTCCGGGTCGCTGACGCCGGACGAGCCGCTCGCGGTGATCACCGCCGGGGACCGCCGGGCGGCCGAGCCGGAAGCGACCCGCCACCTGCAGATGCTCCAGGTGCGGCGCACCGACCGGCGGACGGTCCGGGACGAGACGGTCCCCGAGACGGTGCTCGACGAACTGGTGAAAGCGGCCGAGCAGTTCGGCGCGCGGCTGCACCTGCTGCGCCGGGACCAGGTGCTCGACCTGGCCGTCGCGGTGGAGCGGGCACAGTCGGCGGAAGCGGCCGACGACCGGGCCCGGGCCGAGCTGGCGGGCTGGGTCGGCGGCGAACGGCCGGACGGCACCGGCATCCCGTCGTCCGCGCTGCCCGAGGAAGTGCCGCTGACCACCGTCGCCGAACGTGACTTCCAGACGCCCGGGACGGTTCCGGCCGGCGGTGGGCACGACCGTTTCGCGACGTACGCGGTTCTGTACGGCACCGGGGACGCCGCGCCGGACTGGCTGCGGGCCGGGGAGTCGCTGAGCCGGCTGTGGCTGGCGGCCACCGAGCACGCGGTGAGTGTGCTGCCGTTCAGCGGGCCGGTCGAGGTGCCGTTCACGCGGGAGGCGCTGACCCGGATGCTCGGCGGGACGGGCGTGCCGTACCTGGCGATCCGGTTCGGGCTGCAGGATGCGGCGCAGGCCGCTCCCCCGCACACCCCGCGCCTCCCCGCCACCCAGATCATCACCGTCACCGACTGACGCCGGCGGCGCCCGCCGGCTGGGGCACAGCCGTCCGACCCAGCCGGCCTCGCGAGCGCCCCACGCGCGGTCACCGGCACACCAGCCCCAGCCGCGACCCGCTCCGGCCGCTCGGGGAGCGGCGGCGACGGGACCGGTGCCGGGGCGGGAGCCGTGGACGGGTCTGTTGCCCTGACCGCGACCACCCACGGACGTCGCCCTTGTGGGCCTCGCGTTCAGGGCCGGCCACGGCCCTGCGAGGCCCGCAAGGGTCCCCGCGGGAGCGACGGTCCGGACCACAGCGGAGACGGGACCTGAAGAATTTGATCTTGATGTGAGACGAACCGGCCGGTCACGCTGCCCGCGTGGCCGGCCGGTTCGGGGCGGAGAGGAAACGTCTTCCCGAGGATCGGAAACGGTCAGTGGGGGTCGCCCTCGGGGCCGAAGGCAGTCAGGAAGCGGTCACGGAAGGTGTTCATCGGCCAGACCGGGGCGTTCGGGGCGGGCTTGACGCTGCTGGTCCAGCCCCATGACGCGATGCGGTCGAAGACCTTGGGGTCCTTGGCGACGATGGTGATCGGGACGTCGTGGGTGGCGTTCTGGCCGACGACGACCGAGGCGGGCTGATGGTCGCCGAGGAAGACCATGACCAGGTTGTCGTCACCGTAGGTGGTGGCCCAGCTGATCAGGCTGTCGACCGAGTAGGCGATCGAGCGGGCATATTCGGTCCTGATCTTCGAGTCGTCCTTCCAGACCGTCTTCGGGTCGGTGGTCCTGGCCTGCGGGCCGTAGACGCTGCCGTCGCCGAGCTGGTCCCAGTCGAGCCTGGTCGGCACCGGCGCCCACGGGGTGTGGCTGGAGGTCAGGGTGATCTCGGCGAGGAGCGGGCCACGGCCGGGCTTGCTGTACTCGAACTTCTGGAATTGCGACAAGGCGTACTGATCGGGCATCGGGGACCAGCTGAACTGCGGGCCGTGGTAGTTGAGCGCGGCCTTGTCGTAGACCTGGTCGTAGCCGTAGAACTGACCCTCCGGCCAGGCGTAGATGACGCCCGGCTCGACCCCGACCGTGCGGTATCCGGCGGTCTTGAACGTCCTGGTCAGCGTCAGCCGGTCGGTTGCCATCAGGCTGCGGTACCGCGACTCGTTGTTGACCCACATCCCGGACAGGAACGTCGAGTGGGCCAGCCAGCTGCCGCCGCCGGCCGTGGACGAGGTGAGGAAGCCGCTGCGGGCGGCGAACCCGACCTTGGCCAGCTTCTGATCACCGTCGGCGAGGGCGGTCAGCACCGAGCCGTTGAACGCCGGGTTCTCCACCGCGTCCCGGCCGTAGCTCTCGATGAACGAGACGACGACGTCCTTGCCGCGTAGCGCGGTGAGCAACTGATCAGCCGGGCGGTCCCGGTATGCGTCGTCGAGTACTTCTTGTGTGAACTTGCGCTTGTCGGCAAGGTCCTTGGGCAGTGCCAGCGCCGTGTCCTGGGCGAGGTCGGCGGCGGCGTGCGAGGCGACCGGGATGCCGCCGATCAGCTGCGTGCCGGCGAAGAAGAGCGCGGCCCAGGCCGCCGCGGCGGTGCCGAGCCCGCTCCACGCGAGGCGGCGGTGGCCGACGGCGACCGTGGTCAGGCGCGTCATCGCCCAGGTCATGCCGGCGATGAGCAGGACGGCGAGCAGGATCACCCCGGCCGCGACACCGGCCGCGCCGGCCTTGCCGATCGAGTCGCCGAGGAAGTGGTAACCGTCGTCGAAGAGCGTCCAGTCCAGGACCGGGTCGAACCGGCGGGCCAGCACCCAGAAGAAGCCGATGTCGACGAGCTTGACCACGGTGAGCGCACCGAGCAGCAGGCCGAGGCCGGCGGCGAGCCAGCCGCGCCACTTCCGCGGTGTGACCAGCAGAACCGCGCCGGCGATCAGGCCCTCGGCGGGAATCCGCGCGAGTGCGGTGTACCAGTGGTTGCCCGGGGGCAGCCGGGTGATCTGGTCCGGCAGGATCAGCGCGAGGAAGACGAGGACTGCGGCGAAACCCGTGGTCACCTGGCGGATGACCCGGCGGTGCGGCTTGCTTGGTTGGCTCACATCATCTTGATACGCCCCCATCCGGTTTCCGGTTCGACGCGGGCCCCATGACAAAAGTCAGTGGATGAGTGAGTGCTCGCTCATTAGGCTGTGCGCCGTGGAGAACAGACGCAGACGACAACCGGCCCTCGCGCCGGATGAGCGGCGGGCCGCGTTGATCGCGGCGACCATCCCGCTGCTGCACGAGCACGGTGTCGAGGTGAGCACCCGGCAGATCGCGCACGCCGCCGGGGTCGCCGAGGGCACCATCTTCGGCGTCTTCCAGAACAAGAACGAGCTGGTGGTCTGCTCGGTGGTCAAGGCGCTCGACCCGCAGCCGACGCTCGACGCGCTGGCCGCCATCGACCCCGCCGACGACCTGCGGAGCCGGCTGCTGCGGGCGGCCGAGATCGTGCACTCCCGGTTCGCCGAGAACGCGAGCCTGATGCACTCCGCCCGCCGCCTGATCATCACCGGCGAGAGCAGCCCGGAGGCCCGCGAGCGGATGACCTCCACGCGCGGGCAGCTGATGACCGCGGTGACCGCGGTGCTCGAGCCGGACGCGGCCCGGCTGCGGGTCTCGCCGGCCAAGGCGGCCCGCCTGCTCCTGCTCTACTGCGGCGCGAACACGTTCGGGCCGTTCGGCGACAGCGAGCAGTTCAGTGGCGCGGAGCTCGCGTCGCTGCTGCTCGACGGCATCCTGACATCCGATTCGGGGGAGCAAGCGAAGTGCTCATGAAACTGCTTCGCGTGCACCTGCGGCCGTACTGGAACACGATCGGCCTGATCGTGCTCTTCCAGTTCCTGCAGACGCTCGCGACGCTCTACCTACCGACGTTGAACGCCGACATCATCGACAAGGGCGTCATCACCGGCGACACCGGCTACGTGATGCGGGTCGGCGGCTGGATGCTCGGCATCACCGTGCTGCAGATCGCGGCGCAGATCGTGGCGGTGTACTTCGGCGCGCGGACGGCCATGGCGGTCGGCCGGGACGTGCGCGAGTCGATCTTCGACCGCGTGCAGACGTTCTCGGCCCGCGAGGTCGGTCAGTTCGGCGCGCCGTCGCTGATCACCCGGACCACCAACGACGTGCAGCAGATCCAGATGCTGGTGCTGCTCACGTTCACGCTGATGGTCTCGGCGCCGATCATGTGCGTCGGCGGCATCGTGCTGGCGCTGCGGCAGGACGTGCCGCTCTCCTCGCTGCTGCTGGTGATCATCCCGATCCTGATCGGCGTGGTCGCGCTGATCATCACCCGGATGCGCCCGCTCTTCCGCAGCCTGCAGGTCAAACTGGACCGGGTCAACCAGGTGATGCGCGAGCAGATCACCGGCATCCGGGTGATCCGGGCGTTCGTCCGCGACGAGCGGGAGCAGGCGCGCTACGAGGTCGCCAACGACGACCTGACCCAGGTCTCGCTGAAGGCCGGCAAGATCATGGCGCTGATGTTCCCGACCGTGATGCTGATCGTGAACCTGTCCAGCATCGCCGTGCTCTGGTTCGGCGGGCACCGGATCGACAGCGGCCACATGCAGGTCGGCGCGCTGACCGCGTTCCTCAGCTACCTGATGCAGATCCTGATGTCGATCATGATGGCCACCTTCATGTTCATCATGATCCCGCGGGCCGAGGTCTGTGCCGAGCGCATCCAGGAAGTGACCGGGACCGACACCTCGGTGACGCCGCCTGCGGCGCCGATCACCGAGGTGACCAGGCACGGCGAGTTGGAACTCAAGGCGGTCAGCTTCCGCTATCCCGGGGCTGAGGCCGCGGTGCTTTCCGATGTACGTCTTGTCGCCCGGCCCCGGGAGGTGACGGCGATCATCGGGTCCACCGGCAGCGGCAAGACCACCCTGCTCAACCTGATCCCCCGGCTCTTCGACGTGAGCGAGGGCGAAGTGCTGGTCGACGGCGTGGACGTCCGCCGGCTCGACCTGGATCTGTTGTCCCGGCTGGTCGGGATCGTGCCGCAGCGGCCGTACCTGTTCACCGGCACGGTCGCGACCAACCTGCGCTACGGCAACCCGGACGCCACCGACGACGAGCTCTGGGAAGCCCTGGAGATCGCCCAGGCCAAGGGCTTCGTCGAGGCGATGGAGGGGCAGCTCGACGCCCCGATCGCGCAGGGCGGGACGAACGTCTCCGGCGGTCAGCGGCAGCGGCTGGCCATCGCCCGCACGCTGGTGCACCGGCCCGAGATCTACCTGTTCGACGACTCGTTCTCGGCGCTGGACTACGCCACCGACGCGGCACTGCGGGCCGCCCTCACCGAGTACATCGCGGACGCGACCGTGGTGATCGTGGCCCAGCGGGTCAGCACGATCCGGGACGCCGACCGGATCGTCGTGCTCGACGACGGCAAGGTCGTCGGCACGGGCACTCATGAGGAGCTCATGGACGGCAATCCGACGTACCGGGAAATTGTTCTTTCTCAGCTCACGGAGCAGGAGGCCGCCGCATGACCGCGCCCAACCGGCCGCCCGCGCGGCCCATGGGCGGCCCGCCGGCCGCCCGGATGATGATGGGAGCCGGCGGCCCGCCGGAGAAACTGCAGGACTTCAAGGGTTCCACCAAGCGGCTGCTCGGCATGCTCAAACCGCAACGGGCGCTGGTCGGGCTGGTGCTGATCTTCGGCATAGCGTCGGTCTTCCTGTCCGTGCTCGGCCCGCGGCTGCTCGGTCACGCCACCGACGTCATCTTCGACGGTGTCGTCGGCAAGAAACTGGGTGCGTCGCTGCCGCCCGGCACCACCAAGGAACAGGCCGTCGAACTGCTGCGCCAGCACGGCGACACGAAGACGGCCGACCTGCTCTCCGGGATGAACGACGTGATCCCCGGCCAGGGCATCGACTTCGACCGGCTGATGCACGTGCTGGCCGGGGTGGTCGTCGTCTACCTGTTCGCCTGGGTGTTCGGCGTGCTCCAGGGCCGGATCACCGCGCGGGTCGTGCAGACCGCCGTCTTCGACCTGCGCAACCAGGTGGAGGCGAAGCTGTCCCGGCTGCCGCTGTCGTACTTCGACAAGCAGGCGCGCGGCGAGGTGCTGAGCCGGGCCACCAACGACACCGACAACATCGCGCAGACCCTGCAGCAGACGTTCGCCCAGCTCATCACCGCACTGCTGACGGTTGTGGGCGTACTGGGAATGATGTTCTGGATCTCTCCGCTCCTCGCGTTGATCGCCCTGGTCACCATTCCGGTCTCGTTCTTCCTGACCAAGGCCATCGGCAAACGGGCGCAGCCGCAGTTCGTCGCCCAGTGGAAGACGACCGGCCAGCTCAACGGGCACATCGAGGAGATGTTCACCGGGCACTCGCTGGTCAAGGTGTTCGGCCGGCAAGGCGAGGCCTCAGAAACCTTCCGGGAGCACAACGACAAGCTGTTCGCGTCCAGCTTCCGCGCACAGTTCATCTCCGGCCTGATCCAGCCGGCCATGATGTTCATCAGCAACGTGAACTACGTGCTGGTCGCGGTCGTCGGTGGCCTGCGGGTGGCGTCCGGCACCCTGTCTCTCGGCGACGTGCAGGCGTTCATCCAGTACTCGCGGCAGTTCAGCCAGCCACTGACCCAGGTGGCCAGCATGGCGAACCTGGTGCAGTCCGGGGTGGCCTCGGCCGAGCGGGTGTTCGCGCTGCTCGACGCGCCCGAGCAGACCCCGGACCCGGCACCGGTCGACCTCCCCCGGGTCGAAGGGCGCGTCGCGTTCGAGAACGTGTCGTTCCGCTACACGCCGGACAAGCCGCTGATCGAGAACCTGTCGCTCACCGTCGAACCCGGACAGACCGTCGCCATCGTCGGACCCACCGGCGCCGGCAAGACGACGCTGGTCAACCTGCTGATGCGGTTCTACGACGTGACCGGTGGGCGGATCACGCTCGACGGCGTCGACATCGCGTCGATGCCCCGGGAACAGCTGCGGGAACAGATCGGGATGGTGCTCCAGGACACGTGGCTGTTCGGGGGGACGATCGCGGAGAACCTGGCGTACGGGGCGGATTCCCACGACCAGGAGGCAGTGGTCCGCGCCGCCGAAGCCGCACACGTCGACGGGTTCGTGCGGATGCTCGCCGAAGGCTACGACACCAAGATCGACGAGGAGGGGTCGAACGTCAGCGCCGGTCAGAAACAGCTGATCACCATCGCGCGGGCGTTCCTGGCCGAGCCCAGCATCCTGATCCTCGACGAAGCCACCAGCTCCGTCGACACCCGGACCGAAGTGCTGATCCAGCGGGCCATGAACACGCTGCGGACCGGGCGGACCAGCTTCGTCATCGCCCACCGGCTCTCCACCATCCGCGACGCGGACCTGATCCTCGTCATGGAGAACGGGACCATCGTGGAACAAGGGACGCACGATCAGCTGATCGAGGCGGACGGGGCGTATGCGCGGTTGTACTCGGCGCAGTTCGCCCAGGCCGTCGCCGAAGTGGACTGACCTCCTCCGGGACAAGGCGACGGGGGCGGCCTCACGGCCGCCCCCGTCTTCTTCGGGTCAGATGATGCTTACTTGATGGTGATGGTCTTCGTGGCCGAGTAGCCGGCGTTGATGCCCATGCCGGTGTTGCCGGAGACCAGGGCGCGCAGCGTCAGCTTCGTACCCGACTTGAAGCTCCAGGTGCCCTTGTAGCCGCTGGAGGTCGTCTTGCCGGACGCGACCGTCACCCACTTGCTGCCACTCTTGCGCTGGATGGTGACCGTCTGGCCGGCAGCCTTCGGGTTACCACCCACCATGGCGACGAGCTTGCCCTTGGTCGTGGACACCGCCAGCGACGGAGCCTGGGTCAGCTTGACCGTCCGGACCGACGTGGTGCCGGCGTCGGTCGCGGCGTAGAACGCCCAACCCGTGCTGACCGACCGCGTGAAGCGGTACATGCCGTCGGGGCCGGCCTTGACCGAACCGAGCTTCTTCAGGTCCTTCTTGTCGGTCTCGGGCAGCGCCGCGCCGAACAGCCAGACCTCGGCGCCCGGAGCCGCCTTGCCGGAGAGGACGACCGAGCCGGAGCCGGCCGCCGGGCCGGTCACCATCAGCGACGGCACCACCGGAGGCGTCATGTCGTCCGACTTGATCGTGACGGTGGCGTCCCCACTGATCACGCTGGCACCCTGCGGGCCGACTGCGCCGAGCCGGACCGAGAAGACCTCGTCGGGCTCCATGTCACGGTCGTTGATCAGCGGAACCTTGATGGTCCCGGTCATCGTGCCCGGCGGGATGGTCAGGACGCCCTTGGTCAGCTGGTAGTCCTTGCCGACCTTGGCCGTGCCGTCCGCGGTGTAGTACGGGATCGTCACGTTCTGGACCGTCGAGGTCGCGCTGCCGGTGAAGGCAAGCGTGACCGGGACCTCGGCCCACCCGTCCTTCTCGTTGGCCATGACGTCGTTGATGGTCACCGCCGGCGGCGTGTCCGTCGGGTCGTCCGCGATCTTGGCAGTTCCCGACGACGGCGCGAAGCCGCTCGGCGGGCTGGAGATCTCGCTGGCCGTGATGTCGATCGTCTCGGTCGGCTCGTTGATCGCGTCGTCGAGCACGGTGATGACCGGCGGCGTGTATCCACCCGCAGCCGCGGCGAAGTTGCCGGCCTTGTTGAGCGCGCCCGACTCGCCCGGCGCGACGTTGATGTCCGTGGTGGCCACGCTGTCCGGAACCGTGTAGTCGGCGTTCAGGGTGGCCGGGTTGGAGGCGCCCCCGCCGACACTGAAGCCGATGTGGTAGCGGTACTGCGAGGTGCCGACGATGGTGCCGGTCACCGGGATCGAACCACCCTCGGTGGCCGTGCCCAGCGCGAAGGTGAGCTTCGGCATCGCGTCGTCGTTGGCGACGGTCACCTTCGCGACGCTCTGCGTCGTGTCCAACGAGGTGGTCACGTTGGCAGCGCTGCCCGAGGTGGGGGCCAAGGTGACGTTGAACGTCTCGTCGTGCTCGTAGACCGTGTCGCCGTTGATCGGGACGTCGAAGTAACCGACGGTATCGCCGGCCTTGATCGTCGCGGTGGTGGCCGTCGGTGTGCTGAAGTCGTTCAGACCCAGCTCCAACGTACCACCGGTACCGGCGCTGCCGGACGGCGTGAAGCTGGCGTCGAACGAGACGTCGACCGCAGCGGGCCCGCTGAGCTTGACCGGAACCCGGGCAAGGGTCGTACCGGAGTCGCCCTCCTGCACCTTGATGTCCGAGGTGGTCCAGGTCGGCGGCAGGTCGTCGTCGTGGATGGTGAAGGTCTGCTCACCGAGCGAGGCATCGTCGACCACACCGGACGAACTGGTCACGACGAGCTTGAACGTCTCGTCGGGCTCGGCGTTCGTGTCTCCGATGATGGTGACCGGGATGGTCACGTCCTTGGTCGAGTCGGCCGGCACCGTGACCGTGCCGCTCTTGCCGATGAAGTCCGTGCCGTTCTTCGCGGTCCCGTCGGCGAAGCTGTAGTTCAGCGTGGCCGGCAGCGGCGAGGTGGTGGAGAACCGGACGTAGATCTTCTTGTCGGCCTGACCGGTGTTGCCCTCGGGGTAGGTCCGGCCGGCCACGTCGCCCGCACCCATCGAGGTGTTGGAGTACGTCAGCGCCTTGCCCGAGCCGGTGTCGGTGACCGTGCCGGTGGCGGTGGCCTTGGTGCCGAGCGTGGAAGTCGCGCCGCTGACCGGCTCACTGATCGTGACCTTGACGCCCTCCGGACCCTCGAACGTGGGCACGCCGCCCGGACTCGGGTTCGTCGTGGTCACCAGCGACAGGTTGGTGGTGGTGGCGTACTTCGCGATCATCACCGGCTGCGCCGTGGCCGGCGCGACAACATCGGTCGTGTCGGTCGACCCGTGGTTGTCGCTCGCCGTCACGGTGGCCGCGCCGACGGCCCCGTTCTGGGTGTCGCCGGTCGTCAGGTAGTTGAGCGTGACGCCCTTCTCCGACGGGTTGGTCACCGACAGCGGGAAGATCAGGCGGTTGCCCTCGACGACCGAGCCCGCGTCACCGATGGTGGCGACCGGCGTGGCGTCGTCGTCCTTGATGCCGATCTTCACCGAACTCTGGGCGGAGACGACCGCGCCGCCGAGCGTCGGGCGGCCGGCGTCCTTCTTGACGAGGAAGTACTGGGTGTCCGTCTCATCCGAGTTGTCATCCCAGAGCATCACGGTCGCCGTACCGGACGTCGCGTTCGCCGGGATGGTGATCGCCGCGTCGGCTCCCAGCGCGGTGTAGTCCCGGTTCACGCCGCCTTCGGAGGTCGCCATGTTCCCGGCGTAGTTGTCGCCCGCGTAGTCGGCCGTCTGGATCGGAATGGTGACGTCGTGCGGCTCCGGGTTCGTCGAGGTCGCGGTGATCGTCACCGCCTTCTGGGTCCCGCCGGCCGCTGTCTCCGCGACCGTCGTCGCGCCGCCCAGGACGATGTCATTGGTCGCGTCGGTCTGCCAGATCGTCCCAGTCCCGGTCGCCATGCCGGCCGGACCCGCGGCGTACAGCTCAAACGTCTCGTCGGCGTCACCGTCAGCAGTCGTGTCGACCGTCACCATGATGGTGTTGGTCCCACCGGCGGCCGTGCCGGGGAAGGTGTAGCTGGCGACACTCGGCGTCGCGCTGAAGTCCGTTCCCTTGACCGCCGTGCGGCTCAAGTTCTCGGCATGCCCAGCCGTACCGAAGTTCACCGCCCCCGACGACGTGGTCCCGGTATAGGTCACCGCGAAGCTGGCGGTTCCCCCTTCCCAGACACCGGCGGGAGCAACGGTGATATTGCTGGCCTTCGGATCGACGATCGTCGCCGTCGCGGTGGTCGAGTCGGACCCGGCCGTGGCGACCAGCTGGAATGTCTCGTAGCCCTCGCCCGCGGTGTCCGCAACCGTAGGGACGGTCACCACGATGGAGCCGGAACCAGAGAAAGCGTAGTCAGCGTTATTAGTGCCGGAGCCGCCCGGGACAGTCGGCAAGGTGGTGAAGTCGGTTCCGGTAGTCGCCGTGACGCCGTTCGTGGTGAAGGTGATGGTGCTCGACGGACCCGGGCCGGCATAGGTCACCGTGAAGCTGGCCGTTCCCCCTTCGTTGACGACGGGAGAGCTGATGCTGAGGCCTGTGATGGGGGCGGCGAGGGCCGGTGACGCGATGAACGTCGCGGGGACCAGGGCCACCGCCGACACCGCGACAGACGTCATAACTTGCCGGATTCGTTTACGTCCCCAGAATGTGAACGGCACTCGCTCGTGCGGCGCCGCTTGGATGGGTCGATGACGCATTCTCTTCCTGTCTCCTTCGGCGGCTGGGCAACCTCCAGCGGGGAGGTCCCTGGCTTTGCGTCCTCGTCACCCGACGAGGTTGCCTGTTCGGGTACCGCACCTTGGGGCGGTCGGGGCGCCGGTTGACCCGGCCCTCAGCAGCGCAAACACCGGACCGAAGGTCCTGGTGAGGCGGAGCCACCCGTAATTTAACCGGCATATCGGATTGTTTTCGGCGGAACGCGTATTTCGGGCGCAAGAACCTTCACGACGGAAAGGCGCCTCGCGCCACCTCGACGGGCGGGAAGCGGAAGGCCCGGGCGGGAGCCGGGCGACAAGCCGGGGCCGGACACCGGCGGATCGGTCCAGTCGCCGACGAGCCTGGCCCGCAGCGGCGACGGAACTCGGTCCCGCAGGCGCTCCCGTCCGATCACCGGCCACGGGCGTGAGGTCGAGAGCGAACCCGGATAAGCGCGTTGAGCTGCGGTTACGCGCCACCTGGCATTGAGTATGGCGGTCCTGGTAAGGACATATCCGGCTATTCGCGGTTTCCTGTGCCCATCGATGATCCGTCAGTTCCTGTTGACCGGCTGAGAACCTGCGGGACACTTGCCGTCAGCCCTCACCTGATGCCGTGTTGCGGGAAAGTCAACACATCAGGGAGTAGGCAACTATGCATATCCGAGGCCGGGCAGCGCTCGCCGCCGCCGCCGTCGCGATCGTGGCCGTCCCTTCCATGGCCATGGCCGGTGACTCGCACCCGGACAAGACCCGGGCCGCCGAGCACGCCATTCAGGGCGGCACCGCGCGCAACGTCATCCTGCTGATCGGGGACGGCATGGGCGACAGCGAGATCACCATCGCCCGCAACTACCAGGTCGGCGCGAACGGCCGCCTGGCGATGGACACGCTGCCGCTGACCGGGGCGTACACCACCTACGCGGTGCAGAAGGCGAACCCGGCACTGCCCGAGTACGTGACCGACTCGGCCGCGTCCGGCACCGGCTGGGCGACCGGCCACAAGACGTACAACGGCGCGATCTCGGTGCTGCCCGACGGCAAGCCGATGCCGACGATCCTGGAGCTGGCGAAGAAGGCCGGTTACCGGACCGGTGACGTGACCACCGCCGAGCTGCAGGACGCGACCCCGGCTGTGCTCGGCTCGCACGTCGTCGACCGTGGCTGCAAGGGGCCGCAGTCGATGAGCGCGTGCGCCGTCAACGACAAGGTCAACGGCGGCACCGGTTCGATCGCCGAGCAGCTCGTGCAGACCCGCCCGGACGTCCTGCTCGGCGGCGGCAAGGTCTTCTTCGACCAGACCGTCCAGGCCGGCGGCTTCAAGGGCAAGACCGTGACCGATCAGGCGAAGGCGGCCGGCTACCAGGTCGTCACCGACGCCGCCGGGCTGGCCAAGGCCTCCGGGAAGGCGCCGATCCTGGGCGCGTTCGCCCCGAACAACATGGACCTCGAGTGGGTCGGCCCGACCCCGACCAAGACCGGCACCGCCCCGGCCAAGTGCGCGACCAACACCGCCCGCACCGCCGCCCAGCCGCACCTGGTCGACATGGCCACCAAGGCCCTCGACGTTCTGGACCAGCAGTCCAAGCACTCCAAGAAGGGCTTCTTCCTGCAGATCGAGGGCGCCTCGATCGACAAGCAGGATCACGCCGCGAACCCGTGCGGCCAGATCGGTGAGACCGTCGCCTTCGACGCCGCGGTCAAGAAGGCCCTCGACTACCAGCGCACCCACCGCGACACGCTGGTCGTCGTCACCGCCGACCACGGCCACACCAGCCAGATCGTCGAGGCCGCCACGCTCGGCTACACCGCCACGCTGATCACGCACGACAACGCCACCATGACGATCAGCTACGCCACCTCCGAGATCACCGGCTCGCAGCAGCACACCGGCACCGAGGTCCGCATCGCCGCCGGTGGCCCGCAGGCCGCCAACGTCCTCGGCGTCACCAACCAGACCGACCTCTTCTACACGATGCGCCGCGCCCTCGGCATCCGCTGACGCCACCGCACCGCGTGAGGGCCGGGCCTGTCCCGGCCCTCACGTCATTCGACGATCAAATTCTTCATTGCCCATCTCCGCTGTGGTCCGGACCGTCGCTCCCGCGGGGACCCTTGCGGGCCTCGCAGGGCCGTGGCCGGCCCAGAACGCGAAACCCGCCAGGGCGACCTCCGTGGGTGGGCACGGTCAGAGCAGAAAACCCCGACGCCGGCCTCGCCGACCGGGGCGGTCAGAGGAGTTCGTGGCGCATGGCGGTGGTGACGGCGGCGGTGCGGTCGGCGACGTCCAGCTTGTTGAACACGCGCAGGAGGTGGGTTTTCACGGTCGCCTCCGAGATGAACAGGCGCTTGCCGATCTCCGCGTTGGTCAGCCCCGCCGCCACGAGCCGCAGCACCTCGGTCTCGCGTGCGGACAACGCCGGCGGGGCGGGGCTGCGCACCTGCCGGACCAGTGTGGACGCCACGCTGGGGGCGAGCACCGTCTCGCCGCGGGCGGCGGCTCGTACGGCGTCGGCCAGTTCGGCCGGGGACGCGTCCTTGAGCAGGTAGCCACTGGCGCCGGCTTCGATCGCGCGCAGGATGTCACGGTCCGACTCGTAGGTGGTCAGGACCATCACCTTGACGTCCCGGGCCGCGGCCAGGATCCGCCCGGTCGCCTCCACCCCGTCACCACCGGGCATGCGCAGGTCCATCAGCACGATGTCGGGCCGTTCCCGCAGGGCGATCTCGGTGCCCTCGGCTCCGTCGGACGCCTCGCCGATCACGGTCAGGTCGGGTTCGGCGTCGAGCATGCCGCGCAACCCCATCCGTACCACCGGATGGTCGTCGACGAGCAGGATCCGGATCACGAGGGGACCTCCAGTTCGATCGTGGTGCCGGTCTCCGGGTCGCTGCGCACGGTCAGCGTGCCGCCCACCTGCTCGGCCCGCTGGCGCATGCCGGACAGCCCGAACCCACCCGGCCCGGCCGGGTCGAACCCGCACCCGTCGTCGCGCACGACCACCCGCACCGACGCCGGAGAATACGCGAGCAGCACCGCCACCTCGTTCGCGTGAGCGTGCCGGCGCACGTTCGTCAGCGCCTCCTGGGTCGCCCGGAGCAGCACCACCTCGACGGGCGTCGGCAGGTCACGCGGGTCACCGGTGACCCGGAACCCGGCCGCGACACCGGTTTCCTCGGTGAAGCGGGACGCTTGGCGGCGTACCGAATCGAGAAGTCCCGAAGCCAGAGCGGAGGGTGAGAGGGCAGCGATGATGGCGCGGCTCTCGGCCAGGTTCTCCTTCGCGGTGCGGACCGCGAGCGCCAGGCGTTCGTCGCGCAGCGCCGGGTCGGACGCCTGGATCAGCGTGATGATGCTGGTGAAGCCCTGCGCCAGGGTGTCGTGGATCTCGCCGGCGAGGCGGGTGCGCTCGGCGGTGACGCCGGCCTCGTGGGAGAGCCGGGCCACCTCGGCGCGGCTGGCCTCGAGCTCGGCGATCAGATTCGCGCGTTCGGTGCTCTGCTGGACCACCCGGATGATCCACAGCCCGAGCCAGATCCCGGCCGCCGCGGAGATCGCCGAGATCACCAGGTCGTGTTTCCAGTCACCCTGCCCGCTCACCAGGTCGACCGCCGTCGGAACCATCGTGACCAGCACGACCGCACCGATCGCGACACGTGTCGGGGCGAGCTGGAAGATCAGCGGGATGACCGCGAACAGCAGCCAGGAGGCCAGCGGCACGACCGACGCGGCCACCACGAAGAGCGTGACCTGCACGGCCAGCACAGTGACCGAAAGCGGACCGTCCGAGCCACGGGCCTCCCGCCAGCCGATCGTGGCGTGCAGGACGATCATCGCGCCGATCGCGCCGATCGCGATCCACTCGAGCACCGGCGTCTGGTCGGAGGAGAGGACCGCGACCGCGTTGGCCGTCGCGATCGCGAAGAAGTAGACGTCCCACCAGCGCGAATACGAAACGTGGACGGCGGCCGAGTCGGTCATCGGTCCTTTTCGCTCCATCGGAAGGTCGCCAGGCACAGCACCAATCCGATCACACACCACGCGCCGAGCACCAACGCCGTCCGGCCGAGCTCCCAGGACCCGGCGGCTTCCATCGATTTCATGCTGTCCGGGAGGAAGACGTACCGGAAGCCCTGGCCCATCCACTTGACAGGGAAGAACGACGCCACGGTGATCAGCCACGACGGCAGCTGGGTGATCGGGTGGATGAAGATCCCGGAGATGAACTGCAACGCCACCACCGGCACGTTCAGGATCGCGCCGGCGCTGCGGGCGTGCCGGACGATCGCGCTGACCGCGACGCCGAGCAGCGAGCAGGCGATCACCGAGAGGATCATCAGCCAGGCGAAGGTGAGCCAGTGGCTCGCGTCCGGCAACGGGTTGTCGAAGACGAGCGTGCCGACCGCGATGAGCAGGGCCGCCTCGGCGATGCTCAAGGTCAGGACCAGGATCAACTTCCCCATCAGGTACGACGTGACAGGCAACGGCGTCCCGCGGAGGCGTTTGAGCGTGCCGTCCTCACGGTCCATCGCCAGCCCCGAGCCCATCGTCACGAAACCGGTGGTCAGAACGCCGTAGGCGAGCATGCTGGCCGCATAGACCTGGGCCGCGCTGACCCCGGTCTGGTCGTAGGAGTCCCCGAAGATCGTCCCGAACAGCAGCAGGAGCATCGCCGGGAACAGGAACGTGAAGACCAGCGCCGTGCGGTCCCGGAAGAACTGCAGCACCTCGATCCGGCCGCGGCTCACACTCATGGTCGTGGTGGCGGTCATCGCTGCGCTCCGATCAGGGTCAGGTACACGTCTTCGAGGGTGGGCCGGGTGACGGTCAGGGTCCGCAGGTCGGTGCCGTCCGTGGCGAGTTTGCGGATCAGTTCGCTCGGGTCGGCCGGCTGCTCGGTACGGGTGTGCCCGTTCTCCTGCCAGGAGACCTTGGAGCCGGCCGCGGCCCGCCCGCCGAGCGTCGCCGGGGTGCCCTCGGCCACGATCCGCCCGTCGGCCAGCACCGCGAGCCGGTCGGCGAGCGCCTCGGCCTCGTCCAGGTAGTGCGTGGTCAGCAGGATCGTGGTGCCCTCGCCGGCCAGGGCCCGGATCAGGTCCCAGAACTGGCGCCGCGCCTCCGGGTCGAACCCGGTCGTCGGCTCGTCCAGGAAGAGCAGCTCGGGCCGCCCGACGATGCCGAGCGCCACGTCGACCCGGCGCCGCTGGCCGCCGGAGAGCGTGCGGATCTTGGCGTTCCGTTTGGCGGTCAGCCCGACCAGCTCGACGACCTCGTCCACTGCCCGCGGCTCGGGGTAGAACCCGCCGACGTGCCGGACCATCTCGGCCACGGTCAGGTCGGCCGCGTCGTCGGCGTCCTGCAGCACGATCCCGATCCGGGAGCGCCAGGCCTGCCCGGCCGCACCCGGGTCCTCGCCGAGCACCCGGACGTCCCCGCCGTCACGCCGCCGGTGTCCTTCCAGGATCTCGACGCTCGTGGTCTTGCCCGCGCCGTTCGGCCCGAGCAGCGCGAAGATCTCCCCGCGGGCGACGGTCAGGTCGATCCCGCTTACCGCTTCCTTGTTCCTGTATGTCTTGCGAAGTGCGGTTACCTCGATGGCTTCCATACCGGGAATCGTGCCGCCCGGGCCGGGCGGGGCGGGACGACCGCGCGACCGTCACCGGTTGTCCACCGATCGGTGGACACCGCACGGCCACGGCCGCGTGTTACACCGTCGCCCAGCGGCCACATGTCAGTCAGCGCCCACATGTCACTCAGCGGCTGCGTGTCGCTCGGCCGCCGTGTCGCTCGGTGGCCGCCGTGTAACTCAGTGGCTGCCGTGTAACTCAGTGGCTGCCGTGTAACTCAGCGGCCGGGTGTCACTCCCAGCGGAACTTGCGGGCGGCGATGCCCAGCCAGACGACCGCCCATGTGCCGAGGGCCAGCCAGATCGACAGTGGAATGCTCGTCCCGTTCATCAGCGTGTCCCGCAGCGCCTGCGCGTGCGCGGCCAGCGGCAGCAGGAACCAGCCGGCCGTGCCCAGATCCGGCGCGGCGAACATGATCCCGCCGACCGAGAGCATCAGCACGTAGATGAGGGTGGCCGCGCCGGTCGTCGTCTCCGGCTTCAGCACGCTGGCCAGCAGTAGGGCCAGCCCGCTGTAGCCCGCCGCGGCGAGCACGGTCACCCCGGCCGCGGGCAGGATGTCACCGAACTGCGGACGCCACCCGACGAGCACGCCGACCAGCCCCAGGAACAGCACCTGGAACACGATCTGGACCAGGATCGCCGTGGTCTTGGCGAGCAGCAGCCCGGGCCGGGTCAGCGGGGAGGCGCCGAGGCGTTTGAGGACGCCGTAGCTCCGCTCGTAACCCGTGGTGATGGCCTGGCCGGTGAACGCGGTCGACATCACGGTCAGCGCGAGCACGCCTGGGACGACGAAACCCAGCCGGTCGTCGGTCGGCAGGTTCGTCACGTGGGTCAGGCCGGCGCCGAGCAGGACCAGCAGCGGAACGCCCATGGCCAGCACCACGGCCTCGCCGCGGCGCGCGGTGAGCAGCAGCTCCATCCGGATCTGCTTGCCGATGACGGTGCGCATCGGCGCGCGCCCGGGTGCCGGGGCGAAGGTTCCGGCGCTCATTTGGTGGCTCCTACGGCAGTGCTGTGCTGGCGGGTCAGGGAAAGGTAGACGTCCTCGAGGGTGCGGCGGCGGCTGCTCACCGCGGTGACGTGCGCATCCGCGGAGGCGAACCAGGCCAGCACGTCGGCCAGGGCGTGCGTGTCCAGGGCGCCGGTGATCGCATATTCCCCCGGGGAGGTCTCGGTGACCTCGTGCCGGGCCTTGAGCGCGGCCAGGTCCAGCCCCGGGTCGGCGCGGACCTCGAGCAGGTCGATGCCGGCCGCCGCGGTCAGCTCGGCCGGCGTGCCGGTCGCCGCCACCTCGCCGGACCGCATGATCACCACGTCGTCGGCCAGACGCTCGGCCTCGTCGAGCAGGTGTGTGGTGAGCAGCACGGAGACGCCGTCGGCGCGCAGCTCCTCGATCAGCTGCCAGGTGGTGTGCCGGGCCTCGGTGTCCATGCCGGCGGTCGGCTCGTCCAGGAAGACCAGCTCGGGGCGGCCGACCAGGGCGACCGCGAGGCTCAGGCGCTGCTGCTCGCCACCGGAGAGGCGCCGGAACCGGGTCTTCTCCACCTTCCGCAGGCCGAGCCGGTCGAGCAGCATGTCGGTGTCGAGCGGGTTCGCGGCGAACGAGGCGAACAGGCGCAGGATCTCCCCCGCGGCGGCCCACGGGTAGACGCCACCGGACTGCAGCATGATGCCCAGGCGCGGCATCAGCGCGTCGTGCTCGGCGACCGGGTCCATGCCGAGGATGCGGGCCGTGCCGGAATCCGGCTCGCGGAACCCCTCACAGACCTGGAGCAGGCTGGTCTTGCCGGCGCCGTTGTGCCCGAGCAGGGCGAGCACCCGCCCGCGCGGGGCGCACAGCGACACCCCTTTGACGGCTGTGGTGTCGCCGTAACGCACCACGACGTCTCGTACCTCAACCGCGGCCACGTCGCCACCCACCATGAGCTCCGCCCATCCGATCCGCCTCCGGCCACGATACGGCGGGGTGTGCGGGGGCCCGCCCGGGGCAGCCCCGCGGATGGCTTCCCTCACTCGTCATCGTGCTCACCTCCTCGACGTCCGCCACCGAGTCTTCTCCGCCCGGAGCGCCACCGCCCCCTACCGGAGAACCCCCTCCCCGTACTTTCGGCCGGTTGCCCCCGGTCCGCGGGCCGGCGGTTTCGGTAGGGTTCGCGGCATGGGTGAGCCGAGCCGCGTCGTCGAGATCTACACCGACGGGGCCTGTGCGCCGAATCCGGGGCCCGGCGGCTGGGGCGCGGTCCTGCGCTGGGGCAGCTCCGAGAAGGATCTGTGCGGCGGCGAGGCCACCTCGACGACCAACAACCGGATGGAGCTGATGGCCCCGATCCGGGCGCTGGAGACGTTGAACCGGGCGCCGCTGACCGTCGACATCTACACCGACAGCGTCTACGTGCGGGACGGGATCACCAAGTGGATCCCGCGCTGGCGGGCGAACGGCTGGCAGACCTCGGCCCGTCAGCCGGTCAAGAACGTGGACCTCTGGCAGCGGCTCGACGAGGCGGTGCGCCGGCACGAGGTTCGCTGGCACTGGGTGAAGGGGCACGCCGGGCACCCGGAGAACGAGCGCGCCGACCGCTTGGCCGCCCGCGGCCTGCAGGAGGCGCTGTCAGCCGCCGGCCAGCGCTGACAACGTCCGCAGGAACGCCTCCCGGTCGCCCGCGGGCACGCCGGCCAGCAGTCCCGCCTCGGCGTCCCTGATCTCCGCCTGCACGGCCCGGTGCAGTTCGCGACCCTGGTCGGTGAGCCCGAGCAGCCGCACCCGCCGGTCGCCGGGGTCCGGCTCGCGGGAGATCAACCCACGGTCCTGCAGGTCGTCGAGGATCGGGATGAGGCGGGTCTTGTCCGCGCCGATGCTCGTGGCGAGCGCCGCCTGGGTCCGCACCTCGCCGCGGGCGAGCCCGTTCAGCACGACGTAGGCCCACATCGACACCCCGTGCCGGGCCAGAATCGGCTGCTCCATGGCGATCAGCCGCCGTCCGAACCGGGCCGCCAGCGCGCCGAGATCATCCCTGGTCATCCGAGCAGCCTGCCATGGCGCCCCCTTGACCAATCATATGCAGGAGCAGATGATAAGCACATGCATACGATTACCGGGGATGTCCACCGGACCGCGGTCCGGGCCACGGTCGCGCTCGTCGATCGAGTCACCGCCGCCGACCTGAACCGCCCGACCCCGTGCGCCGGCTGGGACCTCGCGGACCTGCTCGCGCACCTGACCGCCCAGCACCGGGGCTTCGCCGCCGCCGTCCGGGGCCACGGCCGTGACCCGGCCGTCTGGGAGCCGGCCAGACCCGGGAAGGACTTCCGGGAGAGGTACGCCGAAGCCGCCGCCGTCGTCGTCGAGGCGTTCGCCGCTCCGGGCGCCCTGGATCGTGAGGTGGACCTGCCGGAGCTGAGCACCGAGCGGACCTTCCCGGCGCGGCTGGCGCTCTTGTTCCACCTGGTCGACTACGTGGTGCACGGCTGGGACGTCGCCGCGGCGCTGTCGCTCCCGTTCGAGCTGCCCGACGAGGTGGTGGCCACCGCCCTCCCGATCGCCCGCGCCGTTCCCGGCGGCGAGTCGCGGCTGATCCCGGGCGCGGCCTTCGCCCCGGCCCGTCCGGTCCCGCCCGGCACCGGCCCACTGCGGGAGATCCTCCTGCTGCTGGGCCGTCAGCCCTGAGCCGCCCCGCTGCCGGGAGATCCTCCCGCTGCTGGGCCGTCAGCCCTGAGCCGGCCTCAGTGCCCCCGCGGGCGCGGCACCGGAGGGTCGGCCGGGTCCTCGGGCGGCCGCACCTTGGCCCGCGCCACCCGATCCGCGGCCAGCTTGTAGGTCGCGGCCTGCACCAATTCGTCGGGGACGGTGTGCCGCCCCACCCGCTCGGGTTCCGCCGCGTGCCGCGCCCGCGGCACCGGCACAACCGGTTGGGTGGGCGCCACCGGCGGGGCCGGCGGGGCCGGCGGGGCCGGCGGGATCGGTGCGGTCTGCCCGGACCAGTGCGGGTCCCGCAGCGACGAGTAGTGCACCCCGCCCTGCGCGGCCGGCACCGGAATCCCGGGAACCGCGTGCGGCGGCGGCGCCGGGAACCCCACGGCCGGCGGTGCCGGGGCGACGACCGGCGGTACCGGGCCGACAGCCGGCAGCGCCGGGCCGACAGCCGGCGGTACCGGGGCAACAGCCGGCGGCGCAGGGCCGACAGCCGGCGGTACCGGGGCAACAGCCGGCGGCTCCGGCTCGGAGGCGTCCACGATCGGGGGTTCCTCGGACGGGTCCGGTTCACCCGTCCGAGGCGGGGCCTCCCCGGTGTCGCCGACCATCGCCGAGGCCCGCACGGCCCCGCGCCGCCGTGGCCCGGCGACCCGCGCGGCGAGGCTGAACACGCTGCGCGCGGCATGGTCGTACCCGTCGCGGTACGCCTCTTCCCGCTCCTCCCCGCTCATCCGCCGCTCGTGCAGCCGGCCCAGCGCGTACCCGGCGCAGCCCAGGAAGAGGCTGAGCAGGGCGAGCAGGATGACGGAGTTACCCGGTGCGCTCATGCCGCAGATTGTGCCGAGGTGGATAGACCGTGAGCTATGGCCCGTTTGAATTACCCCGATGGAATTAGCTCGAAGGCTCAACCGTTGCGAGCCACCCGGCGATCTGCGTCCGCCGCCCCACGCCCAGCTTCGTACGGATGTGTTCGACGTGCGCCGCGACCGTCCGCGGCGAGATGACCAGCTCCCCCGCGATCTCCCGGTCGGTCCGCCCGGCGGCGACGAGCCGGGCCACCTCCATCTCCCGCGAGGTGAGCGGTGAGGACACGGCCGCGCCGGCGGGTGTCCCGGCGAGCCAGGCCGCGGGCAGCGCTCCGAAGGCGTCCCGGGCCGCCGCCACGAACGCCGCCGCTTCGCCCGGCCGCCGCGACCGGTGGGCGCATCGGGCCTGGTCGAGCCGGACCGCGGTGCCTTCCCAGAAGCGCCGCCGGGCGGTCCAGAAGGACGCTGCCGCGGCCAGCAGCGGGCGCGCTTTCCCGGTCTGCCCTTCGGCGAGGTGGATCAGCCCCCAGGCATGGTCGAGGGCGCCCAGGGTGCCGGGGATGGCCCGCTCGCGCAGCAACTCGGAGACGCGGGTGACCCATTCCCGCGCCGGGGTCGGTCCTCGACCGGTGAGGTAGGCACGGGCGCCTGTCACGACGTACGGGAAAAGATAGGAAGCGTCTTTGACCTCGGCCGACGCCGCCCAGCCCTGTTCGCACCGGGTGATCGCCGCGTCGGCGTCCCCGGCGAGCAGTGCCAGCTCGGCCAGCCCCCACCAGGCCGGCGAAACGCGCTGCAGTTCACGCATGGCCCCGCCGAGCTCAGCGGCCTCGGTCAGGGCGGCTCTGGCCGCTTCCGGGTCACTGACCAGAGCGGAATATCCCAGTACGTGCAATGCCGTGATCCGCGTCGTGATCCCGCCCCGCCCGTCGGCGAGTGCGGTCCGCGCCTGGGCCGCCGCTCCGGCGACGTCGCCGGTCGCCCATCGGACGTGGGCCAGGTGCGCGGCCATGTAGTGCCGGTCGTTGAACCGTTCGACCCGTTCGGCGTAGGCGATGCCGTCGGTCAGCCAGCGGTGCGCCCGCTCGTATTCGACGAGGACGGACATCGACGAGCCGAGCATCCGGTACGCCCGGGCGGCCTCCCGTTCCAGGTTCGCCGCCGTGGCTCGCGCGATCACGTTCTCCAGCAGGTCACCGCCTTCGTCCAGGCGTCCGAGGAAGAGCAGCACGGATCCGACCGTGGCGTCCAGGTCGAGGTCGGGGGTATCGCCGTGGAGCCGCCGGGCCTCGAAGCCGTGGGTCAGCGCGTCGGTCAGCCGCCGGTCCAGCATGTACGCCGCCGCCAGCGCCGCGTGCAGCCGCGCGAGCGTGACCCCACGGGCGAGGGGGATCCCGGCGCGCAGCTGGGCGACCCGCTGGTCGAGGCCGTCCCCGAGCTGGTGCCGCACCGCGACCCACCCCGGCAGCAGGGCCGCCGCCGCGTCCGGGTCCGCCGCCAGCAGCAGGTGGTAGGCCTGCGAGTACGCCCGGTCGGCCCCGAGGTTGTCGTCGATCGCGGCGAGTGCGGCGGCGAGTGCGGCCAGCAGGGACGCCCGGTCGGACCCGGGATCCGCGGTGCGCAGCGCCCGCCGGTAGAGGTCGGCCGCCTCCTGGTGCGCGGAGAGCGCGACGGCTTCGGTGGCCGCGCTCACGGCGTACGGGAAAGCCTCTTTCGATCTTTGGGCCCGCTCGAACTGGTCGCTGATGAACGCGGCCGCGAAGCCCGCCGCCGCGGCGGCCTCGGCCGCCTTCGCGTGCAGCTCACGGCGACGCAGCGGATCGAGGTCGGTGTAGAGCGCGTCCCGGATCAGCGCGTGCCGGAAGTCGTAGGCGAGCCCGTCCCCGCGCGGCTGCAGGAAGAACCGCTCGCCGAGTTCCCGCAACGCCGCGTCGATGCGGGCCGGTGTGAGTCCGGTGATCGCCACCAGCAGGTCCAGGTCGAACGATCGCCCGAGAACCGAGGCGGCCCCGGCCAGTTCGCGGGCCTGCGGGCCGAGTTGCTCGGCGCGCAGCAGCACCGCGTCGGCCAGGGTGTCCGGCACCCCGTCGGGCGCGGCCAGGAACTCCTCGACGTGCAGCGGAATGCCGTCGCTGCGGTCGAACACCGCGGCGATCCGCGCCGGGACCGCCCCGGTGATCGCGGCGGCCAGCGCGGCGGTGTCGTCGCGCCCGAGCCGCGGCAGCCGGATCTCCTCGGCGTGACGCTGGGTGAGCAGGCGGGTCCGCCACATCCGCATCGGGACCCGCGGGTACAGCTCGTCGCTGCGGTATGTCCCGATCAGCAGGATCGGCAGCGTGCGGGCTCGCAGCGCGAGGCGCGCGAGCACGTCCAAGGTCAGGTCGTCGGCCCAGTGCAGGTCTTCACACGTGATCAGGATCGGACGCGGGCTCACGGCGACCCGCTCGATCATCTCGGTCAGGTCGGCGACCAGCAGCCGCCGGTGCCGGTCCGGGTCGCCGTCCGCCCCCTCGCGCAGCCGGGCCAGGATCCGGTCGCCGGTCGTCGCGGTCACCGGGTCCCGCCGCAGCCCGGCGCCGAGGTCGGTGAGCAGGCCCGCGGCCACTTCGGCGTCGCCCGGGGCGGCGGCCGCGCCGACCACCGTGAAGCCTGTGGCTCGCCGGGCGATCTCCCGGAGCAGGCGGGTCTTGCCGATGCCGGCCTCCCCGGCGAGCAGCAGCAACTCGCCGCGCCCCTGGGCGGCTTCGGTCAGCCGCCGGTCGGCGAGGGTGAGCAGGTCGGTGCGTCCGATCAGGACCGGACTGCTGAGCGTCACAGCGGAACTTTAGGAGCCGCACTCCGGCTTCCTAGGTGTTATGACCGATGTCCGACGGCGCCACCGGCCGCAAGCTGTACTGGTCAGGCACCAGGCAGTACCGCGAGGGGAAATGCGATGGCGAAGTTCATGGACGTCCACGACGGATTCTTCGGCGTCACCGCCGAGCAGCTGAACGCGGCGCACGACGCCGACCTCAAGATCGAGGGCGAGGAGGGCGTGCACTTCGAGCACGCCTGGCTCGACCCGGAGGCCGGCAAGGTGTTCTGCCTCAGCACCGGTCCGAGCAAGGAGGCCGTGATGCGCGTGCACGAGCGCGCCGGCCACCCCACCACCCAGGTCTTCGAGCTGACGACCGAGGTCTGAGTGGGTTGATCGGGGCGCGGGTTCGCTTGGGGGCCGGCCCGCGTCCCGATCGTCAAGACCATCATCCGGTACGTCGTGAGCACCCCGGCCCGGGTCACCAGCTGAACGGGTTCCACCAGTGCCGGGTCTTCTTCTGCTGCTGCTGGCGCGGCGTGGAAGCGGCCGTCGTCGTCGCGCTCGCGGTTGCCGTCGCGGACGCGGACGGCACGCCCGACGGCGGGGCACCCGACGGCGCTCCGGACGGCGGGGTGCCACCGCTCTCCTCGGTGCCGCTCGGATCGACGGCCGCGGTCAGCGACGCGGTGAACCCGGCGGTGACACTGCCGGTGACGGTCGCCAGTTCCCGGGCCGCCGAGTCGTCCCCGAACACGTTGTCCGTGGCCAGGCTGATCTGGCTCAGGTTGGTGACGCTCTTGCTGTAGCCGTCGGTCGCGTACACCAGGTCGGCGATCTCCTCGGGGATCGCGATCTGCGACGTCTTGATGATCGGCCCGTCCCCGCTGGTCGCGTTGGCCAGTGACGAGTAGACCTCGAAGTGGATGTGCGGCCAGCGACCGGAGTAACAGGCCGGGAAGATGCTGGTGAAGGTGACCGTGCCGGTCGTGTCGGTCTCCTGGATGCCCCGCAGGTAGTTCTCGCCGGTGATCCCGGTGGAGTAGAGCGAGTAGTTCCCGTCCCGGTCGCAGTGCCAGGCGTAGACCGCCGCGCCGCTGATCGGCGCGCCGTCCAGGTCGACCACGGTGATCGAGAACTCCAGCGGGACGCCCTCGGCCACGGTCGTCGAGGTGCCGAACGACGACCGGATGTCACTGCGCACGATGCCGGACTCGGTGCGCACGTCGACGCCGTTGGAGCCGTCGGCCGGGTACGGTCCGGCCGTCTCCGACTCGATCTCGTCCACCGTGGCGGCCGCCGCCGGCCCGGATGTGCCCACCAGCGCGCCGGTGACCATGACGGCCGCGCCGGCGCCGCCGATCAGGGTCAGCATCCGCCGCCGGTTCATCGTGCCGAGGTCGAATGCGAGGCCCTTGTCGTGGACCTCGCGGACGTAGGCCGCGTTGTCCCGCTCCTGCTCCGTCACAGTGTGCCGCCTTCCTCCGGTTACGCCTGAGATGTTGCTGAACAGCGAAACATCGATGTTTGTGCGGGCACTGTCATGTGCCTATGCCCCGGATAAGCCCGCGGTGGACAACTCCGTCAACAATTCCCGACATTGGTAAAGAGTTCTTGCGCAACAACTCTTTACCATCCATGCTGGGGGCATGACCGAGATCAGGGACGAGGCCGCGCTCAAGGCGGTCGCCCATCCGCTGCGCCGCCGCCTGCTCGACGCGCTGCGGGTCGACGGCCCGTCGATGCCCAGCGCGCTGGCCCGCGCCACCGGGCAGGCGGTCGCCAACGTGAGCCATCACCTGCGCGTGCTCGCCGAGGCCGGGCTCATCGAGGAGGCGCCCGACCTGGCCCGCAACCGCAAGGAACACTGGTGGCGGATGGCCGACCCGCGCATCTCGTGGAACCCGGCCGACTTCACCCCCGAAGCCGCCGACGCCGCCGACGCGATCGGCCTGCAACGGCAGCTCGACCTGATCCACTCCTGGGTGGGCAGTCCCGCCGCACGCAGCGAGCCGTGGGGCACCAGCGCGTTCGCCACCGACGCGTGGATGCGACTCTCCCCGGCCGAACTGGCCGAGCTCGGCGCGGAGATCAACGCGCTGCTCGCGAAGTACCGGGGGCGGCCCGAGCGCGACGATCGCGAGCCGGTGTTCGTGCTGGGCCGCGGATTCCCGGCGAGGCCCTGATGTCCCTGCTGCGGGATCACGACTTCGCCAAACTCTGGGGCGGCCTGACCGTCAGCCGGCTGGGCAGCGCGGTCGCCACCGTGGTCACCCCGCTGATCGCCGTACAGGAACTGGACGCCGACGCGCTCACGGTCAGCCTGCTCACCGCCGCCGCCTGGCTGCCCTGGCTGCTGATCGGGCTGCCGGCCGGCGCCTGGGTCGACCGGGTCCCGAAACGGCCGGTGCTGCTGGCCTGCGACGCGGCCGGCGCGCTGCTGGTCGCGAGCATCCCGCTGACCGCCTGGCTCGGGCACCTCACCGTCATCCACCTGCTGGTCGTCGCGCTGCTGACCGGCGTCGCGGAGGTCTTCTCCGAGATCGCGTACACCGGCTACCTGCCGGCGATGTTCGACGCGGACCGGCTGATCCAGGCGAACGCGCTGGCCAACGGCAGTGACTCGGCCGCGCGGATCGCCGGCCCGGCGCTGGGCGGCGCCCTGGCCGCGGCGGCCGGCGCGGTCACCGGCCTGATCATCGACGCGGCCAGTTTCGCGGTGTCGTTCGCCGGGCTGCTGGCGATCCGGCGCCCCGAGCGGACGGTCGCCCGCGTGCCGCGGCAGGGCATCGCCCGCGAGATCCGGGCCGGCATGGGCTGGCTCGCACGGGACCGCTACCTGCGCTCGATCATGGTGCACGGCGCGGTCAGCAACCTCGCGCTCAACGGATACGGCGCGATCACCGTGGTGTTCCTGGTGCGCGAGGTGGGCGTCAGCACCGGCACGGTCGGGCTGCTGCTCTCCGCCTCGGGTCTGGGCGGGGTCGCCGCTGCGAGCGCGGTGCCTTTTCTGGTACGTCGTCTCGGAGCGGCCCGGGTGCTGGTGACGGTCAAGGCGGCGGCCGGGTGTGCGTCGCTGCTGCTGCCGTTCACCGGGCCGGGCGCGGGACTGATCGTGTTCGCGGCCGGGAGCGCCCTGGTCGCGGCGTTCATCGTCGCCGGGAACGTGATCACGGGCGGGTTCCGGCAGGCGTACGTGCCGTCCGAGTTGCTCGGGCGGGTGCTGACCGCGATGCAGTTCGTCAACTACGGCACGATCCCCGTGGGGGCGGTGCTGGGTGGGGTGCTGGCCACGGCGTACGGCAGTCGGGTCTCGATGGTCGTGATGACCGTGACCTATGCGCTCGCCGGTCTGATCATCGTCCTCGGGCCGTTCCGCGGGCGCCGGGATCTCCCTTCGGGTAAGGCGCTTTCCACCGTTCGGTAATACTCTGGGCGGCATGCGTATGGTGGCCGTTCTCGCCGCAGTGGCGCTGCTGGCCGCCTCCGGCTGCGGCGCCGACCACGACGACACGCCGCCACCGGCCACCGTCGAGGTCTTCACCTGGTGGGCCGAGGGCGGCGAGAAAGCCGGGCTGGACGCGCTGATCACCCAGTTCGGGACGGACTGTCGCGGTCAGCGCTTCGAGAACGGCGCGGTGGCCGGCGGCGCCGGGGTCAACGCGAAACAGGCGCTGACCGAGCGGATGATCCGCCACGACCCGCCGGACACGTTCCAGGCGCACGCCGGCGCCGAGCTGCTCGACTACATCGACGCCGGTCAGGTCGCGGACCTCACGGGGTACTACGCCGACTGGGGACTGCGCGACGTGCTGCCGGCCGGGCTGATCGACGACCTCACCGTGCGCGGCAAGATCTACTCGGTGCCGGCCAACATCCACCGCGCCAACGTCGTCTGGACCAACCCGGCGGTGCTGGCCGCGGCCGGGATCACCGCGCCGCCCGAGGACCTGCACGCCTTCATCGAGGACCTGGCCCGGCTCAAGGCCGCCGGGGTGGAGGCGCCGCTCGCGCTCGGCCGCGACTGGACGCAGCTGATGCTGCTGGAGGCGGTGCTCATCACCGACCTGGGCGCGGACCGGTTCGCCGGCCTCTTCACCGGCGCGACCGACTGGACCAGTGCGCCGGTCGCCGAGGCGATCGGCGACTTCGTGACCCTGCTCGGCTACGGCAACCTGGACCGCGACGCCCTCGACTGGCCGCAGGCGGAACGGCTCCTGATCGACGGCAAGGCCGGCTACCAGCTGATGGGCGACTGGGCCGCCGCGGACCTCACGGCCAAGGGCTTCCCCGGGTACGGGTGGTTCACGTTCCCGGGCAACGGCAACACCTTCCAGTGGCTCGCCGACTCGTTCACCCTGTCGACCGGAGCCGCCAACCTCGGTGGGACCGAGTGCTGGCTGAAAACGGTCGGTTCGGCGGCCGGGCAGCAGGTGTTCAACCAGGCCAAGGGGTCGATCCCGGCCCGCACCGACGTGCCCGCGACCGGCTTCTCGCCGTACCAGCAGTCCGCGATGACCGACTGGAAGTCGGCCGTGCAGGTGCCGTCGTGCGCGCACGGGTCGGGCTGCTCGCAGGCCTGGCAGAGCGCGGTCAACGCGGCGCTGCGGGCGTACTCGACCGCGCCCGACCCGAAGACGTTGCAGGGTGCGCTGGCCCAGGCCGCCACCCGGTTCATCCGCTCCTGAACACCGGGCGTTGTCCGACGGTCAGGCGGAGGTCTCGACCGGCTCGGCGCCCTCCAGGAACAGGCGGCCGGCTTCGGCGGCCGGGACCGGGCGGGAGAAGTAGTAGCCCTGGGCGAAGCCGCAGCCCATCTCCCGCAGGGCGGCGAGCTGGCCGAACTCCTCGATGCCCTCGGCGACCGTGGACATGCCCAGGCTCTTGCCGAGGCGCACGATCGTGTCGGTGAGGGCGGTGTCGCCGGCGAGCATGCCGAGGCGCTCGACGAACGAACGGTCGATCTTCAGCGTGTCGACCGGGAAACGGCGCAGGTAGGCGAGCGACGAGTAACCGGTGCCGAAGTCGTCGATGGCGAGCGTGAGACCGAGCGCCTTGAGGCGGACGAGCTGCTCCAGGTTCGCCTCGGTGTCGGTCATCAGCACCGACTCGGTCATCTCCAGGCAGAGCCGGTCGGCCGGCATGCCGGTCTCGGCCAGCACCGCCGCCACCGTCTCGGCGAAGTCGGGCTGGTCGAACTGGCGGACCGAGACGTTGACCGACATCTTCAGCGGACGACCGCCGGCCGCCTCGCTCCACTCCACCGCCTGACGGCAGGCCTCGCGCAGGACCCAGAGGCCGAGCGGCACGATCAGGCCGGTGGCCTCGGCGATCGGGATGAAATCGAGCGGGTTGATCATGCCGCGGGTCGGGTGCGGCCAGCGGACCAGCGCCTCGAAGCCGACCACCGCGCTGGTGTCCAGGTCGACGGTGGGCTGGTAGTGCAGGCGCAGTTCCTGGTTCTCCAGCGCGGCCCGCAGGTCGTTCTCCAGTTCCAGGCGCTCGATCAGGCCGTCGCGCATCTGCGCGCGGTAGCTGGTGAAGGCGCTGCCACCGGCCGCCTTGGCGTGGTGCATGGCCAGGTCCGCGTTGCGCAGCAGCTGCTCGGCGCGGTCCTCGTCCTCCTCGGCCAGCAGCGACGCCTGGGCCAGGCCGATGCTCGCCCGCACGTGGATGTTGCGCGCGCCGACCTCGACCGGCAGCTCCAGGTCGTCCAGGATGCGGCGGGCCACGAACTCGCCCTCCTCGGCCGAGGCGGTCTCGATCAGCACCGCGAACTCGTCGGCGCCGAAGCGGGCGACCACGTCCTCGGAGCGCACGCAGCCCTTGATCCGGTCCGCGATCTCGACCAGCAGCTGGTCGCCGGCGAGGTGACCGAGGCTGTCGTTGACCCGCTTGAAACCGTCCAGGTCGAGGTGCAGCACGGTCAGGCCGGTGGTCCGCGCCAGCGCGGCGGCGGTCTTGTCACGGAACAGCGCGCGGTTGGCGAGCTGGGTCAGCGAGTCGTGGTACGCCTCGTGGATCAGCTGCTCCTGCAGCTCCTTGCGCTCGCTGATGTCCCGGGTGTTCAGCACGAAGCCGCCCACGTGCGGGTCGTCGACCAGGTTCGTGATGATCATCTCGGACGGGCGCAGCCGGCCGTCCTGGTGCGTGTGCACGACCTCGAGCGTGGCCGAGGCGAACGGCCGCACCGCCACCTGCCGCATCGCCTGCGCCAGCCGGCCCGCGACCTCGGGGGCGAGCAGCTCGGTGTAGTGCCGGCCCAGGAACGCCTCGGCCGGGTAGCCGAAGACACGCTGCATCGACTCGCTCTGGAAGATCACCGAGCCGTTCGCGTCGATCACCGTGACGACGTCCGAACTGTGCCGGATCAGCGCGTGGAACTGCTGCTCCCGGGCGTGCAGCTCGGCGGTCCGGGCCTCGACGCGGGACTCCAGGCCACGGGTCAGGTCCCGGTTCTCCAGCAGCGTGAGCACCTGCCGCCCGATCAGCAGCGCGATCAGCAGCGACCGGCTCCACGCCACGAACGGCGTGCTGTGCCCGGTCACCAGGTGGAACATCGCGCTGACGACGAGGGCGGCGCCGACCGCGACGTACGGGGCCATCACGCCGCCCATGCGCGCCCGGGAGCTGAACTCGTTCCGCAGCGGCTCGGCGTCCTTCGGGCGGGCGGCGCCGACGATGACCAGACCGAAACCGATGATCCAGCCCAGGTCCACGACCGAACCCGGCCGGTAGTCGTCGATCATTCCCAGGTACGAGTACCCGATGTCCGAGATCGCGAAGCCCGCCACCCCGAGCCCGAAGAGGAGCAGGTCGGCCGAGCAGCGGAACCGCGCCCGCCGCTGCGGCAGCATGTAGCCGATCATGGTGGCGATCACGATGTCGCCGAGCGGGTAGAGCAGCTTGATGTAGAAGCCCACGTTCTGGTGACTGGTGTCGATCCGCGGGTCGACCACCAGCACCCAGCTGACGATCACCAGCGCGGTCGCGAGCAGCAGCCCGTCGAGAACGCTGCGCGCACGGTTGGCCAGCGGCTGCGACGCGCTCGGCAGGATCAGCAGACCGATCGGGATCAGCAGCAGCATGCCCAGGTACCCGGCGTCGGCCGGGGACGGGACCGGCAGGTCACCGCCGTGCGGGTAGTACTGCGCCAAGGTGTACGCCTGACCGGCGCCCCAGCTCAGCACACCCGCGCCGAGAACCGCCCAGCCCCAGCGGTGCCGGCCCGAGTAACGCCGGCTGCGCCACAGACAGGCACCGGCCGCCGCGATCGGGAGGACGGTCAACGCCCAGGTGGAGATGTCGTTGGCCAGGTCAGGACCGCCTACTTCGCCGCCGATCAGCACGGCGAGAACGGTGAGGACCGAAGCGACGGCGATGCAGACCCGGAGCCAGGGACGAATGTCCACCGGTCCCTCCGCGTTGTCGATGCTCATCTCGACGCCTCCGCCCTCGGTTGTGATCACCAGCGAGCATCGGGTGGCGGGGTAGTGGATTTAGGAAGTGCGCGGGTGCAAAGCGGTTACACGACTCCGTCCCCCGGCAGCTTGGCTGTTCTGCGCGCGGGCCTCACACGAGGCCGTCCTCGTAGGCGAGGATCACCAGCTGGACGCGGTCGCGGACGCTCAGCTTGGTGATCGCACGGGTGATGTGCGTCTTCGCGGTCAGCGGGCTGATCACCAGCCGGGCGGCGATCTCGTCGTTGGAGAGGCCGCCGGCGACCAGTTTCACCACCTCCCGTTCACGCTCGGTGAGGACGGCGAGCCGATCGTTGCCCGGGGAGCGAACCGGACGCCCGGTGAACTGGCCGACCACCCGCCGGGTCACGCTCGGCGAGAGCAGGGCGTCGCCGGCCGCCACCACCCGGACAGCGGTGCGCAGGCCGTCCGGGTCGACCTCCTTGGTCAGGAAACCGCTGGCACCGGCGGCGAGAGCGGCGAAGACGTACTCGTCGGTCTCGAACGTCGTCAGGATGACGACCCGGGTGGCCGGGTTCTCGTCCAGGATCGCCCGGGTCGCGGTGATGCCGTCCGTGCCGGGCATCCGGATGTCCATCAGGATCACGTCCGGACGCAGGGTGCGGGCGGTGCGGACGGCCTCGTCGCCGGTGGCGGCCTCGCCGGTGACCTCGATGTCGCGGGCGCGGCGGAGCAGGCTACGGAAGCCGGCGCGGACCAGTTGCTGGTCGTCGGCCAGCAGGACGGTGATCGGCATGTCAGCTCCTCTCGCACTCGGGGGGCGGCGGCCTCGCGCCTTGTCCGATTTATCGTTCTTCACGGGTTGGTGAGCGGAATGCTGGCGCACACGACGAAACCCTGCCCACCCGGGCCCGCCGTGAGCGCCCCGCCCAGCGCCGCCACCCGCTCCCGCATCCCGGCGATCCCGTGACCGTCAGTGACCTGATCGGCCCCGCGCCCGTCGTCCCGGACGTCGACCAGCACACCGTCCGGCGCGTACCGGACAGTGACCGTCGCCCGCGTCGCCCCGGCATGCCGGACCGTGTTGGTCAGCGCCTCCTGCACCACCCGGAAGACCGCGGTCGCGACCGGGGCCGGGACCTCCACCGCATCCCCGAACTCGTTCAACGTCACCGGCAGCCCCGCGGCCCGGACCTGGTCGCAGAGCCGCTCCAGACCGGCCAGGCTCGGCAGCTCGCCCTCACGCAGCACACCGACCAGGGACTTCAGGTCGTTCATGGCCCGCCCGCGGACCTGCTGGGCGAGCCGCAGCGAGGCGCGGGCCTCGTCCGGGTCGTCGTCGAACGCGTCCAGCGCCACATTCAGGTGCACGCCGACCACGGCCAGCGTGTGGGACACGACGTCGTGCAGGTCACGGGCGATCTCGACGCGCTCCTCGGCCCGCCGGCGACCCAGCTGGAGCTCCTGCCAGCCCTGGTTGTTCCGCCAGGCGATCGCCACCGCGAGCGCCGCGCTCACCCACAGCGTCTCGCCGCCGAGGTGCGCGAAGACCCAGTCGGTCGAGTGCTGCGTCGTCGCATAGTCCCAGCTGAGCCCGTAGGTCAACACGACAGCACTGGTCAGCACGGCGGTGCGGACGTGACCGGCGAGGACGGTGAGGACGGCGGCGGCGGTGGCCGGCCACACCCAGCCGGCGCCGACGAGCGCGGCCGACCGCCATGCGGCCACGGTCAGCACGGAGATGATGAGCACGGTGCGCGGCCAGCGGCGGGCGGCGAGGACCAGACCGGCGAGAAAGAAGGCCAGTGAGACGGTCATCACATTCTGTGAGTTGGCGTCGGTCATGGCGAGCCCGGCCGGAACTCCGACGAGCGTCGCGGCGGCCCCGAGATAGATGAAGTTCATGCTCAAGACGCTAGGAGCCGGAGGGTGCCCGGCGCGTCGTACGTACGCTGTCACCCGCATGGACTCCTCCCGCGTACGAGCTGCACCGTTCGATGTATACGGTCCCGCTGGTTAAGGTAATCGAGTGACCGCCGCGGAACTGCTCGCCGCCTCCGGCCGCTTCCCGATCGCGCCCGGCCTGACCGATTCCGAACTCACCGACATCGAGGCCGAGTTCGGCTTCACATTCGCCCCTGACCATCGCGAGTTCCTCGCCGCAGGGCTGCCCACCGGCATCGGCTGGCCCGACTGGCGCGGTCGCGACCGGACGGCGCTGCGGGCCGCACTGACCGCCCCGGTCGAAGGCGTTCTCTTCGACGTGGCCGAAAACGATTTCTGGTACGAGGGGTGGGGCGCCCCGTTCGGCGACCGGGTGTCGACCGCCCGCGCCGGGCTGATGATCGCGCCGCGGATGATCCCGCTCTACGCCCACCGGTACCTGCCGGCCGCCATCCCGGGACATCCGGTGCTGTCGATCTACCAGACGGATGTGCTGTGCTACGGCGCTGACCTGTCGGACTGGCTGAACCGGGAGTTCGGCCTCGGCGAGCCGGCGAACCGGCGGGTCCGGCCGACCGTCCCGTTCTGGAGCGCCCTCGCCTCCTGAGCCCCGCCGGTTCAGCTTTCCGCGGCCCGGCGTGCCTTCGCCCGCCGCTTACCCTCGTGCATAGCCTGCACCCGGGCCACCGGAATGGTGTGCCCCTCGGCGATCAACCCGGCATCCAGTTCCTGCGCCGCGGGCATCGCCTCCGCCCACGGGTCGCCGTCCTTCACGAGCCCGGGCACGGTGTGAACGGTGAAGTCGGCCGGGGACACGTCGTCGAGATCGTCCCAGTCCACCGGGAACGACACCGGCACCCCGGGCCGGATCCGCGGACTGTAGGCCGCCGCCACGGTCGCCCCACCCGCGCGGGTCGCGTCGAGGAAGACCTTCCCGTGCCGGTCCTCCCGAATGAACGCGGTGGTCGCCAACTCCGGATCGATCCGCTCGGCGCGCGCGGCAACGGCTCGCTGAGCAGCGGCGACCTCCTCGGGCGCCGGGCCGCCGGCCAGCGGCACGAAGACGTGCACCCCCTTGGAGCCGCTGGTCTTGACCGCCCCGCTCATCCCGGCGCCGGCAAGCGCCTCCCGCACCAGCCGGGCCGCTCGGACCGCGAGCGCGAACCCGCCACCCTCCGGCGGGTCCAGATCCATGATCAGGTGCGTCTGCCGGTGCGGCGCCTCGGCGAGCGCCAGCCCCGGGTGATACTCCACGGCCCGCTGATTCCCGAACCACAGCAGCGTCCGCCGGTCGTTCCCGAGCGCGTAGACCACCTCACGATGTGAGGCCTCCGCCCAGACCGAGGTTCGCGGCACCCAGTCCGGCGTGTACTTCGGCAGGTTCTTCTGCATGAACTGGTCCTGCCCGCGCAGCACCCGGATCACCGACAGCGGCCGCCCCTGAAGCACCGGAACGAGCCGCCCCGACATGGCGTCGAGGTAGTCGACGAGGTTCCGCTTGGTGGCCCCCGCCCCGGGAAACAGCTCCTGATCCAGATTGGTCAGCGCCACCCCGTCCCGCTCTTCCTGCCCAGCACCCACTTTCCGTGCCGCCTTCGACCCGGCGCTGTCCGGCGACGCCCTCCGCTCGCCCGCTACCGGCGACGCCTTTCCCGCCGACGACGCCTTCCCTGCCGGCGACGCCTTCCGCCCGCCAGCTGCCGGCGACGCCTTCTCGTCATGCATGTCTTCGGCCTGCTCCGCGCCGACATCGCGCGCAGCTTTCTCGGCGGCGTCCCGCTTTCCCGCGCTCGGGTTCCGCGGCGCCTTGTGACGGTCCTGGTCCTCGGCCATGCCGTCCATCATCCACCGGGACAGCGGGTGTCGCCGCCGCTGAACTCGACGCAGTGTGAAGTCCGCGGCGTAGGCACCACCACCGCCGGTTTTGTGATCGCCCCGGTCTCCTGCAGCCCGCGCACCGCGAGCAGGCCGCCGAGAACCAGACCCCCGAGCGCGAGCACCGCGCACACCCCCGCGTAGACGTTCTGCCCGCCGCGCGCCCCGATCACCGTCGCCGCCACCGGTGCCGCGATCAGCAGAAACGCGCAAGCCAGCAGGAACGCACCACCGCGCGCCGCATGCGCCGGAGCCGCGTCCCCGAAGGTGAACAGGTCCCGCATGCCCAGCAGGAAGAGCACGATCGACCCGACCGCCCACACGCCGAGCAGCACCGACATTCGCCGCACGACCGGACCCCGGCCCCACTCGGCAGCCTCTGCCATCGATGTCACGCCAGAATCCTAGGGTCTCCCCGCGAACCGCTCGCCGAGGTCACGATGCCGCAGGACCGCCTGGGCCTGATCCTCTTCGGTCACGTCCAGGCCCGGCGATGGCCCGTCACTCCACCTCCTTCCGCTCTCGCAGCGGCGCCGAAGCCTGCATCTCGCCGATGGCCCGGGTGAGCCACTCCGTCATCAGCGCGCGCTCCGCACCACTCAGCGCGCCGAGCTTGTCGATCACCGTGGCGAACGTGACGGAAAGCGAGAGCACATCGGACGCCGGCGTGACCGGCCGCTCGTGAAGGATCGCCGCGGTCACCGCGTCGAACATGACCGCGGCCAGCGAGAGGTCCCGCTCAGCAGCCGATTTCCCCAGCAGTGCCACGATCGCGCCCGTGCCCGCGGCGTGGATCATGTCGACCGCTCGGCTCTCGTCGACGCGCAGCAATCCCGCCTCGGCCAGGCGGTGGACCCGGCGTCGCAGCACTTCCTGCCCCGCATCGGTGGCCGCCGACTTCCGCCCCGGGGTGTTGATCAACAGGTACAGATCTGGATTGGCCAGGCCGAACTCGACATGGCTAGCCCACGCGTCGCGGAGCTCGGCCAGCGGATCGCCGACCGGCGCCCCGGACTTGCCGTGGACATATTCCACCATCACGTGCTCGGCCAGCGCGTCGAGCAGGCCATCCTTGTCGTGGAAGTGCCGGTAGATCATTGGCGGCTGCACGCCCGCCGCCTGCGCCACCGCACGCGTAGTAACAGCCTTGGCCCCCTGATCACGGAGCAGACGGCTGGCAGCCTCGATGAGCATCGCGCGGATCGCCCCGCGCTCGTCCCCGGTCTCCACGTCAACCATGAATCGACGATATCATCTCTGGCGGAGCAATGGAAATTCGATGGTATCTTGAAGCACGTTCCAACGATATTAGCGTGTGTGGATCTCGAACCGGGCGCGGAAACCCGCCGTCAACCGCGGGTTCCGGCTCAGGCGCTCTCGGGTGCAGCGGGCGGCGAAACAGCATCAGCCGGGTGAGCCGGGACAGCAGCAGCCCGGTGAGCCGGGACAGCATCAGTCCGGTGAGCCTGGACAGCATCAGCCCGGTGAGCCGGGACGGCACCGGCCGAGTGGGTGCGGCGCCACACCAGGATCGCGGTGGGCACTGCGACACCGACGAGGTACCAGAACAGGTCGGCGGGGTCGAAGCTCACTCCGAGCACCAGTCGGGCCAGGACACTGCGGGCCGAGAGGTCCGCCGGGATGGAGGTGAGCTGCAGGAACTCGACGGCCCAGCAATAACCGGCGGCGATCAGCGCTACCCGGCCGACGGGCAGCCGCGGCCATAAGAAGATCACGCCGCAGAAGACGGCTGTGGCATAAAGGGCGGTCCCACTTGCCTGTTCGACCAGACCGGTGCTGGCCAGCGGTGTGCCGGTAAGGAGGCGGATTCCGAACGCGAGCAACACGCACCCGACCGCAGCGGCGAGGGCGAACAGCCGGGCGCGAATGTCGATTCCCCGTAACCGCATGCGCGGCATCGTAGCCGGGCCACGTCATACGCCCGGGCTATGGAAACCCTCGCCCGGCAGCGGCGCGCGCCCGGCCACAGCAGCGCGCGCAAGGCAGCAGCGCCCGCGCGCGCAAGGCAGCAGCCCGCACGCGGGTTCGGATCCATGCCGGGCGGCTGCACATCGGGCCGGGCGGACGCGACGGGATCTCCGGCGGGTGGAGCTGGGGAATTGGCGGGTGACTGTGGGCGCCGCCCGGGTGGGGTTATGGGTAGATGCGGGTTGGGCGGATCAGGACGGCGGTTCGGCGCTCGGCGACCATGGTGTGGTCGTAGGCGTCCCAGTCGTCGTGCGTACCGCCGGCCGCGGCGAAGATCTCGCGGAGCAGCAGGCGGAGGCGCTCCGGGTCGAGCCACGGTTGCGGGTCGTCCGGCCCGGCCAGTTGCGCCCGCCCTTCGACGGTCGCGTAGCGCCATCCGCTGCGGAACGCCACGGCGAGGTCGGGGCGTTCCCGCAGGTTGCGCAGTTTCACCGGGCCGTAGGTCACGAACGCCAGCACCTGGCCCGCGCCTTCCGGGTCGTCGACCAGACCGGTGTTGACCAGGCTGGACTGGACGGTTCGGTCGGCCCGCGCGGTGGACACGATGGCCAGGCCGGTGTCGTTGCGGCTCAGTTCCCAGGCATCGGCGAGTGTCGTCACGGTCCGAACCTACCCGTCACGGAAGCACAGCGGTGTGTTCACGCCCCGACCAGTCGCCACGGAAGCACAGCGGTGCCGTCACGCCCCGACCAGTCGCCACCCTCTGCCGGAGCACGGCGACGGCCGGGTCCGTCGTCGACGGTGACGCTCGCTCATGTCCACCGGGCAGCGCCTACCCTGCACCTCATGCTGATCAGTTTCGGTTGCCCGGTGTCGGGCGCGTGGGCTCGCCCGGAAACGCTCACGTCGATCGCGCAGCGCGCCGAGCAGCTCGGCTATCACGGGTTGTGGGCGTTCCAGCGCCTGCTGGTCGGCGCCGATCAGGATCTGGCGCCGAGCTATCAGAGTGTGCTCGACCCGATCGTCGCCCTGACCTGGGCCGGGGCGGCCACCTCGCGGATCCGCCTGGGCGTCTCGGTGATCAACCTGCCGTATGTGTCACCGGCTCTGCTGGCGAAGCAGGCGGGCACGCTGGATCTGCTGACCGGCGGCCGTTTCGATCTGGGTCTGGGCACTGGCTGGTCGGAGCCGGAGTTCGTGGCGACCGGCTCCGATCCGCATCCGCGGGGCCGTCGCACGGAGGAGTTCCTGGCCGTGCTGCGCACGCTGTTCACCGACGAGGTGGCCGAGTTCGACGGCACGTTCTATCGCGTCCCGCCGAGCCGGATGCGGCCGCGTCCGGCGCAGGCGGGTGGCCCGCCGATCCTGTTGGGCGGGTCGGCGGAGGTGGCGTTGCGGCGGGCGGGCCGGTTGGCCGCCGGTTGGGTGAGCAGCAGCCGTGCGAGTCCGGCCGACGTCGAGCGCGGCGCGCGGGTGGTCCGGGCGGCGGCGGCCGAGGCGGGGAGGAGTCCCGATGACGTACGGATCGTGGTCCGCGCCGTGGTCGAGTCCGGTGACTGGGCGCGGGCCCGTGCCGATGCCCGGCGGTACGCGGACGCGGGCGCGACCGAGTTGTTCTACGAGCCGAACTGGGATCCTCGGATCGGCGGCCAGGATGCGGATCCGCAGGTCGCAGCCCGGTTGGGTACCGAGATGATCGAGGCCCTGGCTCCGGCCGGTCCGGGCTGATTACCCTTGCCGGGTGGATCAGCCAACTCCGACCGTCTATCGCACTCGCAGCTGGACGAACCGTAACCGGGCCTTGATCGGTGCGGGCGGTCTCGCCCTGCTGCTGGTCGGCTACGGTCTGGGCCGCTGGCAGGACACGCCCTCGCAGTCTCCCGCGGCGGCCGCCGAGCAGCGGGCTGTGCCGTCTTCGGTGCCGTCGTCGGTGCCGGCCGAGCCGACGCCGACCACGCCTGCCCCGACCCCGGTGAAGTATCAGGTGTTGCAGGCCGAGTCGGCGAACGAGTTGGCCGGCATCCAGGCGCAGGACACCGGCGATGAGGGCGGCGGGCAGAACGTCGGCTGGATCAACCGCGGTGACCATCTGCGGTTCGACAATTTCGTCTTCGGTGACGTGCCGGCGACGAAGGCGAAGTTCCGGGTCGCGTCGGCTGCCGGGGTGTCCGGCCGGGTGCAGATCCGGCTGGACACCCTGGATGCCGATCCGGTCGGTGAGCTGTCGGTGAGCAACACCGGTGGGTGGCAGACCTGGCGTACCGATGTGGCGGCGTTGACGCCGGTGACCGGTACGCACACGGTCTATGTCACGTTCACGGCCCCGGACGACAGCGAGTTCATGAACGTGAACTGGATCCAGTTCGATCACTAGGTCTGAGCCGCGGCGCGACCCGGAGCCCACCGGATGGACCACGGCGGCCCGGAGACCACCGGCTGGACCACGGCGGCCCGGAGACCACCGGCTAGACCGCGGCGGGCGCGATCTCGATCTTGCGGGGCTTGCGCTCCTCCAGGACGGGGATGCTGAGCGTGAGCACGCCCTGGTCGTAGTGCGCCTCCAGCCGGTCGGTGTCGAGCTTGTCGGAGAGCTGGACCTGGCGGCTGAACACGCCGACCGGACGTTCGGCGACGACGTAGCGGACACCTTCGCGCCCGGTGCGGGTGCGCTCGGCCCGGACGGTCAGGACCTTGCCGTCGACGGTGATGTCGATCGAGGCCGTGTCGACGCCGGGCAGGTCGATGTCGATGAAGAACGTGTCGTTGTCCCGGTAGGCGTCGAGCCGGGCGCCCGCGGTGCGGTTGGAGCTCTCGAAGACCCGGGCGGTGAGACGCTCGAGGTCGCGCACGGTCGGGGTGCTGAGCAACATGGGTGGTTCCTCGTTCCTTACTTGAGCGTGGGTGACTCAAGTCTGAGAACCGGGAGGCCCGCGGGGCGATTCCCGAGAAGTGCGCAGTGTGATCACCGATACCCCGCGCGGACGTATCTTCGCTGGATGAACAGCTGCTGCCCGGTGGTCATCCACAGACCGTCGCGCCGAGTAGCCCCTTTTTTCGAACATTTGTACTAAGCTCGGCGGCGTGATCCTGCACGCCGACCTGGACTCGTTCTACGCGTCGGTCGAGCAGCGCGACGACCCCGCGCTGCGCGGCCGGCCTGTCCTGGTCGGCGGTGGTGTGGTGCTCGCCGCGTCCTATGAGGCGAAGGCCTTCGGCGTGCGCACCCCGATGGGCCTCGCCCAGGCCCGGGCACTCTGCCCGCACGCCGTCGTGGTGCCGCCGCGGATGAGCGCCTACTCGGCCGCCAGCAAAGCCGTCTTCGCGGTGTTCCGGGACACCACGCCGATCGTCGAGCCGATCTCCATCGACGAGGCGTTCCTGGAGGTGGACGGGCTGCGGCGGATCAGCGGGACGGCCGAACAGATCGCCCGCCGGCTGCGAGCCCAGGTGCGCGCCGAGGTCGGGCTGCCGATCACGGTCGGGGTCGCGCGCACCAAGTTCCTGGCCAAGGTCGCCAGCGGGGCCGGCAAGCCGGACGGTTTGCTGGTCGTGCCGCCCGGCGCCGAGCTGGAGTTCCTGCACCCCCTGCCGGTGGAGAAACTGTGGGGCGTCGGGCCGAAGACCGCGGCCCGGCTGCGCGAGCGGCAGATCCATACCGTCGGTCACGTCGCCCGGGTCGGTGAGGCCGCGCTCGTCGCGATGCTCGGCGCGCACACCGGGCGACATCTGCACGCGCTCGCGCACCATCACGACCCGCGCCGGGTGACGACCGGCGCGCGGCGCGGGTCGATCGGGGCACAGTGCGCGCTGGGTCGCGGGCAACGCACGTTCGACGAGGTGGAGGCGGTGCTGGCGGCGCTCGTCGACCGGGTCACCCACCGGATGCGCGGGGCACACCGGGCCGGCCGGACGATCACGGTGCGGCTGCGGTTCGACGACTTCGAGCGGGTGACCCGTTCCCGCAGCCTGCTCAAGGCGACCATGCAGACCGGCGCGGTCCTGCGCACCGCCGTCGAGCTGCTGCGCGAGGCCCGCCCGCTGATCGACCAGCGCGGCCTGACCCTGGTCGGCGTCGCGGTCAGCAACCTCGACGGCGACGGCGCGGTCCAGCTGGAGTTGCCGTTCACCCCGCCGCGGGAGGACGGGCTCGACGCGGCCGTCGACCGGGTCCGCGACCGGTTCGGCGCGCTCGCCCTGCGCCGCGCCGACATGCTGGGCCGCGAGATGAACCCGTCCGTCCCGATCCTTCCGGACTGAAAATCCCGTGTGTAACCTGACGCGCTCGCCGGGAGTCGTACGGGTGACCCCCATCCGGCAGGAGAGTCAGTGGATCCCGACCTCGACCTTCGCGACCTGTACGCGGCCTCGGCCGGCCGTCTCGTCGCCCAGCTCTACGGCATGACCGGCGACTTCGCCGAGGCACAGGACGTCGTGCAGGAGGCGTTCGCCCGAGCTGTGGCCGCACGGCACGTTCCGCAGCACCGACCAGGGCCGGACGTTCACCCGGGCCGGGCCGTCGCTCGGCGCCCACGGTCACGCCGTTCCGGGCGGCTTCGTCATCCCGACCAATAACAACGAATCAAGCGCCTGGGTCTCCACCGACGGCGCCGAGTGGACCTACGTCAAACGGCCGCAGGTTCCCTGATCACCCGTTGCGAGCGGTTCGTCCTTCCACGGGGGAGGGCGAGCCGCTCCATCGGGGCGCTCCATCGGGGCCGGAGGCGGTGCGGCAGACTCAGGGCGTGCGGAAGATCTACGTGATCGGGATCGGTGCTGGCGACCCGGACCATCTGACCCTGCAGGCAGCCAAGGCGATCGGCCGGACGAACGTGTTCTTCCTGCTGGACAAGGGCGAGACCAAGCAGAGCCTGATCGACCTGCGGGAACGGATCATCCGGGCGTACTCCCATCCGCACAAGCGGATCGTCGAGGGCCGCGACCCCGACCGTGACCGCACCCCGGCGGACTACACCGGGACGATCGCCGACTGGCGCACCCGCCGCTCGCAGGTGATCGAGGACCTGATCAGCGAGCACCTCAAGGACGACGAGACCGGCTCCTTCCTGGTCTGGGGCGATCCGGCGCTCTACGACTCCACGATCGCGATCCTGGAGGAGATCCTCGACAGAGGAAAGACCACTTTCGCGTACGAGGTGATCCCCGGCATCAGCAGTGTCTCCGCGCTCGCCGCGAAGCACCGGGTCGGGCTGAACCGGGTCGGCCGGCCGTTCCAGATCACGACCGGGCGGCGTCTCGCCGAGGGCTGGCCGGAGGGCGTCGACGACGTGGTGGTGATGCTCGACGCGCAGCAGGCGTTCACGGAGTTCCCGGAGGCCGACATCTACTGGGGCGCCTACGTCGGCACCGAGGACGAGCTGCTCGCTTCGGGCCGGGTGGCGGAGGTCGCCGACGAGATCGTCCGCACGCGCACCGAGGCCCGCGAGCGCCACGGCTGGATCATGGACACCTATCTGCTGCGCCGCGACCCCGAGTGACCCACCCCGGGCTGGTCCTCACCGTGGTCATTCGTGCGGAATGACCACGGTGAGGACCAGCCGGGGAGCGCGAGCCGCGGCTGGGCCCGGGACAGAACCTAGGCGGGGCCGTCCTCGAGGTCGCCCTCGGTCTCCAGGTAGAGCTGCTGGAGCGCGGCGAGGGTGTCCGGCGACGGGGAGTCCCAGAGTTTGCGCTCGGCCGCTTCCAGCAGGCGCTCGGTGATGCCGTGCAGCGCCCACGGGTTCGACTGTCGCATGAACTCCTGGTTCTCGGCGTCGAGCGCGTACGTCGTGGCGAGCTGCTCGTACATCCAGTCGGTGACGACCCCGGCGGTCGCGTCGTAACCGAAGAGGTAGTCGACGGTCGCGGCCAGCTCGAACGCGCCCTTGTAGCCGTGCCGGCGCATCGCGGCGATCCAGCGCGGGTTCACCACCCGGGCCCGGAAGATCCGCGCGGTCTCCTCGGTCAGGCTGCGGGTCCGCGTCGCGTCCGGGTTGGTCGAGTCACCGATGTACGCCGCGGGCGCCTTCCCGGTCAGCGCACGCACCGTGGCGATCATGCCGCCGTGGTACTGGAAGTAGTCGTCGGAGTCGGCGATGTCGTGCTCGCGGGTGTCGATGTTCTTGGCGGCGATGTCGATCCGCTTGTACGCGTTCTCCATGTCGCCCCGCGCCGGCACCCCGTCCAGGCCCCGGCCGTAGGCGAAGCCGCCCCAGACCGCGTAGACCTCGGCCAGGTCGGCGTCGTCGCGCCAGTTCCGGCTGTCGATCAGCGGCAGGATCCCCGCCCCGTACGCCCCCGGTCGCGACCCGAAGATCCGCATGGTGGCCCGCCGCCAGTCGCCGTGCTCACCCTGGTCGCGCAGCGCGTGCTCGCGGACGTGGTTCTCCGGCTCGTCGAGCTCGGCGATCATCCGGAACGCGTCGTCGAGCAGCGCCACGACGTGCGGGAACGCGTCGCGGAAGAAGCCGGAGATGCGCACGGTCACGTCGATCCGGGGGCGGCCCAGTTCCTCATGCCCGATCACTTCCAGACCGGTGACCCGCCGAGAGGCGGGATCCCAGACCGGCCGTACGCCGATGAGGGCCAGCACCTCGGCGATGTCGTCCCCGGCGGTGCGCATCGCACTGGTCCCCCACGCGGAGAGGCCGACCGATTTCGGCCAGTCGCCGTAGTCCTTGCGGTAGCGGGCGAGCAGCGAGTCGGCCATCGCCTGGCCGGTCTCCCACGCCAGGGAACTGGGGATCGCCTTCGGATCGACGGAGTAGAAGTTGCGGCCCGTGGGGAGCACGTTGATCAGGCCGCGCAGCGGGGAGCCGCTCGGGCCGGCCGGCACGTAGCCGCCGTCGAGGGCGTGCAGCACGTTGGTCAGCTCGTCCGTGGTCCGGGCGAGCCGGGGGACGATCTCACTCGCGGCGAACGCCAGCACCCGACGTACGTCGGAATTGTCTGTCAGGTGGGGAATCTCCGTCGGCCAGCCGGCCTCTTCCATGGCGGTGACCAGCGCCCGGGCCTGCTCCTCGACCGCGTCGGTCTCGGCCGTCGACGCGTCCTCGGCCAGGCCCAGGGCCTCGCGCAGACCGGGCAGTGCGGCGACCTGGCCGGCCCACATCTGCCGGGCCCGCAGCATCGCGAGGACCAGGTTGATCCGGGCCTCACCGGTCGGCGCGGCGCCGAGCACGTGCAGGCCGTCACGGATCTGCACGTCCTTGACCTCACACAGCCATCCGTCGATGTGCATGATGAAGTCGTCGAACTGCTCGTCGTCGGGCCGGTTCGACAGGCCCAAATCGTGGTCCATCTTCGCCGCCTGGATCAGCGTCCAGATCTGCGCGCGGATCGCCGGCAGCTTCGCCGGGTCGAGCGTGGCGATGTTGGCGTGCTCGTCGAGCAACTGCTCCAGACGGGCGATGTCGCCGTAGGACTCGGCCCGGGCCATCGGCGGGATCAGGTGGTCGACCAGCGTGGCGTGCGCCCGGCGCTTGGCCTGTGTGCCCTCGCCCGGGTCGTTGACCAGGAACGGGTAGATCAGCGGCAGGTCGCCGAGCGCCGCGTCGGTGCCGTCGGAGGCGGACATGCCCACGTTCTTGCCGGGCAGCCACTCGAGGTTGCCGTGCTTGCCGACGTGCACCACCGCGTGCGCGCCGAACTCGTCGGCCACCCAGCGGTAAGCGGCCAGGTAGTGGTGGCTCGGCGGCAGGTCAGGGTCGTGGTAGATGGCGACCGGGTTGGCGCCGAAACCGCGCGGGGGCTGGACCATCACCACGACGTTCTCGTCGCGGAGGGCGGCGAGCACGATGTCACCGTTGTCCACGTAGAGCGCACCGGGCGGCGGCCCCCAGTGCTGCTCGACGCTCTCCCGGAAGTCGTCGGGCAGCGTGTCGAACCAGGCCTTGTAGCGGGATTCCGGAATGCGCACCGGGTTGCCGGACAGCTGCTCCTCGGTCAGCCAGTCCGGGTCCTGCCCACCGGCGGCGATCAGCGTATGGATCAGGCCGTCGCCGTCGTAGGAACCGAAGTCCCCGATCTTGTAGCCCTTGTCGGCCAGCGCCGCGAGCAGCGCGACCGTCGACGCCGGGGTGTCCAGGCCGACCGCGTTGCCGATCCGCGAGTGCTTGGTCGGGTAGGCCGACAACATCAGCGCGATCTTGCGCTCGGCCGGCGGGATGTGGCGCAGTCGCGCGTGCGCGACCGCGATGCCGGCCACCCGGGACGCGCGCTCGGGATCGGCCACGTAGACCGAGAGGCCGTCCGGGTCGATCTCCTTGAACGAGAACGGGACCGTGATGATCCGGCCGTCGAACTCGGGGATCGCCACCTGGGTCGCCGCGTCCAGCGGGGACAGGCCGTCGTCGCTCGCCTGCCAGGCCGCGCGCGAGCTGGTCAGGCAGAGCCCCTGCAGGATCGGCACGTCCAGATCGGCCAGCACCCCGACATCCCACGCCTCGTCGTCGCCGCCGGCGCTGACCGTCGCCGGGCGGGTGCCGCCGGCCGCGAGAACCGTCACCACCAGCGCGTCCGCCTTGCGCAGCTCGGCCAGCAGCTCGGGCGCGGCGGTGCGCAGCGAGGACGTGAAGATCGGCAGCGGGTGGGCGCCCTTCGCCTCGATCGCCTGGCAGAGCGCCTCGACGAACGCGGTGTTCCCGGCCATGTGGTGGGCCCGGTAGTAGAGGACCGCGACGGTCGGCCGTGCGGTTTCCCGCGCCGGCTCGCGCGGCAGGATGCCCCACTGCGGGCTCTCGACCGGCGGCGCGAAACCGTTGCCGGTCAGCAGCACGGTGTCGGAGAGGAAGTCGTGCAGCGCGGCCAGATTCTCCCCGCCGCCCTGCGCGAGGTAGACGTGCGCGTCGGCGGCGATGCCGGCCGGGACCGAGGAGAGCTTCATCAGGTCGGCGTCGGGCTGCATCTCGCCGCCCAGCACGATCACCGGCAGGCTGCCGCCGAGCAGCTCGTCGAGGCCCTCCTCCCAGGCCCGGCGGCCGCCGAGGATGCGGACCACGACCAGCTCGACCCCGTCCAGCAGGGCCGGCAGATCCTCGACCCCGGTGCGGGCCGGGTTGCCGAGCCGCCAGGCCGAGCCGCTGGCCCGGGCGCTGAGCAGGTCCGTGTCGGACGTCGACAGCAGCAGAAACACGCGTGCGCTCCCCCTCGGGGTCCGCGCCCCGGGTAGTCATCGGCATGGCGACGGGAGTTCCTGGCTCCCGGGCCTCGCCAGAATCGGCTGAGCCCGGTGACAGTGGCGGGACCGCGCCGGACTCGCACCGGCTTCCTCCGCGGCGTCGCCGCTCGAATTCACTTGTTCCGCCACACGCTACTGGACGCCCGGACGTGACCGGGTCTCGATGCCCGGGCGGGGCCTGTGACACCGCTGACGAGGTGTGTGACGCCGCTGACGAAGTTGTGATGCTGCCGACCCGAGGATGCGTTCATGTCGGAGGCCGCCCGTAGTATCCGGGCCGTGACTCGCCTTCGTCAGTCGGACACCGACGCCTGCCCCGGCGCGCTGCGGCTCCACCCCGCGGCCGACGGGCTGCTGGCGCGGGTCCGGCTGCCCGGGGGCCTGCTGAGCGGCGCTCAGCTGCGGTCGCTGCGCGAGCTCGCCGAGGAGTTCGGCGACGGCCGGCTGGAGCTGACCTCCCGGGCCAACCTGCAGCTCAGAGCATTGAGAGCCGAGCAGACGGAGACCTTGGCGGCCCGCTTGCGCGCCGCCGGGCTGCTGCCGTCGTCAACCCACGATTCGGTACGGAACATTGCCGCCCCGCCGCTGGCCGCCGCTCCCCTGCGCCGGCTGGTGACCGAGCTGGACGCCGCGATCATCGCCGACCCCGGGCTGGCCGCGCTGCCGGGCAAGTTCCTGTTCGCGATCGGTCACGTGCCGCTCGCCGCGGATGTCGCCGCCGTGCCCGGTGGGGGCCGGTTCGCGCTGCGGTTCGGCGGCCACGACACCGGCCTGCGGGTGGACGCCGGGCGGGTGGTGGAGTCGCTGGTCGCGACGGGGCACGCGTTCCTGGCCGAGCGGGCGGCGCGGGTGCAGGCGGGCGGCGGGTCCGCCTGGCGGCTGCGGGAGCTGCCCGACGGACCGGAACGGGTCTCGCGGCGGGTCGCGGCGGCGCTCGGCGTCGTGCCGGTGAGCGTTCCGGCGACGGCCGTGCTCGACGTCGTCGAGCCGGGCGACCTCGTCGGCGTCGTGTCGATGCGCCCACCCGACGCTCTGGGCGACGGCGTGACCGGAAGCGATCAGTTCGCGGCGGGGGCGTCGGTGCCGCTGGGGCGGCTCGAGGGCGTACAGGTGAAGGCTCTTGAGGACGCGGAGCGTCTGGTCGTCACGCCGTGGCGTGGGATCGTGGTGCCCGATCTCGCCGAGACCGCGGCCCGGGCCTGGATCGGGCGGATGGACGCGGCCGGGCTGGTGGTGACGGCCTCCTCGCGGTGGAGCGGCGTGAGCGCGTGCGCGGGCCGGCCGGGCTGCGCGCGATCGCTGGCGGACGTGCGGGCGGACGCGGCCGCGGCGACCCGGTTCGCGCCGGGTCTGCCGGTGCACTGGGTGGGGTGCGAGCGGGCCTGCGGGAGCCCGGCCGGGCCGCACGTGCGAGCCGAGGCGACCACCGGCGGATATGCGGTGACCAGGCGCTCGGCGGACGGCACGCTGCTCAGCGGCTGCGGAGCCGACCCGGAGGACGCCGTGGGCGCGGGCGGGGCCGACGCGAGTGCGGGCGGGGCCGACGCGGGCCGGGACGACGCGGCCACGGACGACGAGAGTGCGGCCGGCGCGAGTGCGGCCGGCGCGAGTGCGGCCGGCGCGAGTGCGGCCGGCGCGAGTGCGGTTGGGCTGGCGGAGCTGGTGGCCGGGGCGAGGAGGGGTCCGAATGGCGTATGAGTACGAGCACGACGGCGCGGAGATCTACCGGCGGTCGTTCGCCACGATCCGGGCCGAGGCGGACCTGAGTGAGCTGCCGGAGGACGTGGCCCGCGTGGTGGTGCGGATGATCCACGCCTGCGGCATGGTCGACCTCGTGCAAGACGTCCGGTTCAGCCCAGGGGTGGTGACCGCGGCGCGCAAGGCGTTGCTCGACGGCGCGCCGATTCTCTGCGACGCGGAGATGGTGGCGTCCGGCGTGACCCGGAAGCGGCTGCCCGCGAACAACGAGGTGATCTGCACGTTGCGGGACCCGAGCGCGCCGGGGATCGCCGCGCGGATCGGCAACACCCGCAGCGCCGCCGCGATGGACCTGTGGGGTGACCGGCTGGGTGGGGCGGTCGTGGCGATCGGGAACGCGCCGACCGCGCTGTTCCGGCTGCTGGAGATGATCGAGGCGGGCGCACCGCGGCCGGCCGCGGTGCTCGGCATCCCGGTCGGCTTCATCGGGGCGGCGGAGTCCAAGGAGGCGCTCGCCGAGTCCGGCCTGGAGTATCTGATCGTGCGCGGCCGGCGCGGCGGCAGCGCGATGACCGCGGCCGCGGTGAACGCGCTGGCCTCGGAAACCGAATGAAACCCGGAAAGCGGATCTAGGACGATGACGAACGACGTGGTGGCCGGCCGGCTCTACGGGGTCGGGCTCGGGCCCGGCGACCCGGAGCTGGTCACGGTGAAGGCAGCGCGGCTGATCGAGGGCGCCGACGTGGTGGCGTACCACGCGGCGCGGCACGGGCGCAGCAACGCCCGGGCGATCGCCGCCGGCTACCTGCGGGAGGGGCAGATCGAGGAGGCCCTGATCTACCCGGTGACCACCGGGACCACCGATCACCCGGGCGGCTACCAGGGCGCGATCGACGAGTTCTACGAGCAGGCCGCGGCCCGGCTCGCCGCGCACCTGGACGCGGGACGTGACGTGGTGGTGCTGGCCGAGGGTGACCCGTTCTTCTACGGGTCCTACATGCACATGCACAAGCGGCTCGCGCACCGTTACGAGACGACCGTGGTCCCGGGTGTGACCAGTGTGAGCGCGGCCTCCGCGGTGCTGGGCCGCCCGCTGATGGAGCGCGACGAGGTGCTCACCGTGCTGCCCGGCACGCTGCCGCCGGACGAGTTGGCACGCCGGCTGGCGGGCACCGATTCGGCCGCGGTGATGAAGCTGGGCCGGACGTTCGGCGGGGTGCGGGACGCGTTGGAGGCGTCGGGGCGGCTGGGCGACGCGTTCTACGTGGAGCGGGCCACGATGGTGGCCGAGCGGGTCGGCCGGTTGTCCGAGATCGACCCGGAGACGGTGCCGTATTTCTCGCTGGCCCTGCTGCCGAGCCCGGCCGCGACCGCTTTCGTCGAGGAGCCGGCCGGGAACGGGCACACTCCCGAGCCGGCCGCAGAGCAACGCGCCGGCGAGGCGACCGGAGCGAGGCGCGCAGCCCGGGTGACAGCGCAGGACCGCACCGGCGAAGCGGGGCAAGCCGGGGTGACAGTGCAGGACCGCACCGGCGAAGCGGGGCAAGCCGGGGTGACAGCGCAGGACCGCACCGGCGAAGCGGGGCAAGCCGGGGTGACAGCGCAGGACCACACCGGCGAAGCTGCCGGGGAACGGATCGGCGCGGTGACCGTGGTCGGGCTGGGGCCGGGTGCGGCCGGCTGGCTGACCCCGGAGGCGCGGGAGGCGCTGACCGAGGCCGATGATCTGGTCGGCTACAAGACCTACGTGGACCGGGTGCCGGTCGACCCGCGCCAGGTGCGGCACGCCTCGGACAACAAGGTCGAGGCCGAGCGGGCCGCGTTCGCGCTGGACCTCGCGAAGCGCGGGCACCGGGTGGTGGTGGTCTCCTCCGGTGACCCGGGCGTGTTCGCGATGGCCGCCGCGGTGCTGGAGGTCGCCGAGGATCCGCAGTGGAAGGACGTCCCGGTCCGGATCGTCCCGGGCCTGACCGCGGCCCAGGCGGTGGCGAGCCGGGCGGGCGCGCCGCTGGGTCACGACTTCTGCATCATGTCGCTCTCCGACCGGTTGAAGCCGTGGTCGATCATCGAGACCCGCCTGGCCGGCGCCGCCGCCGCGGATCTGGTCGTGGCGATCTACAACCCGGCCTCGCAGACCCGGAAGGAGCAGCTGGTCCGGGCGCGGCAGGTGCTGCTGGAGCACCGGGCGGCGACCACCCCGGTGATCGTCGGGCGGGATGTCGGCGGTCCGGCGGAGTCGGTGCGGGTCACCACGCTGGGCGAGCTGGATCCGGCGACGGTCGACATGCGTTGCCTGCTGATCGTCGGCTCGTCCCAGACCAGGGCCGTGACCAGGGGCAACGGCGAGACCATCGTCTACACGCCGCGGCATTACCCGCAGGCACAGGTTGCGCACAGCGACGGCTGACCATCGGCCGGGGAGCGGGAGATCGATCACCCGCTCCCGTTTCGCACCGAGAGGCAACCGCATTGCATCGACGGTTGCCTGAGGTCACCGTGTCGTCGCGCCGATGGGAGGGGTCACCAGAAAGCTGACGCCGTGAGGGGCTTCCCAATGTCTTCTGTCGGTCGACGTGCCGCCATCGTTGCCTCTTCACTCCTTTTTTCGGTTCTCGCGCCGGCCGGGGCGGTCTCGGCCGCGACCAAGCCCGCACCGGTCAAGAAGCCGGCGGTCACGGCCGCACCGGTCAAGAAGCCGGCGGTCGAGAAGTCCACCGCCAAGCCGGCCACCACCACGACGAAGGCGGTCGCGGCGACGCTCGACGGCCGGCTGGCCGCGGTGAAGGCCGCCAAGACCATCAACTACTACCCGTCGAACGCCGGCTGGTCGGCGATGTGGACGAACTTCGATCCCCTCAAGATCGAGGCCGATCTGACCAAGGCGAAGGCGCTGGGCGCCGACAACGTGCGGGTGATCGTCTTCCCGACCGCGTTCGGCTATCCGGCGCCGAAGGCCGACTACGCGGCCAAGCTGAGCAAGTTCGTCAGCATCGCGGACGGCGAGGGCCTGACCGTGAAGCTGACGCTGTTCGACTGGTGGGCCGGCTACACCGACACGGCGGGCAGCGCGGCGTGGGCGAAGGCGGTGCTCACGCCGTACGCGAATGATCCCCGTGTCCTCTCGGTCGAGGTGCAGAACGAGTTCGACCCGACCGACTCCCGGGCCGTGACCTGGATCAAGAAGATCATCCCGGCGCTGCGGTCGGCGGTTCCGGCGATGCCGTTGACGGCGTCGGTCTCCGGGACGACCGGGCCGGACGGGCTGGCGCGGATCCGCACCGTGCTCGACGCGACGCCGCTCGATTACCTGGACTTCCACTTCTACGGCAATTCGGAGCGGGCGCTCGCCGAGATCCGCAAGGCGCAGGCGGCGGCCGGCTCGTTCCCGATCGTGATCGGGGAGACCGGGGTGAGCACCGCCTCCGGCAGCGAGGGCGATCAGGCCGCGTACCTGGCCCGGGTGTTCGCGGCGGCGCGGGTCGCCGGGGTCGGCTCGGTCGCGCCGTGGACGCTCTCCGACTTCGCCAGCGGCGCGATCCCGAGCAACTCGGCGGTCTCGAGGATCCCGGCGCAGTACAAGTTCGGCCTGTACCGGGCGGACGGTTCGGCCAAGGCCGCGGCCGACGTGGTACGGGCGTACTGGGCCGGTCAGGCTCTCACCAACAGTGTGCTGGACCTGGGCTTCGAGGCGAGCGCGGCGAACTCGCCGTGGCGTCCGTACCTGGCCGAGCTGGGTGCCGCCGACCGGGTCACCGGCATGGCGCACACCGGGACCGGCTCGGTGCGGTTCACCGACACCAGCCGCAGCGACGCCGGTCTGCCGTCGGTCCGGACCGCCCCGGTCCCGCCGGTGCAGGCCGGTCAGAAGTGGCACGCCGAGGTGTGGGCCAGGGGTCAGAACGTGACCGGCACCACCGCGATCGCGCTGAGCTGGTTCGACGCGAACGACAAGTGGCTGGGTCAGATGCAGTCGAAGGCGCTGCCGACCGGCACCACCGGCTGGACGAAGCTGACGGTGGACACGACCGCCCCGGCCGGGGCGGCCAGCGTCCAGCTTCACCTCAAGTCGGGCGAGAACAAGGGCATCGTATGGTTCGACGACGTGGCGATGTCCTGACCGATGCCGATCCGTTCGAACAGGCGGGCGTAGGCGTCCGTCGTGCGATCCCAGGACGACGGGTCCGCGTGCCGCCGGCCGATCAGGCCGGCGGCACCGGTGATCCCGGCGGCGAGCGCGGCCGGGTCCGCGGGAGGGACGAAAACCGTTCCCGCGTACGGCCCGGCCGCCTCGACCAGTCCGCCGACGGAGGTCACCACGACGGGCAGACCGTGGCTCATCGCGATGTGCAGGGGGCCGCTCGCCGAGCTGCGCCGGTAGGGCAGCACCACCGCGTCGGCGGCCGCGAAGTACTCGTTGACCTCGGCGTCGGGCACGTACCGGTTGACGAAGGTGATCCGGTCGCGGGCCGGTGACTCCTCGATGAGGCGCCCGGGCAGCGTCCAGCCCTCCCAGGTCTCCCCCACCACGGTCAGGTGGTGTTCCGGTCCGAGCGTCTCGAAGGCCTCGATCAGGTCTTCGAGACCCTTGTACGGCCGGATCGTCCCGAAGTACAACAGCCGCCGCACCCCGTCGCCGGGCGATGCCGGCGCGGCCGGGACGACGTGGTGGTCGAACGGGCCGTGCAGCGCGATCTCGGCCGGCACCCCGCCCAGGTCGTACGCGGAGGCGAGGGCGTCCCGGTCGAACGCCGAGTGCACCACCACCCCGGAGGTGCGGTTGAGCAGCGGCCGGATGGCGCCCCGCACGTACCGGGCGGCCCACCGGTGGCGCAGTTCCCCGGTGTCCTGCACCTCGTGGAACTCGATCACCACCCGGATCCCGAGGCGCCGCGCCGCGAGGGCCAGCACCAGGTACGAGTGCAGCACCGCCCCGGTCCACCACTGCAGCACCAGTACGTCCGGCTGCTGGGCGCGCAGGAACGCGACCGCCCGGGCCAGGCTCGGCACACCCCACCAGTCGACGCCGTCGAAGACCGGGACGCCGGCGTCGTACCGCAGGTCGCTGAGCTGCTGCCCGACGCGCTCGCGGCCGGGGTAGAGCCGGGCCGGCAGCAGTCGCCGCATCAGAATCGTGCTGACGTCGAAGCGCTCGTGCAGCGCGTTGCTGAGCCGGCAGGTGTAGTAGCTGATCCCGGAGAGGAAGTGCCAGCCCGAGCCGGCGATCACCACCCTAGGACGACGCGATGCAGGCACGGTAGACCTCCTCGATCCGGGGGACGACGCGGGCCGCGGTGAAGTTCAGCCCGCGGCGCCGGCCGGCGGTGCGCAGCCGGTCGGCGAGTGCGGTGTCGGTGAGCACCCGCAGCAGCGCGGCGTGCAGGGCGTCCACGTCGCCGGGCGGCACCAGCAGGCCGCTCACCTCGTCCTCGACGACGTCGGTGAGCCCACCCGCGGCCGAGGCGACCAGCGGCGCGCCGCCCAGCATGGCCTCGACCGCGACCTGGCCCATCCCCTCGTTCAGCGACGGGACCGCGCCGGCCGCCGCGCCGTGCCAGGCCGCCATGACCTGCGCGTGCGGGACGTCGTGGCGGATGATCGTGCCGGGTGGGGGCTCGGGGGTGTCGTCGCGGCGGGTGCCGAGGCAGACCAGCACCGGGGCGGGCCGCGCGGCGGTCCAGCCGGCGACCAGCTTCCGGTACGCGTCGAAGAGCACCCCGATCCCCTTGTGCGGCCCGAGCGCGCCGACGAAGAGCAGGTAGTCGCCGTCCGGCAGCCAGTCCGGCCGGGGGGTGTCCCGGGCCAGCGCGTCCAGCCCGTCCGGCACCAGGCTGGAGACCACCTGGACGGGCAGTTCACCGGGCAGTTTCGCCTGGTCCAAGGCCCGCGCCACCGAGGTGGAGATCGCGGTGAGCGCGTCGATGCCGCGGTGCCGGTGCGCGTGCAGGCCGGCGGTCAGGGCCAGTGAGCGAGGGCCGCCGTACTGGACGGAGGCGCAGCTCACGCAGCGGATCAGGCTCGGGCCGGAGCACGGGCGGCCGTTGCGGGCGAACGTCTTGCGGACACAGGCGAGCCCGAAGTCGTGGGCGGTGTGCACGTGCGGGCGGCCGAACCGGGTCCGTCGCAGCGGAAGGTAGCTGTACATCAGCCAGTCGTGGCTGTGCACCACGTCGAAGTGCTCGGCTCGCAGCAACCGCGCGATGGCGGCGGTGGTCAGCGGGTCGGGTGTCGTCGGGTGGAACGGCTTGCGCGGGTCCTCGTTCAGCCCCGGCACCAGCGTGTTCGCGACGCTGCGGACGCGCTGAACACGTACGCCGTCAATCGTCTCTTGATCTTGGGTTTCCGGGATCGCCAGGGTGAGCACCGTGACGTCGTGGCCGCGGCGGACCAGTTCCGCGCTGCTGGTCGCGATGCTGCGTTCCAGGCCACCGATGACCGGGGTGTAGAGGTTGGACAGGTGCAGGATCTTCACGGGCGCGAGGCCTTCCGGAGACTCAGGGCGACCGCGACGACGAGGACCGCCGAGACCGCCTGCCCGGCCAGCCACGCCACGCCCGCGCCGGTCACCCCGGCGCCCGGCAGCAGCAACCAGGACAGGGCGAGGCAGGTGACGGCGCGGGCCACGTTGAGCCGGCGGCAGAGACGGAACTGGCCGTGCGAACGCCAGTGCGCGACGGCCAGGTTGGTGATCGCGTCCGGGATCGCGGCCAGCACCAGAATTTTCAGGAGCAGCCCGCCCTCGGCGGCGTAGGCCGCGCTGAACAGGGCCAAGATCTGATCACCTTCGGTCAGCAGCAGCGCGGCCGGAGCGCCGACCATGGACAGCACGACGATCGCGGCGCGGCGCAGACCGACCCGGGCCGCGTTGGTGCGCTCGGCGTAGAGCGCCGAGGCGACCGCCGGCGAGACCATGAACAGCATCGACGCGGTCATCCAGGCCAGGTAGAAGTGCGCGTTGGCGCCCGGTCCGAGCCGCGCGGTGACCAGCACCGGCAGCAGCGCGGCCGGGCCGGCCTGGGTCAGGTTGATCAGGTGGTGGCCGGTCAGAGCGGCTCGCAGGTGCGGCAGCTCGGTGCTCAGCCCGGTCAGCCGCAGCCGCGCGCCGGGCCGCAGCCGGCCCAGCCCGGCCAGCACCGTCACGACGCTGACCAGCAGCGTCGGCACGGTCCAGGAGAGGACCACGGCGCCGGCCGCGTGCGCCCCCAGGCTGAGCATCGCGGCGAGAGCGCCGATCTTCCCCAGGGCCAGGGCCAGATTGCGGACGAACATGCCGTGCCCGGCCCGGTGGGCCACGTACACGTTGTCGAGCAGTGTCGTGGCCGTGATCGCTGTCGCCGCGCAGACCAGCGCGGCCGCACCGGCCGGGCGCTGCAGGAAGCCGAAGTTCTCGGCCGCCATCGGGACCAGCACCGTCCCCGCGGCGGCCGCGGCGGCGGTGGCCGAGCAGCCGGCCAGCAGGCCACCACCGACGATGCGGCCCCAGAGGTCGGGGGCGCTGCCGGGCAGCCGCTGGATGAACATGTGCCCGGCGCCCAGGTTCGCGATCATGCTGAGCGCGGTGGCGGCCGAGATCAGCGCGGTGGCGTTGCCGACGAGCGGCTGCGGGATCGCGCGGGCGGCGAGCATCCAGTAGACGTAGCCGAGGCCGCCGGTGACGACCGTGGTCGCCATGATCAGCAGACTGTTGCGGGCCAGCGAGTCGTTCATGACCCGGCGCGAGGCGGTGATCAGCACGCGGCCCGCCCCGGGTTCTTGTCGGACCTGGCCCAGAAGACCGTGCCGGCGCCGCCCACGCTGATCCCGATCGGTCGCAGGCATCCGTCCGGTGGCAGCGCCGGGACCCGGACGCTGAGCGCGTAGACCTTTCCGGTCATCGTCGTCACCCGCCGGGTCGCCACCACCACGTCGCCGACCCGCAGGCGCAGCCAGTCGGTCCGGGCCGGCAGCCCCGAGTTGGTGATCCGGACCGGCACGGCCAGGCCGCGGGCCGGGACGGCGACCGGGTGCGTGATGCCGGCCGCCCAGCCGTTCAGGGCCACCGTCAGGTAACCGGGCAGAGCCGGGTGCGAACTGACCTCGACCGTGCGGATGGCGGTCACCCCGACCAGCGCGGAGAGCCCGATCGGCAGCAGGATCGCCGCGGCGGTGCGGGCACCGGCCCGGCGCCGGGAACCGGTGGGATCGGCCGTCTGCCCGGCGACGCGCTGCACCGGGACGCCCGGTTCGTCGTCGGGCTCGCCGAACCGGGCGCGGCGGCTGAAGTAGAGCCGGAGCAGCCCGGCCACCGCGAGCACGGTGGCCAGCAGCCCGCTCCCGGCGATCAGCGGGATCGGCCCGACGCTCGCGCCGAGCGGGTGCAGCAGCAGCGCCACCGCCGGGAGTGTGAGCAGGCCGGTGAGCACGGTCAGGCCCGCCCCGACGGCCGGGATGCCGGACTCGGCGGGACGGCCGGTGACCGCGCGGACCCAGAGCTCGCCGACGGCGAGCAGGGCGAGCAGGCAGGCAGCCAGCCGCACCGGCCAGGGCAGGCCGGCCGCGGGGAGCAGAACGGCAAGGCTCGCGTACGCGGTCACGAGCGGCCGGAAGATCGTCGTCATCATCGGGTTCCCTCGTGGACTCCGGTGCCCAGGCGACCGAAGTCGAACCGGTAGATCGCCAGGTGCGGGCCGTCGTAGACCTTGATCAGCCACGGCATCGTGTCGAACTTGGTCAGTTGCGCCCGGTCGAACGCGGGCACCCCGTCGTGTCGCAGCGGTTCGTTCGTCTCGAAGTAGATGTTGATGTCCGGCACCTGTTCGGCCATCCGGCGGTCCACGACGAGGAACTCGAAGTGCCAGTCGCGCAGCTGGGCCAGCAGGGCCGGGGAGATCGGCTGCCCGGGGCGGGCGCGGTAGAGGTCGTACGCGGGAAAGCTCTCGGATCCTGTCGTCGGCTGCTGCTCACCGTAGGAACCCAGGATCAGCCCCGAGTAGCGGTCGGCCACGAGACGGATCCCGTGTCCCTGGGTGTCGAGCAGCCAGTGCGCGGCGGCCAGCACCTCCGGCGTGGCCGCGCGAGTGTCGGAGCCGTAGACCGGCGGGCCGGGGAACCGGTAGGACGGGTTCATGCCGGCCGCGTTGTTGCCGACCAGCAGCAACGCGCAGGTACCGGCCAGCCCGGCGCCGGCCGCGGTCCGCCCGGCCACCGAGAACCTCGGTTGCAGCCGCCGGACCCGGTCCAGCAACGCCACCGCCACCGGCGCGGCGGCGATGGCCAGACCCAGGTAGCTGAACGCCCACGAGCGGCGCGCGCCCTCGGCCCCGGCCGGGGTGAGGATCAGCAGCGTCGCCGGGAAGTAGAGCGCGCCGACCAGCAGCATCGCCGTCGTCCCGGCGTGGGTCACCGGCTCGTCGGTGTAGCGATGCCGCCACCAGACGACGATCGCGGCGACCATGGCCAGCAGCGCGACGGCCGGGGCGATGTACGCCGCGGTCTGCTCCCACCAGGGCAGCACCGACTTGCTGAACAGCTCGCGGCCGCCCTCCTCGCCGCCGGCCAGCCCGCTGAACTGGGTCAACGCCCGGCCCAGGTACGGGTCGAGGTAGTCCCCGGTGCGCGGGGCGACGATGCCGAGCCAGCCGGCCACGATCAGGGCCGTGCCGGAGGTCAGCGCCCAGGCGGCCCGGGCCGGGGTGATCAGTTCCCGCGCGGCGATCGAGTGGATCGTGCAGACCAGCGCGAGCAGGCCGACGATGCCGGTCAGCCAGAGCGCGGTGAGGTGGTGGGTGGCGGTGGTCGCGGCGGCCAGCAGCAGCGTGCAGGCGGACCAGCCGAGCCGCGCCGGTACGGTCGTCGCGCGCAGTGTGCGCAGGGCCGCGACCAAGGCCCAGACCATGATCGGCAGGGACAGCGACTCGTAGCCGAACTGGGTGTCGAAGAAGAGGAACGAGCTGTTCAGGCTGTACCCGACGGCGGCCGCCGCGGCGATCCGCGGGTCCGGCCGCAGTTGCCCGGCCAGCACCGCGACGCCGAGTGTGAGCAGCACGTGCGCGGTGGTCAGCACGAACAGCGCGGACTGCCAGATGCTCAGCCCGGTGAGCGCGGCCAGCGACGCGACGCAGGCGTGCAGGCCGGGGTAGTCGCCGATGACCCGGACGATCGGGTTCATCTCGAACAGCCGGCCGTCGACGAGGATCTCGTGGCTCTGACCCCAGTGCGCGTACTCGTCGTGGTAGAGCGGGCCGCTCGGGTGCCGCAGCAGCTTCGGCAGGTAGGTGAAGGCGCCGTAGCCGATCAGGACGGCCAGCCGCAGGCGCGCCGAGGTGCCGCGGCGCAGCACCCAGTACCCGGCCGGCAGCGTGAACAGCAGTATCCCGGCCCAGAACCAGCCGAACTGACCGCTGTGACCGAACTCGGCCCGCCGGTACGCGATCACGATCGCCGCCGCCCCGGCCGCCCCGGCGACGGTCAGCGTGACCGCGCACCAGGCGGCTTCGGCCACGCGTACCCGGGGATCGTGCCGTGATCCGATGAGTCCCGGCGTGGGCCGGGCGGTGACCGCGCTCACAAGCCTCCCGCTTCCGCGGGGATCGTCGGCATCCCGGTCATCGCCGAGTACACCTCCCGAGTCGCCGTGACCACGTCGTCCCAGGTGGGAAGCGGCGCCGGGGTGGACGAACGGCCGGCCGCGGCGGCGTCGCGCAGCGCCCCGGCCAGCACCGTCGCGTCCTCCGGGTCGGTCAGCCGCACCCACGCCGCGGTGCCGGCCATCGCGGCCAGCTCCTCATGCGCCGGGATCGGTGAGGCGACCGTCGGGATGCCGGCGGCGAGCGCGTCGGCCACGGTCATCCCGAACGCCTCGTGCGCCGAGGCCGAGACCGCGGCCGACGCCCGGGCCAGGCAACCGGCGAACGCGGCGTCGTCGAGCCGCCCGTGGAAGACGACCCGGCCGGCCACCCCGAGGCGCCCGGCGAGCTGCTTGAGCGAGGAGGCGGCCGGCCCGTCGCCGACCACGTCCAGCCGGTACGCCGGGCCGAGCGGCGCCATCGCCCGGATCACCCGGTCGACCCGCTTGTAGTGCTCGAGCCGGCCGACGCAGAGGATGCCGCGCACCCCGGGCCGCCGGCCGGGGACGACCGGGCGCGGATCGGTCCCGTTCGGGATCACCGTGACCCGGCCGTGCGCTTCCGGGAAGTCGCGCAGCAGCAGATCACGTTCGGCGCCGGTGACGCAGACAATCCGGCCGGCCCGGCCGATGATCCGCCGCCCGACCGGGCGGTAGACCGGGTGCAGCGCCGCACGCAGCCGGGTGTGCCCGGTACCGTGGTAATGCGGCGTGAAGACCAGCGGGGTCGGGTGCCGGACCAGCGCGGCGCCCAGTGACACCAGCGCGTGATAGCTGTGCGTGTGCAGGACGTCGTACTCGACGGCGTGGTCGCGCACCCAGCGCCACAGCGGCAGCGAGACCCGGTAGTTGCTGGCCGGCACGGTCAGCGGGAAGCGCCGGACCAGCACGCCGTCCACGATCGAGGTCGATCGGGTGGCGTGCTGGGTGAGCACCTCGACGTCGTCGCCGGCCGCGACCAGCCCGTCGCACAGGCGCCGGACGTGCGTCTCCACCCCGCCGACGTCGGGATGGAAGGCGTTGCAGACGACGCCGATCCTCATCGTGCCGACCGCCCGGCGACCTGCCGCGAGCCGCGCCGCAGACCACGCGGCCACTCCCGGGCGATGGTCCGCAGCACCCGGATGCCGTCGGTGAACGCGTTCAGGTTGCTGACCCCGTGGATGCGGTTGTGCTCGAAGCTGGACACCTCCTCGATGGCCAGCCGGGCCCGGGCGGCGCGCAGGTTCAGCAGCGTCTCGATCTCGAACCCGTCACCCCACAGGCGCCCGTCGCCGCTGATCGGGGCGGGCGTGGTGCTGTCCAGGTCGAAGACGTCCAGGTGGCACGACCAGAAGGCGTTGTAGCCGTAGCAGAGGTCGCTGTAGCGCGTACCGAAAAGCACGTTGACCAGGACGCTGAGCATGCGGTTGCCGGCCCGGCGCAGCCGGGTGATGTCGGCGCTGCCGCCGCCGGCGCGGAACCGCGAGCCCTTGGCGAAGTCGGCACCGGAGCGCAGCGCCGCGATGAAGCTGGGGATCTCCCCCGGGTCGGTCGAACCGTCGGCGTCGATCATCACGATGATGTCGCCCGTGCAGGCGGCGAAACCGCAGGCCAGGGCGTTGCCCTTGCCCTTGCGGTTCTGGGTGACGACGCGGATGTCCGGGCGCAGCCGCCGCGCGACCGCCACGGTGTCGTCGGTGGAGCCGCCGTCGACCAGGATCACCTCGTCGACCTGGGGCAGCCGGTCGAGGACGTGCGGCAGGTTGCGGGCCTCGTTGAGCGCCGGGACGACGACGCTCACGATCGGCTCGGGTTCGGATGGGGGCTCGGGTCGAACCGGTGGCTCGACGGTGGTCTGTTCGGTGCCGGTCCCGGCAGGGAGCACACGGTCGACCGTGGGCATGGAAGTCTCCTCGAACAGGGTGGAGGCGGCCTCGGCGGGCCGGGCGCATGGGTGCGGGTCGCAAGGGTCCGGGCGGTCACCCGGGGAGGGGGCGGCCGGCGCCGCGGGAACGGCGCCGGCAGTGCCGTCACGCCTTCGGCGCGTCGACCGTCCAGTCGTAGACGTCCTGGTGGGAGACCCGGTCGCCGGTCGCGCCGGTGAATCCGAGCCAGCCTTCGCGGACACCGGCCCAGCGGGCGACGTCGACCTTCTCGTCGAGCATCAGCCGCTCCTTGGCGGTGCGGTACAGCCCCTGGACGTAGACGCGCAGCCGGTGGGCGCCGGCGTCGTAGGTGATCCGCGCCCGGAACGGCTTGCCGTAGAGCGGGATCGGCGCGGTCACGGCCTTGTGGTGCCGGTCCGGGTTGCCGCCCAGGACCACGGCCAGGTGGTTGCTGTCCGGGTCGGACGAGTTCTGGAACGTGTCGAACTCGATCGCGACGCTCTTGCGGATGCCGCGGTACCCGAGGCCACCGCCCCAGCCGCCCAGCGCGCGCGGCCCGTGGCCCTGGGCCAGGAACGCGATGCCGTCCCCGGCCGGTCGGTTGTGGTGCAGGAACGCCTTGAACGACGTCGAGAACGACCGGTCGAGGTCGACCTTGTCGGTGGACCAGGCCGACCCGATCTGCTTGTAACCGCCAGTGGTGACCTGGATGACGCGCTTCCCGGTGTTCCGGGTGATCATCGAGGCGGTCCCGTTGAGCTCCAGGTCGTCACCGTGACGATCGGTGATCGGGTGGGTCTCGTGCGGGACGCGGGGCGCGGCGGTCGCGCCGGAGGACGGGATCGAGACGAGTATGGACAGCACGGCGGAGGCCAGCAGGCCACCCCGCGCCAGTCTCGAGGAACGCGAGAGACGCACGACATGCTCCATTTCAGTCGATTTGACCGACTTAGACCTGGCCAAAGCTAGGACAGTCTGCGGAGCCGCGTGACCGGTTTGTGGTTATTTCTTCCCTTTGAGCCGATCCCGGATCCACCCATGGAACCCCGCGATATGGTGCTCGCTCGGCACCAGCACCCCGCCGCCCGCGTAAGCCCGCGACGACATTCCCGGCTGGCACCGCTCACATGCGGCGAAATCCTGACGATTCACCCTATCGAAAAGTTCGACCGACGGGTCCAGGTCGGCGCCTCCCGCGACCACGTCCGGGCGGAACAACCAGTCGCACTCGACGACCGTACGGTCCGCGGCCAGCGGAAACATCCGGTGCAGGATCGTGTGGTCGGGCACCAGGTTCACGAAGACCTGCGGGCGGATCGTGATCGCGTAGTACCGGCGGTCCTGCTCCGGGGCGAGCGTCTCGATCGTCGCCTGACCGGCGCTTCCGTCCACGGTGAAACCGGCGACGTCCGGGCCGAACTCGGCGCCGTGACCGACGTAGTACTGCGCGGCGTAACCGCCGGCGAACTCCGGGAGGACGTGCACCAGCTCGGGGTGGATCGTCGAGCAGTGGTAGCACTCCATGAAGTTCTCGACGATCAGTTTCCAGTTGGCCCGGACGTCGTACCGGATGCGCTTCGCCGTCCGCAAAGCGGATAGGTGATAGTTTTCGAGCTTTTCGAGGCTGCCGAGCCGCTCGGCACAAGCGCCCATCACGTCGTCCTCGAACGACGGCGGCTCGTCGGCGAGACACACCCAGACGTAGCCCAGCCACTCCCGGACGTGGACCCGGCGCAGGCCGTGCTCGACGCGGTCCACGTCCGGCATCCGCACCAGGTTGGGCGCGGCGACGAGCGTGCCGTCCAGGTCGTACGCCCAAGCGTGGTAAACGCATCGGAAGGTGCGCTTCACCGTGCCGGTCTCCTCCGCGCACAACTGCGCGCCGCGATGCCGGCACACGTTCAGGAACGCCCGCGCCGTCCCGTCCCGGTGTCGCGTGACCAGCACACTCTCGCGCCCGACGGTGACCGTGCGGAACCGGCCGGGCTCGGCGACGTCGGAGCCGTGGACCGCGCAGAACCACATCCGTTCGAGGATCAGCTCCTGCTCGGCCGCGAAGATCGCCGGGTCGGTGTAGTAGCGGCCGGGCAGGGTCGGGAGCAGCGACGACGTCATGGGGTGAACCTCCGGGGGTCGAAGAGGCCGATGTCGTGCCGGGTCGAGCCGGTCGTCGCCAGGTCGGCGAGGATCTCCCCCACCACCGGTACGAACTTGAACCCGTGCCCGGAGAACCCGCAGCCCACCGTGACCGCGTCGTGCGCCGGGTGCCGGCTGATCACGAAGTGCTCGTCCGGGGTGGTGCTGTACATGCACGGCTCCCCGCGCAGGTGCTCGCCGGGCAGGTCGGGCAGCACCCGGGCGGCGGCCGCGGCCATCTCCGCGACCTCGCCCGCGTGCACGCCGGTGTCGAGGGTGTCCGGTGTGGTCGGGGTGCCCTTGCGGAAGAACGCGATCTTGGCGCCGCCGTCCGGCCCGTCGATCGCCGGGAATCCGTAGACCTGGGTCCCGGACACGTCCTCCCAGATGTAGATCGGGTGGCGTTCCGGCAGCCACGCGTCCACGCCGCCGCGCGGCTGGAACCAGTGCTGCACCTGCCGCTCGATCGAGAACGGCACGCCCAGGTCGGCGAGCAGCTCCGGCGCCCACGGGCCGGGCGTGACGATCAGCTGCCCGGCCGAGTAGACACTGCTCCCGGTGACCACCCGGACGCCGTCGCCGGCCGGCTCCCAGGCCCGCATCGGCTCGTGGAACCGCAGGTCGGCGCCGCGCCGGTCGGCCAGTTCGAGCTGCGCGAGCACGGTCCGCTCGGGACGGACGAAACCGGCCCTGGCCTCGTAGAGCGCGATCTCGTCCGGCCGCGGGTTGGTCGTCGGGAATCGTTTACGCAGGTCGGTCGCGTCCAGCACCTCGTGTTCCAGGCCCCACTGCTCGGCGCTGGCGCGGGCCCCGGCGACCGTGCGACTGCCCGGGAGCCCGGCCATGATGCCGCCGGTCAGGGTGATCACGTCGCGCTCGGAGTCGGCGGCGAGGCGGTCGTACAGCTCGTAGGCGCGCAGCAGCAACGGCACGTACTCGGGGCCCTCGAAGTACGACTGACGGGTGATCCGCGAGCCGCCGTGGCTGGCGCCTCGGTCGTGACCCGGCCCGTACTTCTCCAGGCCCAGCACCCGCAGACCCCGCGCGGCCAGGTGATGCGCGGCGGCACTGCCCATGCCCCCGAGTCCGGCGACGATCACATCGAAGGCGGGCATGTCAGCTCCTCAAACGCTCGTGCTTCGGATCGAACAGCGGCTCGGCGGCCACCGTGGCGGCCAGCCGCCGATCGAAGTATCCGATCTCCACCCGGGTGCCCGGCACCGAAAGACCGGCCGGCATCCAGGCGTACGCGATCGGCGCGCCCACGGTGTGCCCGAACGCCGCGCTGGTCACGTGCCCGACCGGGGCCCCCTCGGCGTAGACCGGCTCACGGCCCATCGGCACCGCACCGGCATCGGTCAGCAGCAGGCAGGTCAGCCGCCGGTCCGGTTCCGGCCCGGCGGCGAGCCCGGCCTGACAAGGGTCGTCCTCGGTGGTCATGTCGACGCCCCAGGCCCGATAGCCCTTCTCCAGCCGCAGGCTCTGGAAGGCGGCGCGACCGGCGGCGATCATCCCGTGCCGGCGGCCCGCCGCCCACAGCGTGTCCCACAGGGCGAGGCCGTGATCGGCGCGGGCATAGATCTCCCAGCCCAGCTCACCGACGTAGGAGAGCCGCAGCATGGTCACCGGGACGGTGCCGATGTACCCCTGCCGGCACTGGAAATAGCGGAACGCATCGGGTGCGACGTCGATGTCGGTGAGCGGGGCGACGACATCACGCGCCCGCGGTCCCCACAACCCGATCCCGCAGGTCCCGCCGGTGACATCGCGGATCCGCACGCCTTCCGGAGCCTTCCGGAGCAGCCAGTCCAGATCGAGCGGGCCGTTGACGCCGACCTGCCGGCGATCCTCGGCGAGCCGGGCGACGGTGATGTCGCTGCGGATGCCGCCCGCCTGGTCGAGCAGCAGCGTGTAGACCACACTGCCCACCTTGCGATCGACGTTTCCGCTGGTCAGATCCTGAAGGAAGGAGACCGGGCCGGTCACTTCGAGCCGGGTGAGCGGGGTCATGTCGTACATCGCGACGCGCTCGCGGGTGATCCGGGCCTCGGTCTCGGCGATCGGGGACCAGTGCCGGGCGGACCAGCCGTCGCGCGGGCGGGGTGCCGGTGGGGGCGGGTTGGACGCGTACCAGAGGGGCCTTTCCCAGCCCGTCGCCGCCGCGTCGCCGAAAACCGCGCCGAGTTCCACCTGCCGGGAGTGGAAAGGGCTGACCCGCACATTTCGCACCGACGGCGGGTCCAGTGGGTGGACGACGTCATATACCTCGACAAAATTCCGGACCGATCTCTCCCGTACGTACGATGGCGCCAGCTGCGCCGCGTCAAACCGGTTGAGGTCGCATTCGTGCAGGTCGAGGGAAGGGCGCCCGGTGACCATCCACTCGGCGACGGCCCGGGCGGCGCCGGCCGAGTGCGTCACCCAGATCGCCTCGGCGGCCCAGAAGCCGGGTCGTTCCCGGGACTCGCCGAGCAGTGGAAAGCCGTCCGCGGTGAACGAGAAGACGCCGTTGAAGCCGTCGGCGATCCGCGTGTCCGCCAACACGGGCAGCAGCTCGGCGGCGGCCGACCACGACTCGGCAAAAGTGCCGGGGGTGAACGGCATCATCGACGGGTGGTCGCCGCCGGGCAGGTCGGCGAGGTCCACCGGCATGGGTTCGTGCAGGTAGGAGCCGATGCCGAGGGCTTCGCCGTGCGCCCGGAAGTAAAGGTCGCGGTCCTGGTGGCGGAGGATGGGGAGGTTGTCGTGAGCGCCGGTCCCATCGGTCCGGACGTATTGGTGGGCCATGGGCAGCAGAGGAATGGTGACGCCTGCCATGGCGCCGACCTTCGGCCCCCAGAAGCCTGCGCAGCTGACGACGATGTCGGATGCATAGGTGTTCTCAGCAGTTCTTATCGTGCCCGCGTCCGAGATCGCCATGACCTCTTCTCCCGGGACAAAACGGGCGCCCCGCTCTCGTGCCCGCTCGGCCTGTCTTCTTGCCGCGTCGACCGCCGACGCCAGCCCGTCCCCCGGCACGTGCAGCCCGCCGAGCACCCGATCCTTGTCCAGCATCGGGAAGAGCGCCGCGGTCTCGGCCGGGTCCAGGACAGCCGAGGGGATCCCCCACGACTGGCCGAAACCGAAGCGCCGGTGCAGCTCGGCCAGCCGCTCCGGGGTGGTCGCCACCTCCAGGCTCCCGACCTGCCGGAAACAGTCCATTTCGAGATACTTCGCCACGGTGTGACGGGCCATCCGCGCCATGGTCCGCGACGGGTTGGTCTGGAAGACCAGCCCCGGGGCGTGCGAGCTGGACCCGCCGGTGACGAAGAGCGGCCCGCGCTCCAGCACGGTCACGTCGGTCCAGCCGCGCGCGGTCAGCTCGTCGGCGAGCGCGCAGCCGACGATCCCGGCCCCGATGATCACCACCTTCGGTCCGCTCATCGCGTCACCTCCGCTCCGCTCCGGGGCCGCGACGAGGGGAGAACTGTGCCCCTGATTCGCTCGCAAGCTCGCTCATGGGTCAGCTCCCCGCCGGGATCCAGGGCTTCCAGGTGGACTCGTGCTCGGCGACCCACTTCTCGGCCGCGTGCTCGGCGTCCAGGCCCTGGTTGGTGAGGTAGTCGGAGACCAGGTTCTGGTCCTCGTTGGTCCAGCTGAAGTTCTTGACCAGCTGGTAGGCGGGGCCGCCGGTGCCGGCGAACTTCTTGCTGACGATCTTGTCGAGCTCGTAGGCGGGGTAATCACAGGCGACCTTCTTCGGGTCCGCGTCGCACCCTTCGGTGTAGGCGGGCAGCTTCACCCGGACGTACTTCTCCTTGGCGAAGAGCCACTGCGGCTCGTAGAAGTAGAAGAGCAGCGGCTTCTTCTGCGCGGTGGCCTGCTGCGCCGCCTTGATCAGCGCCGCCTCGCTCCCGGAGTAGACGACCTTGTAGTTCAGCTTCAGGTTCGCGACCAGGGCCTCGTCGTTGGTGACGTAGGACGGGTCGCCGTCGAGCAGTTGTCCCTTGCCACCGGACTCGGACGTCTTGAACAGGTCGGCGTACTTGCCGAGGTTCTTCCAGTCGGTGATGTCGGGGTACTGGTCGGCCATCCACTGCGGGACGTACCAGCCGATCACGCCCTTGTTGCCGGTCGGCCCGGCGTTCACCGCCACCTTCTTCTCGTCGATGTAGGTCTTGCGCAGGTCGTTGTGGCCCCAGTTCTCCAGAACCACGTCCACCTCGCCGGTCTCGAAGCCCTGCCAGGAGATCTCCTCCTTCAGGTTCTTCTTCTCCACGGTGTAACCGAGCTTGTGTTCCAGCAGGTAGGCGACGACCGCGGCGTCCGCCTCGTAACCCACCCACGGGTTGATCGCGATGTTGACGGTGCCCTTGCTTCCGGCCGCGGGTGTGTCGCCCGCATCAGATTTCGCGCCGGCGCAACCCGCGAGCAGGAGCACGACGACAAGAGAGAAGGAAAGCGGCTTGTTTCTCATCTGGAAGGACCCTTCGCGCGATGGAACCCTTGAGTGAGGCGGTCCAGCAGGACACCGAGCAGCACGATGGCGAAACCGGCGGCCAGGCCCCGGCCGAAGTCCTCGCGCTGGGAGAAACCGGCGACCACGTCGTAACCGAGCGCACCGGCCCCGACCAGGCCACCCACCACGACCATCGCGAGGACCATCACGATGCCCTGGTTCGCGGCCAGCAGCAGGCCGCCCCGGGCCATCGGGAGCTGCACCTTCCACAGCAGCTGACGCGGGGTCGACCCGGCGGAGAGCGCGGCCTCGACGACCGTGGCCGGCACGTCGCGGATGCCGCGCTCGACCAGCCGGACGACCGGCGGGACGGCGTAGATGACGGCGGCCACGATCGCGGTGAACCGGCTCGCGCCGAACAGAGCCACAGCCGGCAGGAGGTAGACGAAGGACGGCATGGTCTGCGCGGCGTCCAGCACCGGGCGGGTGGCGGCGGCCAGCCGGTCGTGCCGGGCGCAGAGCACGCCCGCGGTGATCCCGAGCAGCATGGTCAGCACGGTCGCCACCAGCACGGTGGCCAGCGTCTGCATCGAGTGCTGGTAAAGGCCGAGCCCGGTCAGGCCGGCCGCGGCGACCCCGGCGATCAGGGCGGCGCGCCACCCGGCCAGCAGCAGACCGAAAGTGAGCACGACCAGCGTGAAGAGCCACCACGGGGTGGTGACCAGCAAGGTCTCCAGCGGGTTGAGCAGCAGCGTGCTGACCGTGTTCTTCAGCCACTCGGTCGCGTCGTACCCATGCAGTTCGGTCCAGGCGGTGAGGTCGTTGACCGGTTTCGCGAAGGAGAGATGCGGCAGGGTGACGGCGATCGGCAGGGCGGCGATCACGGCGGCGGTGGCCGGCACCGCGGCGGTTCTGAAGAAGCGACCCGTGCCGCCGGGGAAGCGGCTCGCGGCCCTGGTGAGCCGGCTCGTGGCTCTCGACCGCCGACTCGTGGCCGCGGACCACCGGGTTCGTGCTGTCGTGGCGGGGCGTCGGTGGGCCGCGGCCGTGGTGACACGATCGAGGACGATTGCCATGATCACGATGGCCAGGCCGGCGTCGAAGGCGGCGCCCACGTTCACCCGTTCCAGCGCCCGCAAGATGTTCACCCCCAGGCCGGGCGCATCGATCAGTGCGGTCACCACGACCATCGAGAGCGCCATCATGATCGTCTGGTTGACCGCGAGGACCAGGGCCGGCCGCGCCATCGGCAACCTGACCTTGGTGAGCAGCTGCCGCCCGGTCGAGCCCTGGGCGGTCGCCGCCTCCACCGCGCTCGGGGCCACCCCGGCGATACCCAGCTCGGTGATCCGGATGGTGACCGGCACGGCGTAGATCAGCGTGGCCACCACCGCAGCCGGCGAGCCGATCAGGAAGAGCAGGGTCATCGGGGCGAGGTAGGCGAAGGTCGGCAGGATCTGCATGACGTCGAGCACCGGGCGCAACGCCGCGCCGGCCCAGCGCACCCGCGCGGCCAGGATGCCGAGCGGCACCCCGATCAGCACCGAGATCAGCACCGCGGTCAGCGTCAGCGCGAGCGTGTCGACGCTCTCGTCCCAGAGCCCCAGCACGCCGAAGGAGAGAAAACCGGCGACCGCCAGTAGCGCCGGGCGCCACCCGCCGAGCACGAACGCGACCGCGCCTGCCACCGCGACCAGGCCGGCGAGCCCGAGGCCGGTCACCGCGGCCCGGATGCCGTCGACCAGCAGGCGGACGTCGAGCCGGACGTAGTTCACGCCGTAAAGGAAGAGCGGATGCGTGTCCCGGTTGGCGTCGGCCCAGTCGCGGACGTCGCCGAAGAAGCGGAACGCCGCCGCATCGGGGTCGTCCGCGACCGGCGCGGTGCGGAAGACGAGGTACGCGACGACGGTCGCGACGATCAGAACCGCTCCGGCGGTACGGACCAGAAGCGGTCCCGTCCGCCGCCGGCCGCCCGTGTCCCCGGGCCGGTCGGTCACCGGGCCCCCGTCGGTGGCGGTGGGCCGCGCCGCGAGCGTGGTCATCGCCGCGCCCGCGGGTGCGCCGTCAGCCCGGGGTGAGCGTTCACGGTCATCCGGCCTGGCCCGGGCGATGGTGGCCGAGCAGGGCGGGGAGCAGCCTCTCGGCGTCGACGACCCCGACCCGGCGGTCGCCGTCGGTGACCGGGATCGGGCGCGTCGCCCGCAGGATCCGGGTGACCGCGTCGCGGATCACCGTGTCCTGGGGCAACGGCTGGTCCTCGCACTCCTCGTCGTCGGCAGGCGGGCGCATGATCCAGCGGAGGGTGAGGACGTCGGCGCGCGGGACGTCCCGGACGAAGTCGGCCACGTAGGTGTCGGCCGGCGCTCCGACCAGGTCCTCCGGGGTGCCGACCTGGACGAGTTCGCCGTCGCGCAGCACCGCGATCCGATCGCCCAGGGTCAGCGCCTCGGCCAGGTCGTGGGTGATGAAGAGGAGCGTCTTGCCGACCTCGGCGTGCAGCCGGCGCACCTCGGCCCGCATGTCCCGGCGGATCAGCGGGTCCAGCGCGCTGAACGGCTCGTCGAAGAGCAGCACCCCGGGGTCGGTGGCGAGCGCCCGGGCCAGCCCGACCCGCTGCTGCATGCCACCGGAGAGCTGCTCGGGCAGTTGCCGCTCGTGTCCGGCCAGCCCGACCAGCTCCAGCATCTCGGCCGCCCGCCGATGCCGCGCGGCCCGGGCCAGGCCCTGGACCTCCAGGCCGTACGCAACGTTGTCCAGCACCGACCGGTGCGGCAGCAACCCGAAGTGCTGGAACACCATGGCGACCCGGTGGCGTCGCAGCTCGCGCAGCCGCTTGGCGGTCATCTGCCGGACCGCCTCCCCGTCGATCTCGATCTCCCCGCTGGTCGGCTCGATCAGCCGGGTCAGGCAGCGGACCAGGGTGGACTTGCCGCTGCCGGAAAGGCCCATCACCACGAAGATCTCGTTGCGGCGCACGTCGAAGCTCACGTCCCGGACCGCCGCCACGCACCCGGTCCGCTCCCGCAGCTCGGCCCGGGACAGGCCGGCCAGCGGCGTCCCCGGCACCCGCTCGGGGCGTGGGCCGAAGACCTTCCACAGGTCACGAACGGCGATCATCGCGTCGACTCCCGGATCAGGCCGGCGGCGCGCTCGCCGATCATCAGCACCAGCACCATCGGGTTGACCGTGGGCATGGTCGGGAAGATCGAGGCGTCGGCGACGCGCACGTTGCCGAACCCGTGCAGCCGCAGGTCCGGCCCGACCACGGCACCCGGGTCGCCGGGAGCGCCCATCCGGCACGTCCCGGCGGGGTGGTAGACGGTGTGGTGCGCTGCTCGCCCGTACGCGGAAAGCTCCTGATCGGTGCGAAGCGACGGCCCGGGCGCGATCTCGCGGCGGATCCACGACGCGAAGGGCTCGGTCGCGGCGACCTCCCGGGCCAGGCGCAGGCCGTCGACGATGGTCCGCTCGTCGTGGCCGGCCGGGTCGGTGAAGTAGCGGAAGTCCAGCAGCGGCTTCGTCGACGGATCGGAATCGGCCAGCGTGAGCCGCCCGGCACTGAGCGGGCGCGGCACGTTCGGCGTCATCCCGAAGCCGTGTTCGGGCACGTCGTAGCCGAGGCGCGCGGTGTTGACGGTGAACGGGATCTGGTAGAGGTGGAACATCAGGTCGGGTCGTGTGGCGCCCGGGTCGCGGCGGACGAAGAGCCCGGCGTCGGCGTCCATCACCGACATCGGCGGCAGCGGGCGGCTCGCCTCCCACAGGATCAGCGACTCCGGGTGGTCGAGCAGGTTCTCGCCGACTCCGGGCAGGTCCAGGCGCACCGGCAGGCCGAGCCGCTTGAGGTCGTCGGCCGGTCCGATGCCGGAGAGCAGCAGCAGACGCGGGGTGTCCACGGCGCCGGCGCAGAGGACGTACTCCTGCCGCGCCCGGATCAGCCGATCCCCGCCGGCCGTCCGGACCGTCACGCCGCGCTCCGGATCAAGGTGGTACGCCCAGGTCTCGGTCATGATCGTGAGGTTCGGCCGGGCCAGGTGCGGGTGCAGGTAGGCGACCGACGCCGACGAACGGTGCCCGGTCTCCGGGTCGTAGCCGACCGGCAGGAAACCGGCCCCGTCGGCGAACGGCGCCGCGTTGAAATCGTCGATCACCGGCACGCCGAGGGCGGTCCGGCAGGCCGCGACGAAATCAATGGCGAGCGGATTGCGATCCTTGTCGGCGACCCGCGTGATGGAGATTTCCAACCTTTCCCAGTACGGCCGTAGCTCCGCGGCCGACCATCCGGCGGCGCCCGCGGCCACCCAGTCGTCGAGGTCCTCGTCCGGCGGCCGGAAACTGATCATGGTGTTGTGCGAGGAGCACCCACCGAGCACCCGGGCCCGCGAGTGCCGGATATGTGAGTTGCCGCGCGGCTGCGGAACGGTCGGATAGTCGTAATCGAATTCAGTCTCGAGAAGATTGATCCAGTTCCGGAGCGCGAGGACCCGCTCGTCACCCACGTCGGACGGTCCGCCCTCGACCACGCACACGCTGAGCTGCGGGTCGGCCGACAGCCGGGACGCCACCACCGAACCGGCGGTGCCGCCGCCGACGATCACCACGTCGTACTCGATCGTTTCCAGTTCGGGCCACCCTCCGTCGGGCCGTCGATCAAGAATGATCAGGACAATGGCGAGGGTCAATGCCGCGCGGTTTCTTTTACGTCTGTGCAACAACCCCGGCATACTGCCTCCGTGGATCTTGATTTTCTGGACGGCCCGCGGCCACGGGCCTTCGCCCACCGCGGCGGGGCAGCCGAGGGCGACGAGAACACCGCCGCCGCCTTCGGGCGGGCGGTCGCGCTGGGCTACCGGTACGTCGAGACGGACGTGCACGCCACCGCGGACGGCGTCCCGGTCGTCATCCACGACGCCCGGCTCGACCGGCTCGCCGGCCGCCCCGGCATGGTCGCCGACCTGACCTGGGCCGATCTCGCCACGATCCGGGTCGGCGGCGAATCCGCGGTGCCCCGGCTGGACGAGGTGCTGGACGCCTGGCCACGAATCCGCTTCAACATCGACCTGAAGGCCGGCCCGGTCGTCGAGCCGGCCGTCGCGGCCGTCCGGCGGGCCGGCGCCGGGGACCGGGTGCTGCTCGCCTCGTTCAGCGACACGCGGCTGTCCCGGGCCCGCGCGCTGGCCGGCCCGCGAGTCGCGACCTCGCTGGGCATGCGCGGCGTGGCCCGGCTACGACTCGCCTCGATCGCCGGCCTGCCCGTGCGCCTGCCGGAATCGGTGGCCGCCGTGCAGATCCCGGTCCGGCAGGGGCCCATTCCGGTGCTCACGAAGCGCTTTTTGGAATACGTGCACAAAATCGGCCGGGAAGTCCACGCGTGGACGATCGACGATCCCGCGGAAATGCGCAGGTTGCTCGACCTGGGCGTGGACGGGATCATGACCGACCGTGTCGACGTGTTGCGAGACGTTTACTCTGCGCGTGGGCTGTGGTTGAGTTAGAGCAGGTCAGCGAAATTTCGACGAAGATCGTTGAACCGGGGACATCAGCCGTTCGGCTGATGTCAGGGGGTCACGCCTCCTCGCATATTTTTTCTTTAAGTTTTGATCGCGGAAACCTTAAATGTGGTTCCGGAATTGATTTCCGTGAGAGGTGCTCCTAACGTCTGGGCGTCGGCGCCACACAATGGCGAACGCCACACGCGAAAGGCACGTCATGGGAAGCACGGGCTACCGTCGTTCCGGCCTCGCAGCCGCCGGATCGAAGCGCGGCCGGCTGCTGGCCGTCGGGGCCGTGGTGGTCGCCGCCGGCGGCGCGATCGGGTTCGCACAGCTGTCACACGCCGACGAGACCCCGCAGACGAAAGCCGCCGGCCAGAGCGGGGCCGGCAAGGTCGTCAACGGGCAGAAGATCCTCACCGACACCTGCATCGACAGCAAGCTGCCGGCGCACGACGGCTTCCAGAAGGGCGACCGGTGCGTCTCCACCGAGTTCGGTGAGGTCGCCTCGGCCGCCAACGACGCGTCCCTGCTGATCACCCAGGCGCCGGCCAACGTCGCGCCGAACACGCCGTTCACCCTCCAGGTGAGCACCCGCAACCTGATCCGCGACCGATTCCTGGCCGCCGGTCAGGGCGGGTACTACGTGGAGTCCAGCGTCCTGCAGAACGGCATCGTCCGCGGTCACTTCCACACCGCCTGCCGCATGCTGACCAGCACCAACTCGGCGCCGGACCCCGCGCCCGTGCCCGCGTTCTTCGTGGCCACCGAGGACAAGAAGGGCGGGCGGACACCGGACACGGTGACCATCCAGGTGCCCGGACTGCCGACCGAGGGCACCGCGCAGTGCGCGTCGTGGGCCGGCGACGGGTCACACCGCACGCCGATGATGGAGCGCGCCAACCAGACGCCGGCGATCGACGCCGTGCGGATCACCGTCCGGGGCGCCGGTGGCGGCAACGACAACGGCGGGAACCAGGGCGGCAACAACAACGGGAACCAGGGCAACAACGGGAACCAGGGCGGCAACGGGAACCAGGGCGGCAACGGGAACCAGGGCGGCAACGGGAACCAGGGCGGCAACGGGAACCAGGGCGGCAACGGCGGGAACACTGGTAACAACAACGGTGGTGCCAACCAGGGCGGCAACAACCAGAACAACGGTGGTAACAACACCGGCGGGAACACGGGCAACAACAACGGCGGGAACAACACCGGCAACAACAACGGCGGCGGCACGAACACCGGCAACACCAACGCCGGGACCGTGACCGCGACGCCCAAGGCCACCGTCAAGTCGACCGTCAAGCCGGAGACCACCCGCGACGCGAGCGGCGGCCAGACGCAGACCGAGACGCCGGCGACCACCAAGAGCACGACCAAGCCGACCACCGCCGCCACGACCAAGCCGGCGACCACGAAGTCGACCAAGTCGACCACCACGGACTCCGGCACCGGCACCGGCACCTCCGGTAGCGACTCCTCCGGTAGCGACTCCTCCGGTAGCGACTCCTCCGGTAGCGACTCCTCCGGCGGCGACTCGTCCACCTCGGACAACTCGCCCGCCACGACCGAGACGACGGCACCGGAGCCGGCGACGACCGGGACGCCCGACACCGGGGCGGCCGCGGACTACGGCGTCGACGTCGGCGCACCCGACAACGCCACTCCCACGAGCAACACCGGGGACACCGTCGCCGAGCCGCCGGCCAACAGCTCCAGCGGACCGTTCACACTGGTGAGCGAGCACCCGGCGATCTTCGGCGGCGGGGCTGTGCTGGTACTGCTGGCGATCATCGGATTCGCCTTCACCCGGTCGCGGCCGCGACGCTACTGATCTGCTGACGGGCGGCGCCCCGGGATGCGTGGAACTTCTTCCGCGTACGCCCGGGGCGCCGTTCTCGTCCTGCCCGCGCGGCTCTGCCGTCGTACCCGGCACCCGCTCTCGTCCTGCCCGCGCGGCTCTGCCGTCGTGCCCGGTACCCGCTCTCGTCCTGCCCGCGCGGCTCTGCCGTCGTGCCCGGCACCCGCTCTCATGTTGCCCGCGCGGCTCTCGTCCCGGCCGGCGCCCGGCCTCGTGCCGGGTGCCGGTAGGAGTGCTCACGGCGTACGGGAAGAATGTGATCTTCGGCTTTGGTTTTTCTCATCTTTTGGATGGTTGCGCATCGTCCTGACGGTCAATTCCGCCCGCTGGCGCGACTCTCGCGAAAGGCGCTCTGACCAGCGGAGATAAGATCGCGGCAGGGCACTCGGCGTGCGGACCGCGCATTCTTAACATGCGAGGCGGGTCCGGTTGAACGGCAGGAATAAGGGTAGCCTTACCGCCGAAGATCCTCCCGCAGCAGTGAGGTGCAGACATGGCGAATCGACCGGCGCGACCTGCCCACGAAGGCGTGGTCACCCGGGTGGAGCAGCTCACGCCGCACATGGTGCGGGTGGTCATCGGCGGCGAGGCCATCGCCCGGATCGACGCGGCGCGCTTCACCGATCACTACATCAAAGTGCTCTTCCCGCAGGCCGGAGTCGAATACCCGGAGCCCTTCGACATGGGCAAGATCCGGGAATCCATGCCGCGCGAGACGTGGCCCGTCGTGCGGACGTACACGGTGCGCAAGTGGCTGCCCGAGCTCCCCGAGCTGTGGGTCGACTTCGTCGTCCACGGCGACGAAGGCATCGCGGGCCCGTGGGCGGCCCGCGCCAAGCCCGGGGACCCGTTCCGGTTCATGGGCCCCGGCGGAGGTTATTCGCCCAGCTCCGAGTCGGATTGGCACCTGCTCGCCGGTGACGAGAGCGCGCTGCCGGCCATCGGCGCCGCCCTCGCCGCGATGCCGGAGGGCGCATCCGTGCGGGCGTTCATCGAGGTCGACGGGCCGGACGAGGAGCAGAAGCTGGAGACGCCGGCCGACGCCGAGATCACCTGGCTGCACCGCGGCTCCCAGCCGGTCGGCAAGGCGCTGGTCGAAGCGGTCCGGGCGCTGGAGTTCCCGGCCGGGCGGGTCCAGGCTTTCGTGCACGGTGAGGCCGGGTTCGTCAAGGCACTCCGCGCCTACCTGCGGGTGGAGCGGCAACTCGGCATGGACCAGTTGTCGATCTCGGGATATTGGCGCAGCGGGCTGAACGAGGACGGCTGGCAGTCCAGCAAGCGGGAGTGGAACGAGCAGGTCGAGCGGGAGCAGGAGCCGGCCAGCACCCCGGCCTGACCCTCCCCGCCGCAGCGTCCGGCCTCTCCGCCTCGCGGACCGGGGCCGGACCTCGGGCTCGCAGGACGGCAGCGCCCGGCCTCTCCGCCTCGCGAGACCGCGGCCGGACCTCGGGCTCGCAGGACGGCAGCGCCCGGCCTCTCCGCCTCGCGGACCGCGGCCGGACCTCGGGCTCGCAGGACGGCAGGGCCCGGCCTCTCCGCCTCGCGGACCGGGGCCGGACCTCGGGCTCGCAGGACGGCAGCGCCCGGCCTCTCCGCCTCGCGGACCGGGGCCGGACCTCAGGCTGGCAGAACCGCCTCGCCCGGGCACCGCAGCCGGGCCCTTCCGGTGCCGGTGCGACCCTTCCCGCCACGGCACCCCAGGCGCTCCGCTCCCGTTCGCGGGCGTCACACATGTAACGACCGGAAGCCGGATGGGGCATATGCCCCCTCCGGCTTCTTAGCAGGTCGCGGAAGGTGTACCCCGGTTCGCGTTCGCGTCGGTGCGCGACGATGATGGTGGACGTGGCCGTGCTCGAAGAACAACTGAACAAGTCGCGTCACGGGCGGATCTTCACGCTCGTCGCGCTCGTCCTGGCCGCGGTGAACCTGCGGCTCGCGGTGACCAGCGTCGGCCCGGTGCTCACCGAGATCCGCGACGGGTTGCACATGAGCGCGACCGTGGCCGGCCTGCTCACCTCCGTGCCGGTGTTCTGCTTCGCCACTGTCGGCCTGCTCGCACCACGCATCGCCCGGCGAGTCGGCACCGCGCCCGTGATCGCGGGCGGCCTGTTGCTGCTCACCGCCGGCCTGGCGACCCGGGCCTTCGCGCCCGACTCGGCGCTGTTCGTGTTGCTCAGCGCGGTCGCACTGGCCGGCATCGCGCTGGTCAACGTGCTGCTGCCCTCGATCGTCAAGGACCGTTTCCCGACCCAGGTCGGCACGGTCACCGGCATCTACACGGTCGCGCTGAACCTCGGAGCCACCACCGCCGCCGCCGCGACCGTGCCGCTGAGCGACGGGTTCGGCGACTGGCGGCTCGGCCTCGCCTGCTGGGCGCTGGCCGCGGTGATCGCCCTGCCGCCGTGGCTGCTGATGGCACGCGACCGTAGCGCCACGGCCGCACAGGTCACCGACGCGCCGCCGGTGCGGGTGATCCGGCAGCCGATCGCCTGGGCGCTCGCCGTCTACTTCGGGATGCAGTCCACCTCCGCGTACGTGATCATCGGCTGGCTGCCGCAGATCTACCGCGACGCCGGGCTCTCCGCCGAACTGGCCGGCGTGCTCTTCGCCACCACCTCCCTGCTCGGGGTGCCGCTGGGACTCGGACTGTCCGCGCTGGCCGGCCGGGTTCGCTCGCAGAGTGGCATTGCGGTCGGTCTGGGCCTTTTCGGTATTGCCGGTTATTCCGGCCTGTGGGCGAACCCGGCCGCCGCGCCGTGGTTGTGGGCCATCCTTTTGGGGATCGTGAACACCGCTTTCCCGCTGGTCCTGACCATGATCGCGCTGCGCGGACGGACGCCGGCGACAGTCGTCCGGCTCTCCGCCTTCGCCCAGGGCGTCGGCTACCTGATCGCCATCCCCGGGCCGATCCTGATCGGCGCACTGCACGACGCCACCGGTGGGTGGACGGCGCCGCTGGCCGTGATGGTGTGCCTGATGGTCCCGCAGATCGTGGCGGGCTTCTTCGCCGGCCGCGACCGCCAGATCTGACGTCCCCACCGCCCCGCGCCACCCCTAACGCCCGTTGCCCGTTGCCCGTTGCCCGTTGCCCGTTGCCCGTTGCCCGTTGCCCGCTGCACGTCGCCCGCTGCACGCCGCAAGTCGCCCGCCGCACGTCGCCCGCCGCACGTCGACCTGCACCGCACGCCGCACCCTCGCCTCCCGTCGCAGTGCGCGTCCTCAGCTCTCGCCACCCCGCGCATCCCGAGGTGCCTCCGCGCTCCGGTTCCTGGGTGGCCAGGGCCCGGCGCCCGGCCATGTCGCCTCGCTCGATCGCGCCCGGTGGGACAGGCTGCGAGGTCTGCTCCGGGAACGGCTTCCGACGTGGGCGGACGGGTCGATCCATCTCACCGCGGCGGCGTGGGCCGTCCGCGGCCGAGGCCCTGACTCTCCCCACTCCTGACACGCCGACCAGCTCCTTCCCGCGCCTCGCGTCGGTGAGAAAAGCCTCCACCCTGCCCCAGGGGCAGAGTCAAGCTGACCGCTCGCGGCGTATCCGGACGTTCGACCGGGGCGCACGAGATGTCGCCGCGTACCTCCACGGGCGTACGCGGGAAGTCGTCCTGGAGAGGACGCGGCCCGGCAGCGGGTCCGGGACAGTGGGCAGATGACTGAGCATGCGTTTCGATTCGGAGTCGTCGCCGGGCAGGCGCGCAACGGCGCCGAGTGGGCGGCGACCGCACGGCGAGCCGACGAGCTCGGATACGACATCCTGCTCATCCCGGACACGCTGTTCACGCTGTCGCCGTTCGCGGCGCTGGCCGCGGCCGCCGCGGCGACCAGCACTCTGCGGGTCGGCACCTACGTGCTGAACGCGCCCAACCGCACGCCCGCACACGTCGCCTGGGAGACCCGGAGTCTGCAGACGATCAGTGACGGGCGGTTCGAGCTCGGTGTCGGTGGCGGGCGGCCCGACGGACACGCGGACACCGCGGCGCTCGGCGGGACGTGGGGCACGCCGGCCGAGCGCCTGCGCCGGACCGCGGACACCATCGCCGCCGCGCGGGACCTGCCCGTACCGCCGAAAGCGCTGGTCGCGGCTTCGAAGCCGGGCATGATGCGGCTCGCCGCGGAACAGGCGGACGTGGTGACGTTCGGGCTGCCGCCGACGACCGGGCCGCACGAGTTGTTCCGCACCGCGGAGGCCTTCCGGAATCTGTCGAACCGGGCGGATCGGGTGGAGCTGCTGCTGGGGGTGACCGCTTTCGCCCCGAGCATCTTCGCTCTGCCGGACTGGCTGTCCCGGCAGGTCGGCGGCGATCCCCGGGAGATGGCCGCCTCGGGGGCAGCCGCTTTCCTGATCGGCGACGCCGACCACGCCGCTGAGGAGTTGCTGCACCGGCGAGCCGAGGCCGGCTTCTCGTACTACGCGGTGAACGGCCTGTTCATGGAAGCCTTCGCTCCGGTCGTCCAGCGCCTGCGCGAAGCAAGTCCGCTGGCCACGTCCTGATTCGCCGCTCGTGGTCCATCCCACGGGCACAACGGCCACGAGCTGGGAGCCGCGGCGCCGACCCGAACGAGGTGAGCCCGCGGGTCACAGCGGACCTCGCACGCGGCCGTCACGGGCGGCTCACGCCGTACCGGAAAAGGGGTCCGGGGTTGAATGTCGGCCCGGCGCGGCGACCGGGCGCCGCGCGCTCATGAGTAGTGCTGGAGCGCCGGCCAGAGCGCATGCCATGGTGTGGCCGGACGACAGACGTAGATGTGGGCCGCCTCGGACTCCTCGTTCTCGACGCCGGCGGCGTTGTGCAACCGGCCCTGGTCGGTGCAGGAGCCGAACAGCTGGGCGACGCGTTCCGGGCCGCCCTGTAGGACTCCGATCACCACGGTCTTGTCGTCCGGCGGCGGGCCGAAGTCGTAAAGCTCGTTGTGACCGCTGTAGACCTGCGGCAAGCCTCGCGGACGGCCATAACGATCCAGCGCACCGGCCTCCCCGTAATTCGAGGTGAACAGCACCGCACGAGACCTGTCCTCGGCGGGCAGGGCCTGATAGACCGCGGCGACCTGCTCGACATATTCGGGCCAGCCGATCTGGTCGGCGATCGTCTGGTTGACCTCGGCGGCGACCGAACCGGCCAGCCTGCTGTCCGGAATCACCGGCAGGGAGGTGGCGACGCCGATCGCGCCGAAGACCAGCACGCCGGCCACCAGCCAGACCCGCCGGGACGCACGACCGCCGAGCCAATTCACGGTCGGCACGGCGCCGATCGCGAACAGACCGGTGAGCAGGCCCAGCGGATAGTGCGGTTGCCCGGCGATCACGAACACCAGGACCACCATCAACGGGTACGCAACGGCGAGTGCCCGAATCGGCCGCCAGCGCGGAGCGCGCCACAGGGTGACCACGCCGGCTGTCCACACCGGAGGCAGCCCGAGAAGCACCAACTGCATCGGCACCAGCAGCACTCGGGACTCCTCGCCCTTGTCCTCGGCGAGCGCGCGGGCCATCTCGGCCTGCGGAAGTCCGTGGGCCACCTGGTAGATCAGATTCGGCAGGCCGACGACCAGCGCGATCACGACACCGGCCCAGAGCCACGGCGACAGCAGCACCCGCCTCGGCCCGGTGATCAGCAGCGCGCCGGCCAAGCAGAGCAGGAGCAGCACGACCAGGTGCTTGTTGTAGAGGCCGAGACCGGTGATCAGGCCCGCCCACAGCCAGGCGCGTGGCCGGTCGTGCAGCAGCGCGCGGATCACGAAGAGGAGGACGCCGAGCCAGACCAACAGATCGGTCGCGGCCGTGGATCCGACGTGGAAGGCGGTGAGCGGGAAAGTGCCGAAAACCACCGAGGCGGCGAGGGACTGCGCGCCCGCGCCGCCGCCGACCTCGCGGGCGATCGCGGCGGCCAGTAGCGCGGCCAGTGCGAACAGCAGGGCATAGGGAATCCGGATGGCCTGGACCGAGTCGCCGAGGACCTCGATCGCCAGGCGGTCGAGGAGCGGGGTGAACGGGGGCTGGTCGACATAACCCCATGCGGGGTGGTTGCCGAGCATCCGGAAGTAGAGCTCGTCGCGGTGGTAGTCGTAGCGGGCGGCGGCAACCAGCAAGGACAGGCTCGCCACGAGGGCGATCAGGGAGACCGGCAGCCAGGCCATCGGCTGGCGGCCGACTCTCCCGCTGTGCGTCAGCGATTCGGTCACGCCGCCAAAGTACGCAGCGTGGGCCAGCCGCCGCACCGGTCCAAAGGACGGTTTCCGCGACGGGAATCAGTACTTTCGGTCTGGTGTGGCGAGTCGCCTCGCGGTGCCATCATGGGGCCTCCGCGACGTCGATGTCCACGAAGGACGGCAGCCGTGCACGACCCTGATCTCCCTGACACTTCCGAGCCCGCCGACCGTGCTCGGGCCGGTGTGCGGGCGTGGGTCCGGGAGACCGGACGGCGCGCCCGGGCACGGGCCCGCGGTGCCAGTCCGTATGCGATTCTCGCCTTTCTGACCGCTTCGGCGGTGGCGCCGGTGGCCGGTGCCGGGCTCGGCGTCTCGGCCGAGTTCGCGGTGGCCTTGGCTCAGCTCGGCGGCCTGGGGAGCAACTTCCTGGCCGATTCCCTGGCCGGCACCGCCCAGCGGCTGCGCGGGACAGCCCCGGTCACCGAGCAGCAGTGGCGCGACGCCGTCGCCGCCGACCTGCTGCCCCTGCTCGACGCGGGTGACGAGCGGAGCCGCCAGTTGCAGGCCGAGGTCTCCGCGGTCCTGCACGAGGTGGACGCGGTCGCCACCGCCCTGACCGAGGCGGCCGAGGCCGACGAGGACCTGCGCCGCCAGCTGGAGCAGGTCTTCGAGGAGTTGGGCAGCGACGTCGGGGAGTTGCGGTGGATGGTCGGCGACGTGCACCGGGCCGTCGACGGCCTGCGGCAGCAGTTCGCCGGGCAGACCTTCCTGCTGCATCAGCAGCTCGAGCAGGTCCGGCGGCAGCTTGTCGCGGTGACCCGAGAGCCGCTGCCGCCCTCACCCGGGCCTCGTTCCACGGTGTCGCCCTATCCAGGGCTGGCCGCCTTCGAGCCGGCCGACGCGCCGCTGTTCCGGGGCCGCGAGGCGCAGGTCGCCGAGCTCCTGGGCCGGCTGAGCGAGCAGGTCGTGGGCGGGCCGGCCCTGGTCGTCACCGGGGTCTCCGGTGTCGGGAAGTCCTCGCTGCTGCGCGCCGGCCTGCTTCCCGCGATCGGTGCCGGCCGGTCCGGGCCGGAGGCGGCGACCTGGCCGTGGGTGTTGCTCACACCCGGCCCGACTCCCCTGCGTGACCTGGTTCAGGAGGTCGCCGCCCTGGTCCCGGACGGTTCCGCGGCGATGCCTGAGCTGGTCGACGACGTGCGGCGGCAGCCGGAGCGGCTGGGGACGCTGACCGGGCAAGCCGAGGCCGCCGGCCGCCGGCCGATCATCGTGGTGGACCAGTTCGAGGAGCTTTTCACCCAGTGTGCGGATCCGGCCGAGCGGCTGGCGTTCGCCTCGGCCCTGACCGCGGCCTCGCCGGCGCTGGTCGTGATCGCCGTGCGGTCGGATTTCTATCCCGCCTGCATCGAGCTGCCGCCGCTGGCCGGGCTCCTCGCCGCTGGGCACGTGGTGCTCGGTCCGCTGGACGCCGAGGCGCTGCGCCGGGTCGTGATCGAGCCCGCCGAGCAGGCCGGGCTCAAGGTCGACCCGGGCCTGCCCGAGCTGCTGCTCCGGGATCTCGGCCAGGATCCGCTCGACGACGCGGCGGCCACCGGTGGTGGCTACCAGCCAGGCGCGTTGCCCCTGCTGGCACACGCGTTGCGGGCGACCTGGGAGCGGCGTGACGACGACCGGCTCACGGTCGAGGCCTATCGGAAGACCGGCGGGATCCGGTACGCGGTGGCCGAGACCGCCGAGCGCATCTACCTCGGTCTGACCCCGGAGGACCGCGAGGCCCTGCGTGCCGCCCTGCTCTCGCTGGTGACGGTGACCAGCACCGGCACGGTCGTCCGCCGCCGCGGGGAACGCAGCGCCGGGAACACCGCGGTGCTGGACCGGCTCGTCGCCGAGCGGCTGGTGACCGCCGGGGCGGAAACCGTCGAGATCAGCCACGAGGCGCTGCTCACCGGGTGGCCGCGGCTGGCCGGCTGGGTGGAGGAGGCCCGCGCCGACCTGGACCTGCGGCAGCGGGTCGTCGAGGCCGCGGAGGACTGGGACCGTTCCGGTCACGACCCGGATCTGCTGCTGCGGGGTTCGCGGCTGCTGGCGGCGCGGGAACGGCTCACCGACGCGAGCGCCCTTCCCGCACCGGCACCGGATTTCCTGGCCGCCGGCACCGAGGCAGCCGAGCGCGACGAGCTGGCCCGGCGCCGGACGACCGGGCGATTGCGCCGACTGGCTGCCGGATTGGGTGTCGCCCTGCTGCTGGCCGTGGCGGGTGGTCTGGTCGCTGTCGACAAGCAGCGGGTCGCCGCGGAGAAGGAGCAGGAGGCGCAGGAGAGCCGACGTGACGCGGCCTCCCGGCAGCATGCCGCCGAGGCGATCAACGCGCTGGACCGGGACGAGATCACGGCGGTCCGGCAGGCGCTGGCCGGCTGGCAGGAGAAGCCGACGGTGGAGGCGCGCGGCGCGCTGCTCTCCGCGCAGATGGTCAATGCGCTGGGCACGCTCGGCACCGAGCCGGGCGGCACGAGTGTGGGGATCAGTCCGGATGCCACCCGGATCGCGGTCGCCCACGAGGACGGAACGGTCCGGCTGTGGGACGCGGCCACCTACCAACCGGTCGGCAAGCCGTTGGTCCCGCCCGACGAGAAGGCCCGGGAGAACACCGCCGCCGTCGCCTTCTCCCCGGACGGCCGGTTCCTTCTCTCCAGCACCGTCGCGTACAACGGCGTGCACATCTGGGACGCCGCGACCGGTCAGCTCGTCCGGGTGCTGCCCGGTGGGGCGGCGGCGGCCTGGCTGCCCGGCACCTCCACGGTGATCGCCACGCGCACCGACACCACCGGGAACGAGTTCCAGCTGGGCTTCTGGGACGCGACGACCGGCCGGCTGGCCCGCTCCGTTCCGATCGGCGACTATTTCGCGCTCGATCTCTCGGTCAGCCGCGACGGCAGGTTCGTGGCGGCCACCAAGGATCGGAAGTCGCCCGGCCGGGTCTGGCAGGTGGACGGCTGGCGGCTGGTGACGACCGTTGCGGACACCGCGTTCGTCGCCTTCGCGCCGGACGGCAGCCTGGTCGGTTCGAACGCGCTCGGCCAGCTCACCCAATGGGCGATCCCGTCCGGCAAGAAGGTGCGCACGATGGTCCCGGACGTGGTCCCGGCCGGCGCCGGCCGGATCGCGATCACCTCCGACGGCGTGGTGGTCGCCAACAACGGCAACCGCACCGTCGGACTGTTCTCGCTGGCCGACGGCTCGAAGACGATCCATGACACCGGGGTGGGGACGGCCCCCGCCGTGGCGGTCTCGCCGGACGGTCGCCTCGTCGCGGTGACCGGCGCGGACGCGCCGACCGCGATGCTGCGGCGGGCGACCACCTGGTTGCCGCACGTCGGACGGGTGACCGCAAGCGCGTTCTCCCCGGACGGCCGGCAGTTGGCCACCGCTGCCGACGACGGCCTGGTCCGGGTCTGGGACACCGCCACCCGCAACCTGGTCACGTCGATCCGGACGAGCGGGGCACCGGCCGTGGTGGCCTACGCCGCGGGTGGCACGCTGGTCGACGTCACCGCGGATCGCCAACTCGAGGTGCGCGACGCGGCGACCGGGAACCTTCGGGAGACGGTGCCGCTCGCCGGGATCGAGACGGACCTCGCCGTCTCACCGGACGGTTCCCTGCTCGCGGTCTCGACCGGCCTCACGGCGGACGAGATCTTCGCCGCCGGGTCGCACCTCGCCGAGGCCGAGCAAAAGGCCTCGAAGATCTTGGTGTACGACGTCGTCCAGCGCGAGGCGCGTGCCTCGTTCTGGCCGGGGAGAAACCCCTACACGGTCGCGTTCAGTGCCGACGGGGCGACATTGCTCGCCACCGTGACGGCCAATGGCAGCGGCACCGGCAGCTACGCGTGGGCGTCGGACCTGCGGCGCTGGCGGGTCAGCGATTTCAGTGAGCAGCCCGGCGCCGCGCTCGGCAACACCATGCCGCTCGACCTCGCGGTGTCGCCGGCTGACGGTTCGATCGCCGTCGCCGGGACCAGCGGATTCGTGGAGATCCGGAGCCCCGACGGCGCGAACGTGCGCTGGCGCACCGATCCGCAGATCCAGCAGATCGACGGGATCGCGTTCGCGCCGGACGGGCGGACGCTCGCCACGACCGAGTTCAACGGGCGCGTCCACCTGTGGGATGCCGGAGCGCGCCGTCCGGACGCCGTCCTGACCGGGCACCGGGATCGGTCGGGCTCGCTCTCCTTCTCGCCGGACGGCAAGCTGCTGGCGAGTTCCGGGTCCGACTGGACGTTCGGTTTGTGGCGGCTGGACGAAGCGGACGTCATCACCGACCTGTGCTGGATCGCTGCGACCGCGAGCCGGACCGACGGCCGGCCACTTTCCACATTGTGCCGATGAGTGAGGTGATCCACGCTTCTGCACCGCCGGGCCAAGATGCTAGGTTAGGCTAACCTAACGAGCGGAGCCGATGGCATGACCACGCCCCTGGACAGGGACCGGCCGGGTTACGGCCTGGCCGGCCGGACAGCGATTGTGACCGGTGCGGCCCGCGGCATCGGTCGCGCGGTCGCCGTCGCGCTGGCCGCCGAGGGCACCCGCGTTCACGCCGTCGACGTCAGGCAACCCGAATCGGCGGGCGACCTGATCGAGAGCCACGCCGCGGACGTGACCGACGCGGATCAGGTCCAGGCCGTCATCGACAGCATCGACGGGCCGATCGACCTGCTGGTCAATGTCGCCGGAGTTCTGCACCTCGGTGACGTCGTGGACCTGACCGACGCGGACTGGGCACACACGTTCGCGGTCAACACGACCGGCGTCTTCCACGTCAGCCGCGCGGTCGCCCGCCGGATGAAACCACGTAACGCCGGCGCCATCGTCACCGTCTCGTCGAACGCTGCCGGGGTGCCCCGGGCCGGCATGGCCGCCTACGCCGCGTCGAAAGCCGCGAGCACCATGTTCACCAAGTGCCTCGGCCTGGAACTGGCCCCGCACGGCATCCGCTGCAACGTGGTCGCCCCCGGCTCGACCGACACCCCGATGCAGCGCGAGCTGTGGACCGGCGACGACGCGTCCGCGGTGCTGGCCGGCAACCCGGCCGCCTTCCGGGTCGGCATCCCGCTGGGCCGGATCGCCAGGCCGGAGGACATCGCCGACGCGGTCCTGTTCCTCGCCTCCGATCGCGCCCGGCACATCACCATGCACGACCTGTACGTCGACGGTGGCGCCACCTTGCGCGCCTGAGGCCCCCGAGACCATGCACCACCTGTACGTCGACGGCGACGCGACCTGCGCGCCTGAGGGCCCCGCGACCACGCACCACCTGTACGTCGACGGCGACGCTACCTGCGCGCCCGAGGTCCCCCGCGACCACGCACCCGTCTTGCCAGAACTGGCCGATCCGAGAGGCTGACATGCTCCCCCGCATCAATCCGTACCTGGTGCCGTCCGGGTTCACCCGTGCGAGCGGCAAGGTCCAGTGGCGCGTCGAGCCGACCCGGGCCACGCTGCTCGTGCACGACATGCAGAACTACTTCCTGGCACCGTTCGGGACGGACAATGCGCTGCTCCGCAAGGTGATCGCCAACATCGCCGAGTTGCGCCGGCACGCCGCCCGCGCCGGGATCCCGGTGTTCTTCTCCGCCCAGCCGGGTGGGCAGAGCTCGGAGGAGCGTGGGCTGCTGCAGGACTTCTGGGGTGACGGGCCGCCGGCGGATCCGCGGGCGCTGGCGATCACCGACGAGCTCGCTCCGGGCGCCGATGACGTGGTGCTGACGAAGCGGCGGTACAGCGCTTTCGTCGGCACCGATCTCGCCGACCGGCTCGGCCACCGGGATCAGTTGATCGTCACCGGGGTCTACGGGCACATCGGGGTGATGGCGACGGCGCTGGACGCGTTCATGCGCGGGGTCCAGCCGTTCGTCGTCAGTGACGCCGTGGCCGATTTCAGCCCGGCACATCATGCGGAGGCGCTGCGTCATGTGCAGACCCGGTGCGGGGTGGTCGCGCCGACCGGCGAACTCACGGCCGACCTGCTCACCCCCGCCTGAGCAGCCCGGTCCAGGGGTGGTCACGCCGACCGGCGAACTCACGGCCGACTTGCCCGCTCCCGCCTGAGCAGCCCGGTCCGGCACCCGGCCCTGGAACGGTGCGGGGTTGGGGGCTGACCGTGACCACCCACGGAGGCCGCCCTGGAGGGCTGAGCGTTCTGGGCGCCCCGCGCCCTGCTCGGCCCGGAAGGGTCCCCGCGGGAGCGGTGGAGAAGGACCACAGCGGACCCAGGACATGAAGATCTTGAAGTTGATCCTTTGAAGTTCTCAGAGACAGACAGCGGTGACGATCAGGCCGCGGTCGACGAGGAAGCGGCCGTGCATCTCGGCCAGCGGCCCGTCGATCAGGATGTGGCCGGTGAACGTGCCCGCGTCCGGATCGACGGAGAGTGACGCGTCCTCGAAGCCGAGCCAGCGGCCCGTCACCGGGAACCACGCCTTGTAGATCGACTCCTTGGCGCTGAACAGCAGCCGATCCCAGCAGACGTCCGGGTGGGAGACCGCCAGTCGGTCGAGAAGGGCCAGGTCAGCCGGGGTGGTGATGGTTGCCAGAACGCGGGGCGGGAGCGGCGCGTGCGGTTCGGCGTCGATGCCGAGGCTGGCGATCTCGCTGGTGTGGGCGACGGCGGCGGCGCGGAAGCCGGCACAGTGGGTGATGCTCCCGGACACCCCGGCCGGCCAGAGGGGTTCGCGGGTGGCGCCGCGGAGGATGGCGGTCGGGGCGTGGCCGAGGGCGAGCAGGGCTTCGCGGGCGCAGCGGCGCGCGGTGAGGATCTCGCGGCGACGGTTCGGGGCGGCGGTCGCGATCAGCGATTCCTCACCGGGGTAGCCGGCCTCGTCCGGGTCGTCGGTGAACGCGACGGCCGAACGCACCGGGGGCGGCAGCAACTGATCAAGCACGTCCGGAGTCTCCCATCAGAGCGTGGAGTCCCGGATGACCAGGCGGGCCGGATGCCGGTGCTGCCCCGGTCGCGGATCACCGTCGATCGCCGCCAGCAACAGCCCCGCGGCCGCCCGGCCCAGCCCGTCCAGATCCATGTCGATGCTGGTCAACGACGGACGGCTGGCCTCGGCGATCACGTCCCAGTTGTCGAAGCCGGTGACCGCGACGTCGCCCGGCACGTCCCGGCCGGCCTCCCGCAGCGTCTCCGCCACGCCCCGCGCGATCTGGTCGTTGCCGCCGATGACGCCGTCGAAGTCCACGCCCCGGGCCAGCAGGAGACCGGCCGCGCGCCGGCCCCACGCCTCGCTCCACTCGCCGAAGAGCGGCTCGGCGACCAGGTCACCGGCGAGCGCGGACGCCCGGACCCGCGCGGAATGATGATGCTCCGGGCCGGTGACGTGGACCAGCCGGCTCCGGCCGGCGTGACGCAGATGGTCGGCCGCGAGCCGGATGCCGCCGGTCTCGTCGGGCACGACCGAGCAGTCGGCAGAATCGGTCGAGCTGATGAACGCGTAGACGACCGGCACCGGCAGATTCGTGCCGATCGGCGCGCGCGTCCCGGCCCGGCGACCGGTCACGATGATCCCGTCGACCCGGCGCCCGAGCAGCACCCGCAGGTGGTGCCGCTCCCGGATCGGATCGTCGCGCGCATCGCAGAGCAGCACCGACACCTGGCCCGCGCCGAGAATGTCCTCGGCGCCGATGAGCAGCGGGATGCTGAACCGGCCGATGGTGTCCGTGGTGATCATGCCGACCGTGTACGTCCGATCGCCGTGCAGGTCACGGGCCGCCTGATTCGGCCGGAAGTCGAGCTGCTCGGCGGCCTGCCGCACCCGCGCCACGGTCTGGGCGCGCAGCGAGCCCCGCCCGTTCAGCGCCTTGGAGGCGGTCCCGACCGACACCCCGGCCAGCGCCGCGACGTCACGGATGGTGGCGGGCCTCGGGCGGGACATCAGAGGAACGTACTACGCCGCCCGCCCGCAGGGTGCCCGGCCGCACGACATCCGCGTAGACCCCGAAGCAGGCCGCCTTCCCCTCCCCGGACACCGGCCGGCGATGGTGCCCGGCCCGCAGCAGCCCCGGATCGGCCGGCAGGTCACCCTGTGCGAGGCTCGGCACGATGCACCGCGGCGCCGGGAACTGGACGCGCAGCACCACGTCGCCGATCGTCAGCTCGGTCCCCGGGCTCCGGGTCGGCGTCCGCCTCGATCAGCAGATTCGGCCGCAACCGGGCCCGGTGCCGCCGCGCGCACCGGACGCGCTGACTCCCAGCAGCCCACCCCATCGACGCGGATGCCTGGCACTGCCGATCATGCCGTCGTCGTCGACGCAGGCCCACGCCCGATCACCGGCCAGGCCACCGGGCTCGGCGACAGCCTGGTCGAGGCGCTCGCCGCACACGCTCTTCACCGGATAGCGCCGGATGCCCGCGACACTGTCCACGGTCTCTATTTTGGTATCCGTGATCCGTGCCGTGGTCGTCGACGTCGACGACACCCTCTGCCTGACCGAGGCCGCCTCGTTCGACCTGGAGAACGACGTGCTCGCCGCGATGGGCCGCCCGCCCATGCCCCGCGACGTGCACCTGGCCACCTGGGGCGAGACCCTGCTGGAGGCGATGCCGCACCGCTCCCCCGGCGTCGACCTGGACCGCTTCGCCGCCCTGTTCCCGGAGTGGCACGACCGCTACCTCGAGGAAGGCCGCCTCGACGTCATCCCGCCGGAGAACCTGACCGCTCTTGATCAGGTCGTCCGCGACGGCCGCACGGTCATGCTGCTGACCTCCCGCGCCGAACGCGAGGTCAGCCACCTGCTGCAACCCGGCCACGTGCTGGCCGGCCGCGTCACCGGCGCCTACCACCAGGGCAACACCCGCTTCCGCAAACCGGATCCGCGCGCCTTCGACGAACTCCTCGCCGAAACCGGGCTCCACCCCCGCGACTGCGTCTACGTCGGCGACTCCCCTGGCGACGCCCTCGCCGCCGGCGGCGCCGGACTCCACTTCATCGCCTGCCTGCAGAGCGGCGTCCGGCGCCTCACCGACTTCGACCCGCGCTACGTCACGGCGGCGGTCGACACGTTCCCGGAGATCATCCCGAAGATCGAAAACCTTTAGAGCTTCATGTCCCCTCTCCGCTGTGGTCCTTCTCCGCCGCTCCCGCGGGGACCCTTCCGGGCCTCGCAGGGCCGTGGCCGGCCCAGAACGCGAGACCCGGAAGGGCGGCCTCCGTGGGTGGTCCCGGTCAGAGCAGCCGGCGCAGGGCGGCGAGCGCCGGCGGACCCCACGACGGTTTGCCGCCCGGCCCGTCGCCGGCCGCGACGAGCAGGCCGCTGAGCACGCGCCATCGCCCAGCCGCGGGCGCGGCGCAGCGTGGCGTCGTCGGCCGACGGCCGGTACGCCGCCCAGAACGGCCCGGCGTCCGGCAGCAGCCAGGCGGCGGACAGGTCGTACGCGAGATCCCGGCGCAGAGGTCACCGAGGTCGGCCACCCCGCAGAGCGTGCCGTCGCGGGTGAGGACGCCGGCCGGGTGCAGGTCGCCGTGCAGCCACAGCGCCGGGCCGGCCCACGGCCGGGCGTCGAGCGCGTCGTGCCAGACGGCCAGCACCGCGCCGGGGTCGTCGATCAGGCCGCGCCCGGCAAAGCCCGACGCCACGAATATGTACACCGAGCTATAGACAGACGTCACACGGTGACGGGGCCGGTCGGCGGCACGGCCGCCCCGTCACGGCCCTCGTTAATTGCGTCAGCAGTCGTAATAAACGTGTCGAGTTCGGCCTCAAGGCGATTTTGACGCCGCAAAAGTGGCCAGCTAGCATGGCCGCCGATGAACACCGAGCGGACGATTCAGACGGGACAATCGGGACAGGTGGGGAGCACTCATCTCTATCCGGCGGTCCCGGGCGCTGCTGGCGTAGGCAGCCTTCCCGAGCCCGGCGAAAAGCCCTCGCCCCCGGTGGCGCGACGCGCCCCCCGGCTGGCCGTGCTCGATGGGCTCCGACTGGTCGCCGCACTGGCCGTCGCGTCGTATCACCTCACGGTTTCCTGGCGGATCGACGGCTACAGCCCCCCGCAGCACTTCCTGCCGACGGTGTCCCACTTCACCATCTACGGCTTCCTCGGCGTCGAGCTGTTCTTCCTGATCAGCGGATTCGTCATCGGAATGAGCAGCTGGAACCGGAGCCTGGGCGATTTCTTCACCTCCCGGGTGAGCCGGCTCTACCCGGCCTACTGGGCGTGCGTTCTGATCACCGCGGCGGTGGTCACCTATTTCCCGATCTCCGGAGGAATTCCCGTCAAGGGAATTCCGGAATTGAGGGAGATCGCGGTCAATCTGACCATGTTGCAGGAACCGCTCGGCGTCAACTCTGTGGACAGTGTTTACTGGACGCTCTTCATCGAGCTGCGGTTCTACATTCTTTTCGCCGCGCTCGCCGCATTCGGATTGACGTACACCCGCGTGGTGGCGTTCTGCATGGTGTGGATGACCGCGGCGGTGTTCGCACCCGCGCTCGGCAACCAGACGTTGTCGGTGATCATCGTTCCCGACTACGCGCCGTACTTCATCGCCGGCATCGCGGCGTTCCTGATCCACCGGTTCGGCCGGTCACCGTTGCTGTTCGCGATCATCGGCTTCGCCTGGCTGCTCAGCGTGAAACGCTCGTTCGACCGGGTGGCCGACCTCAACCCCGGCTTCGACGTCGCCGTCCGGCCGGGAGTCGCGGTGGTGACCGCCATGTTCGCCGCGATCCTGGTGGTCGCGCTGGGCTGGACCGACCGGATCCGCTGGCGCTGGCTCACCACGGCCGGTGCTCTCACCTACCCGTTCTACCTGCTGCACCAGCGCATCGGGTACACCGTCATCCGCCGGGCCTACGACGGAACCGCGCTGCCCGTGTGGTTCCTGGAGATCGGCACCATCGTGCTGCTCCTCGGGCTCGCCTGGCTGGTCTACCGGCTGGTGGAAAAGCCGATGGCCCGCTGGATCCGGACGACGCTGCGCACCGCATTCTCCGATATGCGGGCGAAGTCCGCTGCCGACGCGGCCGCGGCCGCGGGGACTCGGCTTTCGCACGTCGTTCCCCGGCAGCGGGGATAACGGCGGCACCGACCCACCACCGGCGCGGCCGGTACCAGCATTTCTCGTGAGCGTGGAGCCGGACGTAAACCGTCCGGCTCCACGCTCACGCGCTTTCCCCCGATGCCGGCCGGCGGATTTCCCGTCCGGCTGAACCTGACCGCGCCCCCACCCTCTTGATCATCCGAAGTAGATTGTCGGCGCCGGACCGGACATCGACGAAAGGAGCCCCGGAACGCCCGGGCGGCGTTCTCACACGGCGTGATACTTACGGGGGCGCAGAAATGCGTGATGTCAGGTGGTCCTTTGCGCGGTCGTCCGGTGGGCCGGCCCGGCGACGGCTGGTCGAGGGCGCGAGCATCCTGCTGGTCGTGGCGATGGCGGCGTTGCTTTTCACGGTCCGCTACTACGGGCCGGAGAAGCGGACCAGCGGCGACAGCTTCTGGTACATGCGCCAGGCGCTGATCTTCACCGGTGTCGACGCCGAGACGGCCCGGAAGCGGGCGGAAGCCCTGATCCTCGAGGACTACAACCGGGCCGGTGGCGACCGTACGACCTATGACACGTCCACGGCCAAGCCGCGGTACCGGGCGATCTTCGACAGCCGCCCCGGCTACCCGCTGTTCGCCGCGCCGTTCGTGGCGGTGCTCGGCCCGTGGACCGGCATGATCGCCGCCACCCTGGTGCTGGCGCTGGTCGCGGCGGTGCTGGCCTACCTCGCGGTGTGGCTGGCCAGCGGCCTGCGCCTGGCCGGGATACTGGCATCGGTCCTGCTGTTCGTGCTGCCCACCGGCTTCTGGATGAGCCGGATGCTGGCCGAGGCCGGGGTCGTCGCCGGCATGCTGGCCGTGCTGCTCGGCGCCATGCTGGTCCGACGCGGACGGTTGGCCGGCGGCATCCCGTTGATCGTCGCCGCGCTGACCTGGCTGTTCGCCGTCCGATCGGCCAGCGGGATGGCGATGAGCCTGGTCCTGCTCGCCACCGGCGCGCTGACCCTGGCCCACCGCGCGAGCAGGCGGCGAGCAAAGCCGCTGGTGGACCCCGCGAGCCCACGGCAAGCGAAGCCGCTGGTGGACCCCGCGAGCCCACGGCAAGCGAAGCCGCTGGTGGACCCCGCGAGCCCACGGCAAGCGAAGCCGCTGGTGGGCCCCGCGAGCAGGCGGGCCGAGCCGCTGGTGGACCACGTGAGCAGGCCCGGCGCGGGTCTGGTGCACGGCGGGAGTCGGCGTGGCCCAGCGCTGATCATGGGGCTCGGCGGGCTCGGGGTGGCCGGGTGGGCGCTGGTCAGCCAGGTGCTCGGCCTGCCCGGCTTCGACGAGACCGTGCAGGACTACGCCACCGTCCACTTCCGGGCCCCGGACGTGGCCGATCCGATCCACTGGCTGATCGGCAAGAACCTCGCGTTCTGGCCGTCCCGGCTGTCAGCCGACCTGACCGCCTTGGTCAAGCCCGTCGTCCTGCTCGCCGTGCTGAGCGTCTTCGTGCTGCGGATGCGACCGGTGGCGGCGCTGTGGATCCTCACCGGGCTGACCGGGGTGGCGATGGTCGTCGCCCACCCGGTGCCCTCGCAGTACGAGCGGCTGATGATGCCGCTCTGGATCCCGCTCGCCGCGGTGCTGGGTTACGCGGGCGCGCTGGCACTGCGCCGCCCCTTACGGCGAGGCGGTCCAGACCATGCTGAGGTAGACGCCGTAGAGGGCGGAGATCACCGTCAACAGCCCGAGGACCACCACGGCGATCGGGCGGCGGGCCCGGGCCAGGCCTGATGCGACCGGCAGCAGCAGCGGGAACGCCGGGATCAGCAGACGCGCCTTCGAGTTGTAGTAGCTGTCCCCGAAAAACGACAGCGCCAGGATGATCGCCGAGTACGCCGTCAGCTGCCACGGCACCCGATCGGTGGCCAGGATGATCAGCAGCGCGGCGGCGATCAGGACGACCAGCGCCACCACGTACAACGCGAGGGCCGACGGCTTGGTCAGCAGCGTGTGCGTGGTCTTGATGGTGTTCTGCCCGAAGTCGTACGACATCTTCCACGCGTCGTTCTGCACGTGGAAGTACCCGTCGGCGCGACCCAGCCGGTGCCCGACGAAAGCGAAGAAGCCCACGAAGCCGAGCGGGGAAAGGACACCGGCCACCCACGGCCGCCATCCGTCGCGACGCTGCACGACGGCGATCAGCGCGGTCAGCCCGACCACTGCGATCAACGCCGACCCGGTCGGCCGGGTCAGCCCGGCGAGCATGCAGAGCAGCCCGGCGGTGAGCCAGTTCCGCCGCAGCAGCGCGTACAGCGTCCAGGCGGCGAGCGCCGTGAACAGCGTCTCGGTGTAGCCCATCGACTCGACGAAGCCGTGCGGCAGGACCGCCCAGACCCCGGCAAGAATTATTCCGGTACGGCGATCGCGCAGGAACGCGCCGACGGCGAAGAGCCCCCACGCCGCGGCCAGCCCGGCCAGCCACGAAACCACGATGCCGGCCACGTCGGCGCCGCCCGGCAGCACCGGGTCGACGATCGCGACCAGCCCCGGGAAGAACGGGAAGAACGCGAGGTTCGTCGTCGCCGGCGAACCGTTCGCCTTCAACGGGATGGCGGTGTCGTAGCCGTGTTGCACGATGCCCGCGTACCAGATCGCGTCGTAGGCGCCGAGCAGTTTCAGCAGGCTACGGTGCTGGTCGGCGGCGAAGGCCCAGGCCACGGCGATGCCGACGAACCGCAGCGCGGCGTAGAGAGCGACGGCCGGCCAGGCCGCCCGCAGACCCGGCCGCACCGGGGCGTCCTCCGGGGCGGGCGCCACCGGTGCGGGCTCCTGCGGTGCGGGCTCCTGCGGTGCGTCGGAGAGCCGGACGGTCTCCGCGGGGTTCGAGCCCGTTTGCGATGGCGGCACTGTCCTGGCTCCCCGTGATTGTTGCGGCGGCGCCGAAGTTTACTGACCCCCGCCACCCCGCGCGAGCACGGACTCGTCTCAGTTGAGGGACAGGATTCTGTCGATCAGGGCGCCGCCGGCAAAGACGTTGCGGCTGATCTCATCGACCGGACGGACCTTGCCAACACAACTTCTTGATCTCTAACGTCGTCCGGTCCAGGAAAAGTTCGGGAAACAAACCGGCCGGTAGATGCGGGGAGAATGCTGATGCGCGACGACGCGTTCCGCGCGTACTTCGAGCGTCATCATGCGTCGCTGTCGCGGCTGGCCTACCTGATGACCGGGGAGTCCGCGGCCGCCGACGACCTCGCCGCCGACGCGTTGACCGAGGTCTGGCGGCACTGGGAACGTGTACAGGCGGCCGACGATCCGATCGCTTACGGACACGGCATCCTGATGAACCTGGCCCGGCAGTGGGTGCGGCGCCGGGCCCGGGACCGGCTCTTCTCGTTCGGGTCGGCGGACCGCACCGAGGCCCGGGACGTTCCGGCGATCGTCGACGTCCGGGGCGCGCTGCGCAAATTACCGCATAGAAGACGGGCCTGCGTAGTCTTGCGATACGCGTTCGACCTGTCCGAGCGCGAGGTCGCCGCGACCCTGGGCATCTCGGTCGGGGCGGTGAAGAGCGCCACCTCGCGCGGCGCGAAGCAGCTGGCCGACCTGCTGGGCGGGTCGGCCGACCGGATCGACGGCTGGGAGGTGACGCGATGAGCGAGCTTGCGAGCGAATCCATGAGCACAGTCGTCAGCTCGTCGCGGCACCGGAGCGCAGCGCAGGTGACGCGATGAGCGAGCTCGCGAGCGAATCCATGAGCACAGTCGTCAGCTCGTCGCGGCACCGGAGCGCAGCGCAGGTGACGCGATGAGCAGCAACGGCGGCGGGTTGTCGGACGATCAGTTGCGGTCGGCGCTGCGCGCCGAGGCGTCGCTGCACCAGCCGGACCGTGAGGCGATGCTGGCCCGGATCACGTCGTCGGCGATGACAGCTCCGGCCCCGGCCCGGCGGCGCTCCGCCAAGTTGCGGCTCGCGCTCGTGGCCGGGCTGGTCGCGCTCTTCGGCGGTGGCGGGTTCGCCGCGCAGTGGGCGCTGGCCGGCGACTCCGGTAAGCAGGATGCGATTCCGCCGGTGGTGACGACCACGCCCGCGACGACCGAGCCCACGGCAACCGCAACACCGACACATCCCACAAGTCCCGCCGTATCCGCCAAGCCCTCAACGGTCAAGCCGTCCAGAACGGGCGAGGCAACGGCGCCGACCACCGCCCCGGCCACGAGCACGCCGCCGGCCCCGGTCCAGGGCGCCCCCGGCAACACCCGCGTCCAGCAGGGCCCGCTCTGGTCGGACGGCTCGATCGATCCCGGCAGCGGCGACACCCAGGGCGCGAGCGTGATCACCCTGAAGACGACCGAGAAGCTGACCGAGCTGAAGGTCACCGTGCGGGTGGCGAAGACGCCGGGGCTGACCTCGCGGGGCGCGACGAAATCGGTCCCGGGGGCGAGCGTGACGACCGGGGTGACCGAGCCGGCCGGCGCGCTGCTCTACACGTTCACGCTGGCGCCGGCGGACGAGGTGGCGCCGGGGACGTACACGTTCACGGCGAAGTACTCGCACGAGGCGGGTGGCCGCGACGCCGGCGGCGACACCTACGAGGCGGTCGCGACGACGGCTGCGGGGCAGTCGCTCGACGTCTACGGCAACTTCTTCCCGGCGAACTGACGGTGCTGCGGCCGTACGGCGAAATCGGTCTTCGATCTTGATTGAACGGCGGCCGGAAACGGGACCGGCCGCCGCTGGGGCACAAGTGGATCAGGACTCCCGGGGGACCGTGACCGGGGCGACGCGCCAGATCCGGGCGGCGTAGTCGGCGACCGTGCGGTCCGAGGAGAAGAACCCGCTGTGCGCGGTGTTCAGAATCGACATGCGGGTCCAGCGGACCGGGTCGCGCCAGGCCCGCTCGACCTCCTCCTGCGCGTCCAGGTACGACCGGAAGTCGGCCAGCGTCAGGTACTCGTCCCAGCCCAGCAGCGAGTCCGTCACCTCCCGCCCGACCCCGCCGAACGTACCGGCCGCGATCGAGTCGATCGCCGTCTTCAGCTCGGCGTCCCGGTCGTATTGCTCACGCGGGCGGTAACCGGCGATGTGTACCTCGGCCGCCTGGAACGCGTCCAGCCCGAAAAGGAAGAAGTTCTCCTCGCCGACCCGGGCCCGGATCTCGATGTTCGCCCCGTCGAGCGTGCCGACCGTGATCGCCCCGTTCAGCGCCAGCTTCATGTTGCCGGTGCCGCTGGCTTCTTTGCCGGCCAGGGAGATCTGCTCGCTCAGGTCGGCGGCCGGCACGATCTGCTCGGCCAGGGTCACGTTGTAGTTCTCGGCGAAGACCACCTTCAGGTACGGCGCCACGACCGGATCGGCCGCGATCGTCGCCCCGACCGCGTTGATCAGCCGGATGATGCTCTTCGCGGCGTGGTAGGCCGGCGCCGCCTTGCCGGCGAAGAGCACGGTCCGCGGAATCCAGTTCCCGGTCGGGTTCGCCCGGATCCGGTGGTACATGGTCACCACGTGCAGCAGTTTGAGCTGCTGCCGCTTGTACTCGTGGAACCTCTTGATCATCACGTCGGTGAGCGAGTCCGGGTCACCGGCGCCCAGGTCCACTTTGTTCGCCCGCTTGACCGCCCGCCAGCGCTCGGTGAACGAGGCGTCCTCGGCGAGGCGTTCCAGCCCGGCGAGACGTTCCAGGTCGGTCAGCCAGCCGTCGTCGCCGAGCCCCTCGGTGATCAGATCGGAGAGCCGCGGGTTGGCCAGCTTCACGAACCGGCGCGGCGAGACGCCGTTCGTCACGTTCTGGAACTTGGCCGGCCACAGGGCCGCGAAGTCCTGCAGGACCGTCTCGCGCAGCAGCTTCGAGTGCAGCTCGGCGACCCCGTTCACGGCTTCGGTCCCGACCACCGCGAGATGCGCCATCCGGACCCGGCGCTCGTCGCCCTCCCCGATGATCGACATCCGCCGGACGCGGTCGACGTCGCCCGGGAAGTGCTGCTCGACCTCACGCAGGAACAGCATGTTGATCAAGTAGATGATCTCCAGGTGCCGCGGGAGCAGCCGCTCGAACAGCTGCACCGGCCAGGTCTCCAGGGCCTCCGGCAGCAGCGTGTGACACGTGTACGCGAACGTCTTGCGGGTGATCGCCCAGGCCCGGTCCCACTCCAGCTCGTACTCGTCGACGAGCAGCCGCATCAGCTCCGGGATCGCGATCGTCGGATGCGTGTCGTTGAGCTGGATGACCGTCTTCTCGGCGAAGTCGTCCCAGTTCTCGTTGCGCAGCCGGAACCGGCGGATGATGTCGCGCAGCGAGCACGAGCAGAGGAAGTACTGCTGCTTGAGCCGCAGCTCACGCCCCAGTTCAGTGCTGTCGTCGGGGTAGAGGACCTTGCTGATGTTCTCGGCCCGGACCGCTTCCTGGACCGCCTCCGCGTACTGCCCGGCGGAGAACCGCGACAGGTCGAACGACGCCTCGCTGCCCCACGCCCGCCACAGCCGCACGATGTTGACAGTCTCCGTCCCGAACCCGGGGACCAGCATGTGACTGGGCTCGCCGAGCACGATCTCGCCCGGCACCCAGCGCTTGCGCGTCTCCGACCCCGGAATCGGCTCGGTGTGACCGTAGAAGTGCACGGTCTGCCGATCGTCGGGCGCCGGGAACTCCCACGGATTACCCTGGAACGCCCAGTCGTCCGGCCGCTCGGCCTGCGCGCCGTTCTCCAGACTCTGCTTGAAGATGCCGAAGTCGTAGCGGATGCCGTAGCCGACCGCCGGGATGTCCCGCGTGGCCATCGAGTCGACCAGGCACGCCGCCAGCCGGCCCAGACCGCCGTTGCCGAGCCCCGGCTCGACGTCCAGATCCTCCAGCTCCTCCAGCGAACGGCCGAGCGCCTTCACCGCCTGCGCCGCGACCTCGCCGGTGCCGGAGTAGAGCAGGTTCTGCTCCAGCTGGGCGCCGAGCAGATACTCCGCGGAGAGGTAGTAGACCCACCGCGGATTGCTGGCGTAGTGCGCGGCCGCGGTGCGGGCGCGGCGATCGGCGAGCCGGTCACGGACGCTGAGCGACAGGGCCTCGTAGGCGTCGCGCGCGCTGGCCGACTCCACCGTGGTGCCGCGGCGGTAGTAGAGGCTGCTCAGCAGATCCTGCTGGAACTCTTCCACACTGGTGCCCAGCCGTCGCAGACCGATGCCGCTGGTGCGGTCGGTGCCCTTGGCGCCGTTGGGGCTCTTGGTGCCGGGGGGGCCGCTGGGGTCTTGGCTGCCTTGGCGAAGATCCATGCGGTCCATTCTGCCGCGACCACGTTTCCGGCGGCTGACGTTCCCCATTCCGCCGAAAGAAGCCTCACCCCCACACCAAGATCAAATTCAAGATCTTCATGTCCTGCGTCCGCTGTGGTCGCCGGCCGTCGCTCCCGCGGGGACCCTTCCGGTCCGAGCAGGGGCGCGGGGCGCCCCTGAACGCTCAGCCCTCCAGGGCGACGTCCGCGGGTGGTCCCGCTCAGAGCAACAGACCCGGCCACAGCCCCCGCCCCGGAGGACAGCCGCCACGACGGGCCGGTGACCGCGGAACCCGCCGCCGGCGCCACGGAGACCCGCGCCGGGAAAGTCCTCACCCGGTGATCACACACTGTCGTGCTCACCGGCGTCCGGCGTCCGGCGTCCGGGGAAAACGTCCGGGCCGGAGCACGACCCTCACCGAGGGCCGACGTACGCGGCGAGGTGCTGACCGGTGAGCGTGGACCGGGCCGCGACCAGGTCGGACGGCGTTCCCTCGAAGACCACGCGGCCGCCGTCGTGACCGGCGCCCGGGCCCAGGTCGATGATCCAGTCGGCGTGCGCCATCACGGCCTGGTGGTGCTCGATGACGATGACCGAGCGGCCCGCGTCCACCAGCCGGTCCAGCAGCCCGAGGAGCTGCTCGACGTCGGCCAGGTGCAGGCCGGTCGTCGGCTCGTCGAGGATGAACACGCCACCCGGCTCCCCCATGTGGACGGCCAGCTTGACGCGCTGCCGCTCGCCACCGGACAGAGTGGACAGCGGCTGGCCCAGCGTCAGGTAGCCGAGGCCGACGTCGGCCAGGCGCACCAGGATCTTGTGAGCGGCCGGGTTCCGGGCGTCGCCGGCGGCGAAGAACTCGACGGCCTCGGCCACCGGCATCGCCAGCACCTCGCTGATGTCCTTGCCGTTCACCCGATATTCCAGGACCGACGCGTCGAAGCGCCGCCCCTCGCACACCTCGCAGGTGGTGGCCACGCCGGCCATCATCGCCAGGTCGGTGTAGATCACGCCGTTGCCGTTGCAGTTCGGGCAGGCGCCCTCCGAGTTCGCGCTGAACAGGGCCGGCTTCACGCCGTTGACCTTGGCGAACTGCTTGCGGACGGGTTCCAGCAGACCGGTGTACGTCGCCGGGTTGCTCCGCCGTGAGCCCTTGATCGCCCCCTGGTCGACCGCGACCACGCCGTCGCGCCCGGCGATCGAGCCGTGGATCAGGGAGCTCTTGCCCGAGCCGGCCACCCCGGTCACGACGACGAGCACGCCGAGCGGGACGTCGACGTCGACGTTCTGGAGATTGTGCCGGTCGGCGCCGCGCACCTCGAGGAAGTCGGAGGCCTTCCGTACGTCGTTCTTCAGCCCCGCCCGGTCGTCGAGGTGCCGTCCGGTCAGCGTGCCGGCGCCGCGCAACCCGTCGAGCGTGCCCTGGAACACGATCTCCCCACCGGCCGCGCCGGCTCGTGGCCCGAGGTCCACGACGTGGTCCGCGATCGCGATCATCTCCGGCTTGTGCTCGACCACCAGCACGGTGTTGCCCTTGTCCCGCAACTGCAGGAGCAGCTCGTTCATCCGCTGGATGTCGTGCGGGTGCAGGCCGATCGTGGGCTCGTCGAAGACGTACGTCACGTCGGTCAGCGAGGACCCGAGGTGCCGGATCATCTTGGTGCGCTGCGCCTCGCCGCCGGAAAGAGTGCCGGCCGGCCGGTCCAGGGACAGGTAGCCGAGGCCGATCTCGATGAACGAGTCGAGCGTGTGCCGCAGCTTGGCCAGCAGCGGGGCGACCGACGGCTCGTCCAGCCCGCGCACCCACCCGGCGAGGTCACTGATCTGCATCGCGCACACGTCGGCGATGCTCGCACCGTTGATCTTCGAGGAGCGGGCGCCCTCGCTGAGCCGCGTCCCGTCGCACTCGGGGCAGGTGGTGAACGTGATCGCGCGGTCCACGAACGCGCGGATGTGCGGCTGCATCGCCTCCCGGTCCTTGGCCAGGAAGGACTTCTGGATCGACGGGATCAGGCCGCTGTAGGTCAGGTTGATGCCGTCGACCTTGATCTTCGTGGGCTCCCGGTGGAGCAGGTCGGCCAGCTCCTTCTTGGTGTACTTCTTGATCGGCTTGTCCGGGTCGAAGTACCCGCAACCACGGAAGATCCGGCCGTACCAGCCCTCCATGCTGTAGCCCGGGATGGTGAGCGCGCCCTCGTTGAGGGACTTCTCCTCGTCGTACAGCGCGGAGAGGTCGAAATCGGTCACCGCGCCGCGCCCCTCGCACCGCGGGCACATCCCGCCGGTGATGCTGAAGCTGCGCCGTTCCTTGGTCGTGACGCCGCCCTTCGCAAGGGTCACCGCGCCGGCACCGGAGATCGAGGCGACGTTGAAGGAGTACGCCTGCGGGGAGCCGATGTGCGGATCGCCGAGCCGGCTGAACAGGATCCGCAGCATGGCGTTGGCGTCGGTCGCGGTCCCGACGGTCGACCGCGGGTCGGCGCCCATCCGCTCCTGGTCGACGAGGATCGCCGTGGTCAGCCCTTCCAGCACGTCGACGTCGGGGCGGGCCTGGGTCGGCATGAAGCCCTGGACGAACGCGCTGTACGTCTCGTTGATCATCCGCTGCGACTCGGCTGCGATGGTGCCGAACACCAGCGAGCTCTTGCCCGAGCCGGAGACCCCGGTGAAGACGGTCAGCCGGCGTTTCGGGATCTCGACGCTGACGTCCTTGAGGTTGTTGACGCGTGCGCCGTGCACGCGGATGAGGTCGTGGTTGTCGGCCGCGTGCGTCTTCTCCATGGCGGAAAGGCTAGTGCCGGCCCGTGATCCCGTGCTTCTTCTTTCCTGACCGAACGACGCCGGCCGAACGATGCCGGCCGAACGACGCCGACCGAAGGACGCCGGCCGAAGGACGCCGGCCGAAATACCGCAGGAAGACGACGCGGAAGCCCGAGCCCGGTAACTACCGTCGAGGCATGCTCAGCCGGCGTCCGCTCCTCGTCGACGCCGCCGTCGCCGTGGCGCTGACCACCCTGAGCGCGGGCGCGTACCTGGCCGGCGCCATTCACGAGCGGATGCGCCCGCTGGACTGGGGCGACCTGGTGGGGGCGGCGATCGCGCTGGCCGCCATGACGGTCCGCCGCCGCTGGCCGCGGCAGGCCCTGGTCGTCACCGTCGCGGCGATCATCGCGCACACCTGGACGCACGAGGGACGGCATCCGCTGCTGATCCTGGCCGCGGGCATGTGCGCGTACACGACGGCGACCCGCGGCAGCCGCCGGGACACCTGGCTGACGTTCGCCGGTTGTGGGGTCGCGCTCTATCTCGGCGACGTCGTCTCCGGGCGATATCCGCTGCTCACGGCCGCGACGATCCCGGTGCTGACGTTCCTCGGGATGGCCACCGCGTTCGGGGACGCCACCCGCAACCGGCGCGCCTACCTGGCCGGGGTCGAGGAGCGCGCCCGGCACGCCGAGCAGACCCGCGAGGACGAGGCCCGCCGCCGGGTCATCCAGGAACGGCTGCGGATCGCCCGCGAGCTGCACGACGTGGTCGCGCACCACATCGCGGTGATCAACGTGCAGGCCGGCGCCGCGAGTCACCTGCTGGACCGGCGGCCCGAGCAGGTCCGGCCGGCGCTGGACCACATCCGGCACGCCGGGGAGACCGTGCTCAAGGAGCTGGCGTCGATCGTCGGGGTGCTGCGGCAGTCGGACGACCCGGACGCGGGGACCGAGCCGACGCGGGGGCTGGCCCGGTTGCCCGAGTTGCTGGCCGCGGTGACGGCGTCCGGGCTGGTGGTCACCTTCCGGCAGTCGGGCGCGGATCGGGAGTTGCCGGCGGTGGTGGACATGGCCGCTTACCGTATCGTCCAGGAATCACTGACAAATGCCCATAAGTACGGCACGGGCCGGGCGGACCTGACGGTCACGTACACGCGCGAGGGCGTCACGATCGCCGTCACCAACGATGTCCCGAAAAAACCCGGCAAAGTCGGCTCGGGATACGGGATCGTCGGCATGCGCGAACGCGCGGCGGCCGCGGACGGCACGCTCACCGCGTACCAGAAATCCGGATTTTTCCATATCGAAGCAGAGCTACCAGCACCGATCGAGGCGCCGTGATCCGAGTTCTACTGGCCGACGACCAGGCACTGATTCGCGCCGGCTACCGGATGATCCTGGATTCCGAACCGGACATGGAGATCGTCGCCGAGGCCGTCGACGGCCGTCAAGCGGTCGAACTGGCCCGCACCGAGCGCGCCGACGTCGTCCTGATGGACATCCGGATGCCGGTGATGGACGGCATCGAGGCGACCCGCCGGATCGCCGCCGACGACGACCTGGCCGGCGTCCGGGTCCTGGTGCTGACCACGTTCGAGCAGGACGACAACGTGATGCTGGCGCTGCGGGCCGGCGCGAGCGGCTTCCTCGGCAAGGGCGTCGGGCCGGACGAGTTGATCACCGCGGTCCGGGTGGTCGCGTCCGGTGACGCGCTGCTCTCCCCCAAGGCCACCCGTGGCCTGCTCGGTCACCTGCTCAGCCAGCCCGAGGCCGGCCCGCCGCCGGCCGCCCTGGACGAGCTCACCCAGCGCGAGCGGGAGGTGCTGGTCCTGGTCGCGCACGGGCTCACCAACGACGAGATCGCCGAGCGGCTCTTCCTCTCCCCGCTGACCGCGAAGACGCACGTCAACCGGGCGATGGCGAAACTGCGGGTCCGGGACCGCGCGCAACTGGTCGTGGTCGCGTACCAGAGCGGCCTGGTCCGTCCGGGCAATCCGCAGGTGAAGTAGACAGCGCCGGGAACTACCGCAACCGTGGTAGTGCGACGGACCGCCGCCGGACGACGCGCGGCGACCACCCGGCGACCGAGACTTCCAGCGTGTCTCTCCTGTCCCGGATCAGTATCGCGAACCGCAAGCTGGTGGCCCTGGTCGCCGCGCTGGTCGTCGCCCTCGGCTGCTACGCGGCGGCATCACTGAAGCAGCAACTGCTGCCCGATCTCTCGTTCCCGGCCGTCACGGTCCTGGCCACCTATCCGGGTGCCGCGCCCGAGGTGGTCGAGGAGCAGGTCACCGCCCCGATCGAGGACGCGCTCAAGGGCGTGACCGGGGTGGAGACGACCACCTCGACCTCACGGCAGGGGTCGGTCACCGTCACCATGTCGTTCGGCTACGACACCGACATCGACGGCGCGACCGGCGACGTCCAGGAGGCGCTGGCCAAGGCCCGGCTGCCCGAGGGCGTCGACCCGCAGGTGCTCACCGGCAGCACCGGCGACATGCCGACGATGACGCTCGCCGCGACCTCCGACGGCGACCAGCGCGCCTTCGCGGCGAAGCTGACGTCGACGGTCGTGCCCGAGCTGCAGTCGATCGACGGCGTCAACGAGGTCTCCGTCTCCGGCACGCGCGACCAGGTCGTGACCGTCACACCGCGTTCTCCTTCCTCGACCCAGTCGATCATCACGGCGCTGGGCTCGCTGGGCGGCACGTCGTCGGCCGGTCAGATCACCGCCGGTGGCAAGGATCTGAGCCTCGCGGTCGGGTCGGCGGTCACCTCCCTCGACCAGATCAAGAACCTCTGGATCGCCGGCCCGAAGCCCGCCCGGCTCAAGGACCTCGCGTCGGTCACGCTTTCCGACGCGGCGGTCACGTCCATCACGCGTACGGACGGGAAGCCCTCGCTGGGAATCTCGATCACCATGGATCACAACGGGTCGTCGTCCTCGATCTCCGACGACGTGCGCGCCGAGCTGGCCGACCTGCAGACCTCACTCGGCGACGGCGCGCGGCTGACCGTGGTCTCCGACAGCGGCCCGCAGGTCAAGGACTCCGTCGACGGCCTGCTGGAGGAGGGCGCACTCGGCCTGCTGATGGCGATCGTGGTGATCGTGCTGTTCCTGCGGTCGGGCCGGTCGACGCTGGTCACCGCGGTGTCGATCCCGCTGTCGCTGCTGATCGCGTTGATCGTGCTCTGGTGGCGCGACTACTCCCTGAACATCCTCACCCTGGGCGGCCTGACGATCGCGGTGGGCCGGGTCGTCGACGACTCGATCGTCGTCCTCGAGAACATCAAACGCCATCTGGGGTACGGCGAGGACCGTCGCCACGCCATCATCACCGCGGTGCGGGAGGTCGCCACCGCCGTCACCTCGTCGACGCTGACCACCGTCGCGGTGTTCCTGCCGATCGCGTTCGTCAGCGGACTGGTCGGCGAACTCTTCGGATCGTTCTCGATCACGGTGACGGTGGCGATGCTCGCGTCGCTGTTCGTGTCGCTGACCGTGGTGCCGGCCCTCGCGTACTGGTTCCTGAAGTCCCCCGTCGTCACCGAGGACGCCGAGGCGTACCGGGAGCGGGTCGAGGCCGAGGAACGCAACGGTCTGCTGCCCCGGCTCTACCTGCCGGTGATCACCTGGTCGGTCCGCCGCCGCAAGACGGTGCTGGCCGGGGCGGTCGTGCTGCTGATCGGCACGGTGGCGATGGCCGGCGCGCTGAAGACCAGCGTCATCGGCGACTCCGGCTCGGACAGCGTCCGGGTCACCCAGACGCTTCCCGCCGGCACCGGCCTGGCCACCACGGACAAGGCGGCGCAGCAGGTCGAGAAGGTGCTGGCGACGGTCGGCGGGATCGACTCGTATCAGGTGACGGTCGGTTCGTCGGGCGGGTTCTTCGGGGGTTCCGGTGGCGGGAACTCGGTGTCGTACACGATCAACCTGGCCGACGGGACCGACGCGGCGACCGTCGAGGATTCGATCTCAGCGCAAGTCGGGCGTCTGGCCGATTCCGGAGAGATCACTGTCGGCGAGGGCGGTGGCGGCGGGTTCGGCAGCAGCGACATCGAGGTGTCGGTGCGGGCCGGTGACGACGCCACGCTGACCGCCGCGACCGAGCAGATCCAGCAGGCCCTCACCCAGGTCACCCAGGTCACCGACGTGAGCAGCGACCTGAGCGAGAGCGCCCCGCAGATCAGCATCGTCGCCGAGGGCGAACAGGCCGCGAAGTACGGCCTGAGCGACCAGACCATCGTCTCCGCGCTGCGCACCGCGGTGCAGGGCACGACCGCCACGCAGGTCACCCTGAACGGCGCCGCCCACGACGTGGTCGTGCGGACCAGCGCGACCACGCCCGACACGCTCGCCGAGGTCAAGGCGCTGACCGTGATGACCACGACCGGGCCCGTGCGACTGGACGAGGTCGCCACGGTCACCCAGGTCGACGGCCCGGTCCAGCGGGTACGCGTCGACGGCGACCGCACCGACACGGTCACCGCCACGCCGGCCGGGGACGACACCGGCGCGGCCAGCACCGCGGTGCGGACGGCACTCGACGGTCTCGCACTCCCGGCCGGGGCGACGTACGAGATGGGTGGGGTCACCTCGCAGCAGAACGAGGCCTTCAGTCAACTCATCCTGGCCATCCTGGTCGCGATCGGCCTGGTCTTCCTGATCCTGGTGGCGGTCTTCGGCAGCATCCGGCAGACGCTGATCCTGCTGGTGTCGATCCCGTTCGCGTTCGTCGGCGCGATCGCGCTGCTGCTGATCACCGACACCCCGATGGGCGTGGCCGCGCTGATCGGCCTGCTGATGCTGATCGGCATCGTGGTGACCAACGCGATCGTGCTGATGGACCTGATCAACCAGTACCGGCAGCGCGGCATGCCGGTCGCGCAGGCGGTGGTCGAGGGCGGCCTGCGCCGGCTGCGGCCGATCCTGATGACCGCGCTGGCGACGATCTTCGCGCTGCTGCCGATGGCACTGGGGATCACCGGGTCGGGCGGGTTCATCTCCCAGCCCCTCGCGGTGGTGGTGATCGGCGGGCTGGTCACGTCGACGCTGCTGACACTGGTGCTGATCCCGACGCTCTACACGATGATCGAGAAGCGCCGCACGCCCGCGGTGGAGATCACCGAGGTCCGGGAGCCGGTCGCGGTCGGCTGAGACCAGGGGTGGCGCGGCCTCTCCTGGCCGCGCCACCCCTCAGTTCTCGATGATGTCGCTGAGCGGACTCGAGTTGCTGATGTCCGGCGGCGCGTTCCACTTCTGCAGCTCGTTGCTGCTGCACACGGCCACCTTGACCTTGCTGGTGCCGTCCGAGTGCAGGTCCACGTTCTTCACCCCGGTGGCCAGATCGGTCGGCTGCAGGCAGAGACCCTTGCTGTCCTCGATGCGATAGCTGGTGGTGTAGCTGCCGGTGTTGTGCTTGACGTTCCAGATCAGGTCGGAGGAGATCCCGGCGATGCTGGTCACGGTGGTCTGCGGGCACCCGGTCGTCGTCACCGTCACCCAACTGCTGGACGTCGCCACCAGCGGCGACTTCAGGCAGTAGCGCTTGCCGCCGGTGATGATGTAGATGACGCCCTTCTTCTCGGTCTCCTTCGCGGAGTCGTTCGGCATCGGGTGGTACCAGGTCTGGTTCCAGTCGACGACGCCGTTCGGGTCCTGTTTGCAGAACCACGCGATCATGTAGGTGGAGGTGACCTGCCGGCTGGTGACGTCGAGACAGCGGCTGAACTGGGAGTAGTTGACCAGCTGATTGGTGTCCTCACCGGCCATGCCGGCGCCGACCGCCGCGTCGAACCGCCAGACGTTGAGGGTGGAGCTGCCACTGCAACCGCCCAGGATCAGCGGCGTGTTCACGGTGCTGGCGGTGGTGAGGTTGATGCAGTAGTTCTCCACCACCTTGCTGGGGCTAGTCGTCCGCAGATTACTGGCGTTGTCCAGGCTCCACTGGAAGTCGGGCACGATGGTGCCGGTGCTGCTCGGGCAGGGTTGCAGCACGACGGCCTTACCGTTCGCGTGCGCCGTGGCGCCGAACACGCACATGCCGTCCGGATAGGCGTCCGTCTCCGAGTTGACCAGCTTGATGTAGAGCTCGGCGGTGTACCGGAACTGCTGGGTGCTGCCGCCGTCGCAGAGCTCCATCTTGACCGGCGCGCCCGCCGCCGGGGTCTTCGTCACGGCGTCCATGCAGAGGTTGCCGACCGAGGACGAGTCGATCCGGATCGAGCCACCGGTGGCCTTGTGGGTGTCGTTGTCGAGCGCGAAGGTGTAGGTCCCGTCCAGGGTGCGCGAGGTGTATTCGGGTGTGGTGCTGCCGGCCGGCGCGAGGTCGAGCGAGCCGAGCCCCTCCGAGGACACCTTCGCGGTCTTCGGCGGCGTCTTGAGCGGGCAGGACAGCGCATTGCCGGACCGGTCGTAGTACGTGATCGTGACGACGTACTCCATCTTCTCCCCACCCACCCCGACGTCACCCTGGACGGGGGCGGCGCACGACGGCAGGTCCTCGAGCAGGCCCGTGGTGCCGTAGGAGGCGGCGGCGATCCGGGCCATCACCACGTCCAGGCCGATCCGGGCGCCGGCGAGGGCGGTGCTGCGGTCCGCCAGGGTGCGTGCGGTGGTGAACTGGCGGATGATCATGGGCAGGACCGCGACGGAGAGAACCAGCCCGGTAGCCACGATCATCATCGCGATGGGCAACGAACCGCTGTCGTCGCCGGAACGGCGGTGCGACTTCATGGCTACGGCCTCCCTACGTTGCTGCATTGCTGGAGCGTCGGATCGATCTTGTCGGGGTCGTCGTCCTTGCCGTCGAGGTCGTTCGCCTCGCCGATGTTCTGCGTCGTGAAGTCGCTGTCGAACCGCTGCGTGACGTCACCGGACGTGACTTTGAAGTGCACCCGGACCATCAGGTACTTCGCGGTGAACTGAGTGCCGACCCCGGTGGTCCCGGCACTCGCGGTCTTCCACGGGGCGTCACCCGGCAGATACACCTCGAACGGCTTGGCGGTGCCGTCCAGTGCCACGTCGGTGGCGAGGGTGGACGCCGCGTCCGGCGTGCCGCCCAGGTTCCAGTTGCGCATCGTCAGGATCTTTTTGTCGGTGTCGAACAACAGCTGCCGGCACCGCACGGGCGGGTCGGTGAGGTCCGTGGCCGTCTTCACCCGGGGCGGGGTCGCGAACTCCAGGTAGTAGCGGGTCGTGACGCCCGCGGGAGAGCGCACGGGGGACACGTACGTCGCGTAGCGCAACTCCCGGTCCAGCCGATTGAAGCTGATGTCGAGCTGGTCACCGGTGACCGAGTTCTGCTCGATCTGCTTGGTGCCGGAGTAGATCTGGATGATCGCGGTCACCGCCACCAGCGTCACGACCGACATGATCCCGGTCGTCACCAGCAGCTCCATCAGCGAGAAACCCTGGTCGTCGCGGCGCTTCCCCGGTGGCATCAAGGCTCCTCCCCAGCTCACAGGACGGTCCACACGAAGGTGTACTGGGCGGTCGGCGAGTCCTTGCCGGCGACGGTCGCCTGCAGCGTGACGGAGTAGACGCCGGGCAGGGTCGGTTTGCCGCTGATCGTGTCGCCCCGCACGCTCAGGGTGACGCCGACCGGCAGGCCGGTGGCGCTGATGCTCCTGACGTTGACACCGAGGGCGTCGGCGTTGGTGGCGACCGCCAGCGTCACCGACTGCAGCGTCGCCGAGTTCACCACGGTGCCGGGCGAGGTGAACTGCAGCGTGGTGGTGGGCGAACCCACCTGCATGACAAAGCCGACTTTCACCGTCGCACCGTTCCCGTCCTTCACCGTGACTGTCGGCAGGTACCGGCCCCCGATGAGGATCGGGCCGCCGGAGATGACCCCGCTGGTGGGATCGATGCTCAGCTCGGCCGGCAGACCGGTCGCGGTGAACGTGTACTTGCCGTCACCACCCGCGGCGGCCGTGGGCAGCTTGACCGTCGCCAGCAGGTCGACCTGCTGATCGGGGATCGGCTGCAGGCTCAGCGGCTGCAGAACGGTGTGGGTGAACTTCAGCTGGAACGGCTGGTCGATGGTGGTGGTGCTGGCGGTGACGGTGATGCTCGCGTCGTACGTGGTGGTGGCGGTGCCGATGATCGCACCCGTGGCCGGGTCGAAGGTGAGCCCGGCCGGCAGGGCGGTGTCGAGCGCGAACGTGTAGGACACCGCGCTGTTGGACTTGTCGACGACGATCGCCGGGAGCGAGACCGGGTCGCCGACGTAGCTCACCGGCGCGGGCACCACCAGACTCGGCCGCTCGATCACCTGCCACTTGGTACCGAGCGCCTGGTCGGTGTCCGAGCGGGCCGTCAGCGTTCCGACCGGTGGCACGCTCTCCACCACCCGGACGTACGTGCCGGTGGTGGCGTAGGTCCAGACACCGGCCTTCGTCGGCGTCCCGGAGACGACACCGGTGGACGCGTCGATGCCGAGCCCGTCGGGCAGTTTGACGGCGCTCCAACTGTTGGGCAGGTTGCCGCCGGTCGCCTTCATGTAGACGACATTGCCGGCGGCGACGGTGGCGGGGACGCCGCGGAAGAACAGCCGCATGTCCGGCGGCCGGATCTTCGGGATGGCTCGCGTGGAGCTGTACTTGGCGTCGTCGTTCTTGCTGGAGACCAGGGTCGAGGCGACGTAGCTGCACTGGCCGCCGGTCGCCGTGCAACTTTTGTGCTGCCAGCTGATCAGCACGACGACCCGGTAGTACTGCAGGATCGACGTGCTGTCCGTCGGACGTTTGGGATCGGTGGCCAGCAGTGGCTTGACACAGTCGTCGGTGCGGGTCACGTAGACCTCACAGCTGCCGACCAGAATGTTCTGCTGGAAACTGAGGCCGCCGGCGGTCAGCATCGTCGGCACGGTCGGCAGCGCCGCGTTCGCACCCTCGGTGCTGCCGCTGATGCCCTCCTGCGACATGCTCGCCAGATACGGCTTCAGCTTGTCCTTGAACGGCCCGGCCTGGACGGTCGCCCACTGCTGGTCGACCGCGGCCTGGCCACGGCCGTCGAGCAGCGCCGACCCCTCCAGGGCGCGGACCTGCTCCAGCGCGGTGCTCGCCAGTCGTACGGCATAACGCTGGTCACGCTGCTGGGCGACGGTGAGCGCGCCGGTGACGAAGAACCCGCCGATCCCGGCCATGGCGATGGTGATCACAGCTAGCGCCACCAGGACCTCGACCAGCGTGAAACCGTCGTCGTCCATGCGACGGTCAGGCGGTTGGCCGCGCATCTCACTCCTCAACTGCCGATCCAGCACTCAGGCAGAGACCTGCCAACAGGCACTATCGGCAGCCCGGAACGGAAGTGGAGTCCAATCAGCGGAAACCGCCGGTCCGCACCGCGGCGATCACCGCATCACCGGGCCGGAGGGATCACCGCATCACCGGGCCGGAGTAATCACTCGCCTCGGCACTCAGCTGATCGCCGGGTCGCCGACCCCGTTCACCCGGCCGATCGCTCGAACACCAGATCGACGGGATCGCCGGCCCAGTGGAAGCGCAGCAGCCGCCGCACCACCGCGGACGCCCCGAAGAACCGCAGCCGGTGTGCGCCGGTCGCAGCCGGCTCCAGCAGGATCCGGGCCGCCGCCGAGTCAGCGAACCGCAGGTCACTCACGTCGAGCGTGACCGGCACCCGGCTCGGCGCCCCGGCCACCAGGTGCTCGACCATCGCGCGCAGCGCCTGCCGGTTGGAGAGGTCGACCTCGCCCGAGAGCCGCAGACCGAGCTCCCCGGTACGCACCCCGCGCAGCAACGGGATCCGCGCCGGATCGGTGTGCCGGGTGATCGTCGCCGGATGCGTCCGGGTGACCCGGCGCAACTCCGGCTCGCCGAAGAGCCGCCGGTCGTAGAGGCACACCCCCGTGGTGTAACCGTCCACGCAGATCCGGTTGACCTGGGCCTCGTACCACGACAGCTGATCCATCGCCACACCGTGCCGCGCCCAGGACATGTCCCCGATGCCGCGCATCCCGTGGTAACCGGCGGCGCGGGCCGTCTCGACCTCTTCCTCCCAGGCGGCGAGGCTCGCCTCGGGATCGAAGACCCCGTCCGACAGGTACGCCGCCTCGACCCCCGCCATCGTCAACTGCCCACTGCGCAGGGCGGCCGCGACGTCCACCCCATGGCCGGCGAGCACCGACGGCAGGCGGTCCGCGTCCTGACCGCAGTACAGAACCCGGTGGTGTCGAAGCAACCCGGCCCGGATGAACGACGTCACGCTCCGCGCCCACAACGGCTCGTCGTCGTAGACCAGGCAAGCATGGTCGCCCGGGCCGAGGCGGTCGAGCAGGCTGGCGCCGGCCATCGTGTCCCCTCAGTGCCACCCCGTGACGGTTTGTCGGTGCTCACCGTAACGAGGCCTCCCCCGCCCGTACCATCGCTGAATCGGGTGCGCCGAGAACTGGGGAGAACCTATGACCGTCACCGATCCGCTCGAACTGCTCGACATCGCCGGCCTGCTCAGCGACGAGGAACGGCAGATCCAGGAGACCGTGGCACGCTTCGTCGCCGAGCACGTCCGCCCGCACGTGGCGGACTGGTTCGAGGCCGGCACCTTCCCCCGTGAGCTCGCCCCGGAGCTGGGCAAACTCGGCGTGCTCGGGATGCACCTGGACGGTTACGGCTGCGCCGGGACCAGCGCGGTCGCTTACGGCCTGGCCTGCCTGGAACTGGAGGCCGGCGATTCCGGGCTGCGCAGTTTCGTGTCGGTGCAGGGGTCGCTCGCGATGTTCTCGATCTGGAAATACGGCTCGGAGGAGCAGAAGCAGGAGTGGCTGCCGCGGATGGCGGCCGGCGAGGCGATCGGCTGTTTCGGTCTGACCGAGCCGGATTTCGGCAGTGACCCGGCCAACATGCGCACCCGCGCCGTCCGTGCCGGCGACGACTGGATCCTCACCGGCACCAAGATGTGGATCACCAACGGCAGCATCGCGGACGTCGCCACCGTCTGGGCGCAGACCGAGGAGGGCATCCGCGGCTTCCTCGTCCCGCGCGGCACGCCCGGTTTCACGACGCGCACGATCAAGCAGAAGCTGTCGCTGCGCGCGTCGATCACCGGCGAGCTGATCCTCGACGAGGTGCGCCTGCCCGAGGCCGCCCGGCTGCCCGGCGCGCGCAGCCTCGGCGCCCCGCTGAGCTGCCTGAACGAGGCCCGTTTCGGCATCATCTTCGGCGCGACCGGCGCCGCCCGCGACTGTGTGCGGACCGCGCTGGATTACGCCGGCACGCGAGTGCAGTTCGACCGGCCGATCGCCGCTTTCCAGCTCACGCAGGAGAAGCTGGCGAACATGGCGGTCGACCTGAACACCGCCGCACTGCTCGCCGTCCACCTGGGACGGTTGAAGGACGCCGGCACGATCAAGCCGCACCAGGTCAGCGTCGGCAAGCTCAACAACGTCCGCAAGGCGCTGGCGATCGCCCGCGAGTGCCGCACAATCCTCGGCGGGAGCGGGATCACGCTCGAATACTCCCCACTGCGCCACGCCAACAACCTGGAGTCGGTGCTCACCTACGAGGGGACGTCGGAGATCCACACCCTGGTCATCGGGCAGGCCCTGACCGGCCACTCCGCTTACCGCTGAGGGCTCACGGGCGCGGGACACCGCGCCCGGCGGGCCGGGCCACGACCGGATCGCAGCGCGCCCGCCGGGCCCCGTCCGGTGCCCGGGGTCGCCGCACCCGCGGCCGCACCCTGAGCGCCGGCCGAGGCCGGCAACCGCGCTGCGATCCGAAGCCGTGAATCTCATGCCCCGATCCTGAGGTCTGCCCTTGGGGCAGAGTCAAGGCATGCGAAGAGTTCGCAGCGTCCGGCCGGTGGCCCGCTTGAAGAGGTACTCGGCGCGCTCGTAGGAGAGCCGGCGCCGCCCGGTCTCCGGGCAGAGGTCGGCCGGCCCCGGGCGACGGGCCGGCGCCGGCCGCCGATCGGAGAGGAAGAGCGGCCCCCGGACCCGTCCCGCGATCAGCTCCGGCAGCAGTTCCGCGGTCCCCTCCCGCCAGCTCACGCCGGGCCCGGCCCGCCCGGCGAGGTCCAGGTCCTGCACGTCGAGCGCGAGCACCGCCCCGATCGGCGCCCCCGATTCCCGCACCATCGACCACAGCACCCGTTCCCGCAGCGGCGCGCCCGGCCGGATCGGCTCGGCCGCCGGGCACTCGCCCGCCGGGCACTCGACCGCCGGGCACTCAGCCGCCGGGCACTCAGCCGCCGGTGGCACCGCCCGATTCCGGAGATCGGCTGCCAGCTGAGGAAACCCGGCCCACGCCGCGAACGAGCGGAACGCGGCCAGGTGCCGGTTCCACCCCCGCGGCGCCGCATCCGGCCAGAGGGAATCCACAGCCGCGGCTACGCCCGCGGCATCCAGCGTGGTCAAGGCGATCCGTTCGCCCAGGGCCCGGCGAATTCTCAAGAGCGATTTCCGGTACGCCGTCGCCGTCCCCGTACCCCGCCCGGCCAGGAAAGCGTCGATCATCGCGCCCAGCTCGGGTCCACTCCCGACCGTCCCCGCGGAGGCGGCCCGGGCGCGCAGGAAGTCCCGTTCCGCGGCGTTGCGGGTCAGTGAGGCCGCCCGCTCCCATTCCGTCCGGGCCTCGGTCCCCCGCCCCGACCGCAGCAGCAGTTCGGCCCGCACACCCGGCAGCAGGTGGTAGTCCCGCAGCGCCGGGTCCGCCCGCAGCGCGTCGACCAGCGCCAGCCCGGCTTCCGGTCCGTGCGCGAACCCGACCGCCACGGCCCGGTTCAACCGCACGACGGGCGTCGGCCGGAGTCGTTCCAGCGCCTCGTAGAGGGTGGCGATCCGGTTCCAGTCGGTCTCGGCCGCGGTCCGTGCCTGGGCGTGGCAGACGGCGATCGCGGCCTGCAACACGTACGGCCCGGGGGTCTTCGCGGCCCCGGTCGCGCGGGCCCGCAGCATCGCCGCGAATCCCCGGTTGATCAGCAGCCGGTCCCATCTCCCCCGGTTCTGCTCGTGCAGCTGGACCGGCTCGCCGCTCGGACCGGTACGGGCCGCCGACCGGGACTGCTGGATCTCCATCAGCGCCACGAGCCCGTGCACCTCCGGCTCGCCGGGCGCGAGTTCGGCCAGGAGCCGGCCGAGCCGCAGCGCCTCCAGGCACAGGCCCGGCCGCATCAGGTCGTCACCGGAAGTCGCCGCGTAACCCTCGTTGAAGAGGAGGTAGACGACTTCCAGCACGGAGGCGAGCCGCCCGCGCAGCTCCGCGCCGGACGGGAGTCCGTAGGCGGCTCCGGACGCGGCGAGGGCGCGCTTGGCGTCCGCGATCCGCCGGGTGATCGCCGGTTCGCCGACCAGGAACGCGCGCGCGATCTCGGCCGGGCTCAGACCGGCGACGACACGCAGGGTGAGCGCCGCCCGTGCCGGCCGGTCGAGCACCGGATGGCACGAGATGAACATCAGCCGCAGCACGTCGTCGCTCTGCTCGGCGACGTCCGGGGGCTCGATGTCCGTACTGTCGAATGTGCGGGATCGCCGCAGGTGGTCGACGGCCCGGCGCCGGGCGACGGTGGTCAGCCAGGCGCCCGGATTGTCGGGGACGCCCTCGACCGGCCATCGCTGTACGGCCGTGACCAGGGCGTCCTGCGCGAGTTCCTCGGCCCGGCCGACGTCGTGGACCATCCGCAGGAGCGCGGCGACGATGCGCGCGGACTCCTGCTTCCAGACGACGCCGACCATGGCCCGGGCATCGATCATGACGGTCAGGCGAAGACCTGGTGGATCACGCTCTCACCGTCGCCGACGATGGTGCGGAAGCGCCGGTCCAGCTCGATCGCCTCGTCCCGCGACCGCACCTCGACCAGGGCGAACCCGCCGAACGCCTCCTTCGCCTCGGTGAACGGCCCGTCCGTGATCGTCACGTCGTCGCCGCTCGACTCGATCTTGAAACCGGCCGGGTCGAGGCCGCCGGTCGCCAGCAGTACGCCGGAGGCGGTCATCTCCTCGATGAACGCGGCCATGTCGGCGACGAGCTTCTCGTCGGGCTGGGTGTTCTGCATCTTCGAGAGCACCAGGTAACGCATCGAAGTCTCCGTTCTCGTGGTTGCCTACGCCCCTACGTCGCCCGGGCCCATGTGACAGGTAATCACGATGCCACGCTCACTCCGGAGCGGCCGCCTTCCCCGGTACGCGATACGAATCACTGCGACTTGGGATGCCACCCGGTCGCGGGCAGACTGGGCCGGGGGAACACGTCGGGCCTGGGGGAACACGCGGATGGAACTCGACTCGGACGCGCCCGGCCCGGTCGGCCGGGCGGCGGTGTGGGCCGAGCTGACGACCCTGCTGAACTCCGATCGTCCCGAGCCGGCCGGCGCGCTGCTGGTCGGCCCGGCCGGCATCGGCAAGACGACCCTGGTCGACCGTTTCGCCGCGCGGGCCCGCCGCCTCGGCTTCCCGGTCGCCCGAGCCACGGGCGAGACCGGCGCCGAGCCGTATGCCGTGCTCCGCGCCCTGTTCGCCGCGGTCGACCGCACCGATCTGCCGATCGGCCAGCGCCGGGCCCTGGACGCCGCCCTCGCCGGTGGCCTCCAGGTCGATCTGCTGGCGCTGCGGGCCGCGGTCTGCGCGGCGTGCTCGCTGCTGGCCGGCGAACTTCCGCTGGTGCTGGTGGTCGACGACGTCGACCGGGTGGACCCGCCGACCCTGGATCTGCTGCTCACCGTCGCCTCGGTGCTGACGTGGCGGCAGGTGCCGGTGGTGGCGCTGTTCGCCGCCCGCACGGATCGGGCGCCGGTCGAGCTGGCCGACCTGCTGCGGCAGATCCCGGTGACGCCGCTCGACGTGCGCGAGGCGGAGTTGCTGCTGGACCGGGTCGGCGCGCCGACCGGCTCGGCCCGCCTGGAGATCCTGCGCCGGGCGGCCGGCAACCCGCTGGCCCTGCGCGAGTTCGGCGCCTGGCTCGAGACGCCCGGCCCGGCGGCGGGCCGGGCCGGGGACGGGGTCGCGCAGGTCTTCGCCCGCCGGGTGCAGGACCTGCCGGAGATGTCGCGGCGGGCGTTGACGCTGGCCGCGGCGGGTGAGCGGAACGTGGCCGTGCTCTCCCGGGCCGAGCCGGCGCTGACCCTGGCCGCCTGGCAGCCGGCCGAGGAGGCGGGGCTGATCACGGTCGCCGACGCGGTGGTCCGGTTCCGGCATCCGCTGGTGGAGTTCGCGGTGCTGGACGCGGCCGGGGCCGCGGCGCGCCGACGGGCTCATCGGGTCCTGGCCGAGGCGACCGCCGATCCGCGCCGGGCGCTGTGGCATCGGGCCGAGGCCGCCGACGGCGTCGACCCGGAGCTGGCCGCCGAGCTGATCGCGGCCGCCAGCCCGCTCAACGGCGCCGCCGTCGTGACCGCGATCGGCCTGCTCGAACAGGCCTGTGACCTGCTGCCGGCGGCCGAGCGCGCGCCGGTCCTGCTGGAGGCGGGGGCCCGCGCGGCGGCGGTGGGCCGGGTCCGCTGGGCGGCCGGCATCGCCGCCCGGGCCCGCGCCGTGCTGCCGCCCGGCTCGCCGCTGCGGGCCGACCTGGAGGCCTTCACCTCCTGGACCCTGACCATGCACGGCCGGGTCGACGACGCGGCGGCGCTGCTCATCGCGGCCCTCGCCACGACGGCCGCGCCGGCGCCGGCCGGGCTCGTCGAGACCGCGGCGGTGCCGGCCTTCCTGCTCGGCTCGGGCCCGTTGAGCGACGCCCTGCGCGCGACGCTCGACGGGACCGATGATCCCGTCCTCTTCCCGCGTGCCCTGCTCAGCCCGGACGAGAGCGTCCGGGCGGCGATCCTGGCGACGCCGGAGCCCTCGGCCCCCGCGGAAGCCGGGCCGGCCGCGGCCGTCGGGGCCGCCGCGATGCTGATCGACGAGCCCGAGCACGCGGTGCGCCTGCTCGGGCCGGCCACCCGGGCGGCGATCGACGGGACCGCGGCCGCCGCGTTCCTGACCGCGCCCGGCGCCGCCTGCTGGTCGCTGATCGACACGGGCCGCTGGGCCGAGGCCGAGCAGTGGCTGGTCCCGCTGCTCGCCTCGCCGGTGACCGCCGAGGCGAGCATGGTCCGCAACGGCGCCGAGGCCCAGCTCGCGGTGATCGGTTCCGGTCGTGGGCGACCCGAGCCGGGGCACGCCCTGCCCGTCGAGCCGGCGCTGGCGCTGCGCGTGGGCTGGGCCCGGGGCGTGGCCGCGGCGGCCGTCGGGGAGCACGACGAGGCATACCGGTGGCTTCGCGGCGCGGCGACGACTCCGCACCCGTGGCAGCCGCTGGTGTTACCGGATCTGATCACGGCGGCGGGTCACGCCGGCCGGACGGCGGACGCCCTGACGATCTACGAGCAACTGCTCAGCGCGTACCGGAAATCGTGGTCGAGCACCCGCAGACGAGCCCGTCTCGCCGCGGCCGCCGCCCTCCTCGCCCCCGATCCGGCGACGCTCGCCGAGGTGGTCGACGGGCCGGGTGCCCACCGGTGGCCGTTCGAGCACGCGGTCCTCGCGGTCGAGCTGGCCGACCGTCTCCGGCGCGCCCAGCAACCGGCCCGGGCGCGCGAGGTGCTGGTCAGCACGCTGGACACGTTCGAGCGCCTGCGCGCCGCGGCCTGGATCGCCCGGGTGCACGCCGAGCTCCGGATCGCCGCGCCGCCCGCCCCGAGCACGCTGACGGCTCAGCAGGAGCACATCGTCCGGCTGGCCGCGCAGGGCCTGACGAACCGGGAGATCGGCGAGCGGCTGTTCCTCTCGCCGCGCACGGTCGGCTCCCACCTGTACCGGCTCTTCCCCCAGCTCGGCATCACCAACCGCAACCAGCTCGGCGAGGTGGTGACCGCTCTCGATCACCGTTCCGGCGCCGCGGGGACGTCGTGACGCTGGTCGGGCGTTCGGTGCAGCTGGACCGGATCGCCGACGCCCTGCGCAACGGCCGATCGGTGCGGGTCGTCGGCGAGCGGGGCACCGGCCGGTCCGCGGTGCTCGGCGAGGCCGCCGCCCGGCACGCCGCCACCGGGGTGGCCGTGCTCGCGGTCCGCGCCCTGCCCGGCGATCACGCCCTGCCCGGCGCGGGCCTGCAACGCCTGCTCACACCGGTGCAGCACGAGACGCGCGGACTTCCGGCCGGGGCCGCCGCGGCGTTCGCGCGGCTCTTCGGCGGGGACGCCCCGGACGTCATCCCGCTGCCGCTGCCCGCGGCGGTGACCCTGCTCGCCGAACGGCTGGCGGGTCGCGGGCGCTGGCTGTGGTGTGCGGACGACCTGGATCGGCTGGACCCGCTCTCCCGTACCGTGATTGCCGCGGAAACCCGCATCCCGGTCCTCGCCGCGACACTTCCGCACGCCCCGGCCTGCCTTACTGAAGTGATCCGGATCGGACGGTTGCGCCGGATCGAGGCCGAGCGGGTGCTGGCCGCGACACCGGGCGTGCGAGCCCATCCGGGCGCACGGTTGTTGCTTGCGCAGGCGGCCGGGAATCCGCTCGCGCTGACCGAGCTGGCCCGGCACCTGCCACCGGCCGCCGAACTGGCGCCGACCACCACCGAACTCCCGGTCCCGCCGCGGCTCCGGCACGCCCTGGCCGCCGCCGTCGACACGCTGGACGAGCCGCGGCTGCACGCCGCGGTGCTGGCCGCGCTCGCCGCCGAGACACCGCGGCCGCGGGTCGCCGCGATCCTGGGAGCCGCGGCCGGGCCGGAGATCTGGACCGGCCTCGTGGACCTGGGACTGCTACGCCCGGGATCGGGCCGGCGGTTCCGGCATCCGGTCGTGCGGGCAGCGGTGCTGGACCGGGCCGGATCCGCGCGATGCCGGCAGGCCCGCCACGAGCTGGCCGCACTCCTGGGCCCGGCTTGCCCCACACCGGAGGCCGGCCTCGGCAACGCCCGCCCCACACCGGAGGCCGGCCTGGACAACGCCCGCCCCACACCGGAGGCCGGCCTCGGCAACGCCTGTAGCACACCGGATGCCGTCTTCGACCACGCCGCCCGCGCCTGGCATCTCGCCCGCGCCGACCCCGCTCCCGACGAAACCCTCGCCGACTTGCTGGACCGCGCCGGCACCGAACTCACCCGCACCGGCCGGACCCGCGCCGCCGCCTACGCCCTGGCCCTCGCCGCGGCACGCACCCCCGACCCGGAACGAGCCGGCCGGCGCCGCCTGCACGCCGCCCACCAGGCCCGGCTGTCCGGCGAACCGGCCTGGGAGAATCAGCTCGGCACCTCCCTGGAGAACGTCGGCCAGCGGCTGCGGGCGGCCTGGCTGCGCGGCGACAACACGATCCGCGTCGACACCGCCCCGAACGAACTGATGGCGACCTGGGCCCAGGCCGTGCTGCACGACACCGACCCCGGCGGCACCGTCCAGCGCCTGATCAACGAGAACGACCGGATGGCCCCCGACGAACGGTCCATCGTGCTCGGCACGATCGCGGCGACCCGGCACGAAACCGGCCTCGCCGTCCGGCACCTGACCCGCGCCGCGACGCTCGCCCCGCCGGGCGGCCTGATCCGGCCGATCGCCCTGGGCGCGCTGGCCTGGGCTCACTTCGACAGCGGCGACCTGGACACGGCGCGGTCGGTGGCGGAGCAGACCATCGAGGCCGGGGACGCCGACCGGCACGGCGTGGCCACATCGGACACCCGGGCGGGGGCCCTCGCCACCCTGGCCGCGGTCGCGGTGCTGCGCGAGGAACCGGACGCCGCCGACCGGCTCGGTACCGCCCGCGACGCGCTGCAGCCCGGCTATCACGTGCTGCACGACCTGCGGCTCGACCGGGCGCAAGGGTTGATCGCGGCGATCCGCGGGGAGCATGCGCTGGCGTTCCAGCGGCTGCGACGCCACTACGACGAGACCGGACGGCCGGTGCATCACCGGATCTCCGACCTGTGTCTCGGGGACCTGGCTCAGGTGGGGGCGGCTCTCGACCGTACGGGAGCAATCGAGGATCTTGTCGCAGCGGCCGGAAGCCGGGTGCGAAGCCTGGGATCGGCGCGCCTCTCCGCGATCTGGCATCGGGCGCGGGCCCTGCTGGCCGGCCCCGACCCGGCCGCCGAGGAGTTCTTCCGGCTCGCGCTGGACGGCCCGGGCGCCGCTCAGTGGGCCTTCGAAGCGGCTCTGACCAGGATGGACTATGCCATCTGGCTGCGCCGGCGGCAGCGCCCGGCGCAGGCGCGACCGTTGCTGAGCGCGGCGCGGGACGTGTTCGCGGCCGCCAATCTGGACGCCTGGCGGGAACGCGCCGAGGCGGAGCTGGCGGCGGCCGCGTCGCCGAGAAGGTCCCGCGACGACGTGCTCTCGCCGCAGCAGCGGCAGGTCGTGACGCTGGCCGCGCAAGGGTTGACCAACGCGCAGATCGCCGCCCGGCTGGGCATCTCGGCGCGGACCGTCAGCACGCACCTGAGCCGCGCCTATCCGATCCTGGGAGTGACCCGACGGGCGCAGTTGCGCGCAATGCAGTCATTCAACGGACGACACCGGGACCGGAGAACGCCAGCCTAGGATCCATGAGCTATCCGAAGCCGGTCCTCGAGCCCGCCGCCGAACAGTTCGCGCGCGACACCGCGCACCCGTTCGACGGTGATCCGGAGCGGTTGCGCAAATCGCTCGAAGCCGCGCAGACCCGCGACGGCGTGCCGCTGCCGGACGGGGCGATCGAGGAGCTCACCATCACCGGCGGCCCGTCCGGGCCCATCCGGATCCGCATCGTCCGCCCCCTTGCCCCCACCCACAATCAAGATCAAATTCCCGCGATTCTGTACGCCCACGGCGGCGGCTGGGTCGCCGGTGACGCCATCACCCACGAGCGCCTCACCCGCGAACTCGCCGTGCAGTCGCACGCCGCGGTGCTCGTCGTCGAGTACAGCCGCGCGCCGGAAGCCCACTACCCGATCGCGGTCGAGGAGATCTACGCCACGCTGGAATGGGTGGCCGTGCACGGGGCCGGACACGGGCTCGACCCGTGCCGGATCGCCATCGCCGGCGACTCGGCCGGCGGCAACCTGGCCGCGGCCGTGACGATCATGGCTAAGCAGCGGTCCGGGCCGGCTCTCGCCGCGCAGGTGCTGTTCTACCCGGTGACCGACGCGAGCTTCGACACCGACTCCTACCACCAGTTCGCCGAGAGCTACGGGCTGCGGCGAGACATGATGCCGTGGTTCTGGGACCAGTACGCACCGGACGTCCCGGCTCGTGCGGAGATCACCGCGTCGCCGCTGCGGGCCACCGTCGAACAGCTTGCCGGGCTGCCGGCGGCGCTGGTCATCGTGGCCGAGGCGGACGTGTTGCGGGACGAGGGCGAAGCGTATGCGGCCAAGCTGCGGGCAGCGGGGGTGCCGGTCACCGCTGTCCGCTATCAAGGGGCGATCCACGACTTCGTGATGCTGGACGTGCTGCGGGAGACGAACGCGGCGAAGGCCGCCACCGCGCAGGCAGCGGCCTTCCTCCGCGATCACCTGGCCTGACGGCTCCGGGCCGCGGTCCGTCGACCGGCCCACCGTTCGCCCCGACCAGCCTTCGGCCGTCAGCTCCTCGACCCAGCCGGCCCTCACCGCTCCGCCCGACCAGCCCCTGAGCCCGTCAACCCCTCGACCCAGCCGGCCCTCACCGCTCCGCCCGACCAGCCCCTCAGCCCGTCAACCCCTCGACCCAGCCGGCCCTCACCGCTCCGCCCGACCAGCCCCTCGACCCGTCAACCTCTCGACCCGACGAGGCCTTCGGACCGTCAGCCTTCGGGTCGGCCGGCCTTCGGTCAGCGGCCGGCCATCGCCGATGCGCGGTAGATCGTTCCGGCGCCGGGGACCGGTGGCGCCGCCTCCCGCACGGCCTCGCGCACCGGCCGGCTCGGCCAGGGCAGGAACCGCAGTCGCCGCCGGGCCGCCAGATCCTCCACGAAGCCGAAGATCAACACGGCGTCGGCCAGCAGCGCCAGAGCGATCGCGACGTAGCCGACCTCGAAGTACTCCCCGAGCCGCCACACCTCCAGGGCGTCGCCGACCGGGTAGCAGAGCGCGATCGCCACGTTGTTCCAGAGATAGATCGTCACCGCCCGGGAGTTGATCAGTGACACCCAGCCGTCCAGCCCGGTCCGCTTGATCAGCCACTCCATCCGGGGGCGCCACCGCAGCAGCACGATGACGAAGCCGGCGTTGTAGACCGCGTACGCGATCGGAATGTATTTGATTCCTCCCGCGTCCGGATGCATATGGCTCCATGCCAATCCACCGGCCACACAGACCGTTCCGAGAATCGCGATGAGCAACCCGGGAATGCGCCGCAGGGTGCCGTCCCGATGCGCGAAACCGAGAATCCAGCACGCCGCGAAAGTCAAAAGATCGGTGCCGGCCTCCTGTACGGCATCAACCGTGATCAGTGGCATCGCAACGAGCGCGACGATCGGCGCCACAATGGTCAGCAGCCGAGCCCGGCGGTAGACCCACAGCATTATCGGCGAGAGCGCGACGAGCCACAAATAGGTCACCAGATACCACAACACCTCGGCCGCCTGCTCGCCGAACGTGCTCGCCGGCGGGTCCGCGAACGGCACGACCCACGCCACCAGGTGCCACAGAGCCGGCCGCTGCTCCCAGCCGACCAGGAACATCGCCGGCACGATCACGGCGCCGAGCACCCAGAGCGCCGGCAGCAGACGCCGCACCCGCCCGTAGATCACCCGCCCCGCGCCCTGTCGCATCAGCGAATTCGCCATCAGCGATCCGCCGAGTGCGAACATGACGCCCATGGACGGAAAAGCGAGCTCCAGTACCGCGAACGGGAACATGTGGAAAACGGAGACCCGGATGATGGCCAGTACTCTCAGCAAATCGAAATAACGATCCCGTCCCGCGCCTTCTGCCTCAGCCACCAGCTCCTCCAACGCTCGCACAAAGCGGCCGCTCAGCCGCGCGCTCACGTTAGGACCTCACCTTTTGCACCGCCTGTGGCCGGTCTGTCAGAACCGCCTCACCCACCCTTTCCCGGTTTCTTCGAAGGCCTCGAGCCCCACCCGGGCGTCACTTCTGCTTCCGCAAGCGGCCCGCTGCGCCTTCTCCCGCGACCTTCTACGCATCGCGCCGGCGGAAAAGTTCTCCGGCGACAGCCAGTAGAAGAACGGTCCAGCCGGCCATGACCAGCGCGCCCGGCACGACACGGAGACCGCCCTCGGTGGCGGGAACGTCCCCGAACAGCCGGCGCCCGGCCATGTCCGGCAGCCAGAAGCCGATCGGACTGACCTTGCTGATCAGCAGCGAGAACGACACCAGGGACCCGTTGACGATCAGCACCACCAGCGGGACGACACCGCTGCGGGCGACCACGGTGATCGCCAGCGCGATGAGCCCGCTGAGAATCCAGTAGAGCGTGGCGCCGAGGCACCGCGTCACCGCCTCGGAGACACTGACGGTCTCGCCGATCATCAGCCGGGCGACCCCGATGGTGAGCGGCATCGTGACCGCGGCCGTCACCGCGACGAGCAGGACGACGACGATCGCCTTCGCGGCGAGAATCCGCATGCGCCCCGGCACCGCGGCGAGACTGATGGCGATCTGCCGCTCCCCGGTGTACTCACTGCTGAAGATCGTCACCCCCAGGACGGTGGCGCCCACCGTGCCCAGCGGCATCGCGGCGAACGCGACCTCCAGCGGTGCGGTGAACGCCCGGCCGGCCGGGTCGGCGTGCACGGCATACGCGTTCAGCACGGTGATCAGCAACGACCCGAGCAGGGCGACGGCGGCGCCGGCCCAGGACGCCGGGAGGGTGACGGTCTTGGACAACTCGGCGGCGAGGGCACGCGACAGGGTCATCGCCGACCGCCGATCCCCGGGCCGGCTCCGGCGTGGGCCTCGGTATCAGATTCGGTCAGGGCGAAGAACGCTTCCTCCAATGACTCATGGCCCGCGATGACCTGCGCGAGCGGCCCGGCCGCCCGGACCCGGCCACCGGCGATCACCACGAGATCGTCGGCCACCTCGGCGACCTCGCTCATCAGATGACTGGACAGCAGCACCGTGCCACCCGCGGCGGCATGATCCCGGACCACGCCACGCAACCAGCGGACACCCTCCGGGTCCAGACCGTTCGCCGGCTCGTCGAGCACCAGCGCGGCCGGCTCGCCGAGCAGCGCCGTGGCCAGGCCGAGACGCTGCCGCATGCCCAGCGAGAACCGCCCGGCCCGGGTCCGCCCGGTGTCCGCGAGCCCGACCCGCTCCAGCACCTCGGTGACGCGACGCCCCGGGAGCCCGTGCGAGCGGGCCACCCAGCGCAGATGGCCACGGGCGGTGCGCGCCCGGTGCGCGCCCGCACCGTCCAGCATCGACCCGACGGTGCGCAGCGGCTCGCGCAGACTCCGGTAGGGCCGGCCGCCGATCAGTGCGGCACCGGCCGTGGGCCGGTCCAGGCCGAGCAGGACGCGCAGCGTGGAGGACTTGCCGGCCGCGTTCGGGCCGAGGAAGCCGGTCACCCGCCCCGCCTCGGCGCGAAAGGTGACGTCCGAGAGCACGGCACGCCCGCGGTGCGTCTTGGTGAGACCGTCGATCGCAATCATGCCGCCATTCCAGCGCGGAAATCCCCGCCTGCCATCGGACCCAGGTCTGTCAGACCGTGGTCTGATGGCAGCCGACGAGAGCGCACCTAAAATCCGACGATGGAGTCCGTCCGGCCGTCGTGGCACTCTCGCGTGTGGACCGTCGCGTTCATCGTGCTGGGCGTGTTCGCGCTGCTCCTCACCACGACCGGGGTCGACGGAGCACGGGCCGGCCGTGCGGTCGCCGCGGTCGCCGCCGTGTTCACCGTCACGGTGGTGGGCTGGGCTTTCGCGCGCACCCGGGCGCAACGCCGGCGCTACGAGGAGGAGCTCGCGGCCTGGGCCGCCGAGCGGGCCGCGCAGACCGAGCGGCTCCGCATCGCGGCCGACCTGCACGACCTGGTCTCGCACGGCCTCGGCCTGATCACGGTGCGGGCCGCCGCCGCCCGCAGCCTCCGTGGCCCGGCCGGCGAGGCGGAGCGCAGCAGTGCCCTGACCGACATCGAACGCACCAGCCGGGAGACCACCGTCGAGCTGCGCCGGATGCTCGGGGTCCTGCGCACCCCCGGCGCGGCACCGCTGCGCCCGGCCGAGACGCTGGCCGACCTCCCGGCGATCGTCGCCGCCGCGAACGCCGCCGGCCTGACCGCATCGCTGTCCCTGGGCGAGGTCGGTGACGTGTCCGCGGGCACGCAGCTCACCGTCTGCGCCGTGGTCCGCGAGGCACTGAACAACACCGTCCGGCACGCCGGCCCGGTCCGGTCGCGGGTCAGCGTGGCCCGGGAGGCCGCGTCGATCGTCGTGGACGTCGAGGACTCCGGCCCGCGCGACGGCTGGCGCCCGCAACCGGGAGCGGGCCACGGCCTAGACGCCCTGCGGGCGCGAGTGGCCACCCTGGGCGGGACACTGCACACCGGCCGCCTGGCCGGCCGGTTCCGGCTGACCGCCCGCATCCCCGACCGGGAGAGTCCGTGACCGCCGAGATCCGCGTGCTCATCGCCGACGACCAGCCGCTCATGCGGCACAGCCTGGCCGTCCTGGTCGACGGCGACCCGGCCCTGGCCACCGTGGCGCAGGCGGCCACCGGCACCGAGGCCGTGGGCCTGGCCCGGCAGTTCACCCCCGACGTGATCCTCATGGACATCCGCATGCCCGGCGGCGACGGCATCGAGGCGACCCGCGAGATCACCGCCGACCCCCGGCTGGCCGCCAGCCGCGTCCTGGTCCTGAGCATGTACGAGCTGGACGAATATGTTTACGGCGCGCTGCGGGCCGGCGCCAGCGGTTTCCTGCTGAAGGACGCCCACCCCGCCGACCTGCTCGACGCCGTGCACCGCACCCACGCCGGCGAGTCCCTCTTCGCCCCCGCGATCCTGACCCGCCTGGTCGACCACTACGTCAGCCGCCCGTCCGCCACCCGCATCAGCGACCTGCGCGTACTCACCGACCGCGAGTCCCAGGTGCTGCTGCTGATCGCCCGGGGCCTCTCCAACCAGGAGATCGTCGACACCCTCGGCATCTCGGTCAAGACCGTGAAGTCCCACGTCGGCAACCTGCTGGCCAAACTCCGAGCCCGCGACCGCGCCCAACTGGTCATCGCCGCCTACGAGAACGGCCTCGTCCGCCCGCCCCACCCGTGACCGGCCCGGGGCGCCACAGGCGGCTGCCGGAAAGCAAAGAACCGACCCATCGATTCGATGAGCCGGTTCAGGCACTACTTCTACTGGTGGGCGATACTGGGATCGAACCAGTGACCTCTTCCGTGTCAAGGAAGCGCGCTCCCGCTGCGCCAATCGCCCGCAACACTGCGAGGTGGAGACGGGATTTGAACCCGTGTACACGGCTTTGCAGGCCGTTGCCTCGCCTCTCGGCCACTCCACCGAGCCGGCCGGTGCCACGTGGAACCGCAACAGCCTCTCCGAGCGGAAGACGGGATTCGAACCCGCGACCCTCACCTTGGCAAGGTGATGCGCTACCACTGCGCCACTTCCGCGTTGCCGCCCGGTCTCCCTGGCGACGAACAAAACTTTAGCCGAGCCCCCGGCCCGATGCCAAAGCGGGGTCACCCCGACTCCCGGAACCCCTGGTGAGCAGCTCTTCAGCCGTCCGCCTCACCGAGACACCAGCCGGGAGAACGAGGCGCGCCATGGCCCGAACCGGTCGCGGAGGTCGCGTACGAACGCCGGCCGGCCGACGAGCACACCTCAGCACCCGTCGGAGGCCGCGGGCGGAACGGTCAGTGGGCCTCGCCGAGGAGGCGGCGGACCTCGGCCAGCAGTTCGGCCTGGAACGCCGCCACGCTGCCGTCCACCACACCGATCCGGTAGTCCGACCCGGTCTGCGGGTCCTCGGCGAGTTGCACGTCACGCCGCCCGGCCGAGCCGTCGGCGTGACCGGCGGTGTACGCCACAAATGCTTCTTCCATCATCGGGGCCTCCTCGAACACGCGCGCCAATCTCGCATGAGTACGGATCGCGGCGGGCCATCCGTTCGACCAGTCCCGAATCATTGAACGTTCGACGAAATCAACCCTTCGGCGCCGGTAGCCGGGGACCGCGGTTCCACCAGAGGGAGAGCCCGAGGCCGGTGACGACCAGGACCGCGCCGGCCAGCACGAACCAGAAGCTGATCTCGACGTTCTCCTTGTGCAGGCCGATCTCCTCGGGGAGGTCGCCGAGCACGCCGTTGAGCTCGTCGGCGTCCTGGGCCTTGAAGTACTGACCGCCGGTCAGGTCGGCGACCTTGGTCAGCGCGTCCTCGTCGATCTGCTGAACCCGGCCCCGGCCGCCGCCACCGAACCCGCCACCGCCGAAGTTGCCGCCACCGGTGAACAAGTCGCCGCTGACCTGGTCGGGGGTGCAGACCATCGGGGACGGCGTGGTCGTGCCGAAGCCGATCGTGAAGACCCGGATCCGCCGGGCCGCCGCCTGCTCGGCCGCGGTGACCGGGTCGACGCCGGTGGTGTTGGAGCCGTCGGTGAGCACCACGATCGTGTCCGGCTGGTAGTCGCCGGCCGTGTCCGGGGCGGCGTCACCGAGGTCGGCGCCGGTCGCCGCGACGTTCGGGTTCATCTCGGCGATGGCGTCGATCGAGGTGAGGATCGCCTGGCCGATCGCGGTGCCGCGGGCGGTCCTCAGGGTGTCGATCGCGTCGAGCAGTTCGTCCTTGTCGGCGGTCGGGGTGACCAGCAGCCCGGCGATCCCGGAGAACGCGACCAGTCCGATCTTGGTGCCGTCGGCCTGCCCCTTCACGAACTTGCGGGCCGCGTCGATCGCCGCGGAGAGCCGGTTGGGTTCGACGTCGGTGCTGCACATCGAGCCGGAGACGTCGATCGCCAGCAGGATCGAGGTGTTGTTGGACGGCACCGACAGACGGGCCTGCGGCCGGGCCAGGGCGCCGCTGAGCGCGACCAGACCGGCCAGGAACAGGTAGACCGGGATGCGCCGGCGCCACGCCGACCGGCCCGGCAGCGCCGCCCGGATCAGGGCGACGCTGGAGACGGTCACGGCGGTGCGCTTGCGGCGGCGGCCGAGGAACCAGCGGACCAGCAGCAACAGCGGCACGACCAGCAGCGCGGCCAGCGCCCACGGCCAGTGGAACGACATCACACGATCCTTCCGTGCCAGCGGGTGCCGAGCAGCCCGCCGAGCGCCAGCAGCAGCAGGGCGGCCCCGGCGAACGGGCCGGTCAGCTCCAGCGGCTCCTTCTTCGTGGTCAGCCGGAGGTCGATCGACCTGGTGGTGTCGTTGAGCGTGTCGGCGTCCCCGGCGGCGTGGTACGCCCCGCCGGTGACCTGCGCGATCGCGGTCAGCGTGCTCTCGTCGAGCGCGGTGTTCAGCTGGTAGCCGTCGACCTGGACGGTGGCGCCCTTGGCCGTGCCGACGCCGACCGTCTGGATCCGCACGCCGGCCGCGGCGGCCAGCTCGGCGGCGGCTTCCGCGTCCGGCCCGCCGGTGTTCTCACCGTCGGAGAAGACGACCATGGTCGCGGACGGCCAGTAGCCGAGCGCACTGGTGTCGGGCGCGCTGCCGCCGGTCGGCAGGCTGACCGGTTTACCGGTGATGGTGCCGAGCCCGACGAGGATGGCCTGGCCGAGCGAGGTGCCGCCGCTCGGCCTGACCCGGGCGATGGCGGCGGCCGCGGCGCTGTGGTCGGCGGTCGGCGCCTGGGTGAGCAGGGCCTGGTCGCCGAAGACGAGCACGCCGACGTCGACGGTGCTCGGCTGCTCGTCGACGAACTGGGTGGCCGCGGCCTGGGCGGCGGCCAACCGGCTGGGCGAGACGTCGGTGGCGGCCATGCTGTTGGAGATGTCGAACGCGAGCAGCACGGTGCCCGACACCCGCGGGACCGCGACCTGGGCCTGCGGTCGCGCCAGCCCCACGAGCAGGATCGGCAGGGCGGCGAGGAGCAACGCGTACGGCAGATGGCGCCGCAGGCCCCCGCCGACCAGCGTGCCGAAACCCGCGGCCTTAAGCGCAGCGGCGCGGCGGCGCTGCAGCGAGACGTAGGCGGCGACGGCGCCGGCTGAGATCAAGAGCGCCAGGATCAGCACGTACGGGTACAGGAAGCTCATCGGCGGCCTCGTCCCGACGCCTGGACCATCTGCACGAGCACGGACATCAGGTCCTGATCCGTGGTGATCCGGTGGGCCGCGACGCCCGCCCGGCGCATCGCCTCCGCGACCTCGGTCTCCCGCGCGCCGACCTGCGTCGCGAGGCGGCTGCGCAGCAGCGGATCACTGGTGTCGACGAGGATCTGCTCGCCGGTCTCGGCGTCCTCGACCAGGATCACCCCGAGGTCGGGCAGGTCCAGCTCGGCCGGGTCGACGATCCGCACGCAGACCACCTCGTGGCGGTGCGTGAGCATGCCGAGCGGCCGGTCCCACCCGGGGTCGCCGATGAAGTCGGACATCACGAAGATCAGGCTGCGGCGCTGGGACGTGGTCATCGCCGCGAGGTTGAGCATCGCGGCGAGATCCGTGGTCGGGGGCGACTTCTTCGACTTCTTCGCCGGCTTGGTCGCCGGTGCCGGTTTCAGCAGCTCGTGACCGATGCGCAGGATCTGGTCGCGACCACCGCGCGGCGGGATCACCTGGTGCGCGGCGTTGTCGAAGAGGATCGCGCCGACCCGGTTGCCGCCCTTGGAGACGAGTTTGGCCAGGCTGACCGCGAGCTCGGTGGCGACCGCGTCCTTGCCGTCGTGGCCGCCGAACCGCATCGACGCCGACTTGTCGATCACCAGCCAGGCGGTGAGCTCGCGATCCTCCGTGTACTGCCGGACGAACGGCTCGTCCAGCCGCGCCGTCACGTTCCAGTCGATGTGCCGGACGTCGTCCTCCGGCGTGTAGGCACGCAGGTCGGTGAAGTCGATCCCGGTGCCGTGCCAGACCGTGCGGTACGCGCCCTGCAACCGCCCGTCGAGCCGGCGGCCGAGCCGCCACTCCAGGCGCCGCAGCAGCCGGTCGGAGGGTGTCGCCATGGGTCAGCGGCCCCGGCCGGTGGGCTCCGGGAACGACAGGTTCGCCAGGATCTTGGAGAGGATCAGGTCGGCCGTGACGTCGTCGGAGAGCGCCTCGTAGGAGAGCACCATCCGGTGGCGCATCACGTCGAGAGCCAGGTCGGAAAGGTCCTCGGGCACGACATACTCACGACCACGGATGTACGCGAGAGCCCGCGCGGCCAGCACGAGACTGATCGGTGATCGAGGGCTGGCGCCGAACGTCACATACCTCGCGAGGTCGGTCAGCCCGACCCGGGCCGGGTCGCGCGACGCGTTGGCCAGCTGCACCGCGAACTCGATCAGCGACGGGTCCACATAGACCTGATCGGCGGCCTGCTGCAAGGTGACCAGCGTCTCCGGGTCGATGATGCGCTGGATGACCGCGGCCGGCGCGAGCGCGCGCTCGACCACCACGAACTCCTCGGTGGGGGTCGGGTAGCCGATCACCACCTTCATCATGAACCGGTCGACCTGCGCCTCGGGCAGCGGATAGACGCCCTCGCTCTCGATCGGGTTCTGGGTGGCCATCACCAGGAACGGGTTCGGCAGCTTGTGCGTCTCGCGGCCGATCGTGACCTGCCGCTCCTGCATCGTCTCCAGCAGCGCGGACTGCACCTTGGCCGGCGCGCGGTTGATCTCGTCGGCGAGCAGCAGGTTCGTGAAGACCGGGCCGAGCTGCACCTGGAACTCGCCGCTCGGCTGGTGGTAGACCCGGGTGCCGACGATGTCCGCCGGGACCAGGTCGGGGGTGAACTGGACCCGGTGGAAGTCACCACCGATCGCCTCGGCCAGCGACTTCACGGCGAGGGTCTTGGCCAGCCCGGGCACACCCTCGACCAGGATGTGACCGCGCGCGAGCAGGGCCACGATCAGCCGCTCGAGCAGGATGTCCTGGCCCACGATGGTCTTCTTGACCTCGTAGAGCACCTTCTCGATCGGCCCGGCGGCGGCCGGCGCGGCATCGGTCCAGCTCATGAAACCTCATCCTCTGGTTGTGCTCGGTCCTACAGGGGTGGAGCCCGGCCGTCACCGTTCTCGCCGCCGCCCAGGGCCGCGCCGATCGGGACGGCGAATCCGATGCCGATGAACGTGCCCGCATCGGTCGGGTTGGCCAGCGCCACCACGATGCCGACGACCTGACCCTGGTCGTTGACGAGCGGACCGCCCGAGTTGCCCGGGTTGACCGCCGCGTCGAACTGGATCAGCCCGGCGATGTCGTCCTTCGCCTCGCGGGTCAGCTTGCGATCCAGCCCGGAGACGACGCCGCTGCTGGTCGAGTCGACCAGGCCGAGCGGGTTGCCGATCGCGACGACCGTGTCGCCGACCTGCACGCCACCGCCGAGCACGGCCGGAACCAGGGTCTCCGGCAGTTTCGCGGGAGTGATGGTGGCGATGTCCTGCTCGGGGTTCGCACTGGCGACCTTCGCGGTGGAGGAAGTGCCGTCCGCGTACGTCACCTCGATGGTCTCGGCGCCGTCGATCACGTGAGCGGCGGTCAGCACGGTGCCGTCCGCATTGACGATCACGCCCGTGCCGGTGGCCGACTCCAGGGCCTTCTTCGCGTCGTGGCCGGTGGTCTGGATCAGCACCACCGAGGGCAGCAACGTCTGATAGATCTCGGAGACCGCGAGCGGGCCCGGTGACGGTGACGGGGCCGGCTTGGGCGCGGCGGCCTGCGAACTCTGGCCGTTGTCGCGACCGCGGGTGAAGGCCACCACGGTGATCACCACGGCCCAGACCGCGACCAGGGCGATCAACGCCTTGCGGCGCCTGGCCGGAGTGTTCCACCGGGCCACTGGGCCGGGGGCCGGCTCCTCCGGCGGGGGCTCTGAGGGCTCGGAGCCGTCCGGGCGGAGCACGGTCATCACGGCACGACCGCCACACTCAGCATTACTCGACCCTAAGAGCGATTTCTAAGAATTCCCCGTGAGTCCTCTAATGGTTTCCGGTACGCAAGATCGCCCATCTGCCGTCAAAGCGGGAATTTCGTTGAGCTATCAGCTTGCATGAAGAGCGTTTACAGGTGGCGCACAGGAGGTGCGCGCAGGATTCGCACGCGTATCCCGCCTCCGGCCCGACTCCGAACAGGACACCGGAGGCCGCCCACCACCAGGAGAAGCCGATGAGTACCGGACACCCTGCCCAGGTGCCCGCGTCCGAGCCCGCGACCGATGCCCCGCCGGCACCCGCCACGTCGCCATGGGCCGGGACGCCACACCCCACACCGCCGAGCGATCCGCCCCCGGCCACGCCCGGGCCGGCCTTCGTGTCCGGGGCCGACTTCCTCGACGGGCCACCGGTCCCGTGGACACCACCGCCGCCGGCCGCGCCGGGTGATCCGCGGCAACCGAGCTTCAAGCGGACGCTGATCACCGCGGTCCTGGCCACCGCGATCGCCAGCTCGGCGCTGACCGCCGGGATCATGGCCGCCGTCAACCAGAACGACAGCTCCTCCGGAGGCGGCCCGGGCGGGACGAGCCAGCAGGGCGGTCCGGGCGGCGGTTTCGGCCGCGGCAACCGGAACGGCGGCGGCTTCGGCGGGCAGAACGGCGGCGGTTTCCCCGGCGGCGGGCAGAACGGCGGCGGCTTCCCCGGCGGCGGGCAGAACGGCGGCACGCAGAACGGCGGCACGCAGAACGGCGGCACGCAGAACGGGGAGGGCGCGCCGGACGACGGCTTCCCCGGTGGTCAGCAGCCCACCACCGCGCCCGGCGTCGGCACCTGACACCGGGCGCTGTCGCCGCCGGTCCGGCCTGGGGTGACAGGCCGGACCGGCGGCGGCACCGGGCGAAGAGTTGACAGCAAGCCCCTACATCGGGGACAGGGTCCACATAGTCCCGGTGGCGACGATGGCCTCAGCGAGATGAGCCGAGGAGTCGCCGCATGAGCACCAACGAAGAAGCCGGACCGCACACCACCCCGACGCCGCCAGTCGCCGAGCCGGCCGGCGCGGTGAGCACGCTCCCCCCGAGCGACCCGTGGTCCGAGCCGGCCGCCCGTCCGGAGGCCGAGCCGCCGACCGAGCCGACCCCCGTCACGCCGGGGTGGTCGCACCCGATCCAGGCCGCCGGCACGACTGCCGCGCTGCCGGTCCCGGTCGCCGCAACCCCTGCGGTCGCCCTCCCCGGCACCGCCTCCGACGGGTCCCCGACCGCCGGCACCGGGTCGGCGCACGACCAGCCGGCCGCGCCCCCGGCCGGCCCCGCACCCGGCGCGTTCCCCGGGCAGCCGGCCGATGCCCTGCTCAGCTCGGTTCCCGGGCAGCCGGTCGGTGGTCCCCCGGCCGGTGGCCCGCCCGGGGCCTGGACGCCATCCGGCCCGAACGCCAAGAAGGCCCGCAGCCCGAAGACGATCCTGATCGCCGCGGTGCTGGCCACGGCGGTCGCGAGTTCCGGCATCACCGCCGGGATCATGTCCGCGGTCGGTGGCGACTCCTCCACCCCGGCCGGCGTCAGCCAGCAGGGCGGGCCCGGTGGTGGCGGCATGCGCGGAGGTGGCGGCTTCGGCGGCAACTTCGGTGGCCAGCAGGACCAGGACGGCGCCACCGGTCAGCAGGGGCAGACCGGGCAGAACGGCACCACCGGCCAGCAGGGCGGCACCACGAACCAGCAGGGCCAGACGAGCCAGGGTGGCGCGACGGACCAGAACCAGGGGGCCGCGACCCAGGGCGGGACGACCGATGGCGGTACCGGTACCTGACTTGTGGAAAGGGGGCGCATCCAGGACGGAGGCGCCCCCTTTGTCGTCAGGCCGGCGTCGTGCGTTCAACGGGAACGGGCGCGGTGCTCACGACGTACCGAATCGGAAATTTGATCTTGATCTGGGTCAGGAGCCACTGACCTCGGCGACGTAGGCCGCGGCCTTCTCCGGGTCGACGAACCAGTTGAGCAGGTCGTTCGGGTCGACGAAACCGTAGGCGAAGCGACGGGCGATCTGCTCGCTGGTGGTCGCGGCGCCGAGAACCTGCTGGACGTGCGGGGGCAGCGGCTGGAGCATCGCGTTCGTCCAGCCGGTGACGGCCATGCCGTGCGCGGTCCAGAACGCCTCGAACGTCTCCGTCATCCACTGCTCGTCGAACGGCTGGTCCCCGCGGGCGACAATGGCCTGCAGGTAGTGGTGGGCGGCCTTCGCGGCGGTGTTGCTGCCCTGCCCGGTGATCGGATCGTTGGCGATCACCACGTCGGCGAGACCGAGGACCTTGCCGCCGCCCGGCAGGTGCGCGACCGGCTTGCGGACCGTCGGGGTGTAACGGCCGTGCAGGGTCGACTTGGCGTCGGTGAGCTGCACGTTCCCGGCGCGCGCGGCGACCCACGGCAGGTGCTCGCGGATCAGGTCGAGCGTGATCTCGAGGTGCTGCGCCGGGGCCATCCGGCCGGAGTGACCGGCCCAGCGGTCCAGCGGGCCGCCCGGGACCACCTCCCAGAACAGGATGTCGCACGGGCCGGAGAGGGTCAGGCCGGGGATCACGAACAGTTCGCCGAGGCCGGGCAGGGCGTGGAAGCCGACGTGCGGCTCCGGCCACTCCGGGTCCGGCCCCAGGCCGTGCACGTAGGAGACGGCCAGGCCACGCTGCGGCTCGGTGTACGGCGAGCGCTCCGGGTCCCGGTCGAACATCGCCACCAGGTCACCCTTGCCCGCCGCGACCACGGTCAGGTCGTAGCGGCCGATCTGGGTGATCGCGTCCAGGTCCTGCGTGGTGGCCGCGTTGTAGATCACCTCGACGCCGCGTTCCTCGGCGTCCTCCAGCCAGCGCGCCATCTTGATCCGCTGATCGGTGGACTGGGCCGGGCGGTCCAGCGGCGCGTTGAACGCCAGCGCCAACTGTCCCTTCTCGACGGAGAGCTGCGGCCGCAGCCCGTGGATCGCCGGGGTCTGCTCCTCCCAGTGGTTCAGCCCGTACGCCCGCTCGGTGCTCAGGGCCAGGTCGAACATCGCCTGGGTGGAGGTGGGCCAGCCGGTGCGGATCTCCTCGGGGGTACGCGCCGACATGAGAGTGACCTCGTATCCCTCGGCGCGCAGGCTGAGGGCGAGCTGGAGGCCGGCTTGACCGGCCCCCACGATGAGAATCTTGCGCATGGTGGTGCCTCCTGAGTAGCTAGCCGACGCCGGAGGGGACGACGGCGGTGACGCGCTCGGTCGCGTGGTTCACCACGGCCAGCAAAGCGTGCGCGACGTTGCGCGGTTCGCGGATGTCCGCGGCGATCAACGGAACGTGCGGAGGCAGGGTCAACGCCTCCCGTACCTCGGAGAGCTCGTGGGTCTGCACGCCGTGGAACAGGTTGACGCAGACGATCCAGGGCACGTCGGCGTCGTTCTCGAAGTAGTTCACCGCGGCGAACGAGTTCTCCAGATGGTTGGTGTCGACCAGGACCAGGGCGCCGACCGCACCCCGGACCAGGTCGTCCCACATCGGCCAGAACCGGGGCTGGCCCGGCGTGCCGAACAGATAGAGCACAAGGGAATCGTCGATCGTCACGCGGCCGAAGTCCATGGCAACCGTGGTGGTGACCTTGTCGATGCCCGGATCGAGCCGGTCGATCTGCGCCGCGGCGGCCGTCATCCAGGACTCCGTGCGAATTGCCGGAATTTCCGAGATGGCCTCGACCGCGGTGGTCTTCCCGACGCCGAAACCCCCGGCGATGACGATCTTCGCCGAGGTCATCTCCGGGGCTTGTCGCGAGTTTTCGCTACGTAGGTCGTTGTCGCTGGGCGATTCGTTTTCTCTACGTGAGTCGGAGAAGCCCGGCACGAAGTCTCTCCAGAAGCGCTAGATCTTGTGAGGGACGAGCGTCATGCACGACCAGCTGACCGACCTTGAGCAAGTCGTTGATCAGTAGGCGGGTCAGGCCGAGCGGCAGGTTGCAGGCCGCCGACAACTCCGCCACCGAACACATCCGGCGAGCCTGCTCGTAGAGCGAACGGGACGCCGGCGTGAGGCTGGCGGCGAGAACCGGGTCGTACCGGTTACCGGTGGAGACCAGCGTGTGCATCAACAGAGGGCTGCGGCTGCTGGTCCGCCCGCGGGCGGTCATGTACGGGCGCACCTTCCAGTGCAGCCCCGGCCGTCGGGCCATCGTGGCCTCCGCTCAGCGAGCCGGTGCGGGCAGGGTGCGCTGGTGCAGCGCGTGACGCGTCTCCGGGGTGAGCGCGTGACCGACCGCCTGGGAGAAGGTGGTCATCGCGTACCCCAGATGGCCGATCTGGGTCTGCGGCTGGGCCGAGACGAGCAGCGCCGCGACGAACTCGCCGGCCGGATCGTCGATCCGCAGGAACGCCAGGTGACCGTGCGGGTAGCGGATACTCAGGTTCTCCGGGGCGCCGAGCTGCAGCAAGCCGCCGAGCTGGCCGGTGATGCCGAGGAAACCGGCGGCGAGCGCGGCGACACTCTCCGCGTGCTCGCGGCTCAGATGGCCGGACGAGGCCAGTTGCAGGCCGTCGGCGGAGACCAGGACCACCGCGGTGATCGTCGGCACCTCACGGACGAGCTGGCTGATCAGCCAGGAGACATCCGGTTTGTCAGTCATTGGGGGTCCTTCGGTTCTTGCTGGGGGGCTGTCTTCTGGAGAACGCTCGCTTGAGTCTTGTTCTGGTGCGGGGCGTTCTGATGCACGTTGTTCTTGTGGGCGCCGTCTGGCTGAGCGCCGGCGCGGGGCGCGATGTTCTGCTGGGCGCCGGGCTGGGACGCGATGTTCTGCTGAGCGCCGGGCCGGGACGCGATGTTCTGCTGAGCGCCGGGCCGGGACGCGATGTTCTGCTGAGCGCCGGCGCGGGCCGCGTCGACGCCGGCGTTGAAGTCGGCGGCGTCGTCGTGCCAGGCGGTCTGATGGACCTCGGTGGTGACCGGAGGCGGCGGCGCGCTGGTGCGGACGCTGCCCGGCACCCGCCGCGGCATCGGTTTCTGCACCGTCGGGAGCACCATCGTCGCGTCGTCCTGGGCGTGGCGCGGAGGCGGCGGGGACAGCGTGGGCGGCGCCTCCGGCTCGGCCTCGGGGCGCGGCGCCTCGCAGAGCAGATCCGCCCCGATCAGCAGCATCGCCACCGTGCCGCCCGGCCGGCGCGGCACCAGCCGGACCCGCAGCGACCGATGCCGGCGGGTGAGCACCGACACCACGGCCAGGCCCAGGTGCGCCGGCTGCAACTCACCGTCGGCCGGCCCGTTCTCCAGCAGCGACTCGATCCACGGCAGGCGGGCCGGGTTCAGGCCGATCCCGTTGTCCTCGACGCGGATCACCACGTCGCCGTCCCCGGTCAGGTGCGCCGCCACGGCGACCGGCTCGGTCGGCGGCGAATACCGGTCCGCGTTGTCGATCAGCTCGGTCAGGATCCGGATCACGTCGTCGGCGGCACCCGCGGCCACGGCGAGATCCGCGATCGGCCCGAAGTGCAGGCGCTCGTAGTGCTCGACGGCCGCCCCGGCCGCGTGCGTGACGTCGTGCAGCGAGGTGACCTGCTGATCCGGGTCGTCGAGCGGCTCACCGGTGAGCACCCGCAGGTTCTCGGCAAGGCGACGGACCCGGGTCACCGAGTGGTCGATCCGGAACAGCGTCTTGCGCTGTTCGGCGTCCCGCTCGCGGTATTCGGCCTCCCCGATGTGGTGAACGGCCTCCCACGTCAGGGTGAGCAGCCGCAGGGCGAACTCACCGGCGACGGGACGCCACGGATCGACCCGCTCCGACGCCTCCGGTTGCTGCGGCGCAAGACCCTGCTGCGGGACGGCAACGGGTTCGCCCTGCTCGTGCCGCCGCCCGCGCAACCAGCTCCACCAGCGGCTTGCCTCGGGCATCGATTGCTCCCCCATCAGCCTTCACCAGTACCGGAACGACAGAAGATCACCACTTCGGCGATCTGTACCGTACCGTCCGATTGTCCAGACCGGCCATCAGCGATATCCCACTGAGCCTGAGCTCCCTGAAATGCGAAAGTACGCCCCTCCATAGTGGATCACGTCGCACCGCCAGTGCGCTCCGCACAGTACCGACGGCGTGACCGCGTGTTATCGCAGTGGGATTGGCGTCATTTGCACACTCGCACCGGCGCCCACACCCGGGACAGCGCGCCACCGTTGGCAGTCGGCAGCGGGGAAGTTACACCGGTCAATAAACACCAATGCCTTTCGTCCGGCTCATTTCCGAAATCACGCCGGCGCCGAATCCTCTGGCATTTCGACGGCACGGAACCAGAACACTCTTGATTCACTCGTCGAAGAATCCGTCGAAGGAGAATCGTCGTGGACGAAGAGACACTCCGGCCCTCGTTCACCACCGGCCCGGAACGCGGCGAGGCACCTCGATCAAAACTCGTCCGACCGGCGGAGCGACCTCCCGTCGTCCAGGAACAGGACGAGCTCCCCGGCTGCGCCCGGTCCGCCAGGCCGCCACGGTCGACGCCGAGGCCTACACCGAACGGCTCGGCGCCGGCGGCGGGCGCACCGCGGTACGGGTCCTCAGCGCGCCCCTCACCCGGCTGCTGCGGGACGGCGCAACCATGATCGTCGACACGGTCGACGAGTTCTGCGAACCGCTGCCCGAAGTGGCCGCCGACCTCGAACGGCCGCGTGACCTCAGCACCGATGCCGCACCGCCGGAAACCCTCGTCCTCGACCAGGTGATGACCGTGCTCTGCTTCCCCCGCGGCTGGTGGCACAGCGTCGAGACCGTCGAACCGCCCGCCATCCACTGCCCGGGCCGCTCCCGCCCGGGACGGACTTCACGGTGCGCTGCTCCGCTCAGCCGGCACGCTGATCGCGGTAGTAGGCGATCAGCTCACGCGACTGCCGGGCATCCGGCGTGGTGGCATGACCGTCCCGTGCCCGCAGGAGGTCGCTCGACTGGCCGGAATCCGGCGCGAGGCGAACCGCGGACGCAGCGGGCACCGCATGGCGGAGTTTCAGGAGCTCGGCCCGCTGGGCAGAAATGACGAACGCCCCAGGTCCGTGGACCTGGGGCGTCTGTAGCTCGTGGGCGATACTGGGATCGAACCAGTGACCTCTTCCGTGTCAAGGAAGCGCGCTCCCGCTGCGCCAATCGCCCGCAACACTGCGAGGTGGAGACGGGATTTGAACCCGTGTACACGGCTTTGCAGGCCGTTGCCTCGCCTCTCGGCCACTCCACCGAGCAGACCCCGCACACGGTTACCTGTGAAGGCCTCTCCGAGCGGAAGACGGGATTCGAACCCGCGACCCTCACCTTGGCAAGGTGATGCGCTACCACTGCGCCACTTCCGCACTGTCGCCCGGTCTCCCTGGCGACGGACAAAACCATAGCCGGTCACCTGCGACTTCTCCAAACCGGGGTCCCCCGGCGTGTCATGACCAGGGCGGATGCGGGTTGTCCACAGCCGGGGAATTCGGCGAGCGGGACGGCGGCGGCATTGGGTTGGATAGGGGGCATGGAGATCCGGCAGATCAGCGTCGACGAGCGCATGACGACCACGTTCCCGCTCCAGGCCTATGCGTTCAGTCCGTCGCCGATGCCCGAGGAGGAGGCCGAGCGTTACCGGAAGCGGCTGCGCTATTTCGAGACGACCACCTGCCTCGTCGCCGAGGAGGCGGGCGAGACCCTGGCCGGGGTCGCGTCCCTCCCGATGCGGCAGAACGTGCGCGGTCTGGTGCAGGGCCTGTCCGGGGTCTCCGGGGTCGCCTCGCACCCGTCGGCGCGGCGCCGGGGTCTGGTGCGGGAGCTGCTGACCCGGTTGCTGCGGCAGACCCGCGACCAGGGCTGCACGGTGAGCGCGCTCTACCCGTTCCGCCCGAGTTTCTACGCCCGGTTCGGCTATGTCGGCATTCCGCACACGCGTAAGGCGCGTTTCACCCCGGAGAGCCTTTCCGAGCTCCTGCGGCGAGACCTTCCCGGTTCGGTTCAGCGGCTGCCGATCAAGGAGGGCTTCCCGGCGTACGAGGCCTTGCAGCACCGTCTCCTGTCCGAGCGCCACGGGTTCGCGATGTTCGACGAGACCCGGGTCGCCGAGTTCCGTGAGGATCGGCTGTGGGTCGCGCTCGCCCGCGTCGGCGACGAGGTGGTCGGCGGGGTGCGTTACCGGATCGGCGACTACGGCGGTGACCTGCTCGGGTCGAACCTTTTCGTCACCGGTCCGCTCGGCCGCGCGCTGCTGCTGCAGTTCTTCGCGCGGCACGCGGACCAGGTGGCGGGGATCGAGGTGTTCCTGGGCGCCGACGAGATCCCCGAGTTGTGGGGCACGGACATGACCGTGACCACCAGCGCCACCGTGGACAGTCCGCGCCGCAACGCTCCGATGGTCCGCGTGCTGGACGTTCCGGGGCTGGCCGGCAGCCGGGTGGGCAGCGGTGGGATCACCGTGGAAATCGTCGGGGACGAGCTGATCGGCGGGGTCTGGGAGCTGGGCGCCGACGACGGGCAGCTGACCGTCAAGCCCGGCGGCACTCCGTCGGCCACGCTGACGGCGGGCGGGTTCAGTGCGCTGGCCTACGGGGTGCTCGATCCGGCCGAGGTGGTCATGCGCGGGCTGGGCGAGCTGGACGCCGATGCGATCGGGCGGCTGGGGGCGCTGTTCCCACGGCAGATGCCGTATCTGTTCGCGGAGTTCTGACCGGTTGCGATCGTTATGAGCTGACTGGCTGGGCGCGGGTGTCAGGAGGCGACGGGGAGGCCCGGGGAGGTGAAGGCGCGGCCGTCCTCGGTGACGGCGGCGGACTCGTAGCCGTCGGCGACCCGCTTGGCGAGCCAGGCCAGCCCCGGCTCCCCCATGGCCAGCGCCGCCGTGGCATAGGCGTCGGCCACGGCCAGGTCCGGCCCGACGACGGTGACCGAGCGCAGGCCGGTGGCGGCCGCGCCGGTGCGCGGGTTCCAGACGTGGGCGCCTCGCTCGTACGTCCCGGAGGTCGCGACCGCGCCCTCCTCGACGGCGAGGACCCAGGCGAGCTTGTCGGCCTGCCACGGGTGGCGGATGCCGACTCGCCACGGGCCGCCGTCCGGTCCCTTGCCCCGCATGCGGATGTCGCCACCGGCGTTGAGGTGGTGCCGGGTCGAGCCGGCGGCGGCGAGCCGGGCCGAGGCCACCTCGACGGACCAGCCCTTGACGTAGCCGGAGGGGTCGAGCGGCCCTTTCGCGTACGCGTCGAAGTAGCCGTCGGTCTCCCGCCACAGGTCGGCGCAGCGGTCCAGCACCAGGCGCAGGTCGGCCGAGCAGTCCGGCAGGTCGACCTCGCGGCGGCGGAGGCGGCTGACCTCGCTGTCCTCCCGGTACGTGCTGAACCGCGCGTCGACCTCGTGCAGCCATGCGCAGGTCGAGGCGATCAGCTCCCGCAGGCGAGCCTCGGGCAGGTCGTCGGCGAGCTCGATGCTGACGACCGTCCCCATGACCTGCTCGACGTGGCGCATTCAAAAACCCTACGCGTCGCCGGCCGCGCACCGCCAAGAGCGCACGAAGATCCGAGTGCGACCGGACCAGGCGCCCGCGGACACGACTGCACCGGGCGCCACGGGCACGACCGGGTCAAGCGCCACGGGCACGACCGGGTCAAGCGCCACGGGCACGACCGGGTCAAGCGCCACGGGCACGACCGGGTCAAGCGCCGGCGGCGTCCAGGGCGGCCTGCAGCGACGTGACGTAGGACTGGCTGGTGAACGTCGCACCGGAGACCGCGTCGACCTTGGCGCTCTGCGCGGTCAGCGTCTCCTGGTTGAGTTTGCTGACCGCGTTCGGGTTGATCGTGCCGCTGAAGCCGGTCTTCGGGTAGGTGGCGTCGGCGCTGGACACCTTGCCGCCGCTGACCTTGATGGTGACCTGGACCGTGCCGTACGGGTTCTGCACGGCCTTGCCCTTGTAGGTTCCCGCCTTGAGCCCGCCCTCGTCCTCGCCGTTCTCCTTCGGCTTGGCCGACGACGACTTGGACGGCGTGGCGGGTTTGGCCGACGTCGATCCGGCCGGCTTCTTCGCCGCGCCGGACTCCGCGGGCGCGGGCTCTTCGGTCAGTTCCTGAGCGGCGGGCGCGGCTGCCGGTGCCGCGGGCGGCTGCACGCTCAGGCGGACCCCGAGGATCAGGGCCGCGCCGGTGAGGGTGCCGACGGCTGCTGCGGTACTACGGCGCATGGCAAGACTCCAGGTCGTAGGGGGTGAATCGGTCAGGGCGAGGGAACTGGCGAGCAGGGGTCAGAACTCGAACGGGTCGAGGTGGATCTGGCTGTCCGGGACCTCCAGCTGCTTGAGCGTCCCCACCGCCGCGTTCACCAGCCCGGGCGGGCCGCACAGGTAAACGTCCCGGCGGTTGACGTCCGGGACCAGGCCGCGCATCCCGTTCTCGGTGAACAGCCGGCGCGGGCCCGGGTCGGTGCGGGAGCCGACGATGTAGCGCACCCAGGCGTCCCGCTGCTCGGCCAGCTCTTCCAGTTCGGCCCGGAAGACCAGTTCGTCCGGCCGGCTGGCCCGGTAGATCACGATGGTGTCGGCCGGCATGTCCTCCAGCAGCGCGCGGATCGGCGCGATGCCACTGCCGCCGGCGATGAGCAGGGCCCGGCGGCGGGTGCGGCGCTGCGCGGTGAACGTGCCGAACGGGCCTTCCGCCCAGATCGGCGTACCGGGCCGCAGTTGTCCCAGCTTGGCGGTGTGCCCGCCGGCGACGGTCACGGTCAGGCGCAGCCATTCCCGGTTCGGGGCGGCGGAGAGCGAGAACGGGTGCGACTGCCACCAGCCGTTGCCGTTCAGGAACCGCCAGCGCATGAACTGGCCGGCCTGCGCGGGCAGCTTGTCCAGGTTCTTCGCGGCGATGTAGATCGAGAACGTGTTGGCGCCCTCGGCGACCACCTCGGCGACGCTGAACCGGTGGCGTGCGTTGAGCCAGATCGGCTCGACGATCCGGCCCCAGACCAGGGCGGCGATCACCAGCGCGCCGAGGCCGGGCCAGAAGTAGGAGGCGAACCGGCCGCTGAGGTCCGCGCCGGTGGCGACCTGGTGGCCGTATCCGAGCAGCAGGACCAGGTAGCCGGTGAGGTGGATCAGGTGCCAGAACTCGTACGGCAGATGGGTCCGCAGCCACCGGATCGAGGTGAACGACAGCAGGACGAGCAGGCCGGTCGCGACCGTGGCACTGATCATCTCGGGGAACGTGGTGATCACGCTCCACGCCTGGTCGACGACGCCGGTCTGGGCCAGCAGCGCGTACCCGTAGACGATCGTGACGATGTGCGCGATGACCGTGACCAGCAGCGACGTGCCGAGCCAGCGGTGCCAGCGCAGCAGGTCGCGGGAGCCGACCCACTCCTCCAGCCAGGAGACCCGGCTCATCATCAGCAGCTGGATGAAGAGCAGGTAGCCGCCGACGAGCCCGGAGACCCGGCCGGCGGCGAGCATCATGCTGGCGGTGTCGTTGACGGCGCCGGGCTGGGTGTCGAAGACCCAGAGCGCGATGCTGGTCGCGAGCCCGGAGAAGAAGAGCATGACGGTGAAGAGCCGGTTGCCCGAGGTGGCCTCGGCCGGTGGCCGGTCGTCGGCTTCCGGCACCGGGAAGCCGGTGCCGGCCTTCCAGCCGGTCGGCGAGGTGTTCGACTCGACCACGATGGCGTCGCGCCGGTAGGGGTCGTCCGGCTGGGCCTGCGGGCCGGGCTGCTGCGCCGGCCACTCCGGCATCGCGTCCCAGGAGGGCACCGCGGGCGCCGGCTCGCGGACGGGTGCGGCATGCGAGGGCCCGTCCCAGGAGGGGCGAGCCTGGGACGGCGAGTCCCAGGACGGCCGAGCTGCCTCAGATTGACGAGACCCTGCTGGACGAGACTCTGCTGGACGAGACTCTGCTGGACGAGACTCTGCTGGACGAGACTCTGCTGGACGAGACTCTGCTTGACGCGACTCGGATGGACGAGACTCCGACCGGCGTGACCGCGTTTCGGAACGAGGGAGAGCCTGGGACGGGGAATCCCAGGACGGACGCTCCTCGTAGCGGGTGGCCGACCGGGAGGGCGAGTCCCACGAGGGACGATCGTCCTCCCGGCGGGAGGACGACCGCGCGGGGGTACGCGACCACGACTCCTCCTCGTCGCGCGAGTCCGCGCGCAGGCCGGCGAAGTAGCCGTCGTCGTCGTCCGGTAACTCCCGCTGGTCCTGGAAGGCCGGTATGGCCATCGTCCTCACCTGCTCACCAGTCGTCTCGCGGCGTCCGCCACCCCTGCGGCCGACGTGACGACCCGGTCTCGGTTCTCAAGCCGTCAAGAATGCGTACGCACGTAATCACCGGATGGCTCAACCATGGACCGAGAATTTCCGGATCCCGGGACGGGATAGGTTCTCCCGGTGCGATCAGCGAGGGTCACGGTTGTCGGCATCGGCGCCGGGGGGTCACCGGATCTTTCCGGTACGGCCACGGCCGCCCTCCACGACGCCGAGGTGATCTTCGGCAGTCCGCGCCAGCTGGCCATGCTCCCCGACGCGGTCACCGGGATGCGGCGGCCCTGGCCGTCCCCGATGCTCCCCGCGCTCCCGGGCCTGTTCGAGGCCGAGCGCGACCGCCGGGTCTGCGTGCTGGCCAGCGGCGATCCGATGTTCCACGGCATCGGCGCGACCCTGGCCCGGGTCCTGGGGCCGGAGCGGCTGCGGGTCCTGCCTCACCCGTCCTCGGTGTCGCTGGCCGCCGCCCGCCTGGGCTGGGACCTGGCCCGGACGGATGTGGTGAGTCTGGTGACGGCGCCGGTCGCGGCTCTGGGTCGCGCGGTGAACCCGGGTCGCCGGATCCTGGTGCTGTCGTCGGGCGCGGACACCCCGGCGGCGGTGGCGGCGCACCTGACCGCCCGGGGCTGGGCCGAGGCGCGGCTCACCGTGCTGGAGCAGCTCGGCGGGCCGGACGAGCGCCTGGTGAGCGACACCGCCGGGGACTGGGCGACGCCGGCCGGCGACCCCCTCAACGTGATCGCCGTCGAGTGCGGCGACGGCCCACGACAGCCGGTCGTGGCGGGGCTGCCCGACGACGCGTACGAGACGGACGGCCAGCTCACGAAGCGTGAGGTCCGGGCCGTGACCATGGCCGCGCTCGGACCCGTACCCGGGGAACTTCTCTGGGATGTCGGCGCCGGGTCGGGCAGCATCGGGATCGAGTGGCTGCGCGTACACCCCGCGTGTCAGGCGGTGGCGATCGAGTCGGAGGCCGACCGGGTCGCCACGATCACCGCGAACGCCGCCGGGCTCGGCGTGCCGCACCTGCGGGTCGTGCACGGGCGGGCGCCCGAGGCACTGGACGGCCTGCCCGCCCCGGACACGATCTTCGTGGGTGGGGGCGTGACCCGTGACGGCGTACTGGAAAAGTGTCTTGAATCTCTGCGGCCCGGTGGTCGCCTGGTCGCGAACGCGGTGACGGTGGAGTCGGAGGCGGTGCTCGCCGGGGCATACGCGAGACTGGGCGGCGAGCTGACCCGCCTGACGGTGCAGCGCGGCTCGCCGGTGGGTGGCTTCACCGGCTGGCGGTCCTTCATGCCCGTGACGATCTGGACGGTGACGCGATGACCGTGCACTTCATCGGCGCCGGTCCGGGCGCTGCCGACCTCATCACGCTGCGCGGTCACCGCATTCTCGGTCAAAGCCCGATCTGCCTGTACGCGGGCAGCCTGGTCCCGGCCGAGCTCCTCGCGGCCTGTCCGCCGGACGCGCGCCTGGTCGATACGGCCGACCTGACACTCGACGAGATCGTCGCCGAGATGGTCACCGCGCACGCGAACGGTCACGACGTGGCCCGCCTGCACTCCGGCGACCCGTCGGTGTTCAGCGCGGTCGCCGAGCAGATGCGCCGGCTCGACGCGGCCGGGGTGCCCTACGACGTCACCCCGGGCGTGCCGGCGTTCGCCGCGGCCGCCGCGACCCTGGCCCGGGAACTCACCGTCCCCGAAGTGGCGCAGACGGTGATCCTGACCCGGACCGCCGAGCGGGCCACCGCGATGCCGCCCGGCGAGGACCTGGCCACGCTCGGCGCCAGCCGGGCCACGATGGTGCTGCACCTGGCCGTGCAGCGGATCGACGCGGTCGTCGCCGAGCTGGTCGGCAACTACGGCGCGGACTGCCCGGTGGCCGTCGTCGCCCGCGCGAGCCGGCCGGACGAACTGGTCGTGCGCGGGACGCTCGCCGACATCGCGGCGAAGGTCAAGGAAGCCGGGATCAAACGGACCGCCGTGATCGTGGTCGGGGCCGCGCTGACCGCCGGCCAGTTCCCGGACAGTCACCTCTACTCCGCGGACCGCTGCCGCTCGTGAGAGTCCTGATCCTCGGCGGGACCACCGAGGCCCGTGAACTGGCCGCGCTGATCGCCGGTGAGCACCACGTGATCACCTCGCTGGCCGGGCGGACCAGTGCGCCCCGGCTTCCGGCCGGCGAGGTGCGGGTGGGCGGTTTCGGCGGCGTCGGCGGCCTGGCCGACTACCTCGCCGAGCAGCGGATCGACGTGCTGGTCGACGCGACGCACCCGTTCGCGGCGCGGATGAGTGCGAACGCGGCGGCGATGGCCGTACCCACGCTGATCCTGCGCAGGCCCGGGTGGGTCGCGTCGCCGGGCGACGAGTGGCAGCGGGTCGCGTCGGTCGAGGAGGCAGCGGCGGCGCTGACCGCGGGACGCGTCTTCCTGACCACCGGGCGGCAGACGATCCACGCGTTCGCGCACCGGGACGACTGCTGGTTCCTGGCCCGATCGGTGGAACCGCCCGCGCCGCCCCTGCCCCGCAACCTGGAAGTGCTGCTGGACCGGGGGCCGTTCACGGTCGACGGCGAACGGCGGCTGCTCGCCGGCCACCGGATCGACGTGCTGGTCACCAAGGACAGCGGCGGGTCCGACGCGAAGCTCGCGGCGGCGCGGGAGCGGGGCGTACGGGTGATCCTGATCGATCGCCCACCGTTGCCCGCGGGGCCGGCCGTGCCGACCGCGGAGGCAGCGGCGCAGTGGCTCAGGCGGCTACCGTCTCGGTGACCCCGTAGCGGATCACGCGATTCTTGCCGCCCGCCTTGGCCGCGTACATCGCCTGGTCAGCGCGACGGAGAAGATCCGCGACGGTGATGCCCGGCTCGGCGAAGGCGACACCGATGCTGGCGCCGACCCGGACCGTGGCGGCGGTCAGCGCGACCGGCTCGCCGAGCTCGGCGCAGAGCCGCCGCGCCTGATCGACACCGGTCGAGCCGGTCAGCAGCAGCGCGAACTCGTCACCGCCGAACCGGGCCGCCACCCCGTCCCGCCCGGCCGCCGCCGCGATCCGTCCCGCGACCGCGACCAGCAACTCGTCGCCGGCGGCGTGCCCGTGCTCGTCGTTGACCCGCTTGAAACCGTCCAGGTCGATGTTGAGCAGCGCGACCGGTCCGCCGGCCTCGATCGCGGCATCGGCCGCACGCAGGAACTTCGCACGGGTCGGCAGGCCGGTGAGATGATCGTGGTGCGCACGGTACTCCAGCTCGGCCCGGGCCTGATGCGCCTCCTCGGCCAGAATCACCTGGTAGGACAGGCTGCGGAAGGCATCACGGACCTCGGCCGGCACCCGGCGGCGGCCGCCCACGACCATCAGCACCGGGGCGGTCTCCGGCTCACCGCCGAGCGGGTCGACGTACCAGTTCTGGTAACCGGGGATCAGCGCCGACGACTCCGCCGGGCCGGTCAGGCGCTGCCCGGCCAGTCCCTCGGGTGCGCCCTCGGCGAAGGCGACGAACAGCCCCTGCTCGTCCCGCGCGACGATCGCCAGCGCCACGCCGGGGTGGATCCGGACCAGCTGCGCGGCGGTGCGCTCGCCGATCCGGCGGATCTCGGTGCCCTCGGTCGCGGCGAGCAACTCGTGGCCGGCCCGGGTCAGCACGGCGTCCCGGGTCGCGGCGTGCTCCTGACGCAGCAACCCCAGGTAGAACGCCCTGGTCAGCACCCCCATCAGCAGGATCTGCGGCAGGATGCCGAGCACCGTCGGCGAATGCCAGGTGGTCGCCTGGGCGGCCACGTCCGGCGAGATCAGGACAGCGGCCGGAACAGCGACGAGCGCCGCCGCCATCCGAGCGAACCAGCGCCGGTTGGTGTCGTAGAGCGAGCAGACGATCAGAGTCGCCATGGCCAGCGACGTGCCGGCCAGCGGGTCCTTCAGCCCGGCCGCGCCGACCGCCGCCAGCACCGGCACCAACGGCACGGTCCACCAGGAGGTGCGCTGCCGCCGGTGGACGACCACGATCAGCACCACCAGGGTGACGATCGCGGTGGCGGCAACCCGGCCGTACGCCACCGAGCGCATGCCGTTGCCGATCTGACCGAGCTGCATCAGCATCGCCAGGCTGCCGATGCCGACGGCGGCGAGCCTGGTCCGGTTCACGGTCCGGCTCGGCAACGACAGCCACTCTCTGCGCACGGCGGACACGATCGGTCACGCGCCCGCCGATCTGAGCGTTGCGGAAACCCGACAGTTCACGACCGCCACTTCGGTGCGACGCTGCACGTATGCCGTCGGTCCGTGCGCTGCCCGCCGAAATCGGCGCCGTGCGTGCGCTGATCGCCGACGGATACGACGAGGTGATCCGCCGAGCCGGCGACCTCGAACAGTTCTGGATCCGCTCGGCGTGCGCACAGCTCGCCGCAGCCGACGCCGAACTGGCCGCGGTGCCCGGCCGCCGCACGCCGGTGATCTCGGTGCTGACCACGACGGTCGTGACGGCCGCCGTCGTGGCCGGGTCGGCCGCGCTGGCCCGGGCGACCGGCGGCGGGCTCCTCGCCGCCCTCACCTACTCCGGTCTCCTGCTGATCATGGCGCTGCACATTGCCGGAGTGCTGCGCCGACGCGGGACCGCTCCGGCGCTGCCGGCCCCACCGGACACGCCCGGACCAGGGCTGGCCGAGGTGCCGTACGCGCTCGAGCGGGCCCGGGTCCGGCTCGTCTCGGCCACGCTGCGACGAGCCGGACGGGCCAACTGGCGGGCGCCGGCGCTGCGCCGGGCGCTGGACTCAGACCCGGTGCTGGGGCGGCTCGCCCGGGCTGACCTGCAGCTCTGCCAGGCGATCGACTGTCTCGAACGCTACCTCGACGACCTCTCCAAGGACTGGCCGTGAGCAACCCCTGCGCCCTCTTCAAGGACCAGCCATGAACGACGGCCCTCTCGCCCTCTCCGAGGACCGGCCGTGAGCGACGACCCCTTCGCCGGTGGGGTGGCGCCGCGGCTGCGCCGGCTCGACCGGGAACTGACCGCAGCGATCATCGACGCCCAGTGTCGGGACTGGACCGCCGACCGCCCCGACCGGATCGGCTTCGCCCGGCTCGGCCAGGTGCGCCGCGAAGTGCAGAACGCTGCCGCGCGCTACCGGGCCGCCCCGACCGGCACCGACCGCACGACGATCCTGGCCGTGCTGCTCGCCGGGCTCCTCGTCGGGCTGCCGCTGCTGCTCCTGGTGCCGGAACCGGCTCGGCCCCTGCGGCTGGCCGCGATCGCGGTGGCCGCGGTCGGGGCCGCATACCTGCTCCGGGGCGGGCTCCGCCGGCTGCACGTCCGCCGGGCGCGAGGGGCGCCGGACCGATCCGCTCCGATCGACGACCCGTTCCTGTACGCGCGGGCGCGCCGGACGATCGAGTTGTGTGCGGCGTCGGCGCGGGCTGACCGTTCGTACCGGCGGCGCGGGGCGGCGGCCGACCTGGAATACGCGCTGGACTGGCTCGCCGCCGCCCAGGAGGAACTCCCCCGCCTCCGCTGACTCGCCCCCGCCCGGCAGCCGCGACGCGCCCACGCCGACCCCCAGCCGCGACCCGGGGCGGGGCTGTGAACGGGTTTGTTGCTCTGACCGGGACCACCTGCGGAGGCCGCCCTTGCGGGCCTCGCGTTCTGGGCCGCCCCGCGGCCCTGCGAGGCCTGGAAGGGTCCCCGCGGGAGCGGCGGACCTGGACCGCAGCGGACGTGGGACATGAAGGTCTTGAATGTCAGGAAGTGGGGCGGTACGCAATTTCCGGGTCCAGGAGCGCTGCCCACGACGGCCGCCATTTCGGGTGGCGCGCTTCGACCTCTTCCTGCAGGTTGGTGCGCCAGGGGCCGGAGACGCCGTCGTCGTGCCACCAGGCCGGCCACGAGTCGTAGGCGCGGTCGATCTCGTATCCGGTGGCGGCGGTCTCGATGCGCAGGAACAGCCAGCGGCCGTAGCGCGGGTCGGACTCGGCCTGCCGCAGGGCGCGAACCAGCGCGGTCAGGCGGCGGAACGCGGCGTAGCGTTCCTCGCCCGGGTGGTCGGCCGGTGGGTGGTCGCCCGGCTGCGAGCTGAAGCTGGTCGCGTCGGCGTAGACGAGCAGGGAGCAGCGTCCGTCGCCGCCCGGTGCGCGTTCCTGCAGCCAGCGGACGAGGGTGGCGAGCTCGTCGGTGTCCGGCGGGGACGGGCGGCGCAGCTCGGACGCCTCGTGCAGGGCGGACCAGACGAGCCGGTCGTGTTCGCCCTGGCTGATCCGGCGGACGCGGCGCATCGGCGGGCGCTGGCCGGGCGCGATGCGCGGCGGGGTGGTGCCGGGCGTGATGCCTCCGCGACTGGCGACGGTGAGAGCGGCGTCGAGGTCCGCGGTGTCGCCGAGCAGCGCGGCCAGGTCGTCGGCGTCGACCTCGCCGCGGACGGCGGCGTGCAGCAGGTCGGCGGCGAGCTGCCGGTCGGCCGAGGTGCTCAGCCCGCGCAGCGTGGCGGCGGTCTGTTCCTCGGTGAGCAGCGGCGCGATCACCTCGGCGAGCCCGTCCTCGGCGCGGTGCTGGTAGCGCACCCGGGACCAGCGGCCGCTCTCGTGCCAGATCACGAAACCGAGCTGATCACTCTCGGCCAGCGGGGTGAGGTCGGCCCAGGGCAGCCAGTCCGGCGCACCGGTCAGCGGGTCGGCCGCCGGGTCGGTGGAGACCTGCGCGTGGTGGTCGCGGTGCGCCCCGTAGAGCACCGCGCGCCGGCCGTCGAGCAACGCGAAACGGGCCCAGCCGGTGCCCGGGTCGTCGCGCCGGGCGCCACGTTCGTCGATCGACCAGGGCTCACCTCGGTCGATGCCGGTCATCGCGGCGCTGAGCGTTGCCCAGCGGGTCCAGAGCAGCCCGGGCGCGGGGAGGTCCACGTCGGTCAGCATGAGTCCACTGTGCCAAATGCGATGGGCGTTGCGTCACCCACGGGGTCCGCAACGGTTGCCCGCCGGGTGCGTATGGTTGCTGTCCGGGTGCTGATCGTCAGCGATGTCCGACGTTTGCCGAACCGAGCGGTGTCACCACGTCACCGACTCGGAAACGGATCATGTCTGCGCACGCCTTCGGCTTCCTCGGGGCCGCCCTGTCCATGTCCATCGCCTGGCCTCAGGTCTTTCTTTCCTGCGTACGGCGTCGCACCGGCGGACTCTCCCCGGCCGCGTGCCTGCTCTCGGTGGCGATGCCGGCCGGCTGGCTGACATACGGGCTGCTCATCTCGGACCCGATCCAGGTCGTCTCGAACACGTTCAACCTGCTCGCCGGCGTCGCCGTCCTGATCGCTCTGCTGGCGACCCGGCCGCACCTGCGGTCGGCACGCGCGCTGGCCGGCGCGGCCGGGCTGGCCGGGACGGTGCTTTTCGCCATCTGCGTGTCGGCCGGTACCGCCGTACTGCCGCAAATCTCACCATCACGGGCGGGTGCGCTGCTGGGCACCGTACTCGCGGTCTCGTCGCTGGTGTCGGCGCTGCCGCAGCCGCTCGCCCTGCTGCGCGACCGGGCCCAGGACATGTCCGGTCTGTCCCCGACCCGGTTCCGGCTCGCCGCCGCGGCCAGCGGATCCTGGCTGGTGTACGGGCTCGGCACCGGCCAGCCGGCCGTCTGGGCGTCCGCGTCGGTCGGCGTGACCAGCGCGCTGATCGTCTGCCTGGTGCTGGCGGCGCGCCGCGCGCCGGTCGTGGCGATCCCCGCGCCGGAGTGGCGCGGCGCGGTCGTCACCCGCAGCCTCGCGGTCGCCGGCGTCTGATTTAAGATCAAATACTTCTGGTCCTGTCTCCGCTGTGGTCGCCCTCCGCCGCTCCCGCGGGGACCCTTCCGGCCTGAGCAGGGCGCGGGGCGCCCGGAACGCCCAGGCCGAAAGGGCGATCTCCGTGGGCGGTTGCGGTCAGAGCACCACACCCATGCCGGAGTTCGTGCGGGTCAGCATCGGTCACCGCGGTCCGGCCCGCACACGAGCCGATCGCCGGCTCGGCCCCCAGCGGCGTCGGCCACGGCAAACGTCGCGGGCCGGGCCGAAGGCCGCACCGGTCGGGAGTGGACAGTGAGCGGGGGATGCGCGGAAGCCGGGAGGCGGCGCCGCGGACGGTGCGGCGCCGCCTCCCGGCCGTGAGACGGGATCAGAACGGGGAGAACGTGATCGCCGCGGTGCGCGGGTCGCCGTCGTGGACCAGGGACTCCTGGTTCTGGACGTCGTCGAAGGCGAACGCGTACGCCTTCCCGTCGATCATGTTGGCGTGGATCGCCTTGGCGTAGAGGTTCGCCGGGCTGCCCTGATAGAAGTCGGACGCCGTGCCGCTCGGCTGGACGTCGAGCCGCCCGAGCGTGGTCCGCTGCAGCGCCGCGCACAGGGTCCGCGCGATCGGGCCGACCACCTGGTCGTTCGGGGCGCCGAGCGCACCGTCACAGCCCCACACGTTCGCCGTGGACGGCTTGGTGAACGAGGCGACGACCTTGCCCGAGGCGTCGGTGAAACTCATGACGCCGCCGCTGGTCCGGCCGGTGTACTTGACGTTCGGCTGGTCGGTGAAGGGCGTCACGGTCAAGGTCTTCGAGGTGTACGCCGCCCAGGCCGACGAGATGTAGGAGTCCAGATAGGCCGGGCTCATCAGACCGGCGTCAGCCGCCTTGCCCGGCGCGAGCACCCGCAGGACGGTGCCGTCGGCGCGGGTCACCACGCTCTTCGCGAAGGCTTGGTCGGCCTTGATCGTGTTGATCACCTTCTGCCGGCCGCCCGCGACGACCTCACCGGTGGAGCTGGTCGTGCCGCTGCCGCCGGTCACGCTGACGATGTGCGGCACCGCGAACATGTCCACCTGGGAGCTGTTGAGCCACAGGCCGGACGAGTTGACGGTGAACTCGCTCCAGTCGAAGAGGATGTCGTGGTTCGGGTCGCCGCCGGCCCACGGTGCGGGCTGGACCAGGCCGTCCGTGGTGAGCCGGAAGTCGAGCTTCGACCCGAACGAGAAGTAGAGCCGGCCGGAGAGGTTCCGCGGCACCCGGATCGTGGTGCTGCCACCGTTGGCCGGGCCGTTGATCGATACGTCCGGCGCGGCGACGGGGGTGGCCGCGCCGCCGGTCCACGGGGTGAACGTGCCGGCCTGGTTGACGTAGCCGAGCTTGCCGGTGTCCAGGTTGACCCCGAGGACGTACAGGTGGACGGCGTCACCGCGGCCGGTCTTGTTGGTGACCGTGACGGGGAGCAGATCCTCGCGCGGCGGGACGGTCTTCACCGGGGCGGCCGTTGTCGGCGCGGCCGTCGCGGACCTCGTGGGGGCGACGGTGACGGTCCTGGTCGGCGTGACGGCCGGCACCGCGGGCACCGCCGGCACCGTGGGCGCAGTGGTGGCCGGGGTGGTCGGCACGGTCGCGCCGCCGTCGCCGCACGGCCGGCCGTTCAGCTTGCAGTTGAGCGGCTGCCCACCGGCTCCGACGAATCCGAACGTCACCTTTCCGTCGACCGGGATCGCGCCGCTCCAGCTACGGTTCGTAAATGTACGGTGACTGCCACTGACCGTCATGTCGACGTCCCAGAAACTGCCGATCGTGGCACCGGCGGGGAGGTCGAATTCGACTTTCCAGGAGGTCGTCGCGGCCGTTCCGCCGTTGCTCACGGTCACCTCGTCCTGCCAGCCGGTGCCCCAGTCGGAGACCGTACGCAGGGTCGCCGTGGACGCGGCAGCCGAAGCGGGCAGGGCGATCCAAGCGGTTCCCACCGCGGCGACAGTGGCCAGGGAGGCGAGGAGCAACGTTCTTTTCCGGCGCATCAGGAATAGCCTCCGGGGGAGTTTCGGTCGGGGGATCTCAGTATGCGAAGCGACCCCGGAAATGCGCGCCTCGTTTAAGGTTCCTTTAACGTCGACGACTTCTCCCGGAATGGATAACACTTTCCGGACGGATTTTTTCTTGAGCGGGACTGCGCGAACGCGACCGGGCGGCTACCCTACGTTTTCAGCGCCGCATCGCCCCTGGTGATGCCCGTTCCAAGTGTTACAACCCTGTAGAACAACCGAATCCGCCGCATGCAGGAGATCGGATGACCACCGCACTCGAAGCGATGATCGCCGCACAGCCGACCGCCGTGGAGAACCTCGCCGACCCGGAACCGACCGCGAAAGCGGCCGGGCTCCTCGACCCCGCGACCCGCCTCTGGCTCGTCGGCACCGGCACCAGCCAGCACGCCGCCGAGCTCGGCGCGGCCGCCCTGCTCGACGCGGGCCGGGACGCCCGGGCGGTGCCGGCCGCGTTCTTCACGCCACGACTGCTCCGCGCCGGGGACGCGGTCGTCGTGATCACGCACACCGGTGAGACGCCGTACGCGCTGCGCGCCCGCCGGATCACCCTCGACGCCGGGCTCCCGCTGGTCACGATCGCCGGGCCGGAGGCACAGTTCCCGGACGCGATCCGTACGCCGGTGGTCGAGGCCTCCGAGACGTACACGGTCAGCTACACCACCGCGCTGGTCGTGCTCGCCCAGCTCGCCCACCACCTCGGCGCGCCCGGGCTGGGCCGTCGGGCGATCCGGGCCACCGCCGAACGGGTCGCCGCCGTCCTCGCCTTCCCCGGGCTCACCGGCGTCCCGATCCCCGGCCGCGCGATGGCGATCACCGGTCCCGGCGCATGGTCCGTCACCGCCCGTGAGGGTGCGCTCAAAATCCGTGAGGGCGCCCGGATCCTCTGCGAGGGCTACGACCCGGAACGCCTGCTGCACGGCGCGGCGGTGCCCTACACCGCGGCCGACACGCTGCTGGTGCTGCAGCCGTCGGCCGACCCGGACGGGCTGACCGCGGCACTGGCCGAAGCCGCCCGCCGGGAGAACATCCACGTGGCGACCCTGACCGAGCCGGAAACCGGGCTGCCCGACCTGCTGGCCCAGATCCCGATGACGGTGCGGCTGCAGTTGCTGGCTCTGCGGTTCGCCCGCATGCGCGGCCAGGACGCCGACGTGGCCGTCACCGGCGCCTGGGCCGACCCGTCCCTCTGGCGCCTCGGCCCCCGCTGACCCCCGCCCCGCGGTCGGAGCCGGCCGAGGGCTGGACCGCGATGACCGATGCTGATCCGCATCGACTGCTGGGTGGGTTTGTTGGTCCGACCGCGACCACCCACGGACGTCGCCCTTGCGGGCCTCGCGTTCCGGGCCGGCCACGGCCCTGCGAGGACCGGAAGGGTCCCCGCGGGAGCGACGATCCGGACCACGGCGGACCTCGGACAAAAGGTATTCAATCCTGGATTTGAGCGCCCGGCCGAACTGATCCTCAGGGGCACGTCCCGCCCCGGTCCGCGCCCCTGAGGACCAGAATCACCTGGTCAGGCGCAGGGCCGTCCAGGAGACTTGCGGCAGGGTCAGCGCAACCGAGCCGCCGTCGGCCTCGACCGCTCCGCCGGGGATGTCCGCGGTCGGGCGCAGCGTGACTCGTTCCGGCGCGTCCTTGGTGTTGCCGGCCCGCACGTCGTCGTCGGTCAGCGTGACCGATTCCGCGACGGCGAGAGGGCCGAAGGCGGTCAGGTCGACGGTGAGGGTGACCGATTCTGACTGGGAGCGGTTGACGACGAAGAGCGTGACGTCACCGGTCGCCGGGTCGTGCGTGGCGACGGCGTCGACCAGGGCCGCCTCGCCATGACGCGAGGTCTCGTAGGTGGGGCTGTCGACGCGGGTCTCCAGCACGTCACCCTTGGCCAGGGCCGCGGTGCGGGCGAACGGGTGGAAGATCGTCTGCCGCCAGGCCGGCCCGCCGGGCTCGGTCATGATCGGGGCGATGACGTTGACGAGCTGGGCCTGGCAGGCGGCGGTGACGCGGTCGCTGTGCCGGAGCAGGGAGATCAGCAGGTTGCCGACGACGACGGCGTCGGCCACGTTGTACTGGTCCTCGATGACGCGCGGGGCGACGCCCCATTCGTCGGGCAGCGGCGCGTTCTGGAAGCGGGACAGGTACCAGACGTTCCACTCGTCGAACGAGAGGTTGATCTTCTTCTTGCTCTTCAGACGCGCTCCGACGGCGTCCGCGGTGGCGACGATGCTGTTGACGAAGTGGTCCATGTCGACCGCGCTGGCCAGGAAGGAGCCGAGGTCGCCGTCGTGCTCCTCGTAGTACGCGTGGCAGGAGACGTACTCGACCACGTCGTAGGCGTGTTCGAGGACCGTCGACTCCCACGAGCCGAACGTCGGCATCACCGAGCTGGAGCTGCCGCACGCGACGAGTTCCAGGTCCGGCTCGGCCGATTTCAGCGCCCGGGCGGTCGAGGCCGCGAGCAGGCCGTACTCCTCGGCGGTCTTGTGCCCGGTCTGCCAGGGTCCGTCGAGCTCATTGCCCAGACACCAGATCTTGATCCCGTACGGCTTCTCGGCGCCGTTGCTCCGCCGCCGCTCGGAGAGTTCGGTGCCTTCCGCGTGGTTGACGTATTCGTGCACGTCCAGTGCTTCCTGGACGCCGCGGGTGCCGAGGTTGACGGCGTACATGATCTCGACGTCGGCCTTCTGCGCCCACTTGGCGAACTCGTCGATGCCGACCTCGTTCGTCTCGATGCTGCGCCAGGCCAGGTCACGACGGCGGGGCCGCTTCTCGACCGGGCCGATGCCGTCCTCCCAGCGGTAACCGGAGACGAAGTTGCCGCCCGGGTAACGGACCATCGTGACGCCGAGTTCACGGGCCAGGGCCAGCACGTCGGTGCGGAAGCCGTCCTCGTCGGCGCTGGGGTGGCCCGGCTCGTAGATGCCGGTGTACACGCAGCGGCCCATGTGCTCGACGAACGAGCCGAAGGTCCGGCGGTTGACCGGCGCCACGACGGCAGCCGGATTCAATGCGACACGCGCACGGAGCATTTGTCGTTCCTTAACAGAGCGCAGAGAAGGTCACTTGACGGCGCCGATGGTCAAACCACCGCGCCAGTAACGCTGAAGAAGGAGGAAGGCGACGATCAGTGGGAGGATCGCCACCAGGGCGCCCGTCACGATCACGTTGAACAGGGCCTCGCCGCCGTTGCCGAGGGTCGCCGACATGTACCAGGTGCGCAGGCCGACCGTCAGCGGGAAGAGGTGGTCGTCGCTGAGCATGACCAGCGGCAGGAAGAAGTTGTTCCACGACGCGACCATCGAGAACAGCAGCACGGTGACCAGGGCCGGGCGCATCGCCGGCAGCGCGACGCTGGTGAACACGCGCAGCTCGCCGGCGCCGTCGATGCGGGCCGCCTCGAGCATCTCGTCGGGCAGCGACTCGTGGGTGTAGACCCGCAGCAGGTAGACGCCGAACGGGTTCAGCAGCGACGGCAGGATGACCGCCCAGATCGAGTCGACCAGTCCCGCCTTCGACATCAGCAGGTAGGTGGGGAGCACCAGCGCCGTCGCCGGCACCATGATCAACCCCAGGAGCAAGGCGAACAATTTCGTACGGCCGGGAAAGCGCAACTTCGCGAACGCGTACCCGGCGAGCGCCGAGACGGCCGTCGCGCCGACCCCGCTGATCACCGCGTAGAGCGCGGAGTTCCGGAGCCAGACCAGGTAGATCCCGTTCTCCTGGGAGAACACCGTCTTCAGGTTGTCGACCAGGTGGAAGTCGGAGAACCACAGCGGGGCGGAGAGGAACAGCCCGTCGTTGTCCTTGGTCGCGGCGACCAGCAGCCACCAGAACGGCAGCAGGAAGTAGATCGCCATCACGCCCATCACGAGGTGCGGGACGATCCCGGCGCGCTCACTCTTACTGTTCACAGCGCGCTCCGTTTCCTGGTCGCGAAGAGGAAGATGTACGACCCGACGAAGACCACCGCACCGAGCAGGAACGAGATCGCGGCCGAGTAGTTGTACTGCTGGAACGAGAACGCCTGGTTGAAGGCGTACACGTTGGGTGTGTAGTGCTGGGTGATCGAGCCCGGGTTCAGCGGCTGCAGGATCAGCGGCTCGGTGAAGAACTGCAGCGTGCCGAGGATCGTGAAGAGCGTCGCCAGCACGATCGCCGAGGAGATCATCGGGGTCTTGATCCGCCACGCGATCTGAGCCGGGCCGGCGCCGTCCATCCGCGCCGACTCGTAGACCTCCCGCGGCAGGCCCTGCAGCGCCGCGTAGAGCACGATCATGTTGTAGCCGGCCCACTGCCAGGTCACCACGTTGCCGAGCGAGGCCAGCACCCACGAGCTGGACAGGAAGTCGATGTGCAGCACCGCGCTGAGCGGGCCGGTGTCCTTGCTGTAGAGGAAGCCCCACATCAGCGTGCCGATCACCACCGGGACGGCGTACGGGACGAACGCCGCGAGCCGGAAGACCCGGGAGAACCGGGAGGTCGCGTGGTCGATCAGCAGCGCCGCGAGCAGCGCCAGACCGATCATCACCGGCGTCTGGATCAGCCCGAACACGATCACCCGCACCACACCCTCACGGACCAGCGGGTCCTGGAACGCCTGGGTGTAGTTCTCGAAGAAGGCGAAGTGCTCGCCCTCGATGAGGGTGGATCGGTAGAGGCTGAGCTTGAACGCGTACGCCATCGGCAGCAGCAGGAACGCGATCAGCAGGATCACGAACGGCAGGACGAAGAGCCAGCCGGTCGCGGCTTCCCGGGTGTGCCGCTGCTTCTTCACCGGGGGACCCGCGACCGCCGGAGCGGCCGCGGACCGGTTTTCCACCTGGACCATCTACTGAACCTTGAAGCCCTGCTGGGTGGCGTACTGGGTGATGTTGGTCTGCGCCGTGTCGAGCGCCGCCGTCCAGGACGTCTTCTTCTCGATCGCGCCGTTGATGCCGGTCGTCAGCTGGTTGAAGTTGTAGCTGTTGAACGGGCTCCAGGAGAACGGCAGGATCGACTTGTAGGCCGGGACGAAGATGTCGTTCACGGTCTGGCCGCCGAAGAAGTCGTACTTCTTCTTGAGGAAGGCGTCCGATTCCAGGACCGGGGTCGCGGTCGGGAACAGGTAGGCCTCGTCGATGCCGATCTTCCAGGCGTCGGTGTTCTTCGCGCCGTAGATGTCCATCGCCACCTTGGTCGCCGCCTCCGGGTTCTTCGCCTGGTCGGTCACCGCGAACGACGAGCCACCCCAGTCACCCTGCGCGTTGCCGCCGGCGGTCCACTGCGGCAGCGGGGCCGCGCGCCACTTGCCCGACGTCGTCTTGGCCACGCTGGCCAGGTAGCCCGGACCCCAGCCGGCGGCCAGGTAGGTGACGTACTTGCCGGAGCCGAGACCGTTGTAGAAGTCGGTGGTGCCGTACGCCTTGGTGTCGGTCAGGCCGGAGTTGACCATGCCCTCCCAGTACGTCGCGACCTGCTTGGCGCCGGCGTCGTTGACCGCCACGCCGATGTTCGACGGGTTGGCCGGGTCGTAGGTGTACGGCTTGCTGCCGGCCTGCCACATCAGCCCGGTCATGAAGCCGCCGTCGTTACCGCCGAAGTCGGTCATGAACGCCTTGCCGGCGGACGCGGTCTTCAGCTTCTCGGCCTGCGCCTTGTACTCGTCCCAGGTGGCCGGGACGGTCAGGCCGTACTGCTTGAAGAGGTCCTCGCGGTAGAGCATCGCCATCGGGCCGGCGTCGACCGGGATCGCGTAGACCTTGTCACCCTGGCTGACCTGCTTCCAGGCCCAGTCGACGTAGCTGGACCTGAGGTCGTTGGCCCCGTACTTGCCCATGTCGACCAGGTGCTTGGTGAGCTGGTAGGTGGGCAGCTCCTGGAACTCCAGCATCACCACGTCGGGCGCGCCCTTGCCGGCCTTGAGCGCGGTCTGGAGCTTGGTGTACTCGTCCTGGCCGGCGCCGGCGTTCGTCCACTCGATCTTGATGTCGGTGTGGGTGGAGTTGTAGAGATCGACGACCTTCTGGAAGGAGGGGTACCACGCCCAGACCTTGACGGTGGTCGGGCCGTTCTGCGTGCCGGCGCTGGAATCGCCGTCGCCGCCGCTGCACGCGGCGAGAGTCAGCGCGGTCACAGCGGCGATGGCCGCTGCGGCGGATCGCCGTACACTAAACTTTCTGACGTTCACTGGGTCCTCACAAGATTAGTGATGGGTCAGAGGCCGGCCTCCGGTGCTGGCACACCGGGGGTCGGCAAGTTCGCTCTTCACTTCGCAAGTCACTTTGTTGCTAGCTTTTGCAGCGCTGCAAAACAGCATGCACGGGCGTCCAAACGACGGCAAGGGGTAACCTGCCGGAAACTTGGCGCGGGCAGAGGGGGCACATTGCGTCGAGAAGTCACGCTACGTGACGTCGCGGAACTGGCCGGGGTTTCCAGCCGAACCGTCTCCAACGTGGTGAACGGGTATGCGAACGTCACCGAGCGCACCCGGGTCCGGGTGCAGCGCGCGGTGGAAGAACTCGGCTACCGGCCGAACGTGCTGGCACGCAACCTGGCCCAAGGACGTTCCGGGCAGATCGCCCTCGTCGTGCCGTACCTCGACACGCCATATTTCTCGGAGTTGTTGCAAAGCGTGATCCGGGCAGCCCGGGCCCGCGGCTATAACGTTTTGATCGACCAGACCGACGGCGACCCCGAACACGAGCGGGCATTCATCGCCCACGGCTCCCGCCGGCTGCTCTTCGACGGAGTCATCTTCAGCCCCCTCGGCCTCGACCAGAAGGCCCTCGCCGACCACGACCCCAACCTGCCGCTGGTCGTCCTCGGTGAACGGTCCAGCGACGGCACGTTCGACCACGTCGGCATCGACGACGTCGCCGCCTCCCGCCAGGCCACCGAACATCTGCTCGACCTCGGCCGACGCCGGCTCGCGGCGATCGGCGACCAGCCCTACGCCACCGGCGAAGCGGCCCAGCTGCGCACCCAGGGATTCCGCGAGGCCCACGTGGCGCGCGGGCTGGCCGCCCGGGAAGACCTGATCATCGGCACGCCCCGGTTCAACCGGAAGGACGGGGCGCAGGCGATGGCCCACCTGCTCGACCGGGGCGACCCGCCGGACGCGGTGTTCTGCTACTCCGACCTGGTCGCGCTCGGGGCCATTCACACCCTGATCAGTCGCGGGCTGCGGGTGCCGGAGGACGTCGCGGTGATCGGCTACGACGACATCGAGGACGGCGCCTACTCGAATCCGTCGGTCAGCACGATCTCGCCGGACAAGGAGATGATCGCGACGACCGCCGTCGAGCGGCTGCTGCTGCGGATCGCCAGCCCGACCCCTCCCCCGGCGGTCGAGATGCGCGCCCCGCACCAACTGATCATCCGGGAGAGCACCGCCGGGAAGCGCTAGTGACAGCCGCCCAGCGGGATGCTGCGGACGTAAGCGGCCTCACCGGCCAGTAACGCGACCACCAGCAATACCGCGACCACCCAGCCCAGGAGGATGCCGGGCCAGGCGCCGGTGCCGCGTGTTCGCCAGAGGCCGAGGAACAGCAGCATCGGCAGGCCCACCACGGCGAACGAGACGGCCGTGGCCCAGCCGCCGGCCGCCCCGTCCCCCTGGTTGCAGAGGCCGGCGCTGCCCTCCGCGACCCAGACGAGCCCGGCCATGACGATCAGGAGGACGGCAGACCGCGCGACAATTCCGAGCCCCGCACGCATCTGCTTCGATCTGTCGGTCATCGCGCGATCATGCCAGGTCGCGGCGATCCGTCAACCGCGGCCGGCGGTCAGGTTGCGGGCTTCGGTTCGTCGGGGGTCTCCAGGCCGGCCTGCTCGTCGCGGTCGGCCCACTCCAGCAGCGTGTCGAGGGAGTGGTGGACGTCGTCGATGCCGGCGTGCAGGTCGCCGAGTTGAGCGAACCGGGACGGGACGGTGCGGATCGTGAACGCCTGCGGGTCCACGTCCGCGATCTCGTCCCAGGTGATCGGTGTCGACACCGTCGCCCGGGGGACGCCGCGAACCGAGTACGCGCTGGCGATCGTGTGGTCGCGCGCGTTCTGGTTGTAGTCGATGAACAGCGCCGACGGGTCCCGGTCCTTGCGCCACCAGGTGGTGGTCACATCGGCCGGGGCGCGGCGTTCGACTTCGCGGGCGAAGGCGAGCGCGGCCCGGCGTACGTCGGAGAAACCCCACTGCGGCGAGATCCGCACGTAGATGTGCAGGCCCCGGCCGCCCGACGTCTTCGGGAAGCCGGTGATGCCGAGCTCGCCGAGCACCTCGCGGACGACCGGCGCGACGCGGCGGACCGTGTCGAACGGGCAGTCCGGCATCGGGTCCAGGTCGATGCGCCACTCGTCGGGTTTCTCCGGGTCCGCCCGCCGGGAGTTCCACGGGTGGAACTCCACCGTGGACATCTGGACGGCCCAGATCACGTCGGCCGGTTTGGTCACGCACAGCTCGTCGGCGTGCCGGTGGTAGCGCGGGAACGTCACCCGGACCGTTTCCAGCCAGGGCGGCGCACCGTTCGGCACCCGTTTCTGGTGCACCTTCTCGCCGGCCAGGCCGTCCGGGAAGCGGTGCAGCATGCACGGGCGCTCGCGCAGCGCGCGGACGATCCCGTCGCTCACCGCCAGGTAGTACTCGACCAGGTCGAGCTTGGTGGCGCCGAGTTCCGGGAAGTAGATCCGGTCCGGGTTGGAGACCCGGACGTCGTGATCACCGACTTCGACGACGGTGGCTTTACCGGCCATACTCGCCAAACTAGCCCAACCAGGCCTCGTCGAGGTCGAGAAGCAGCGTGTCACCCGAGTCGAGCAGGTCGAGCATCGGGCCGATCCTGGGCAGTTCGTGGGTGATGAAGTACTTCGCGGCCACGCGCTTGCCGTCGTAGAAGTCGCCGGACTTGTCGCCCACGGCTTCCAGCTGGGAGAGCCACATCCAGGCGATCACCAGGTGGCCGGCCGCATCCAGGTACGCCGTGGCGTTGACCAGAGCCGTCGCCGGGTTCGCCCACAGCGTGGCGGTCGTCGCGGCCAGCCGGTCGCAGGCGGCCAGCACCGGGGCGCCGAGATCGGACTTGGCGGCGGTGGCCCGGATCCGGTCGAGCAGCAGGGTCAGGCCGGCCCCGCCCTTCTGGGTGACCTTGCGTCCGAGCAGGTCGAGCGCCTGGATACCGTCGGTGCCCTCGTGGATCGAGTTCAGCCGGTTGTCGCGGTAGAACTGCTCGACCGGGTACTCCCGGGTGTAGCCGTACCCACCGTGGATCTGGATGGCGTGGTCGTCGGCGAGCCGGCACCACTGCGACGGCCAGGCCTTCACGATCGGCGTGAGAGTGTCGAGGAGCAGGTCGTTCTCCGCCGACGGTTCGTCGAGCAGCGAGGCCGCGTGAAGAACAAGGGCCAGACCGCCTTCGACGTACGTCTTCGAGGCGAGCAACATCCGTCGTACGTCGGAATGGTTGATGATCGGCACCGGAGGTGCTGTGGGGTCCTTGGCCTCGACCGGACGGCCCTGAAGCCGCTCCCGCGCGTAGTCCAGCGCGTGCAGATAGCCGGTGTAGCCCAGCGCGACCGCGCCGGATCCGACACCGATCCGCGCCTCGTTCATCATGTGGAACATGTACTGCAGGCCGCGTCCCTCCTCCCCGACCAGCTCACCGACGGCGCCGTCGAAGGCGAGCACGGTGTTGGTGGTGCCGCGGTAGCCCATCTTGTGGTTGAGCCCGGCCAGGGTGACGCCGTTGCGCTCGCCGGTCTCCAGGTCACGCTTCGGCACGATGAACAGCGACAGGCCCTTCACGCCGGCCGGTGCGCCGGCGACCCGGGCCAGGACCAGGTGGATGATGTTCTCGCTCAGCTCGTGATCCCCGCCGGAGATCCACATCTTCCCGCCGGTGACCCGATATTTCTCGCCGTCCTTGACGGCTTTCGTGGTGACGTCGCTGAGCGACGAACCGGCCTGCGGCTCGGAGAGGCACATCGTGCCGGTGAACCGGCCCTCGATCATCGGGTGGACGTATCGCCGGATCTGGTCCTCGGTCCCGTGGGCGAGCAGCAGGTGCGCGTTGCCGCCGGTGAGCATCGCGTACGCCGAGGTGGCCGTGTTCGCCGCCTGGAACCAGAGGAAGCAGGCGCGCTGCACGACGTGCGGGAGCTGCAGCCCGCCGTGCTCGGCGTCCATCGTCGCGCCGAGCAGCCCGGACTCGGCGAACACCCGCAGCGCGTGCGACACCTCCGGGATGATCGTCACGCGCTCGCCGTCGAAGGTCGGCTCGTTCAGATCGTTCTTGCGGTTGTGCGGCGCGAAGTCCCGCTCGGCGATCTGCTGCGACACGTCCAGGAACGCGTCGAACGTCTCCCGCGAATGGTCGGCGAACCGCTCGCGGCCGGTCAGCGACTCGACGTCGAGCCACTCGTACAGCAGGAAGTCCAGATCGCGCCGCGACAGCACCTTCGAATTCATGCACCCAGTGTGCACTATTCTCGGGCCGGTGCGCGGTGCCTGCCGATCCGATCCGTCACCCGGCTCCGGCCACGGCCGCCACCGGCGCGTTTGATCTCGTACATCGCATGGTCCGCGGCCCGCAGCGCGGAATCCGGGTCCTCGGCCGGGCCGGCCAGGTGCACGCCGACGCTCGCCCCGATCGTGATGTGCCGGCCCGCGATCCGGAACGGCATCTCCACCACCATCCGCACGCGGTTGGCCATCGCCTGGACGTCGGCCGGCCCGAGCACCCCGGGCATCAGCACCACGAACTCGTCGCCGCCGACCCGGGACAGCACGTCACCGGCCCGGATGCAGCCGCTGAGCCGCTCGGCCACCTGACGCAGCAGCTCGTCGCCGGCCTCGTGGCCGTACTCGTCGTTGACCGGCTTGAACCCGTCCAGGTCGACGAAGAGCACCGCCACCGGGTCGCGGCGCAGCGACGAGCTGAGCGCGTCCTGCATCCGGCGCCGGTTCGGCAGACCGGTCAGCGGGTCGTGCTGAGCCTCGTGCGCCAGCCGCTCCTGGAACGCCCGGTTCTCCGAGATGTCCCGGGCGTTGATCACCACACCGTTCAGGGCCGGGTTGGCCATCTGGTTCGACGCGGTGAAGTCGAACCAGCGGTAGTGCCCGGTCGCCGCCCGCACCCGGCACTGCAGGCGCAGCACCCCGGCCGGATCGGCGAGGATCGACTGCAGCCGCTCCCGCATCGCCGGCTGGTCGTCCGGGTGCACCAGCTCGAAGACGCTCTGCCCGGTGAGCATCCCGTGCTCGAAACCGAGGATCGCCGCCGAACTCGGGCTCGTGAAGATCATCCGGCCCTCGGTGTTGATCACCGTCACGATGTCCGGGGCGTGCTGGAACAGCGCCTGGAACCGCTCGTCGGCACGACGTCGCTGGATCTGGGTGCGGTAGCCGAGCACCGAGATGCCGACCACGCCGATCAGCAGCATCGCGAGCAGCGTGATGGTCACCGTCTGACTGCGCCGGTGGACCGCGCCGTAGAACTCGGACTTCGTCTGGGTCCGCACGTAGGAGTAACCGCTGGGCAGGCCGCCGACCACGATCGCGACCATGTCGGTGCTGCCCGACTTGTACTCCACGAACCGGGTGCCGGCGACGCCGAGCCGGGCCACGATCGGCGCCTCGGCGCGGCCGCCGATCAGGTCGGGCACGCTGCTCGCGGCCACCGTCCCGGAGCTGTCGACCACGTCGGTGCGGTGATTGCCACTGGCCAGCTGCGCGGTGTACTTCTGCAGCGAGGTGATCGCCACCTGGTTGAGGCCGATCAAGAAACCGGCTGCGTTCCCGCCGACCAGGATCGGCACCGCCACCGCCGCCAGCGGGATGTTGTCCACCGTCATCACCGACGAGAAACCGACCTGGGCACCCGCGGCGAACTGCTTGCGCATCGGCGCCCAGCCGGCGTTGTCAACGGTGGGCAGGCCGGCGGCGCGGCTCGCGTTCAGGACGTTGCCGTCCAGGTCGGTGAGCATCATGCCGTACTGGAAAGTCGAACTCTTCGAGGCGGCGAGCACCAGCAGCACATGGTCGGACGCATCGCCCTCGGCCAGGCTCAACGGATGATCGGCGAGGACCTGCGCCAGCTCCTGCGCGGAGAGCAGTTGCAGCTGACCGGTCAGGGTCGCGTTGTTGGTGCCCAGCTCGGTGCTGTCGGTGCGGTGAACCGTGTCCGCCGCACTCAGCGCCGAGCGGTTCACCATGATGGCGACCCCGCCGGCGGCTGCCAGCAGCAACAGGCTGACCAACACCGCGATCCAGTTCCGTCCCCGCATCGCGTCCCTCCTCACCGCTGGTAATCGGCAGAGGATCGCCCGGCTGAATGAACCTGTGGCACAAAACCACCCGCAAACGGGGAGGCGCACGAACACATCGACCCGTGATGATGGGGAGGTACCGACCCGACGCCCCCGTCGATGATCGGAGCTTGCATGCGCAACGAAGTGGCCGCGCCGTCCGCATCGGGCTCCGGCACCCGGATCCCCCGGCCCCGGCGCTCCACCGAGAACCTCCACCCGAGGATCATGCGAGCCCCGCTCAGCCTCACCGGCGCCGGGCTCGCCGCCGTCTTCTACTGCCTCGCGTTCACGCCGTCGCTGCTCCCGCGCACCGGCATCCTGCAGGGCGCGGTCGCCGGGATCACCGCCGCGACCGGGTACGCGCTGGGCACCGTGATCGGGGCGCTGATCCGGATCCGGTTCCGGTTCTCCCCCCGGACGGTACGGATCTGGTGGCGCGTGCTGGCCGTCCTGCTGCTCCCCATGATCGCCACCTGTCTCGTGCTCGGCGTCCGCTGGCAGCGTGAGCTGCGACTCCGGCTGGGGATGGCACCGGCCCAGGAGTACGACATCGTCCGTACCGTCGGGGCGAGCCTGCTCACCTTCGGCCTGATCCTGCTGATCGCGCGCTCCCTGCGCCTGGCCACCCACGGATGCGCCCAGGTCTTCCGGCTGGTCGTGCCGGACCGGGCGGCCTACTGCGCCGGCACCGTGGTGGTGGCCGTGCTCAGCTACAGCGCGTTCGACGGTTTGCTGGTCGCGCACCTGTTCGCGGTCGCCGATCGATCCGCCGCGGTGATCAACAGCGGGACCGGCAAAGGGGTGCACGTGCCGTCCTCGGCCCTGCGCTCGGGCGGCCCTGCCTCGCTGGTCCCCTGGGACACCCTCGGCCGGCAGGGCCGCAACTTCGTCGCCAGTTCACCCAGCCAGGAGGAGTTGAGCGCGTTCGCCGGGCGTCCGGCCGCCGAGCCGATCCGGCTCTACGCCGGGCTGGCCTCGGCCGGCACCGTGCAGGCGCGGGCCGACCTGGTGGTCCGCGAGATGGACCGGACCGGCGCGTTCCGTCGCGAGGTGGTGGCGCTGTTCCTGCCGACCGGCACCGGCTGGGTCGACAACAAGGTCACGCAGTCGCTGGAGTACATGTATGCCGGGGACACCGCGCTGGTGTCGGTGCAGTACTCGTACCTGCCGAGCTGGATCTCCTTCCTCGGGGACCGGTCCGACGTCGTCGACGCCGCGTCCGCCCTGATCACGGCGGTGCAGCAGCGCTGGGCCGCGCTGCCCGTGAACCACCGCCCCAAGCTGCTGCTCTTCGGGGAAAGCCTCGGGACGTACGGCATCGAAGCGACCTTCGGCGACGCGCGCGCCCTGGTCGCCGGGGCGGACGGGGCGCTGATGGAAGGTCCCACCTTCGCCAACCCGGTCCACCAGCAACTCACCCGCGACCGGGCGGCCGGCTCACCGGTGTGGGACCCGGTCCACCCCGGCCTGCCGGTCGACTTCGCCGACGATGCGACCGAGCTGCGGGACCGTCCCGGGGCGCGACCCAAGGTCGTCTACCTGCAGAACTCGTCCGACCCGATCGTCTGGTGGAACTGGAGCCTGCTCTGGAGATCACCGGCCTGGCTGCGCGGGGAACGCGGGCCGGACGTGATGCCGTCGATGCACTGGTTCCCGTGGGTGACGTTCTGGCAGACGACGTGCGACCTGGCCTTCGCGAACCAGGCGCCGACCGGGCACGGGCACGTCTACAAGTCGGCGACCGTGGACGGGTGGGCGACCGTCGCGCCGCCGCCCGGCTGGACCGTGGCCGACACGATCCGCCTGCGTGACCGGCTCGGCAGCTAGCGTTTCAGCCAGGGCTGCAGGACCTGGGTAACCCTCGGCAGCACGAGGTACGTCATGATCGGCGTCAGCACCAGCGTGGTGATCATCGTTCTCGGGATCAGGGGCAGGCCGGTCAGGTGCGGGGCGAGCAGCCAACCGGCGAGCAGACTGACCGGGAAGAAGCCGAGCCAGATGGTGACCGCCTGCTTCCAGCGCGGCGGGGTCTTGACCTCCTGCTTGACGTGCAGCTCGCGAGGCGGATCGAACCAGCCCTCGATGCCGGTGCGCCGCTCCACCCGGGTGTGCTCGACGAAACCCTCCGCGGAGGTCAGCCACCACTTGCGCTGCGACGACTCCTCCCACTCCCGCAACGCCTCCGCGTCGGCGAAACGGTAGAGCATGTGCCACTCCGGCGATCCCGGCGCGGGCTGCACCCAGCCGGTGCCGAGAAAGCCCGGGAAGTCCTCGGCGAGCGAGGCCCCGGCACGCACCCAGGCGGCCATCTCCGCAGCTCGCGACGGATCCGCGCGGCGGGTGATGGCGACAGTGACAGCAGAGTCCATGTCTCACATTGTGGTATGCCAGTGTTTCGGCGCGATGGCATCCCGCCGATCAGTGCCGTGCCACACACCGGCCGAGCCGGTATCTTCTGCTTCCATGACGATCAAACGAAGGTTGTCGATTGCCCTGGTCACGCTCGCGGCGGTGGCCATCCCCTCGCCCGCGTCCGCCTCCGGTTCCACCACCTGGCACCTCACCGACACCGGATCCAGCGCCCGTTTCCGCGGGCTGGCGGCGGTCAGCGACTCCGTCGCCTGGGTGGCCGGCAGCGCCGGAACGATCCTGCGCACCGTCGACGGCGGCCGCCACTGGTCCTCGGTCGGCCCGGCCGACGCCGCCGAGCTGCAGTTCCGCGACATCGAGGCGTTCGACGCCCGCCACGCGGTGGCCCTGACCATCGGCTCCGGCACCGACTCGCGGATCTACACCACCGCGGACGCCGGCCGGACCTGGACCCGGACCTTCCAGAACGAGGACGCCGCCGCCTTCTACGACTGCATGACATTCCTCGACCGGCGGAACGGCCTGGCCCTCTCCGATCCGGTCGACGGAAAGTTCCGCATCCTCGCCACCCGCGACGGCGGCCGCACCTGGTCGGTGCTCCCGGCCACCGGCATGCCGGCCGCCCTCGACGGCGAGTTCGCCTTCGCCGCCAGCGGCACCTGCCTCGTCTCCACCCACGGACAGGCGTACTTCGCGACCGGCGGCGGCGCGCAATCCCGGGTGTTCCGCTCGGCCGACCACGGCCGCACCTGGAAGGTCACCGCGACGCCGATCCCGAGCGGGCCGAGCGCCGGCATCTACGGCCTCGCCTTCCGCGACCCGGCCCACGGCCTGGCCGTGGGCGGCGACTACACCGTTCCGGAATCCGCCCCGGCGGGCGCGGCGTTCACCCGCACCAGCCGCACCTGGACCGTCGCGGCCACTCCCCCGGGCGAATACCGCTCCGGCGTCGCCTGGGCCGGCCGCACCGCCGTCGCGGTCGGGCCGACCGGCAGCGACCTGTCCCGCGACGGCGGGCGGACGTGGCGCCGCTTCGACCGGGGCAGCTTCGACGCCGTCGCCTGTGTCGCCCACACCTGCTGGGCCTCCGGCGAACAGGGCCGGGTCGCCCGCCTGCCGCACCTCTGACTCGCGCCTTCCGGCCGGTGCTCGTGGGTGTTGTTCGTCCTGAACACACCCACGAGCGCCGGCCGGAACCGCGACGCGCCCCGGACCCAGCACGGACCTCGCGACCCGGCGACACGGCGACGCCGGCCGCCGGCGATCACCCGCCGGGCGTGAAGCAGGCGACCGGCCGTCAGGCGCGGAGCGCGGGTCGTCAGGCGTGGAGGTAGGTGAGGACGGCGAGGACTCGGCGGTTGTCGTCGTCGGAGACGGGCAGGTCGAGTTTGGTGAAGATGTTGTTGATGTGTTTGCTGACTGCCTTCTCGCCGATGAAGAGTTTGGTGGCGATGGCGCCGTTGGAGCGCCCCTCGGCCATCTGGGCCAGGACCTCGCGTTCGCGGACGGTGAGGGCGGAAAGCGGGGACTGACGGCGGGCCAGGAGTTGGTAGACGACCTCGGGGTCCATCGCCGTGCCACCGGAGGCGACGCGCTGGACGGCGTCGATGAACTGGGCGACGTGGGAGACCCGATCCTTCAGCAGGTAGCCGACGCCGCCGTTGCGGTCGGAGAGCAGTTCGCGGGCGTAGAGCGGCTCGACGTGCTGACTGAGGACGAGGATCGGCATGCCGGGGATCTTGCTGCGGGCCGCGATCGAGGCCTGCAGGCCCTCGTCGGTGAAGGTCGGCGGCAGGCGTACGTCGACGACGGCCACGTCGGGACGATGCTCGATCAGGGCCGGGAGCAGCGCCGGCCCGTTGTCGACGGCGGACATCACCTCGCAGCCGTGCGCGGTCAGCAGGCGGGTCAGCCCGTCCCGGAGGAGGGCGTGGTCTTCGGCGAGAACGACGCGCAAGGCAGCTCCATGGTCACGACGGTCGGTCCGCCCGGTGGGCTGGACAGGCTCATCGTGCCATCGAACGCGGCGAGACGGCGTTCGATGCCTCGCAGCCCGGAACCACCGGACGGGTCGGCGCCGCCCAGCCCGTCGTCGCTGACCCGCATCACCAGCACCGACCCGGTGTGCCACACCTCGACCTGGGCCGAGCGGGCGTGACTGTGCCGGATCGTGTTGGCCAGGGCTTCGGCGATCGCGAAGTAGGCCGCGGACTCGACCGGGGTGTCGAGCCGGCCGGGCACGGCCGCTTCCACGGTGATCGGCATCGGCAGCGCCATGGCCAGCGCGCGGACCGCCCCGTCGAGCCCGCGCTCGGCCAGCACCGGCGGATGGATGCCGCGGACCAGGTGCCGCAGGTCGGCCAGGGCGGCGCTGCTGGTCTCGCGGGCCTCGGCGAGCAGTTTGCGGGCGCCGGCCGGGTCGGCTTCGATCATCTCCTCGGCGAGGCCGATCGTCATGCCCAGGGACACGAGCCGGACCTGGGCACCGTCGTGCAGGTCACGCTCGATGCGCCGGAGTTCGGCGGCCTGCGCGTCGACCGCGTCGGCCCGGGTGACGGTGAGCTGGCTGACCCGCAGGCGCAGTACGGCGTTGCGGGTGGGGGCGAGCAGCAGCCGGGTGAAGAGCGCATCGGCCCGGCGCAGGTGGGGAGCGACGGCCAGCCCGATCGACAGGATCAGCGCACCCTGGGGCAGGGAGAGGAACGCGTCCCCGACCGTGTCGAACGGCCAGATCGCGCCGTAGCCGTACCAGCCCGTACCGAGCCAGATCCACAGTGGGATGAGCAGGACGCCTTCCAGGCCGTAGAGCGGGACGGCCAGCGAGAGCACCCCGAGTGTGATACCGATCACCGCGCCCGGTACCAGCCACGCGAAGTCGCGCCAGGTGGCCGGGTCGGTCAGCATCCACCAGTAGTAACCCCAGACGCCGAGTCGCTTGCCCTCGGGCAGTGGCCGGTAGGGCCGGTCGACCGGGAGCCCGGAGCGGCCGGCGAGCTGCCGGGCCAGGTTGGCCCGCGCCCGGACGAGCAGGGTGACCAGCGGGAACAGCACCATCCCGAGGAACGGCACCACCCCCAGAACGAGAGTGACCACCGAGAGCACGAACAGCGGCAGGTTCAGCACCGCGAGCGGGATGGCGATCAGCCCGCCGGCCACGGAGCGGAGCCCGTCGCGAATCCAGTCACGCGAGTCCATGCCCCCATCCTGCCCAGCGCCCGTACGCTTGTCGGTAGTGCCAGCCCTACCTCCGGCCGGGGGTTTTCCGGGCTGCGATTCCGGGGGTCTGCGCTCCTGTGCGAGCGGCTCCGAAAGGGTTGGCTGAACACTTATGACGACCATGACGGAGCGGCCGCGCGCCGCCGGAAGTGATTTCGCGGAGCTGAACCGGCGGATCAACGCGGCCGGGCTGCTGCGCCGGCGGCCGGGCTACTACGCCGTGCGCCTGAGCCTGGTGTCGCTCGCCCTGATCGGCGGCTGGACGGCGTTCTTCCTGGTCGGCGCGTCGTGGTGGACGCTGGTGGTGGCGGTCTTCCTGGCCGTGGTGTTCGCCCAGGTCGCGCTGGTCGCGCACGACCTCGCGCACCGGCAGGTGTTCCGCACCAACAAGCCCAGCTCGCGGGCCGGGATGATCGCCGGCAACCTGGCGATCGGCATGTCCTACGGCTACTGGATGGACAAGCACACCAAGCATCACGCGAATCCGAATCACGACGACCTGGATCCGGACGTCGGGCCGGGGGTGCTGATCTGGTCGCCGGAGCAGGCCCGTGGCAAGGGTTTCCTGACGAGGTATCAGGCGTGGTTCTTCTTCCCGCTGCTCACCCTGCTGGGGATCTCGCTCAAGCGGGACAGCGTCCGGGCGCTGCTGGCCGGCACGGTGAAACAGCGCCGACCGGAGTGGACGCTGCTCGGCGTGCACCTGATCGGGTACGTCGCGGCCCTGCTACTGGTGCTGACCCCGTTGCAGGCGCTCGCGTTTCTCGTCGTACACCAGGCGCTTTTCGGGGTTTATCTCGGCATGACCTTCGCGCCGAACCACAAAGGGATGCCGCACCCGGACGGAACCGAGGACTTTCTCCGCAAGCAGGTACTGACCTCGCGCAATGTCCGTGGCGGCCGGCTGACCGACGCGGCACTCGGCGGGTTGAACTATCAGATCGAGCATCACCTCTTCCCGGCGATGCCGACACCCAATCTGCGAAAGGCTCAGCCGATCGTGCGCGATTACTGCGCGGAGATCGGGGTGTCCTACGAGATGACCGGTCTCGTCGATTCCTACCGGCAGGCCCTGCGCCATCTGCACGAGGTCGGCGCGGAGCTGCGAGCCGGATGAGAAACGGCCGCCCCGGGGCGCGCGGAGTGCGCGCCCCACGGCCGCGTTCAGAATCAAAACAATTTTCCCGTACGGATGGTCAGCCGATTCCGATGTTGTTGTGCGCGCTCACCGGAGCGAACCGCCGGTTGCCCAGCCACACCGCGTCGTAACCGTTGACGAGCAGGTTCGCCAGGGAGACGGGCGGCGGGACGGGACCGTTCTTGCACTCGGCCCAACCGCCGAAGTCGGTGGTCGCCTCGCACAGCGGGAAGCGCTCACCGGTGGTGGTGAACTGGATCGGCAGGCCGGCCACGGGGTGACCGTCCCACGTCGTGAAGTGGGCCTTGAGCCCGAGCGTCTCGCGAGCGATGACGTCGAGCGTGCCGTAGTAGGCGGTCGCGTTCATCCGAACGGGACCGGATCGGTGGGTCTCGGGGGCCGCCTGAGCGGGGCTGGAGGCGGCGAGGCCGGCCAGAACCGCGGCCGCAGCGAGCCACCGCATGGTCGTGTGCTTCATGGCGCACAAAACTAGGCGAAGCGGGCCAAATTCCCAAATCGGAACACTTCCGGGTGACGGAAATCCTCCCTGACCTGCATAGGGGACAACGCACGAGACGCCGAAGCCGCGACACGGCAGTAATGCGAAAGGATGACCCCGAGTCGGAGATCACACCGCTCGGCACCGGGCTGTTTTAACTTCTGCGAGGAAGCTGCGACAGGTCTCGTGAAACGCCGGACCAGTTGTCCATAATCCTTTCGGCTTCTCGCGCGTTAGCCTCTGCGGAACTAGCGCACCGGCCGACGACATCCATCGGCTTGTCCCGCGCTTTCCTGGCCGCCCTCCGGCGGACATTCAGGCTCGCAAGCATGGGGAAGTTTCATTGGACATTGCCATCGTCGGCCTATCCTGCCGTTTTCCGGGGGCGCGCGACGTGGTCGAGTTCTGGGCGAACTCACTGGCCGCCGCGCATCAATTCCGGCCCGTACCGCCGGTGCGCTGGAATCACGAGACGTTCTACTCCAGGAACTTCCGTGACACCCATGCGACGTACACCGACCGGGTGGCCTTTCTCGACGAGGTCGAGAAGTTCGCCGCCCTGCACCACCGCATTCCACCGCGGCGTGCCAAAGCCATGGATCCGCAGCACCGCCTGCTCGTCGACCTGGCCCGCGAGGCGGTCCAGGACGCGGGCTGGGAGCGGCGTCCGTTCGACCGTTCGACCACCGGCGTCTTCGTCGGGCTGAGCACCGCCGACTACAAGGACATGGTCGGGGCCCGGCTCACCGCGAGCCTGCTCGCGGACGGGTCGCTGTCGGCCAACGCCAACGACCCTGAGCTGCTCAAAGCCATCGCCGAGGCGGCCAAGGCGGCGATCGACCCGCCGCAGTCGTTCTCGATGGCCGGTTCGCTGCTGAACATGGCCCCGGCCACGGTCAGCGAGCTGCTCGACCTGGGCGGCCCGTCGTTCGCCGTGGACGCGGCCTGCTCGTCCGCCCTGGTGGCGATGCACGAGGCGGTCAACCACCTGCGGGCCGGCTCGTGCAGCGCGGCCCTGGTCGGCGGAGTCTTCCTCAACCTCACACCGAACGCGCTGGTCGGCTTCTCCCGGGTGGGCGCGCTGTCGCCGGCCGGGGTGTGCCGGCCGTTCGACACCCGCGCCGACGGCTTCGTGCTGGGCGAGGGCGGTTCGCTCGCCGTGCTGCGGCCGCTGGACGACGCGCTCGAGGCCGGTGACCGCATCTACGCGGTACTCAACGGCATCGGCACGGCCAACGACGGCAAGGGTGCCGGCCCGATGACACCCAAGGCCGAGGGTCAGGAGGCGGCGATGCGGGCCGCCTACCGGGACGCACGGGTCGAACCGGGCGCGATCGACTTCCTCGAGGCGCACGGCACCGGCACCACGGTCGGCGACAAGGTGGAGATGGAGGCGATCCGCCGGCTGCGGGTCAAGTCCGCGGACCGCACCTGCTACCTGTCGTCGGGCAAGGCGACCATCGGGCACACACTGCCCGCGGCCGGCGCCGCCGGGGTCCTGCGGACCGCGCTGGCCCTGCACCACCGGACCGTCCCGCCGCAGCCGGCGACCATCGACCCGCACGCCGAGCTGCCGCTCGCCGAGGCGGGACTGGCCATCGCCACCGAGCCGCGGGCCTGGGAGCCCCCGGCAGACGACCGGCGGCGGGCCGGGGTGAGCTCGTTCGGGTTCGGCGGCACGAACGTGCACGCGGTGCTCAGCGAGGCGCCCGAGCCGGAGGAGGACGGCGACGACGAGGACCGGCCGTGGGTGGTGCTGATCTCCGCGGACAACGGGGAGCTGCTCACGGCGTACGCGCAGCGGTTGTCGGGTCTGATCGCCGCGAACGCGGCGCTGACGCCGGCCGCCGTGGCGCGGACCATGGCCAGCCGGACCCTGCTCGACGCGCGTCTGGCGGTGATGTGCCGGACCCGCGCCGAGCTGGCCGAACGCCTCGCCGTCGCGGCACGTGAGCTGGGCGCCGGCGCGACCGGGCGGCTCGCGGCGGGCCTCTACGCGAGCGTGAAGCCGCTCGAGGCGGAACAGCGGTCGCTGGCCTTCCTCTATCCCGGGCAGGGTTCGCTGCGCCCGGGCGTGCTGCGCGACCTGGTCGCCCGGTTCCCGGCGCTGGCCGAGCACGTGCGTCCGCTGGCCGACCGGGTCGACGAGCGCACCGGCGCCCCGGTCACCGACCTGCTCTGCGACACGCCCGGCCCGGGCGACGACGACAAGGTCAGCGCGACCCGGATCTGCCAGCCCGGCCTCGGCGTGGCCGGGATCGGGATGACCCAGCTGCTGGCCGACCTGGGTGTGACCCCGCAGATCACGCTCGGGCACAGCGTCGGTGAGCTGGCCGCGGCGGTCGCGGCCGGGGCGCTGACCCCGGACGACGGCATCGAGTTCCTGATCGAGCGCGGTGCCGCGGTGACCTCGGGGCAGGAACCGGCGCCGGGCACGATGGCCGCGGTCCGGATCGACGCGGCCGGCTTCGAACAGCTGCGCGTCGGCATCGCCGGGGTCTGGGCCGGGTGCTACAACCACCCGACGCAGATCGTCGCCAGCGGTCACCGGGAAGCGGTGACCAAGCTGGTCGAGCGCTGCCGGGACCGGGACGTGCCGGTGGTGCCGCTGCGCGTCTCGCACGCCTTCCACTCGCCGCTGATGTCCGAGGTCGACACCCGGGTCGCCACGCACCTGGAACGGCTGGCCGTCCGCAGGCCGATCCGGACGCTGGTCTCCAGCGTGGACCCGGCCGCGCCGTCCGACCCGGAGACGCTGCGCGTGCTCTGGGCCCGGCAGGGCTCGGCCCCGGTGCTGTTCCGCGACGCCGTGGACCGGGCGGTCCAGGCCGGTGCGCGGATCCTGGTCCAGGTCTCGGCCGGGGACTCGCTGCTCGGGATGGCGGCGCAGACCCCGTCGGCGCGTGGGCTGGACGCGATCGCGCTGATGCCGGCCGAGCCGGACGAGGGGTACGCGCTGCTGGAGGGCCTGGGGCGGCTGGCCGTGGCGGGCGCTCCGGTGGATCTCACGCCGCTCTTCGAGGGGCTGGGCGTGCCGCTGGTCACGCTGCCGCCGTCACCGCTGGCCACCCAGCACTACTCGATCCGGCGGACCGCTCCGGGTACGGCCCCGGCCCGATTTGTTCGCACTAGTGACACTCGTCACGTTCGTACCCCCGAATCTCCGGCGCGCGAAGCGTTGCCGGTAGCCGCAAACAGGAACGGAGAGCAGATTCCGGTGAACGACGTCATCTCTCTGATGCGCGAGCAGCTTGCGGTTCTTCGCGACATCGGTGCCGAGCCCGGCGCCCTGCCGCCCGCGCCGGTGAGCCCGGCCGTCCCGGCGATCCCGGCGCTGCCGTCGGTCGCCGCGGAGGCGCCCGCACCGGCCAAGCCGGAGATCGCCCCGCCGGCCGCGGCCCGCGTGACGGTCCCGGCGCAGAAGCCGGCCCCGGCCAAGGTCGAGGACAAGCAGATCTTCGCCGAGGTCGCGGGAATGGTCGGCAAGATCAGTGCCTACCCGGCCGACATGGTCCGCCCGGAGCAGTCGTTCGCGACCGACCTGGGCTTCGACTCGATCATGACGGCCGAGCTGATCGCCGCGGCCAAGCGCCGCTGGCCGGACCTGGAACTCGCGCCCGAGCAGGTCTTCGGCATCGCCACGGTCGGTGAGCTGGCCCAGCTGCTGGCCCAGGCACTCGGCGGCGGCGCACCGGCCCCGGTGGTCGCGACCGCGCCCGTCCCCACCCCGGCGCCCGAGCCGGAGCAGTCGCTCGTGCACCGGGGTGCGGACACCCGCCGGCCCGAGGTCGCCGACGTGACCAAGCTGCCCGAGGTGGTGCAGTTCGAGGCGCGCGGCAACATCCTCGAGCGGGTCGGGGTGGCCAACCCGTACTACATCGTGCACGACAGCGTGATCAACGCCCGGACCTCGGTGCACGGCCGGCAGCTGATCTCCTTCTCCAGCTACAACTACCTGGGCCTGTCCGGACACCCGATGGTCAACTACGCGGTGAAGGAGGCGGTCGAGCGTTACGGCTCCTCGGTCTCGGCCGCGCGCATCCTCTCCGGCAACCGGGCGCTGCACGACGAGCTGGACCGCGGCCTGGCCGCGCTGGTCGGCGCCGAGGACGCGATCTCGCTGCTCGGCGGGCACTCGACCAACGTCGGGATCATCGGGCACATGGTCGGCCCGGAGGACCTGATCGTGCACGACGCGCTCGCGCACGACAGCATCCTGCAGGGCTGCCGCCTCTCCGGGGCGAACCGCCAGCCCTTCCCGCACCAGGACCTGAACGCCCTGGACGCGCTGCTGACCCGGATCCGCGACCGGTACCGCCGGGTGCTGATCATCGTCGAGGGCGTCTACAGCATGGACGGCGACATCTGTGACCTGCCGGCCCTGATCGCCCTGAAGAAGAAGCACGGCGCGCTGCTGATGGTCGACGAGGCGCACAGCATCGGCGTGCTCGGTGCCCGCGGCGGCGGCGTCGGCGAGCACTTCGGGGTGGACCGCAAGGACGTCGACATCTGGATGGGCACCCTGTCCAAGTCGCTGGCGAGCTGCGGCGGGTACATCGCCGGGCGGCACGAGCTGATCGAGTACCTGCGCTACACGCTGCCGGGCTTCATCTTCAGCGCCGGCATGAGCCCGGCCAACGCGGCCGCCGCGCTCGCCGCCCTGCACATCCTGCGCGAGGAGCCGCAGCGGCTGAAGGTGCTGCACGACCGGGCCGCGACGTTCCTGCGGCTGGCCAAGCAGGCCGGGCTGGACACCGGGCCGAGCTCGGGCACCCCGGTCGTCCCGTGCATCACCGGGGACTCGATGAAGGCGCTGAAACTGGCCGACATGCTGCTGAAGAACGGGGTCAGCGCGAACCCGATCATGTACCCGGCGGTCAAGGAGAAGCTGGCCCGCCTGCGGTTCTTCATCACCGCAGAGCACAGCAACGAGGACATCGAGACGACCGTGGACCTGTGCGCCCGGTTCCTCGACCCGGCGCGCGTGCCGCAGCCCGCCTGAAAGCAGCGCTGAAACATGACCTCTCTCTCGACCCGTCCCCGGTCCGGGACCGACGATCCGGTCGTCGCTCCCGGGCCGGTGGTCCGGCTCACCGCCCGTCACCCCAAGCTCGTGCTGCTCGTCGCGCTGCTGCTGGCCGGCCTGGCCGTGGCCTTCAGCGGTGATGTGGTGAGCGCGCTCAAGACCGGCGGTTTCGACGATCCGGGCTCCGATTCGGTACGCGGCCGGCAGCTGCTCACCGAGCACTTCCGCACCGCCGACCCGAACCTGGTGATCCTGATCGCCAAGCCCGGCGGCAGCGTCGACGACCCGGACACCCGGGCCACGGCGCAACGGGTCACCCAGCGGCTGGTGACCGACCCCGGGGTGACGGTGGCCGGCTCCTACTGGGCCGGGAAGCTGCCGCAGCTCGCCAGCCGCGCCCACGACAAGGGCATGATCCTGGTCCACGTGGACGGCGACGACGACACCAGCGCACAACGGGCCGCCGTGCTGCACCACGACCTCGCCACCGGGAACGGGCCCGTCCGGGTCGAGTTCGGCGGCTTCACCCAGATCAACAACGACATCAACGACCAGGTGACCAAGGACCTGGCCACCGCCGAGACGATCGCCATCCCGATCACCCTGGTGCTGTTGCTGCTGGTCTTCGGGACGGTCGGGGCGGCCGGGGCGCCGCTGCTGATCGGCATCTTCTCGATCGTCTCGACGCTCGGCACGCTGCGACTGCTGGCCGCGCTCACCGACGTCTCGGTCTTCTCGGTGAACATGGCCACGGCGCTCGGGCTGGGCCTGGCCGTCGACTACAGCCTGCTGTTCGTCTCGCGGTACCGCGAGGAGCGGGTCCGCACGCCGGACCTGACCACGGCGATCGGCAACACGATGCGGACCGCCGGGCGGACCATCCTGTTCAGCGCCGCGACCGTGGCCGTGGCGCTCTGCAGTCTGCTCGTCTTCCCGCAGTACTTCCTGCGCTCGTTCGCCTTCGCCGGCATCGCCGTGGTGGTCACCACCGTGGGCGCCGCGATGCTGGTGCTGCCGGCGCTGCTGGCGTTGCTCGGGCACCGGATCGACAAGTGGTCGCTGTGGAAGGTGCGGTCCGAGTCGACCTTCTGGGCGCGACTGGCCGCTTTCGTGTTGCGCCGGCCCGTCCGTACGGCCGCGCCCGTGATCTTGATCTTGCTCTGTCTCGCCCTGCCCTTCACCCACGTGCGCTTCGGCGTGGCCGACGACCGCGTGCTGCCGCGTGAGGCGGAGAGCCGGGTCGTCGCCGACACGCTGCGCACCGAGTTCGCCGACACCGGCAGCGGCGCGACCGTGGTGGTCGCCGAGCACTGGGGCGGCGGGACGGACGCGCGGATCCGGGTGGCCGACTACGCCGCGCGGCTCTCCGAGGTGCCCGGGGTGACCCGGGTGGACAGCATGGTCGGCGTCTACCAGCACGGGGTGATCGTGGTCGCCCCGGGCCGGGCCGACCCCCGCTTCACCGGTGGCGACGCGACCTGGTTCTCCGTGGTCAGCGACGTGGAGCCGTACTCCGACGAGGGCGCCGGCCTGGCCCGCGCGGTCCGGGCCGTGCCGGTCCCGGCCGAGGTCCCGGTGCTGGTCACCGGCCCGGCCGCGCAGCTGGTGGACATCACCGGCTCGATCGGCGGACGGCTGCCGATGGCCGCGGCGCTGATCGCGGTCACCACGTTCATCCTGCTCTTCCTGCTGACCGGCAGCGTGCTGCTGCCGATCAAGGCGCTGCTGCTGAACACGCTGACGATGAGCGCGGTCTTCGGCGTGGCGGTCTGGATCTTCCAGGACGGCCACCTGTCGTCGGTGCTCGGGCAGACCGGGGCGCCGCTCGCGGTGGCCATCCCGGTGCTGCTGTTCTGCGTGGCGTTCGGTCTGTCGATGGACTACGAGGTGTTCGTGCTGTCCCGGGTCATCGAACGGCACGAGCAGGGCGCCGACCTGCACACCGCGGTGGTCGAGGGGATGTCGAAGAGCGTCCGGGTGATCAGCGCGGCGGCCGGCATCCTGTCCGTCTCGTTCCTGGCGATGCTCTCGTCAGGGGTGTCGCTGATCCAGTTCTTCGGACTCTGCGCGAGCCTGGCCATCATCCTGGACGCGCTGCTGGTCCGGCCGATCCTGGTGCCGGCGTTCATGCGGGCGGCCGGGCGGTGGAACTGGTGGGCGCCGCGGCCGCTACGGGCGATCCACGCGCGACTGGGGTTGAAGGAAAACGCGTGAGAGTCCCGCTGGCCGAGATCCGGGAGCGCACCTACAAGCCGGTCGACGCCTGGTGGACCGTGCTGCTGGTCGACCCGCTCGCGTCCCGGCTGGTGTGGCTGATCGCGCCGTACCGCCGGGTCACGCCGAACGTGCTGACCCTGGTCGCGACCGTGCTCGGGGCCGGGGCCGCGGTGGCCTTCGCCCGGGGTGACCGGTGGTCGCTGGTCGCCGGCGCGGTGCTGTTCCACCTGAGCTTCGTGGCCGACTGCATGGACGGCAAGATCGCCCGGCTGAACGGGACCGGCACGATCTTCGGCCAGTGGCTGGACTTCGTGCTGGACCGGGTGCGCGTCTTCTTCTGCGCGCTCGCGCTCTTCGGCGGCCAGTACGCACGCGGCCACGACGTGACGTACCTCTGGATGATGGCCGTGGCGATCTTCCTGGACCTGATCCGTTACGTGAACGGCGGCCAGGTCGCGAAGGTCCGCAGCGGGATGGCCGCCGAGTTCGGCGCGCCGGCCGAGCCGCGGGGCGGGACGGCGGCCCGGCTGCGGCGGCACCGGATCCGGACCCACCTGTTCAGCGGCATCGAGTACGAGATGTTCGTCTACCTCATCGGCCCGCTGACCGGCCTGATCCTGCCGGTCACGGCGGCTGCGGGAGCGGCGATGCTGTTCTTCGAGCTGATCGTGGTCCTGCGGCTGTTCCAGGCGGCGAGACTGGCGGACTCACTGGCGGGCCCCGCCCCGGCGGAGCACACTGACGGGCATGGCTGACGAGTTCCGGCAGGCACGAGACTTCCTGCTCGCCCATCGCGAGGACTACTCCTTCGCGTACGAGCATTTCGCCTGGCCGCAGCTCGACGAGTTCAACTGGGCTCTCGACTGGTTCGACGTGATCGCCGAGGGCAACGACAACCCGGCGCTGTGGATCGTCGAGGAGGACGGCAGCGAGCAGCGCCTCTCCTTCGCCGAGATGTCGCAGCGCTCCAACCGGGTGGCGAACTGGCTGCGCGCGCAGGGCGTGCGACGCGGCGACCGGATCGTGGTGATGCTCGGCAACCAGGTGGAGCTCTGGGAGACCGTGCTCGCCGGGATCAAGCTGGGCGCGGTCCTGATCCCGGCAACCCCGCTGCTCGGCCCGGCCGACGCGGCGGCCCGGGTGGCCCGGGGCGGGGCGGGGCACGTGATCGCCATGGGCTCGGCGGCCGGCAAGTTCGACCAGGTCGATCCGTCGGTGACGCGGATCGCGGTGGGCTCGGCCGAGGGCTGGAGGAACTTCCGTTCGGCGTACGAGGAAAGTGACTCCTTCGCTCCTGACGGCGTGACCCGGGGCGACGACACGCTGCTGCTCTACTTCACGTCGGGCACCACGGCGCAACCCAAGCTGGTGGAGCACACCCACGTGTCCTACCCGGTCGGGCACCTCTCGACGATGTACTGGATCGGTCTGCAACCCGGCGACGTGCACCTCAACATCTCGTCGCCCGGCTGGGCCAAACACGCCTGGAGCAACGTCTTCGCCCCGTGGAACGCGCAGGCCTGCGTGTTCATCTACAACTACACGCGGTTCGACGCCGGCCGGCTGATGGCCGAGATGCAGCGCTGCGGGGTGACCAGCTTCTGCGCGCCACCGACGGTGTGGCGGATGCTGATCCAGGCCGACCTGACCGAGCTGAAGACGCCGCCGCGGGTCGCGGTCGGTGCCGGGGAGCCGCTCAACCCCGAGGTGATCGAGCAGGTCGCGGCGAAGTGGGGCGTCACCATCCGGGACGGGTTCGGGCAGACCGAGACGTCCGTGCAGATCGCCAACTCCCCCGGTCAGCCGGTCAAGTCCGGGTCGATGGGCCGCCCGGTGCCCGGGTTCACCATCGCGCTGCTCGACTCGATCACCGGGCAGCCGGCGCAGGAGGGCGAGATCTGCGTCGCCATGGAACCGCGGCCGGTCGGGCTGATGGTCGGCTACCACGGCGACCCGGAACTGACCGCCGAGCGGATGGTCGACGGCTACTACCACACCGGGGACGTCGCTTCCCGGGACGCCGACGGCTACATCACGTACGTGGGCCGGACCGACGACGTGTTCAAGGCCTCCGACTACCGGATCTCGCCGTTCGAGCTGGAGAGTGTGCTGATCGAGCACGAGGCCGTGGTCGAGGCCGCGGTCGTGCCCTCACCCGATCCGGTGCGGCTCGCCGTGCCGAAGGCGTACGTGCTGCTGGCCGAGGGCTGGGCGGCGGACGAGAAGACCGCGGCGGCGATCTTCGAGCACGCGCGGGAGCACATGCCGCCGTATGCGCGGATCCGGCGCCTGGAGTTCGCCGACCTGCCCAAGACGATCTCCGGCAAGATCCGTCGCGTGGAGCTGCGCGCCGCCGAGAACGAGAAGCACGCCGACCCGGCCGCCACTCCTCCGGGCGAGTACACCGGCTGATCTTTCCGGCTATCTTTGCCCGATGCCGCGACGACGCCTGCTCTACGTTCTTGCTGTCGTCGTGGTGCTCGGGCAGATGGCGTTCGCGATGGTGACCACGGCGATGCAGCAGACGCCGACCATCGACGAACCGGTCTACCTGGCCACCGCCGAGGTGTACACGCAGCAGCACAGCCTGCGGTACAACTACGAGCACCCGCCGCTCGGGAAGCTGATCATGGCGACCGGGCTGGCGTTCGGGGGCGCGAACGAACTGGACCCGGCGTACCCGGGGAGCCAGTCTGCGCTCGGGCGGACGCTGCTCTACGAGAGCGGGAACAACCCGTTCCGGCTGCTGCTCGCGGCCCGCCTGCCGATCATCGTGCTGACGTTGCTGTTCGGGCTGGTGGTGCTCTTCTTCGCACGGGACGTGGCCGGGCCGGCCGGAGGGTTGCTCGCGCTGGCGCTCTACGCGTTCTCGCCGGACGTGATCGCGCACGGTTCGCTGGCGACGCTCGACGTCCCGGCGGCCGGGATGCTGCTGACGGCGTTCTGGTTCGCGTGGCGGGGACGGAACCGGCCCCGTCGGTACCTGCCGCCGGCCGGGGTGATGCTCGGGGCGGCGTTGGCGACTCGGGCGAGCGCGCTTCCGGCCGTGCCGTTGCTGGTTCTGCTGGCGGCCTGGTCCATGTGGCAAGCGCAAGGTGCCCGCCAGGATCAGCCCATGGCCGGCGCCGAGCCGGCGCTTTCACAAGCGCCGACGCCTCTGCAGAAGCGGCTGCTCAGCAGCGCGGGCGCAGCCGTCGTGACCGGTCTCGTCGCGGTCGCCGTCGTCTGGGTCGTCTACCTGATCGTGGACCCGCACCTGCGCTGGACCACCCCGCCGAACCTCCCGACCGGTCTGAAGGCGGACGTCGTCGACCTGCTGCCGTTCCCGCAGGCCTACCGCGACGGCATGCTGATGCAGTTCAAGCTGGAGCTGAAGACCTACAACGGCTTCCTGTTCGGCCACGCCTACCGGGGCAGTCTCTGGTTCTACCTGCCGGCCGCGATGCTGATCAAGACGCCGCTGGGCATGCTGGTGCTCTGGGCCGCCGGCGCGCTCACCATGATCTTCATCCCGCGGCTGCGGGCCGCCGCGCTCTACCTGCTCCCGGTCTCCGCGGTGCTGTTCCTGGTCGCGATGACCGGCTCGCGCGACTACGGCAGCCGGTACGCGATCTTCCTGCCGATGTTCCTGGCCGTCGCCGCGGGCACGGTCGCGCTGATCCGGGTCCGCTGGGTTCAGGTCACCACGGCGCTGCTGGTTCTCTTCGTCGCGGTCAGTTCGCTGCGCACGTTCCCGTATTACCTGCCCTATTCGAACGAGGCGTTCGGCGGGACCGCGAACACGCACAAGAATCTGCACGACTCCAACGTCGACTGGGGGCAGGACCTGGCCCGGCTCAGCCGGAAACTGCGGACGGACTATCCGGGCGAGAAGATCTGGCTGGTCTACAAGGGCAGCGGGGTGCCGGCGTACTACGGCATCACGGCGGGCGACCCGTTCAGCGTGCCGGCGGACCAGGTGCACGGCATTCTGGTCGTCTCCGACAGCCGGGTGGCCCTCACGACCGTACGTCTGAGGGCTTTGCTCGCGGGAAGCACCGAGATCGACCAAGTCGGATATTCAATGACGATCTACCGGCGCCCCTAGACGTTACTGGCCAGTAATGCTTAGGTAACACGATGGCGGACTACGACATCGTGATCGTGGGCAGCGGCTTCGGCGGCAGCGTCAGCGCACTGCGCCTGACGGAGAAGGGCTACCGGGTCGGCGTGCTCGAAGCCGGCCGTCGTTTCACCCCCGAGACGCTCCCGAAGACGTCCTGGGATCTGAAGAACTTCCTCTGGGCGCCGAAGCTCGGCATGCGCGGCATCCAGCGGATCACGCTGCTCAAGGACATCATGGTGCTGTCCGCGGCCGGGGTCGGCGGGGGTTCGCTGGTCTACGCCAACACGCTCTACCAGCCGCCGGCGCCGTTCTTCCAGGACCCGCACTGGGCCGGGATCACCGACTGGGAGTCCGAACTCGCGCCGCACTACGACCAGGCGTCCCGGATGCTCGGCGTGACCGAGCAACCCACGATGACACCCTCCGACGTGGTGATCAAACAGGTCGCGGAGGACATGGGGGTGGGGCACACGTTCCGCCGTACGCCGGTCGGGGTCTTCTTCGGCGAACCGGGAAAAACCGTGCCGGACCCCTATTTCGGTGGCGCCGGCCCGGACCGCACCGGCTGCGTCGAATGCGGCAACTGCATGATCGGCTGCTCCGTCGGCGCGAAGAATCGGCTCGACGTGAACTACCTCTACCTGGCCGAACGCAAGGGCGCCACGGTCCACCCGGACACCGAGGTGACCGCCGTCCGGCCCGACGGCGGCGGCTGGCGGGTCGAGACGCGCACCGGCACGTTCATGGCCGGCCAGGTGATCCTCGCGGCCGGTGCGCTCGGCACCCAGCGGCTGCTGCACGCCATGCGCGACACCGGCGTCCTCCCCCGCATCTCCCCCCGGATCGGCTCGCTGACCAGGACGAACTCCGAGGCACTACTCGGCGCGGAGACCAAGGAGGTGCCGGCCGAGCCGTTCAGCAAGGGCGTCGCCATCACCTCCTCGTTCCACCCGGACCCGACCACGCACATCGAACCGGTCCGTTACGGCCCCGGCAGCAACGCGATGGGCCTGCTCTCCACGCTGCTCGTCGACGGCGGCGGGCGGCTCCCCCGACCGCTGAAGTTCCTGCTCAACTGCGTGCGGCACCCGATGGTCCTGGCGTACTCGATCTCGGTGCGCCGGTGGAGCGAGCGGACGATCATCGCGCTCGTGATGCAGACTCTGGACAATTCCTTGACGGTACGGCGGACGAAGCGCGGCCGGTTGACCACTAGCCCCGGGCACGGGGACCCGAACCCGACCTGGATCCCGGTCGGTCACGAAGCGGTGCGGCGGATCGCGGACCGCATCGACGGCTTCCCCGGCGGCACGGTCGGTGACATCTTCAACATTCCGATGACCGCGCACATCCTCGGCGGCGCCACGATCGGGGAATCGGCGGAGACGGGCGTGGTCGACGCGTACCACCGGGTCTTCGGGCATCCCGGGCTGCACGTCGTCGACGGGTCGGCGGTCCCGGCGAACCTCGGGGTGAACCCGTCGCTGACGATCACGGCGATGGCGGAACGGGCGATGTCGCTCTGGCCGAACAAGGGCGACGACGACCCGCGGCCGGCCCTCGGCTCGGCATATCGGAAGGTCACGCCGGTCGCGCCGGCTTCCCCCGCGGTGCCGTCGCATGCTCCCGCCGCGTTGCGCCTTCCTTTTCCGGTACGCCGGTCGAGCGCATCCATGCACGACGATCAGTGACGGTGTTAGCGTCCGGACATGACGCTCACGGGGAAGACGGCACTGGTGACCGGAGGGTCCCGCGGCATCGGGCGGGCCATCGTGCGACGGCTCGCCGCCGACGGGGCCCGGGTGGTGTTCACCTACCACTCGCGCAAGGACGAGGCGGACGGTCTCGTGGCCGAACTCGGCGGCGACACGCTGGCGGTGCGCTGCGACCAGGCCGACCCCGAGACGCTACCGGCGATCTTCGAGCCGGTCCGGGACGGGCTGGACATCCTGGTCAACAACGCCGGGATCGCCGACAAGACGCCGATCAGCGAGGTGACCGCGGAACACTTCGACCGCGTGCTGACGATCAACACGAAGTTCCCGCTGCTCGCCATCCGGGCCGCGACACCCCTGATGCGTGACGGCGGGCGGATCGTCAACCTGTCCACGCTGAACACTGCGGCAGCCGGGCCGAACATGGTGCTCTACTGCGCCAGCAAAGGGGCATTGGAGCAGGTCACGGCCGTCGCCTCGAAGGAACTCGGCCCGCGCGGGATCACCGTCAACACGGTCTCGCCGGGCGCGACCGACACCGACATGCTGCGCGGGGCGAACTCGGCGGACGGGATCGCGGGGATCCCGGCGCTCACCGCACTCGGCCGGCTCGGGCAGCCGGCGGACGTGGCGGCGGTCGTCGCGTTCCTGGCCGGTCCGGACTCCGCCTGGATCACCGGCCAGAACATCCGAGCCACCGGCGGCCTCCTCCTCTGAACCATCCGCCACCGCCCCCGGCCGCTCACACCCACAGCCCGGCCCCAAGCCGCCGGCTGGGCCGGGGAGGTGCGACCGGGGCCGCGAAGCACACCTGAGCACCAGCCACGAGTGGGCGGCGGGGCGGGAGGGGCACGACCGGGGCCGCGAGGCACAGCCCGGAACCAGCGACGGGCGGGCGGCTGGGCGTGCGAGGTGTCCGGGCTGCCTGATGCGGGGGTGGACGAACCGCCCCGGCGTCGGAGAATCGGCGACGAGGCGGCTCGGGATCGGGGACGCCCGAGCGGGCGTGGGCAGCGCGGATCAGGGGGTTCCCAGCACCTCTGGGAGCGCTCCCACCTGCGACGTTACCGCACATTCACGAGTACGAAAAGACTCTCCGGGCAACGTTTCCGAGCGGACTGGCCATCCTCGCAAGAGTCTCCGCGGAACGTTTCCGAGCTGGGCTGACCACCCTCCGCTGCCGGGTGGATGCGCAGAGGAATTGCGACATGCCAAGAGACGCAATTTGCAATAGCTACCATGTGCGCGACACAATGAATGCGACGACGACTAATCGCGGCACCCCCATCGCTCGCGTACAGCCGTCACCCGAATGACATCGCTGTAGGAGCGAACACAACATGGCCAAGCAGATAATTACCCTTCTGACCGACGACCTCGACGGCGGGGAAGCCGACCGCACCGTCGAATTCGGACTGGACGGTGTGAACTACACGATCGATCTGTCCGAGAAGAACGCCGGCAAGCTGCGCAAGGCTCTGGAACCGTTCCTCTCCGCGGCAACGCGTCTGGGCCGTTCCGGTGTCACTCCGACGGTTGCCCGGCGGGCCGCCCCGGCCGCGACGAGCCGGTCGAGCCGCGACCAGAATCAGGCCATTCGTGAGTGGGCCAACAAGAACGGCTACCCCGTTTCCGAGCGTGGCCGGATCCCGAGCAACGTCGTCGAGGCGTACCACGCCAAGCGATAAGCAGTCTGTCGTCAACGGCGTCACCGGGTGACCCGGTGACGCCGTTTTCACAGGGAAATCCGCCGGGCTGCACAAAAACCGCGGGACAAGCGACAGACCTCCGCGCCGGGCAGGGCAGCCGCTGAGCCGGTTCAGCTCCGGGAACGCCTGGCGGGGCCGCTCCTCGCCACCCGGCCGGCGGGATGACCGGAGTCAATCGGGCGAGCGCGGCGGCGTGCGTCGTTCTCTGCGGAGTCTTCCGAGTGGATCCGCGCGGACAACCCGCCTTCATGATCGAGGACGCGGCCATTTCGGGCTGACCCGCAGAATGCCTCCCGGAAGCCGGGAACGCGGAGCGACCCACTTCCCCGCGGCGTAATCGCGGTCGAGCGGGGATCACGACGTACCGGGAAATCGATCTGACCGCTCGGAAAATCGGTGACGCCGGGCCGGTACCGGGTCGACCTTTCGTTGCCGTAACGGCGGGCGCAACGGGCGGACGCGACAGCGAGCCCGGCCGGAAACGCGGTGTATCCGAACTCTGGAATCCGGAGCCGGGAACTGCGGAAACCGCCCCCGGAAGACCGGAAACCCCGGCCCCGGCAAGAACCGGAACCGCCACGCCGGCCGAACCGGAACCGGCGATCGGGCCACCGAAAGCAGCGGCGGAATCTCCTTCACCGGAAACTTGCGGCGCGGAATAGTCGCGGGAATCCGATTCGATCGCGGCGCGGCGGGTACCGCAACCGGCATGCGTGTCGTCATCGTGGGCGCGACCGGTAACGCCGGCACCGCGCTGCTGCGCCGCCTCCGGAGTGAGCCGGACGTCGAGGTCATCGGAATCGCGCGGCGCACCCCGGAGGACAGCGGGCCGTACGCCGACATGGAGTGGCACGCCGTCGACATCAGCCGCGACGACGCCCTGGAGCGGCTCACCCCGATCCTCGACGGCACCGACGCGGTGGTGAACCTGGCCTGGCAGATCCAGCCCAGTCACGACCAGCGGCAGCTGTACCGGACGAACGTGCTGGGCAGTCGCGCGGTGTTCCGGGCGGCGCTGCGGGCCGGAGTCGAGACGCTGGTGCACGCGTCGTCGGTCGGGGTGTACTCGGCCGGCCCGAAGTGGGCGTACGTGAAGGAGTCCTGGCCGCGGACGGGCGTGCCGGAGTCGTCGTACAGCCGGCACAAGGTACTGACCGAGCGGATGCTCGACGAGATCGAGTCGGATCATCCGACGCTGCGGGTGGTGCGGCTGCGACCGGGGCTGATCTTCCAGCGGGACGCCGGGACGGAGATCGGGCGCTACTTCGCCGGGCCGCTGCTGCCGGCCCGGCTGCTGCGATTCGGCTGGGTGCCGGTGCTGCCGGCCAACCCGGGACTGCGGCTGCAGGCGGTGCACGCGGACGACGTGGCCGAGGCGTACCTGCGGGTGTTGCGGGCCGACGTGCACGGGGCGTTCAACATCGCGGCCGGGCCGGTGCTCGACCCGATGGTGCTGGCCAAGGCGTTCCACGGGCTGCCGCTGCCGGTGCCGGGGTTCGCGCTGGCGGGTGCGGCCGCGCTGAGCTGGGCGATGCGGCTGCAACCGGTGGACCGCGGCTGGGTCAAGCTGGCTCTCAAGGCGCCGCTGATGTCGTGCGACCGGGCGAGGGACGAGCTCGGGTGGCGGCCGTCCCGGACCGCGGTCGAAGCGCTGCACGACGTGGTGGGCGGGCTGGCCGAGCGGGCCGGGCGGGACGACTCGCCGACGCTGGACACCGCGGCGGGCAAACCGGGGCGGCTCGGTGGACTGTTGCGCGGGCGGCTCCCGGGCTCTGGCAACCCTTACTGACGACGTACCGGAAAATGGGTTTCGAGGAAACTGTCAGTCTTTGCTGCCGATGTCTCAAACGGCGACCGAGGAGCTGGTCATCCAGGCCAGCACCTCGGTCGGGCCGAGCGGGCTGGAGAAGAGGAAGCCCTGCCCGAGGGGGCAGCCCATCTGCACCAGCAGGTCGCGGTGGGCCAGGTCCTCGATGCCCTCGGCGACCACCACGAGTTGCAGCGAGCGGGCCAGGCTGACGATGCCGCCGACCAGTTGCGGGCTGGTGACCATGTCGTCGATGAACGTCTTGTCGATCTTCACGATGTCGATCGGGCGTTGCCGCAGGTAGCCGAGTGACGAGTACCCGGTGCCGAAGTCGTCGATGGCGATCCGGATGCCCATCTCGCGCAGCGTGCTCAGATCGGCCCAGATCCGCTGCTCGTCGTCCTTCATCAGCAACGTCTCGGTGATCTCCAACATCAACGACTCCGGGGGTACGCCGGTGTGGTGCAGCGCGGTGCGCACCTGGTCCACGAATCCGGCCTCCCGGAACTGGCGGACCGACACGTTGACGCTGACATAGGGTGCGCGGCCCGGCGGCAGGATCCGGCGCCACTCGGAGACCGTGCGCAGCGCCTCCTCCAGCACCCACCGGCCCATCGGCACGATCAGTCCGCTCTCCTCGGCGACCTCGATGAACTGGTCCGGAGTGACCACGCCACGGTTCGGGTGGGCCCAGCGGACCAGCGCCTCGAAACCGACCGCGTAACCGTTGGTCAGGTCGACGATCGGCTGGTAATGCAGCAGGAAATGGCCCTCGTTGACCGCGTGGTCGAGCGCCGAGCGCAGCTCCAGCCGCTCGACCATCTCGGCGTGCAGGTGCCGCTGGTAGCGCCGCCATTGGTTCTTGCCGGCCCCCTTGGCGACGTAGAGCGCGAGGTCGGCCTGGCGCAGCAGCTCGTCCCCGTCGGTCGCTTCGAGCGTGGTGGTGATGCCGATGCTGGTCATCGCGTAGAGGGGCTTGGCGTCGGTGTCGATCGGCGAGGCCAGCGCGGTGAGGATCCGGGTCGCGGTGTCCTCGACGGCCAGCGGGTCGTTGACGTTCTCGATCAGGGCCGCGAACTCGTCGCCGCCGAGCCGGGCCGCGGTGTCGTCGGCGCGCAGCGAGCCGGCGATCCGGTTCGCCACCTCGATCAGCAGCTGGTCGCCGATGGCGTGGCCGAGCGTGTCGTTGACGATCTTGAAGTCGTCCAGGTCGATGAAGAGCACCCCGACCACCGAGCCGTCCCGGGCGCTGCGGGCCAGCGCGTGCTTGAGCCGGTCGTGGAAGAGCACCCGGTTCGCCAGGCCGGTCATCGCGTCGTGGAACGCCTGGTGCATCAGCTCCTGCTGAAGCTTGCGGGGCTCGGTGACATCACGCATGGTGATCACCACGCCCGCCACGCTGCGGTCCTCACGCAGGTCACGGCAGTGCAGCTCGAGCAGCAGCTCGGTGCCGCGGACGTTGATCGCCCGGAAGTCCAGCTGCTGCGCGACGGAGTCACCGCCGCGAACCGCGTTCAGGACGTCGACCAGGCGGTCCCGGTCACCCTGGTGGATGACGTCGGGCAGGCGGACACCGGTCGGGTCGGCGCCGAAGACCCCGAGAGCGGACGGGCTGGCGTACCGGATCCGGTCGTCGGCGTCCAGGATGGTGATCACGTCGGCGGTGTTCTGGATCAGGGTCCGGAAGTACGTCTCGCTGTTGCGCTGGTTGACCTCGTGGTTCAGGGCGATCCGCTCCAGCGCCAGCGCCACCTGGCCGGCCAGTACCTCCACCGAGCGCTGCAGCTCGCGCAACGCCCAGCCGGGCGCGCCCACGTGCAGCACACCGACCAGCGAGTCACCGTGCGGCCGGTCCTGCAGCACCATCGGGCAGCGCAGCGTCTCGGCGAACTGGGTGAGCCGGACCGCGACGGCCCAGTCCACGTCCCGGGTCTGCACCAGCCGCGCCGCGGTGCCGGTCGCCCGGTCCACCGCGGCCTGCGCGGCGGCCTCCGGGGACGGCGGCTCGACCTGCGCGATGCTGATCGCCAGGACCACGCCGTGCGGCACGTCCCCGGGCAGCAGCTGAGCGACCGTGGTGCGGACGGCCAGCCCGACCGCCTCCGCGTCGGCCGCCGAGACCAGGGCCGCCGACGCCTCGCGCAGCGCACGCTCGCGGGTCATGGCCTGGCGGTGGCTCGTCATGATCCCGGCCATCCGGCCCAGCACCAGCATGAGCATGAGCAGGCTGAGCACGGCCACCAGGAACAGGCCGGCCACCTGGCTGTCCTGGATCAGTTTGGCCATCAGCACGCTCGGCGCGACCAGCGCGGCCACCGCCAGCAGAGCCAGACGTCCGCGGCCGGTCTCCGACGCCGCCGCCACCGACGGCCGGGTGAGTTCGGCCATCGACGGGATCAGGGCGGCCATCGCAGCGGTCGCAAAAAGCGCCATCTGCCCGTACGCCGAGGTCCGCACGACGTCCGCGATCAGCATCGCACCGGTGCCCGCACCGAGCCAGTACCCCGAGGCGACCAGCCGCCCCGGCACCACGGCCAGCCGGATCAGCAGACCCAGGCACAGCAGGTCGGCCACCGGGAGCAGCTGTTCCAGCCCGCCCACGGTCAGGTCGGACATCCGTGGGCCGATCACGAACGTCCAGACCAGCAGCGCCGCGCCGGACGTGACGATCGCCGCGTCGAGCAGGCCGGGTACGTCCCGGGCCGAGCCGGTGCGACGCCGGGTGAACACCGCCAGCGCGGCCGCCAGCAGCGGATAGGAGGCCAGCAGCAGTCCGGTGCCGACCGGTTCCAGCCACGGCAGCCAGTTCGTCAGGAAGGACGGGGCGTTGCCGATCGCGGCGCCCAGCGCGCAGAGCCCGGTCGCGCCGGCCAGCAACCACCACGGCCGGCGGTCGTCGGGCTGGGCGCGATACGTGCCGGACAGCACGGCGGCCGCGGCGGAGAGGCCACCGGCCAGGACCAGCCAGCCGCGCAGCTCGGTGGCGAGCGAGTAGACGACGGCGAGGATCCCGATCCAGGCGCCGAAAAGGGCAGCCGGCCAGCGCGTCGGCATCCCCGTCACCCTCCCGACTCAGTCCCGTATGACCGACTCTTCGGCTGGTAGGTCACCGATCTGAGGGAAAGGGCACAATCGTCGGGTGCTCCTCGATTTCGTACGCGCTCACACCGTCCTGGCGCCGGTCGCCTTCGCCCCGGAGGTCCAGCTCCGGCAGGCCGAGGAGCCGATCGCGCTCTGGGAGGCCACCGAGGCCGGCGGGGCCGAGCAGCCGCCCCCGTTCTGGGCGTTCGCCTGGGCCGGTGGGCAGGCGCTCGCCCGGCACATCCTCGACGAGCCGTCGCTGGTCGCCGGACGCAGCGTGCTCGACCTGGCCACCGGCTCCGGGCTGGTCGCGGTCGCGGCGGCGCTGGCCGGGGCCCGGCCGGTGATCGCCAACGACATCGACCCGCTGTCGCTCGCGGCGGCCGAGGCCAACGCCGCCGACAACGGGGTGGTGGTCCGGACGCTCGAGGCCGACCTGCTCGACACCGACGAGAAGTACGGGGTGGTGCTGGCCGGGGACGTGTTCTACAGCCGGGAGATGGCGGCGCGGGTGCTGCCGTTCCTGCGGCGAGCGGCCGGACGGGGGTCGCTCGTCCTGGTCGGCGACCCCGGTCGGGCCTACCTACCGCCGGGGCTGGTCAAACGGGCGACCTATGACGTGCCGGTCACCGAGGCGTTGGAGAGCTGCACGGTACGCCGTACGTCGGTCTGGCAGGTCTTGTCCTGACCTATTCGGACAGGAGCGGGATCAGGCCGAAGCCGTCCTCGACCACCACGTCCGGCTCGGGGCTGAGCACCGGATCGTCCGGGTCCTTCCGGCCGGACGGCATCAGGATCGCCCTCGCCACGTCGGCGCGACGGGCACAGGCCACGTCGCGCCGCTTGCTGTCCCCGACGAACCAGCAGTCGGCCGGGGACACGCCGAGCGCGTCGGTGGCGTTCCAGATCATCTGCGGATTCGGTTTCCGGACACCGGCCTCGTCGCTGTAGACCTGCACCGCGAAAAGGTGACCGACCCCGGCCGCGGTCAGATAGTCCCGGTGCGCGGCGCCGCACAGCGTGTTGCTGACCACGGCCAGCGGCACCCCGGCCGCGGTGTACGCCTCCAGCGCCGCCCGGATCCCCGGCCGCAACTCCCAGCTGTTACGCCACGCCCAGGCATGGCTCAACTTCGCGATCGCGCCCCGGACCGGCACCTGCGCGGCCGCCGGCCAACCTTTGATCACGAACCGTTCCCAGACCTCGGCCTGCGGCAACTCGTCCGGCGAGTCCTCGTCCCGCCAGCGGGCATACGCCTCGCCGCCCTCGGCGAACGACTGCTGGATCTGCCCCGGCGTCAGCACGCCGTGGATCACGTTGTAGACCTTCAGCACCAGCTCCGGCGAACACGGCCGGGCCTCCCCCGGCGAATCGGCGAGCACCCCGCCGAAATCCAGCAACAACGCGGCCGGCCTCATCGTTGCCCCAGCGTCCACGCGCGCACCCCGCCGACGATGCCGGCCGTGTTCGGCACCACGACCACGTCATCACCCATCCGGGCGAGCTGCGTCGGGGTGATCAGCCGGGAGTTGCCACCGCCGAGATACACCCGGTCCCACAGGAAGACCGGCCGGAGGCCCTCGACCACGTTGCGCACCCGCCGTGACCAGAGCGCGTCGCCCAGGCGACGACGTTCATGCTCCCCGATGTACGTGTCGTAGGACATCCCCCAGCGCACCGGCGCCTGCGACATCTCCAGATGCGGGGCCAGCTCGCCGCCGTCGAAAAGCGCGCAGCCCAGCCCCGTCCCCAACGTCAGCACCAGCTCGCAGCCGGTGCCCGCGACCACCCCGGCGCCGTGCACCTCGGCGTCGTTGAGCACCAGCGTGGGCAGACCGAACGCCTCCGCCAGAGCAGTCCGGGCGTCGAAACCGTGCCACGCCTCGACCAGCTCCGGGTCCACCCGGGTGCGCGGGCCGCTGCGGGTCACGTAATGCGGCGTCGCCACGACCACACCGTGCCGGATCATGCCGGGCATGCCGACCGTCACGCGGTCCGCGTTCGGCAACTGACCACCCAGATCGACCAGTGTCTTGACGAACAGCTCCGGAGGCAGCGGGTACGGCGTGGGGACCCGGATGGGCTGCGCCCGCATCGTCCCGGCGTCGTCGAGGACCGAGCCCTTGATGCCGCCGCCACCACAATCGATCGTCAAGGTGAAAGTCACGCCGCCAGTTTGCATGGAACTCACCTCCCGACAACGCAATTGTGACGGGAGCGTCGTTACCGCGCCTCCCCAGCCCGGCCCGGGGGTCGAGCAGCGACGCCGGGCTCAGCCGGGCGGCTGGGCGACGGCGCCGCAGTCAGCCGAGTCGCTGGGCGGCCGTGCCGGCCTCAGGCCAGGCCGCTGAGCAGCGGCGCGGGGGTCAGCCGGGCGGCTGGGTGACGGCGCCGGGCTCAGCCGGGCGGCTGGGTCACGGCGCCGGGCTCAGCCGGGCTGCTGGGTCACGGCGCCGGGCTCAGCCGGGCGGCTGGGTCACGGCGCCGGGCTCAGCCGGCTTCCTCGGCCCAGACCCGCCAGTTGTCCAGGACGCCGTGCAGAGCCGGGGTCAGCCAGCCCGGCGCCGAACGCCGGAACACGCCCGGATCCATCGACCCGGCACCGGCCGGCAACGCGCCGACCAGGTGCGGGACCAGCTCGCTCAGGTTCGCCCAGTGGACCAGCTCGGGCTCGGCCGGCCAGGCGCCGAGAATCACCTTGGCGGCGACACCGCGGCGGTCCAGCGCCTCCAGCGTCAGCGCCGTGTGGTTCAGCGTGCCGAGCCCGGCGCGGGCCACGACCAGCACGTTCGCCCCCAGCGCGGTGGCCAGGTCGGCGAACGTCCAGGCCTCGCCACCGGGCCGCAGCCCCATCGGGACCAACAGGCCACCGGCGCCCTCGACCAGGACCAGGTCGTGCTTGTCGGCCTCGGCGCGGATCGCGTCGACCACCTCGTAGAGCTCCAGCGGCGGCAGCTCGGCGACCTTGGCCGCGGCCAGCGGGGCGAGCGGCTCCGGATACTCCGCGAGGGTCTTCACGGTGTCCGGGCCGGCCAGGCGGGTGACCACCTCGGCGTCGGTCGGCGCGCCGGTGATCGTGCCGGTCTGACCGGGTTTGATCACGGCCACCCGGAGGCCCTCGGCCTGGGCCGCCGCGGCCACGGCGGCGGTGCTGATGGTCTTGCCGACCTCGGTGTCGGTGCCGGTGACCAGCACGATGCCGTGCCACTCCCCCGGCACGGCGGCGCGCCTCGGCGCCGCCTGCACTCCCGTAGGCGCCGAGGCCGCCTGCACTCCTGTAGGCGCCGGCGCCGCCTGCACTCCCGCGGTCGCGGCGGGCGTCGCCGGCGTGTCCCCGTCGGCGGCCTGAGCCGCGTCCCGCGAACCGGCACCGCCGGGATCCGGCCTCTCCGACCTGTCGGAGTCGTTCGCTTCGGCGGCTCCACCGACCCCAGCCGAATCGCCGCGCTCGGCGGGATCGCCGATCGGGGCCGCGCCCGCCTGCGGCGTCACGGCCGGCTCGGCGCCGGCGGAGCCGGGCTCTCCGGTCGGCGGCTCAGTGGACGGCACGGTCACAACCCGCGACGGTACGCCTTCAGCCCGCCCCCCGTCTCCCGCGTCCCCTCCGTGGTGACCCCCACCGTGGGCGTACAACGGGTCGGACGGCTCGGGCGCCCGCGGTGACGTGACCGCGGGCAGCCCGTGGCCACCGCTGCGCCATCCGCGCGGGAGCGGCGTGACCGCGACTCCCGGGTACGACGAGGCGGTGCGGGGCGGGTTGGCGTTCACGGTGCGCACTCCACGATAACGTCCAGGGCCCGGGCGAAGTCCGCCTCGGGCACGCCCGCGTTCACGGTCAGACGCAGGCGGGAGCTTCCGTCCGGGGTCGACGGCGGCCGGAAACAGCCGACCGCCACGCCACGATCCCGGCAGTCCTCGGCCCAGCCGACGGCGGCTTCCGGGCCCGGGGCGACGACCGACAGCACCCCGGCGGCCGGCTCGGTGACCGGGAACCCGGCGGCCCGCAGCCGCGCCGCCAGCCGGGCGCCACGCTCGAACAGCGTCGCACGCCGGTCGTCGGCGGCCCGGGCCAGCTCGATCGCGGCGTGCACACCGGCGACCACGGCCGGCGGCGGGGCGGTGTCGTAGATGAAGGTGCGACCGGTATCGATCAGGTGACGGATGACCGGCTCGGCGCCGGCGACCACCCCACCGGCGCCGCCGAGCGACTTGGAGAGCGTGGCGGTGACGATCACATCCGGCTGCCCGGCCAGGCCGGCCGCGGCGACGCCGCCGCTGCCGGACCCGCCGAGCAGGCCGAGCCCGTGCGCGTCGTCGACGATCAGCAGCGCGCCACGGGCCGAGGTGACCGCGTGCAGCTCGGCGAGCGGGGCCAGGTCGCCGTCCACGGAGAAGACCGACTCGGTGACCACGGCGGCGGTGCGGCCCGGGTGCGCGTCGAGGATCGCGGCGACACCGGCCGGATCGTTGTGCGGCGCCACCGTCACGGGCCGGCCGGAGATCTTGCAGCCGTCGATCAGGGACGCGTGGTTGTACGCGTCGGAGACGATCAGGTCGGCGACCGCGGCGACGGCACGGACCACGGCCAGGTTCGCCAAGTAGCCCGAGGAGAACACCAGCGCCGCCTCCGCGCCGAGCCAGGTGGCCAGCGACGACTCGAGCGCGGCGTGCGCGTGCGTGCTGCCGCGGACGAGGCGTGAACCGGTGGCTCCCAACCCGTACGCCTCAAGTGCCGACCTCGCCGCGGAGACCACCGCGACGTGCCCGGAAAGGCCGAGATAGTCGTTGCCGGCCAGGTCGACGACGGAGTCGTCGGCCGGCCGCGGCCTGAGGTGACGGGTGAGCCCCGCCTTGGCCCGTTCGCGGGCCAGGCGATCCAGCGACTCCAACCACTCCGCCAAGACGCCCCCAGAGATCACGAGAACCGGAAACTACCACCCACCTCCGACAGTCCCTGCCGGGAAGGGAAGTCTGTAGGGTACGGACATGCCTCAGATCCTCGACCGGGCCCGTGCCCGGGTCCTCGACGGCGGCGCCGGCCTCGATCAGGCCGAGATCCTCGAGATCCTGCGACTGCCCGACGAGGACCTTCCCGAGCTGCTCCAACTCGCCCACGACGTCCGCATGAAGTGGTGCGGCCCCGAGGTCGAGGTCGAGGGAATCGTGTCGCTGAAGACCGGCGGCTGCCCGGAGGACTGCCACTTCTGCTCCCAGTCGGGGCTGTTCGCGTCCCCCGTCCGGGCTGTCTGGCTGGACATTCCTTCCCTGGTCAAGGCGGCTGAGCAGACCGCGGCGACCGGTGCCACGGAGTTCTGCATCGTCGCCGCCGTGCGCGGGCCCGACCAGCGCCTGATGGACCAGATGCGCGAGGGCGTCAAGGCGATCAAGGAAGCGGTCGACATCCAGGTCGCGGCGAGCCTCGGCATGCTCACCCAGGAGCAGGTCGACGACCTCGTCGACATGGGCGTGCATCGCTACAACCACAACCTCGAGACCTGCGAGTCCTTCTTTCCGAACGTGGTAACCACCCATTCGTGGGAAGAGCGGTGGTCCACGCTGACGATGGTCCGCGAGTCGGGCATGGAGGTCTGCTGCGGCGGCATCCTCGGCATGGGCGAGACGATCGAGCAGCGCGCCGAGTTCGCGGCGCAGCTGGCCGAGCTCGACCCGCACGAGGTTCCGCTGAACTTCCTCAACCCGCGGCCCGGCACCCCGTTCGGTGACCGCCCGGTCGTCGAGGGCAAGGACGCGCTGCGCGCCATCGCCGCGTTCCGCCTGGCCATGCCCAGGACCATTCTGCGGTATGCGGGTGGGCGCGAGATCACGCTCGGTGACTTGGGCACCCGGGAGGGGCTGCTGGGGGGCATCAACGCCGTGATCGTCGGGAACTATCTGACGACGCTGGGCCGGCCCGCGACTGCGGATCTGGAGCTCCTGCAGGACCTGAAGATGCCGGTCAAGTCGCTGTCGGCGACGTTCTGAGGTGTACTGCGACCGGTGCGGCCACGTCGCCGCGGAGGGTGACCACACGGGGTGCGCGGCGGCTCGCGAGCTGGAGCCGCCCCGTTTCTGCCCGGACTGCCGGCGGCGGATGAAGGTCCAGGTCGTCCCGACCGGCTGGACCGCCACCTGCGTCGAGCACGGCGAACGTCACGGCTGACCGCCGCACGGGATATTTGGGTGGCAGCGGGCCTGAACCAGTACCCGCCGCCACCCCTCTCACCCGCTACCCGAAGTAGCGAGAGTTCTCCTGCTCCGAGGCGGCCTCGTCCGTCACCGGCTCGGCGGAGACCGGGAGGGTGACGCTGACCAGCCCGCCGTCGTGCTCGACGGGGCCGTGGCCCAGTCGATGCAGGGTGCGCAGCATCGCCGCGTTGTCCGCCGCCAGGTGGGCGACCAGCGCGGCGAACCCGGCCCGCTCGGCGTGCGTCCGCAACCGGCGGAGCAGGGCGGTGCCCAGGCCGCGGCGCTGCCAGTCGTCCTCCACCAGGACCGAGATCTCGCCCAGCTCGCCCTCGGCCAGCAGGCCGGCCATGGCCACCACGCGCCCGCCGGCCGCGACCGCGAGCAGGGTCACCCCGCCGGCCGGCTCCAGCAGGCGGCGCAGCCGGGCCTCGGCGGGCGAGCCGCCGCCCAGGTAACGCCGGCGCAGAGTGCCGGCCGAGCACCGGGCGTGCAGCTCGCGGACGGCGGCGAGGTCGTCGGCGACGGCCGGGCGCAGAACGACCTCGGCTCCGTCGGGCAGCATGAACGTCACATTTTCCCGCTGGTGGCGGGTGACCGCGGCGGCGAGCTCGACCAGGGCCTGGGCGCGCGCATACTCCGCCGGGGTGAACGCGGGCAGGGCACGCAGGATCTCGTAGGAGCCGCCGGCCGGATCGGCCAGCGTCATCCGGCCGCCGTGGACGCCGGGCTGGTCGAAGGCCGGGTGCGGACGCCAGCGCACGTCGGTCGCGTCGAGCAGGGTGGCCAGGGTCTCGCCGAGCGCGTCGGGCTCGTGGACCAGCCGGCCGGCCATGGCGAGCGCGCGGGTCGGCTGGTCGGCCAGGCCCTGCGCCTCGGCCCGGGTCACGAACGCGTCCCGCCCGCGGCCCTTGGCCACCGCGGCCAGCAGATCGGACTCGGTCATCGCGTCCGGAGCGTCGACCAGGAAGTCGTCGACCGCGCCGGCCTCGGTGGTGTGAACCTGGACGGCGAGGATGTTGACCGATTTCAGGGCGAGACTCGCGGTCAGCACGGACAGGTAGCCGGGACGGTCGTCGACCGTCGCCCGGACTCTCCACAACGCCATTGCGGGGCACTCCTTTCGATCCAGGCCTGTGTCGCGGCCCGCGCGAGCCGCGATGCAGGCCTGCCTCAAGAGTGCCCCGGCGATGTTGCCGTCTTATTGCCTGAGCTGCGAATTCGTCGTTAAGGCGATCACACCTGGGCGATGGTGGCGGGCGTCACGGCGTCCAGCCGGTCGCCCAGGATCACGGCGGCGGCACGGACCAGCTGGGCCACCCGATCCACCTCGGTCACGTGGAACGCGGCGGCCGGCAGGTCGTCCTCGTCGGTGCGGGCGACGAGCAGGACCAGACCGCCACGACCGAACGGGGCGACCGCGTAACGGGCGCCACCGGGCTCGGCGAACGGGCGGGCGCGCAACGGCGTGACCTCGGGCAGGTGCAGCGGGGACGGGGCGCGCCAGGACGCGTACGCCACCCGGGGTTCGTGGTTGACCCCCTTGGCGCCGCTGCGGGCCGCCCAGTCCGCCGGGACCATCGCGGCGGCCGCCCAGTCCGCGGCGAGCAGGCCGGGCATCGCGTCGACCAGGGTGGCCAGACCGTCCGCCGGGTTCGCGGCGACCTGCGCCAGCAGCTCGGCGTCGTGACCGCCGTTCACGGGCGCGCCGATCGCCTTCCACACGCCGTCGACCTGGACGCCGGGGATGGCGGCGAGACCGGCGAGGAGACGTTCCACGCGGGCCGCGCCCGGCCACACGACGGTGAAGTCGTCGACGGCCCGGCCGCCGAGCCGCTCCAGCACGACGACCTGGACGATGTCCGCGCCGGCCACACCCAGGGTGCGCGCGACCTGGCCGAGAGCACCGGGACGGTCCGGCAGGGTGACTCGAACCCGCAGCAACATGTAGCTCCTCCCGTCGCGACGGCCGGTGGCGCCGTCCTGCTGATGCCCAACAGTGCCCACCCGGCGTTTCCGACCCGTTGCACGGTCGTGTCCCGGCCGTCAAGCCGGTCGAGTGTGCCCGATTTCACAACTCATCCCCGGCCTTCCGGGCTCCGGCCCTCCCCGCGACTGTCGGCTGTCGGACAGTCCGCCGACCGATAGGGTCAGGGCATGATTTGCGAGGCTTGCCGGGATCGCCGGCACGGGGACTGCAAGGGCGGGTCGTGGTGCGACTGCCAGCATCGTGAGCCCGAGCCGGTCCCGCCGGTGACCGGGCCACCCGGCCCGTGAGCATGCTGCCCTCCGGCCGCGACGAGCTGGCCGGCCGTTATCCCCGCCTCGACCGACCGGCCCTGCGGGTGAACTTCATCGCCAGCGCCGACGGCGCGGTCACCGTCGACGGCCTCTCGGCCGGGCTGCAGGGCCCGGGCGACAAGGAGGTCTTCGACACCTTGCGGATGGTCTGCGACGCGCTGGTGGTCGCGGCCGGCACGGTTCGCGCCGAGCGCTACGACGCCCTCCGTTCGGCACCGGAGGACCGCATGTGGCGTACGGCCCATGGCCTGCCCGAGTTCCCGCTGATGGTGATCGTCTCGGGCTCGCTCGATCTCGACCCGGCCCAGCTGGTCTTCTCGGACGCACCGCGCCGGCCGATCGTGCTGACCCACCGCGCCGCCCCGCGTGACTCTCCGATCGCCGAGGTGGCCGAGCTGATCCGGGTCGGCGACGAGGCGGTCGACCTGGCCGCCGGGGTGGCCGCGCTCCACGAGCGCGGCGCGACCCAGCTGCTCTGCGAGGGCGGCCCGGGCCTGCTCGGCTCGATGATCGCCGCGGATCTGGTCGACGAGCTCTGCCTGACGGTCGCGCCGCTGCTGGCCGGGGGCCCGGCGGGGCGGATCGCGCACGGCCCGGCGACCGCGCCGCGGAGGTTGGCACTGGCGCACGCACTGACCCGGGAGGACATGCTGTTCCTCCGATACACGCGTCCGCGTGTCTGACCCGATCGATCAAGATCTTGTGCATAACTCTGTGGATGAACCCCAGAAGTTGTGGAAAACCCGAAAGAGGGAAGATCCCGTGGGGATTTTGTCGTACCTCTGAGGCACCATGATCGGCGTGTCTGACGAAGCTGAGCCCATCCGCGGCGGAAAACAGAATGACAAGGCGGATTCGGCGCCCGTCGGGCGGGTGCTCGGTACGGCCGACGCGACGCCGCTCCAGTTCTGGACGGCTGTCGCCCCCGGCCGTTACCTGCAGCTCGACGACGTCGTGACCACGAAACGTGACCTGCCGGACCGCGAGCCGGTGACGATCTCGGGCGTGGTCACCCAGGTCCGGGCACGGCACGAGGGCGCCCAGTTCGACTCGGACGTGTTCGCCATCGCCGACGGCACACTGCCGGCCATGGTGCAGGAGGCGGCCGAGATCACCACCACGCGGGTGGACCCGGAGCTCTACGTCCCGCCCGCTCCGGGCGCGATCGTGCACCGCGCCTCGGGTGAGGAGCGGGACGCCGCCCTGCACTTCGACCGGATGGAGCGCCGGGTCCCGATGGGCACCGGCCGCGACGGCGTCCCCGTCTTCCTCAACGCGGACTTTCTCGACGGCACCCGCGGCGCGCACGTGTCCATCTCCGGCATCTCCGGCGTCGCCACGAAGACGAGTTTCGCCACGTTCCTGCTCTACTCGGTGTTCCGTTCCGGTCAGCTCGGCGCCGACGGGGCGAACGCACGGGCGCTGATCTTCAACGTCAAGGGTGAGGACCTGCTCTTCCTCGACCACCCGAACACGAAGCTCGACGAGTCCACCCGGTCCTACTACAAGCTGCTCGACCTTCCCGACACACCCTTCACCGACGTACGGGTCTACGCCCCGCCCCGCGCCGGCGACCCGTCCGGCGCTCCCGACGTGAGCGGCCGGCTGACCGGCGTCGACTCGTTCTACTGGACGCTCGACGAGTTCTGCTCGACCAAGCTCCTGCCGTATGTGTTCGCCGACGCCGACGACGAGCGCCAGCAGTACACGATGGTCGTCCACTCGGTCACCGCCCACCTGAACCGGTTCGCCGTGCCGGCCGAGGGCGGGATCAGCATCGACGGCCGGCGCATCGGCTCCTACGGCGACCTGGTGGATCACATCGTCGAGCAGCTCACCGACGACGAGACCCGCTCGACCTGGGCCGGCAGCGCGGTCAACATGGGCACGGTCAACGCGTTCGCCCGCCGCCTGATCAGCAGCAAGCGCGACCTGTCCCGGCTGATCCGGGGGGACCTGGCCCAGCGCCGCCCGCACCAGATCAAGACCGCCGACAGCGCCCAGGTCACCGTCGTCGACCTGCACAACCTGCCCGATCGCGCGCAGCGGTTCGTGGTCGGCGTGACGCTGAAGTCCGAGTTCGAGGAGAAGGAGAAGTCCGGCACCGGGCGCCCCCTGCTCTTCGTGGTCCTCGACGAGCTGAACAAGTACGCACCCCGTGAGGGCTCCTCCCCGATCAAGGAGGTGCTGCTGGACATCGCCGAGCGCGGCCGTTCGCTGGGCGTGATCCTGATCGGCGCGCAGCAGACCGCCAGCGAGGTCGAGCGCCGCATCGTGACGAACTCGGCGATCCGGGTCGTCGGCCGGCTCGACCCGGCCGAGGCCTCCCGCCCGGAATACGGGTTCCTGCCGCCCGCGATGCGCCAGCGGGCGCTGCTGGCCCGCCCGGGCACGATGTTCGTCAACCAGCCGGACATCCCGGTCCCGCTCTGCGTCGAGTTCCCGTTCCCGGCCTGGGCGACCCGCAAGTCCGAGGCCGGCCCCCCGCCGTCCGAGTCGCTGCGGTCGATCGTCCAGTCCGCCGACCCGTTCGCGGTGATCGGCGGGCGCCCGGGCGCCGACGACGACATTCCGTTCTAGGGCTGGGGCTAGGGTTCAGCGATGCGCATCCTGCACACCTCCGACTGGCACGTCGGCAAGGTTCTCAAGGGCCGCGACCGGCGTGACGAGCACCGGCGGGTGCTCGCCCAGGTGATCGAGATCGCCCAGGCCGAGAAACCCGACCTGGTGATCGTCGCCGGTGACCTCTACGACACCGCGGCGCCGACCGCGGAGTCGACCAAGCTGGTCACCCGGGCCCTGTCCGCCCTGCGCCGCACCGGCGCGCGGGTGGTGGCGATCGGCGGCAACCACGACAACGGCCACGCTCTGGACGCGCTGCGCCCGTGGGCCGACGCGGCCGGCATCGAGCTGCGGGGCTCCTTCGACAACCCGAAGGATCTGCTGATCGAGGGCACTACGGAGGCCGGCGAGCGCTGGCGGCTGATCGCCCTGCCGTTCCTCTCGCAGCGCTTCGCGGTCCGCGCCGTCGAGATGTACGAGTTGACCGAGGCCGAGTCCAACCAGACGTATGCGGATCTGATCGCCCGCCTGATCGGCAAGCTCAGCGAGCCGTTCGCCGAGCCCGGCGTGGTCAACCTGATCACCTCGCACCTGACCCTGGTCGGGGCGAGCACCGGCGGCGGCGAGCGCGAGGCCCACACGATCATGGGCTACGCCGTCCCGTCCACGGTCTTCCCGCAGAACACGCACTATGTCGCGCTCGGCCACCTGCACCGCTCCCAGCGGGTGATCGGCCCGTGCCCGGTGCGGTACTCGGGTTCGCCGCTCGCCGTCGACTTCGGCGAGGAGGAGAACGTCAGCTCGGTCGCGATCGTCGACGTCGGGGTGGACAAGGCGGCCCAGGTGCGGGACGTGCCGGTGACCGAAGCGCTCACTTTGCGAACTGTCAGAGGAACCTTGGAACAGCTCGCCACGGTGAACCTTCCGGAGGCCTGGCTGCGTGTCCTGGTGCGCGAGGCACCCCGCCCCGGCCTGCGCGAGGACGTGCAGGAGCTGCTGCCGAACGCTCTGGAGGTCCGCATCGACCCCGACATGCTGCCCGACCGCACGGGTGCCCGCGCCGCCGAGCGCGCCGGCCGGTCCCCGCGCGAGCTCTTCGGCGACTACCTGGACAGTCGCGGCAACGCCGAGGAGGGCGTCCGCGAGCTCTTCGACGCGCTGTACGACGAGGTGAGCAGCAACCAATGAGGCCCATTCGGCTCGACATGTCCGGGTTCACGGTGTTCCGTGACCAGACCACGGTGGACTTCACCGACGCCGACTACTTCGCCCTCGTCGGCCCGACCGGCTCGGGCAAGTCGACGGTGCTGGACGCGATCTGTTTCGCGCTCTACGGCCAGGTCCCGCGCTGGGGCGGCGCCCGGGGCATCGGCAACGCGCTCGCCCCGTCCGCCGCCGAGGCCCGGGTCCGCCTGGTCTTCGAGTCGGCCGGCGATCGGTATGTCGCGACCCGGGTCGTCCGGCGCGACGGCCGGGGCAACGTCAAGACCTCCGGGGCCGGGCTGCAGCTGATGCCGCCCGGCTTCGACGTGACCAAGCTCGACACCGGCATGGACCTGGAGGATCTCGGTGAGGTCCTGGCCGGCGTCCCGGCCGAGATGGACGACGCGGTGCTGCACGCCGTCGGCCTGCCCTACGAGCAGTTCACCAGCTGCGTGGTGCTGCCGCAGGGCCAGTTCGCCGACTTCCTGCACGCCAAGCCGGCCACCCGGCAGCAGATCCTGGTCAACCTGCTGGGCCTCCAGATGTACGAGAAAGTGCAGGTCAAGGCGGCCGAGCGGGGCAAGACCGCGGAGGCCAAGCTGACCGTCGTCGACCAGTCGCTGGCCGCGCTGGAGGACGCCACCGACGAGGCCGTCGAGGAGGCGGCCGGACGCCTGGCCCGGATGCGGGAGCTGACCACGCGGGTCGAGGCGGCGATGCCGGGGCTGCGGGCGGCGCGGGCGGCCGAGGAGACGGCCCGCGGCACCCGGGACACGCTCGACACGGAGCTGGGCTTGCTCTCCTCCGTGCGTACGCCGAACGGTCTTGAGGAAGCGACCGGGGCGATCCTTGCCGCCCGCGAGACCGCCACGAAGGCCGCCGAGGCGGTGCACGAGGCCGAGGAGGCGGAGGAGAAGGTCCGCGGTGAGCTGGCCGCGGCCGGCGATCCCGGGTCGCTGCGCCTCGCACTGGACCGGCACACCGAGTTGGAACGTCTCGTCGAGCAGGAGGCGTGGTTCGCCGGCAAGGTCTCGGTCGCCGAGGTCGAGAGCCAGGATGCGCGGGCCTCGGCCGACCTGGCCGAGTCCGAGCACGTCGGCGCCCAGCAGCTGCTGGAACAGGCCCGGCAGGACTATCGGGACGCTCAGCAGCGTGATCGCGCGACCGCGCTGCGCGGGCAACTGACCGCCGGGGACAACTGCCCGGTCTGCGAGCAGCCGGTCGCGGTGGTGCCGACGGGGCCGCGCGAGTCCGCGGTCCGGCTCGCCGAGGCCGCCGGGGCCGCCGCGCGGGAGGCCGCCGAGCAGGCGACCGCCCGCTGGCAGCAGCGCGACGCGGTGGCCCGCAACCTGGAGAGCGACCTCGAGCGCAAGCGCGGGCAGTATGAGCACCATCTGACCCGGCTCGCCGAGGTCCGCAAGGCGGTGCAGGGGCTGCCCGGGGCGGAGGCGATCCAGCAACGGCTCGCCGAGTTCAGCCGCCTGCAGGGCAAGCTGGAGGACGCGACGGCCGCGGTCCGCGGCGCGCGCGACACGCTGCGCTCCGCGCAGAGGTCGGTCCAGGCCGCTGAGGAGCAACAGCGTTCCGCGTGGCGGAAATTCGATGTGGTACGGGACGGGCTGGCCCGTTTCGTCCCACCGTCCGCCGACCGGGACGACCTGGCCGGCGCGTGGCTGACCCTGGTCGGCTGGGCGCGGGACGAGCACGCCGCCCGCCTCGCCCGCCGCGACGAGGCCGAGGCGGCGGTGACCGCCGCGCACGAGACCACGGTCCGGGCGCACGCGGCGATCGTGGCGCTCTTCACCGACGCCGAGGTGCAGCCGCCGTCGGCCCGCGTCGACGACGCCGAGGCCACCCTGATCCGCGCGGCCGCGGTCACCGCCGAGCGGGCCGAGGCGGCCTGGCAGCGCCTCACCGAGCGGCTCGAGCAGGCCCGCGAGCAGCAGGAACAGCGCATGCTCCTGCAGCAGGAGAGCCGGGTCGCCAAGTCCCTCGCCGGTCACCTGCGAGCCAACAACTTCGAGCGCTGGCTGCTCGAGGAAGCGCTCGACATGCTGGTCGACGGCGCGTCCCGGATCCTGCGCGAGCTCACCGCCGGGCAGTACGAACTGATGCACGACAAGGGCGAGTTCTACGTCGTCGACCACCACGACGCCGGACTGCGCCGCGGGGTGCGGACCCTCTCCGGCGGGGAGACGTTCCAGGCGTCGCTCGCCCTCGCCCTGGCCCTCTCCGAGCAGCTCGCCGGGATGAGCACCACGGCCGCCAGCCTGGAGTCGATCGTGCTGGACGAGGGCTTCGGCACCCTCGACTCGGCAACGCTGGACGTGGTCGCCGCGACCCTGGAGAACCTGGCCGCCCGCGGTGACCGGATGGTCGGGCTGGTCACCCACGTGCAGGGGCTGGCCGAGCGGGTGCCGGTGCGATTCGAGGTGCACAAGGACGCGCGGACCGCGCACGTCGAGAGGGTCGGCCTGTGACACGGATGTTCGTCGACGCGTGGGACCCGGCGTACGGGGCGAGTTTCGAGGGCGGGGACGGCGAAGGGCCGGCCTCGCCCAGCAGCGCACAGGTCGACACCGACGTGGAGGTGCCGGCCGCCGAGTGGGCACCGATCGACGTGCCGTCGTCGGCCCGGCCGCCCGACGTGGTGTTCCTGGTCGACGGTGTCCGGCGCAACGACGCCGGGTTGTGGACCGCCGAGGACGACGGGACGTCGTATGCGGGCCTCGCCGCGTCCTACGCGGCCGGGGTCGTGCGCTGCGACCTGGCGCGCGGGGCGGCCGAACTGGTGGGCGCGCGCGTCGGGCGCGGCCTGTTCACCGCCAGCCCCTCGGCCGGCGATCTCCAGGCCGGGACGGTGCGCTACGAGATCCACCGGATCAACGGGACCGGGGAGGCCAGCAAACTGCCGGCCGCGGTGCAGGGGCCGCTGACCGCCCTCGAGATCGAGATCTCCAGCGCGGCCCGGGACGGCGGGACGGACGGCGCCGACCTGCTGATCGTCGACGGTCCGCTGCGCAACCGGCGGCAGCTGCCCCGCACCATCGGGTATGTGAAGACTCAGCAGAAGCAGTATCTGCCGGCCGGGCTGACCACTGTGGTGACCCGGCTGCGGCCGGGGCAGCGGACACCCGTCTTCCACCTCGGGACGGTGTGGGGCGGCTGGTCCTGGTACCTGCGGCTGCCCGGGGCGACCGGGGCGCCGTGGTCCGGCATCGTGCGGGTCGAGTGTTCCCCCGACCTGACCGTGGACCAGGCGATCGAGCTGGCCGGGCTCTCGTCGGCGACGTTGCCGAGGTTCGCCTCCTCGTCGTACAAGGACCCGCGCGCCCCGCAGAACCTGGTGCCGATCGCGGGTCTGGAACGTCGGCTGCGCGGCATGCTCGGCGATTCGCGGGTGCTGCACCGGGCGCTCGCCCTCGCCACGTCCCAGTCCCGCTGAGCTCCGCCGGCGCCGGGTCGCCCGCCGCCGGCCGGCTCCGAGGGGGTGTAATTCACGCCCGTGCGAACCAGCCGGGCAGCGGGCGACGGGCAGCAGCCGGACCGGCCCTCAGCGTGGTGATTCGTGCCCGATGACGACGGTCAGAGCCAGCCGGGCAGTCGGCGCGGCGCTGCGGGGCGTGGGCTTGGTACCGGCTGGCTCTCAGGGTCTTTGTCGTGGGCTGAGGGACCTCTGGGGCCCGGCCGGGGGCGGGGGCGCGGCTGGGGGCTGAGATGGGCGGAGCTCGCGGGGGCTGGGCGGGCGCGGGCTCACGGCGTACGAGCAAATCGATGGGCGCGAGTGGAGCGGACCTGACATCGGACGGCGGAGCCCTCGCCGTGTCCCAGTTTTCGGGATCGGCGCCCGCATATCGGAACACTTCGGCCGGATAACAAAAATTGGCCAGGAATTTTGAGTCACCGGCCCGGATCGGCCGGGTTGAGGCCCGGGAGCCCGGCCGATCGGCTCACAGCGCCATCCGGTAAACAAACGCTTACAAGATCGGGAAGCGTCCGAGCAGCAAGATCAAGAAATGGGAGCGCTCCCCACCGGGTGTCGCCCGAAAGGGTCCAAGAGATATCCGGGCATCCCCCGAACGGCTCCGTGACCCCGCCTTTCACCACACATTACTCACCGATGAACACGCAACGGAATCATTCGTTCACGCAGCGAGATCACGCTCTCCTGCATCAGGGGAAATTATTCTCGGAGCCATGTCTCGGGTCCGATGTCACTGAGTATCATTCCGCCTTACCTGGCGTCCGAATCGGCGTAGATCAATCCCCCCATGATCCGCGGCCCGGCACGCCCACACGATCGTCACCACAGCGGAGGACCCTTGAGACCGAGTGTCCCGGAAAATCTCGCGCCGGCTTTGATCCCGGCCGGGCCCCCCAGCCGTAAGACAGGCGACGGGGAAAGGTCCGGGCGGAGGAATCGATGCATGCGGTGGCCGAGAAGCGGCTCACGCCGGAGAGGGTGCGTGTGATGGCGCGACACTCCGGAAGCAGGTGGCAGGCGGTCGACGGAGGGCGCGGTGCGAAGGATGACGGTTCGGTGATTCCCCGCCAGCAGTCGGCCCGGCACGGAGCTCAGCCGGACACCGGCGCGGGCCACGAGGACACACTGGTCAAGCTGCTCTACGAAGAGCACGCGGGACCGTTGCTGATGTTCGTGCTGCGACTGACCGGCGGTGACCGGCAGCGCGCCGAGGACATCGTGCAGGAGACCCTGCTGCGGGCCTGGCGCAACGCGCACCGGCTCGGCGCGCAGGGCCAGCAGTCACTGCGTCCCTGGCTGGTCACCGTCGCCCGCCGGATCGCGATCGACGAGCACCGCAGCGCCAACGCGCGCCCCGCGGAGACGTATGATCGCGAGCTGGAGAGCTTCCCGACCACGTCGGACGAGACCGACCGCGTCCTGCAGTCCATGACGGTGTCGGATGCGCTCCGCCAGTTGAGCCATTCCCACCGGGAGATCCTGATCGAGACGTACTTCCGGGGCCGGACCGTGCCCGAGGCGGCCGAGTCACTCAACCTTCCGTTGGGTACGGCGAAGTCCCGCGTGTATTACGCTCTGCGTGCGCTGCGTACCGCTCTGCAGCAGCGGGGGGTGACGGAATGACCCAGGACCAGCACTACGACGTCGCGTCGTACGCCCTCGGCGTGCTCGACGACCGTGACGCCGCCCGGTTCGAGGACCACCTGATCGACTGCCCACAGTGCGCATTCGAGCTGGAGTCCTTCGTGCAGGTGGCGGACGCGCTGGCCGACGTCGACGCGGAGGCGCTGCTCGCCGCGGAGAAGTCGGAGAAGGACGGCGTTCTTCTCACGAAGATGCTCACCGAGGTGCGCACCGACCGGTCCCGGGCGAACAGCCGTCGGCTCTACTCGCTGGCCGCCGCCGTGGTCATCTTCGCGATGCTCTCCATCGGTGCGCTCTTCGCCGGCGGCAAGTGGCTCGGTTCCGACAAGCCGTCGACCCCGGCCACCCAGATCGCCCAGCGTGGCAGCGACCAGCTCGACCCGCTGCCGGACAGCAACGGCGTCGGCATCGGTGGCACCGCGCTGCCGGGCGAGAACTACAGCGGCACCGACTCACGCACTCAGGTGAGCGCCGCGGTCGGCCTGGAGAAGAAGGACTGGGGCACCCAGATCTCCTTCGCGGTCTCCAACCTCAAGGGCCCGAAGACCTGCGCGCTGACCCTGATCCACAAGGACGGCACGTCCGAGCGGGTCGCCAGCTGGACGATCGGCGAGAAGGGCTGGGGCACCGCGGCCAACCCGGCGCCGCTGCTGCTGCAGGCGGTCACCGGTACGCAGCGCGACGACATCGCGCACGTCCAGGTTCAGGAGCTCCCCGCGAACGGGAACCCGGACACGCTGGTAAGCATTCCGTAATCGTCCGAACACGAATAGGGCTCAGCCGACTCCGGCTGGGCCCTTTTTCGTTGTCCGGGCCATTCCCATACGTACGTGACCCCCTGGAGGGTTCAAACAAAAATTCCCCGATTTGATCGAGCCGAATATTCAACCGCTGCCGCACGGGTCCCGTACTACTGCGCGGAAATGGCTAGAGGTATCGATCAGCTGGAGGACCCAGTGCTACCGGAGAAGCGCAAGTTGATGGTCGCCGGTGCGGCGCTGGCGGCGTTGGTCGCCCTGCCCGGATGCGCCCCGACCGGATACAACGCGGCTGACTACGGCAACGCGGCCGAACCCGCCGCCGCCGACGTCGCGGCCACCCCGGGCGCCGCGGCGACCGACGGCGCGGTCGACCCGAACGCGGCGGATCCCGCGTCCACCGCCGAACCGGCCCCGGCCGACACCGGCAAGGTGGCCGACAACAAGGTGACCAAGTCCCTCACCGGCACCTCGGTGCCGAAGATGGGCCAGGTCGTGGAGAACGCGAAAGGCTTCGTGACCTACCGGTTCGACAGCGACGGCGACAACCCGTCGAAGTCCAACTGCGACGGGGACTGCGCGAAGGTCTGGCCGCCTCTGCTCACCAACGACGGCAAACCGACCCTCAAGGGCGTCGACTCCAAGCTGGTCGGCACGGTCACCCGGTCGGACGGCACGAAGCAGCTCACGCTCAAGGGCTGGCCGCTCTACACGTACGTCGGCGACAAGAAGCCCGGCGAGTGGAAGGGCCAGAACGTCAACGGCAAGTGGTTCGTGATCACGCCCACCGGTACGAAGAACCTCACCTGCCTTCCGAAGATCTCGAAGCCGGTCGCGCCGCCCGCGGGCGCCTCCGGCAGCTCCGGTGATTCCGGCAGCGACTACAGCTACTGATGGTGGTGGGTACAAAGATGAGGTCCTGGCTGGTCGGCGCCACCGCGGTGACGCTGGCGTTCCTGCTCACTCCGGCGGCGCCGGCTCTGGCCGCCGACAACCCGGTGCCGATCCCCCCGAACACCGGGCTGACCGACACCGGCAAGGGCTCGGTGAGCGCCGCCGACATCGACTTCGTGATCAAGGTGCGGCTGGCCGGCCTCTGGGAGATCCCGGCCAGCAACATGGCCCAGGAGAAGTCGAACGACCCGAACGTCGTCAAGATCGGGAAGTCGATCGCGGCACAGCACGTCTCGCTGGACGCCCTGGACCGCGAGGCGGCCAAGAAGCTCAACATCGACCTGCCCAACCAGCCCAATGGTGATCAGCAGGGCTGGCTGAACGAGATGAAGAATGCCACCGGCGCGCAGTTCGACCAGATCTACGTGGATCGGCTCCGCGCGGCCCACGGCAAGATCTTCCCGGCGATCGCCACCATCCGGGCCGGCACCCGCAACGACAGCGTCCGCAAACTGGCCCAGGAGGCCAACCAGTTCGTGCTGACCCACATCACGCTGCTGGAGAGCAGCGGGGTTGTCGATTACGGCGCGCTGCCGACGGTGGCCGCGCCGGCCAACCCGGCTCAGAAGGGCCCGGTCCCGATCGACGACCAGATGATCCAGGCCGCCAGCAACGGCGGCGGAGTCCCGGGTCTCAGCAACACCGTAGTCCTGCTCGTCCTTGCTGCCGCTCTGGTGATCGGCGTGATCACCACCATGCGCATCTTCCGTTCGCGGTAGCCCGAGATATCGCCCCCACGGCGACGAAGAAAGGTGTCACCCCATGCGAAGGTCCAAGTACCGGCGCGCTGACAACTCCAAGTGGTTCAGCGGGAAGCGCCGGATCATCGCCGTGGCCGCCACGCTCGCGGCATTCGGCGGCATCGTGACGGTTACCCAGATCTCCAGCGCCAGCACCAACGACGGACAGAAGACGGCGCTGGCGGCCTGCAACAACCTCAAGGCCGGCGGGAACAACCAGCTGTCGACGAACACCCGCCGTGGCACGTACACCACGAACAACGGCCAGGTCACCCAGCACCCCGACGACGGTGCCGGGGACGAAGCGACCACCGATCAGGTGCGGGCGCGTTGCCGTGACTGGGTGATGCAGAACGTCGGCAACAACACCAACAAGGGCCGTGGCGGCAAGGGCAACAACAACGGCGGCAACAACAACAACGGTGGTAACAACAACGGCGGTAACAACGGTGGGGCGGCCAGCGCCGCGCCGTCGACCGTCGCCACCAGCGCCGCTGCCGGTAACGGCGGGAACAACAACGGTGGCAACAACAACGGCGGCAACAACAACGGTGGTGGGAACAACAACGGTGGCGGCGCGACCGCCGCTCCCAGCACCGCCCCGCCCGGCGCCGGCCTCGGGATCCTGACCAACAGCTGCGCCACCAGCAAGCTGCCGGCGCACGACGGTTTCCAGAAGGGCGACCGCTGCGTCAGCACCGAGTTCGGTGAGGTCGGCTCGGCCGCGAACAACCCGTCGCTGCTGATCACCCAGGCGCCGCGCCAGGTCAACCGGAACACCGCGTTCACGCTGCAGGTCAGCACCCGGAACCTGATCCGCGACCGGTTCCTCGCGGCCGGCCAGGGTGGGTACTACGTGGAGTCCAGCGTCCTGCAGAACGGCCTGGTCCGCGGTCACTTCCACACCGCCTGCCGGATGCTCGCCAACACCACCGAGGCGCCCGCCCCGGACCCGGTGCCGGCGTTCTTCGTGGCCACCGAGGACAGCAAGGGCGGCCGCACGCCGGACACCGTCACCATCCAGGTTCCGGGCCTGCCGCAGGCCGGCACCGCGCAGTGCGCCTCGTGGGCCGGTGACGGCTCGCACCGCATCCCGATGATGGAGCGCGCCAACCAGACCCCGGCGTTCGACGTGGTCCGGATCCGGGTGCGGTAACTCGTTGTAACAAGCGCGCGGAGCACAGCCGTTCGGTGGGCTCGAACCCTTCCCGGGGACCCCCCTTCGAGTCCACCGACCGTCCTTCCCCCTGCCGGACGGAACAGCGGCTGCCCGGCCTCCACCCGGGGCACCGCTCCGCAACCGGGTGATCGAGCCTTTCTCGGGCGTTCGATCACCGCCCGATGGCCCTGACCCCCAGCACCGGGGACAGGGCCATCGGCTTTTTCTTTGGTTTGCCGGGTCCGCGTGGCACAGTTCAGCCGTGACTTCCGAGGTGACCCGCCGTCTGACGCCGCCCGAGCGGTATCAGTTCGGTCCCTCGGTCCGCCCGCTCCTGGTTCCCAAGCACGACCCCTGCGGGACGATCCGGGACGGCGCGTTCTGGCTGGCGATGCGCACGCCATCCGGCCCCGCGACCCTGCGCCTCGACCGTGACCTGCTCGCCACCGGCTTCGGCCCGGGCGCGGAGTGGGCCGTCGAGCACGCCGACGCGATCGCCGGCCTCCGCGACGACGTGAGCGGCTTCCCCGAGCTGGCGCGGCGTCACCCGGTCGTCGCTCAACTGGCGAAGACCTTCTCCGGCGTACGGGTCCCGGCCACCCTGCGGCTGTTCCCCCGGCTCCTGCGGGCGATCCTCGAGCAGAAGGTCACGGGCAAGGAGGCGCACCACTCGTACCGGGCGATCTGCCGGCACTTCGGCGAGCCCGCGCCCGGCCCGGTGGAGCTGATGCTGCCGCCCGACCCGGCCGCGATCGCCGCCAGTGCGTACTGGGAGTTCCACCCGCTCGGCGTCGAGCAGCGCCGCACCCAGACGCTGCTGGGAGCGGCCCGGGTCGCCGAGCGGCTCGAGCGCTGCACCACCGCGGCCGAGGCGACCACCCGGCTCATCGCGCTGCCCGGGATCGGCCCGTGGACCGCGGCCGAGGTGGTGCGGACCGTCTTCGGTGACCCCGACGCGGTCAGCGTCGGCGACTACCACATTCCCAACACGGTGGCGTTCGCGCTGGCCGGCGAGGCGCGCGGCACCGATGAGCGGATGCTGGAGTTGCTGGAGCCGTTCCGCGGGCACCGGGGCCGGGTCTGCGACCTGCTCGCCCTCGGCGGTCACCTGGCCCCGCGATACGGCCCGCGAATGCCGGTTCGGTCGTTCGCCCGATTCTGAGTTAGTCGATCTTTCCTTCCGGGCACTGCTGTGCCGCCGGTGAATGGAAGAGCTCCGGTTCGGGTAACGGCGGCGATATGCGAACCCCCCGCAAGATCGCCGTCGTTGCCCACAAGAACAAGACCCTCGGTGGTGGCCTGGACGAATTGCGCCGGCGCCTCACCGACCACGACATCAAAGACCTCATCTGGTACGAGGTACCGAAGAGCCGCAAAGCGCCGAAGAAGGTCCGCCGGGCACTCCGTGAAAAACCGGACCTGCTCGTCGTCTGGGGCGGCGACGGCATGGTGCAGCGCACGCTGGACGTGGTCGCGGGCTCGGACGTGCCCGTCGCGATCATGCCGGCCGGCACCGGGAACCTGTTCGCCGGCAACCTCGGCATCCCCACCGACCTGGAGCAGGCCGTCGAGATCGCGTTCACCGGCGAGCGCCGCCGCCTCGACCTGGGCCGGCTCGGCGGCGAGCACTTCGCGGTGATGGCCGGCGTCGGGTTCGACGGCGCGATGATCAAGGATGCGGACGGGGCGCTCAAGGACCGGCTGGGCAAACTCGCGTACGTCTGGACCGGCATCCGCCACGTCGGCGGCGACGCGCCCCGCACGAAGATCAAGATCGATGGGACCACCTGGTTCGACGACGAGGCCAGTTGCGTGCTGATCGGCAACGTCGGGACCATCACCGGCGGCATCCGCGCCTTCGACGACGCCTCACCCGACGACGGCTGGCTCGACGTCGGCGTGGCCACCGCGCAGGGTGCGCTGCAGTGGGCGCGGGCGCTCGGGACGATGGCGGTGAAACGGTCCGACAGCTCGCCGTTCGTGCGCACCACGCGGGCGCGCGACATCGAGGTCACGCTGGAGTCGAAGCTGGAGTACGAGCTGGACGGCGGGGCCCGGGAACGGACGAAGCACTTCACCGCGACGGTCGTGCCGGCCGCGGTCTCGCTGTGCGTGCCCAAGGCCTCTGACCGATAACTGACAGTGTGGTTCGTCGTCGGCTGCTGAGTTATTACGCGTATTCGCCCGAGAATCCCCTGGATTGCGGTGGGCGGCCGAGCCCAGACTGGCGGTTCACCATCCGTCGTCCAGGGAGATTCCCATGACACTCATCGGCACCCTGCTCGCCGCCGGCGTCGTTCCGGTCATCGCCTACCGGATCGGCCGCACGCAGGCCGCCTGGCAGGACGCACGCAACGCGAAACGGTCACTGCGCAACGATCGGCGGACCGCCTGGTCGCACACCGCCCGATTAGCCGTCGGCGCGGTCCTCCTGCTGCTCGGCCTGACGGCCGCCGCCTTCGGCCTGGCCCGCTGACCCTTCCCACCGGGGTGCGCTCTCCGGTGCCCACGGGTCGCGAGCTGAGCCGTGGGCCCGGAAACAGCACGTCCCACTCTCCCGGACTCCGACGAGCAGGACGCCCCACAGCCGCTCGACGAGCGCGGCTCCCCGGCCCGCACCAGCCGCTCGACGGGCGGCTGTGACGGGACCGAAGCCGGGACGGGAGGCGGGAACGGGGGCTGAGCCGTGGACGGGTTTGTTGCCCTGACCGCGACCACCCACGGACGTCGCCCTTGCGGGCCTCGCGTCCTGGGCCGGCCACGGCCCTGCGAGGACCGGAAGGGTCCCCGCGGGAGCGACGGTCCGGACCACAGCGGACCCAGGACCTGAAGATCTTGAAGTTGATCTTCAGGCGATCTGTTGCCACCAGCCGTCGACCGGGGGCGGGTTGTCGACGTCGACGCGTTCGCCGGGGCGGGGGACGGCGAGCTTGACGCCGCGGGCCTTGGCTTCGCTCCAGGTGCGGTCGGCGGGTTCGGACCAGTCGTGCAGCGCGAGGTTGAACGTGGCCCAGTGGACCGGGATCATCAGGTCGCCGCGGACGTCGACGTGGACCGACACGCCGTCCTCCGGGATCATGTGGATGTCGGGCCAGGCGTCGCCGTAGGCGCCGACCTGCACCAGAGTGACGTCGAAGGGGCCGTGCTCGGCGCCGATCCGGGCGAAGCCGGGGAAATAACCGGTGTCGCCGGAGTAGAAGGCGCGGCGCGTCGGGCCCTTGATCACCCAGCTGGACCAGAGGGTCTCGTCGCGGTTGAAGCCGCGGCCGGAGAAGTGCCGGGCCGGGGTCGCGATCAGCTCCAGGGTGCCGATCTTGTGCGACTCGTTCCAGTCGAGCTCGATGATGCGGGTCTCCGGGACGCCCCAGCGCTCCAGGTGCGCGCCGACGCCGAGCGGGACGAGGAACGGAGCGGCCTGCAGGTCCACCAGGTTCTGGATCGACGCCATGTCCAGGTGGTCGTAGTGGTCGTGGGAGATCAGGATCGCGTCGAGCGGGGGCAGCTCGCGCAGCGGTGCCGGCGGCTGGTGCAGGCGGCGCGGGCCGGTCAGCCGGGACGGGGAGCAGCGCTCGCTCCAGACCGGGTCGAGCAGCACGCGACGGCCCTCGATCTCGACCATCGCGGTGGAGTGCCCGAACCAGGTGACGTGCAGACCGTCCGCGGGAGCCGGGGCCGGGGTGACCACGGGGACCGGCAGGTGCGGGCGGCGGGTGTCACGATCGGTCACCGCCGCGACGAACAGTTTGGGCATCGAAGCCGCCGCCACCTCGGTCGCCGGCACGGTGTTGCGGAACTTGCCGCCGGAGAACTGCGGGGACGACTCCATCCGGGCGCGACGTGCGCCGCGCGCCTTGGCGCCCATCTGGGCGGGAAGGTCGCGCGCGGCCCAGACCGCCGCGGCGCCGAGTGCCAGAGCCACCACTGTACGGGTACGAACACGCTTCGCCATGCGCCCAGTCTGACCTGATCCGGCGCAATCCGCCCAGCCCCTGCCTGAGCCCGTCCTCAGCTTGTGACCGGTATGACACACTGCCGCGGTGACGATCGATATTCTCCAGCAGCAGACGCAGCTCATCGTGCGTCAGCGCATTCGTTTCATGGTGAATCAGTACGAGGTGCACGCGGTCAGCCCGGACGGTCAGGAAGCGGGCGTCCTTGCCTTCGCGCAGCAGAAGCGGCTCGCGTTCAAGGAGCAGGTGACCCTCTACACCGACGACACCAAGCAGGTTCCGCTGCTCGGCTTCAAGGCTCGTCAGGTGCTCGACCTGGGCGCGACCTACGACGTGTTCGACGCGGCCGGCAACGGCATCGGCCTGTTCCGCAAGAAGTTCGGCGCCTCCCTGTTCCGTTCCACCTGGGTGCTGGAGCAGCCGGGCTGGCCGGAGCTCGTCGGCCAGGAGCGGAACTTCTTCGTGGCGCTGCTGCGCCGCTTCGTGGACTACCTGTCCTGGTTGCCGTACCACTTCGACTTCGAGGTCGACGGCCGGATCGCGTTCTCGGTGGAGCGCAAGTGGGGCCTGCGGGACCGCTACAACGTCACCATCAACGAGCCGAACCTGGACCGCCGCCTGGTCACCGCGGTAGCCGTCGCACTGGACGCCCTGCAGTCCCGGTAACCTTCCGCGCATGAACGATCCACGTGCTCAGCGGCTCTTCGGCGACAGCACGGTAGCGCCCGGCGACCTGGCCTTCAGCCCCTTCCGGGTGGACCGGGACCGGATCGTCAGCTCACCCTTCTTCGCCCGCCTCGCCGGGGTCACCCAGGTGATCAGCCCCGGCGGGGCCGGGCTGCTGGTGCACAACCGGCTCACCCACAGCCTCAAGGTGGCACAGGTGGCCCGGGCGATCGCCGAGCGGCTCCAGGCCGCCGACCCCGATCTGACGGAGAAACTCGGCGGCTGCGATCCGGACGTGGTGGAGGCGGCGGCGCTCGCCCACGACCTGGGGCACCCGCCGTTCGGGCACCTCGGCGAGCGGGTGCTGGACCGGCTGGCCCGGCAGCGGCTCGGTCTGCGCGACGGGTTCGAGGGCAACGCCCAGTCGTACCGGATCGTGACCAGCACCGAGGTCCGCGGGCAGGCCACGATCGGGTTGAACCTGACCAGTGCCGTACGGGCGGCGATCCTGAAATACCCGTGGACCCGGCACGGGCATCCGGACCCGCATCCGCGCTTCATGGATCCGCCACCGCGCGGCGCCGCGGCCCATCCGGACGACCCGGACAGTGGATCGGCCAAGTTCGGCGCCTACTCGACCGAGATCAACGACGTCCGGGCGGCGCGTGCGCCCTTCGCCGACCGGATCGCCGACTGGCAGCAGACCGTCGAGGCGTCGGTGATGGACACGGCGGACGACATCGCGTACGCCATCCATGATCTCGAGGACGTACACCGGGTCGGTGTGCTGCAGCAGGGCGCCGTGGCCACCGAGTTGATGGCCTGGCAGCGCTGGGGCGCCGAGAGTGATCTGAAACGGGCCGGCGGCGCGATCGAGTCACTGCGGCGCAGCCTGCACCGCAAGGAGGGCTGGATCGCCGACGACGACGCGTTCGCCGACGCGGTCGAGCTGGTCCGGGCCGAGCTGGTGGACGGGTTGCTGGCGCAGCCGTTCGACGGGTCGGTGCAGGCCGAGGCCCGGGTCGCGGCGTTCTCGGCGACCTGGACGCGGCGGCTCGTCGACTCGGTGGAACTGACCGAGCAGGCGGCGATCAGAAGCGGGCACGCGCAGCTGGCCGTGGCCCAGTGGCACGAGGTGCAGGTCCTCAAGTTCGTGCAGAACACGTTCGTCCTGGCGCGGCCTGACCTCGCCCTGCACCAGCGCGGTCAGGGCCGGCTGCTGGCGTCACTGGTCGAGGCCCTGCTGGCCTGGCTGACCGACCCCGACGAGGAGGATCGGCTGCCCCGCCGGCTGCGGGATCTCGTGGAGCTGGCCGAGGCGGAACTTCCGGAGGGTACGCCGGGACGGCGCGGCCAGGCCCGCGGGCGAGCGGTGATCGACTTCGTGGCGGGGTTGACGGACAGCCAGGCGGTGGGGTTGATGGAGGCGCTGGCGGGGCGGTCGCGGCAGTTGTGGACGGACACGTTCGTGCTCTGAGCTACTTCTTGCCGGCTTTCTTGATCCTGGAGCGCAGCACCCGGGTCGCCAGTGGGCCCAGCTCGTCCATCACCTCGACCAGCACCGCGAGCTGGTCGATCGCGTCCAGCGCACGCCGCCCGCCCTCCGCGTCGATCCCCTCGAAGAGCTCCAGCCCGACGAACGCCGACGAGATCGCCCCGGCCAGCCCCGGAAGGTCGGCCACCTCGGCGATCGGCGAATCGGCGAGGACCCGGCGCAACACCGCCTCGATCTCGTCCGTCCAGAGCTGCAGCGTCGCCCGGATCGACTCGGCCAGCCGCTCGTTGCTCTGCGCCGCCGCCAGGGTCTGGGCCAGCACCGACACGTTGCCCTGGGCCAGCTCGGAAGCGTGCAGGTCACGGCCCACCTGGAGCAGCTCGCGCAGTGTGGTCACGGCGGCGAACCGGTCCGCGTAGAACGCCACCCGCCGCTCCGTCGCCTGCCGGCAGGCCGCGCCGAGCAGCTCGTCGACCGAGCCGAAATGGTAGAAGACGAGCGCCTGATTGGCTCCCGCGGCCGAGGCGATGGTGCGGGCCGACGCGCCGTTCACGCCGTGCTCACGCACAGCGGTCAGCGCGCCGTCGAGCAGGCGCTGCTTGGTGTCGCTCACCTGATTCCTCCGGCGGGGGTGCGGTTCGGGCGGTCGGATCTCCGCGGCGAGGTGGCTTCAACCCCTGAGATCAAAAGCCATCTTCCCGTACGGCCGTCCAGGCGCTAATGATCAAACGCGGACGGCTCGACCGCCACATCCGCAGCGGAGTATCCGCCCCGGCTTCCGCCCGTCCGTGCGGCTCATGAGCGGCCACCCCCCGTTTGAGCGGCCGCTCAAGTGTCAGGCTAAACGCCGTTGAGCAGTTGCTCAAGTCCCGCCTCGACAGGCCCGGACGGGCCGCGCAGTGGCGAGTTACGGGATTGCGGTGTAAGTATGTAATCAACACAGGAACTCAGGAGGTCGTCATGCGATTCCGTCCCGCCCCGCCCGGGGCACGCACCGAGCCGCCGCCCGCTGACGACGCCGCCGCCTGGATCACCGGCGCGGTGCCGGACGGATGGTTCGCCGAACCACCCGAGGTCGTCGTCGACCGCGACGAGATCATCATTTGGGGCCGGCTACCCGAGCCGGACCTGGCCGCCGAGTCCACCGATGCTGACCGTGCCGCTGCCCAGGGCGGCCGGATCGCCCAGTTCCGGGAGAACACCCGCGACGACCGGATCCGGGTCGCCCGTCAGGTCGAGCACCGCTACCAGCGCAAGGTCGCCTGGGGCGCACGGTGCGGCGACACGTCGGAGCTCTACACGCACCTGGCCGCCCCGGTGATGACCCGCCTGCGGCAGCCCGAACGCCAGGTCCTGGACACGCTGGTCGACGCCGGCGTGGCCCGCTCCCGCTCGGACGCGCTCGCCTGGTGCGTGCGCCTGGTCGGCCAGCACACCGAGGACTGGCTCGCCGACCTGCGCTCAGCCATGACAAAGGTCGACGAGCTGCGCCGCCAGGGCCCCAACACCCAGTAGCCCCGGCCCGCCACCGCACTCCGGCCGACCCCTGCCCTCGGCCCGCCACCGCGCCCCGGCCGACCCCTGCCCCCGGCCGGCCGGCACTTCCACACCGCGCCACGGCCGACCGGCACCCCCGGCCGACCACTGCCCCGGCCGACCGGCACTTCCGCACCACGCCACGGCCGACCAGCACCGCCGGCCGACCGGCACTTCCGCAGATCGGCGCCCGTCGTGGAATGGCGCCCCCGCGGACCGGCACCCCGCGGACCGGCCGTCTCCGGGGACGGTGCACTCGCCACCTTGCGGAAGAGCGGGGTGACGGGTGCACCGGCCCGGGCGTCAACTGCGGCTGGATAGGGTGATCGAGTGCTGCGCGAGGTCACCGCTATTCGTTATGTCACTCCTCTCCGGGAGGGTGGCTCGTTGCCCGGCGTCGTCGAGGCCGACGATCTCGGGACCTACGTGGTGAAGTTCCGCGGCGCCGGCCAGGGCCCTAAAGCGCTGGTCGCCGAGGTCATCTCGGGTGAGCTGGCACGGCGGCTGGGGCTGCCGGTGCCGGAACTCGCCCGCGTGGAGCTCGACCCGGTGGTGGCCCGCGCCGAACCCGACGAGGAAGTCCAGGAGCTGATCAAGGCCAGCGCCGGCGGCAACCTGGGCATGGATTTCCTTCCCGGCGCGCTCGGTTATGACCCGAACGCGCACCCGGTCGAGCCGGGTCTGGCCAGCCGGGTCCTCGCCTTCGACGCGTTCGTCGAGAACGTGGACCGCAGCTGGCGCAACCCGAACCTGCTGATCTGGCACGGTGGCCTGTGGCTCATCGACCACGGGGCCACCCTGTACTTCCACCACAACTGGGCGCGGGCGGAGAGCGTGGTGCACCGGCCGTACAAGTGGGACGACCACGTGCTCAAGCCGTACGCCACGCAGCTGGCCGCAGAAGGGCCGGCGCTCGCTGCCCGGATCACCCGCGACCTGCTCGCCGAGGTGGTGGAGCTGGTCCCGGAGGACTGGCTGGACGACGGCGACCGGGACGCCTATCTGGATCACCTCGCGCGCCGTGCCGCGCAGCCGGAGGCGTGGCTGCCATGAGGGTCCCTTACGAGTACGCGGTGATCCAGGCCGTTCCCCGGATCGAACGCGGTGAGCTGATCAACGTCGGAGTGCTCCTCTACTGTCAGCGCCAGGATTTCCTGGCGGCTCGGACTCATCTGGACGAGACCCGCCTGCTCTGCCTGGACCCGGCCGCCGACGTGGCCGCGGTCCGCGGCGCCCTGGACTCGTGGGAGGCCACCTGCTCCGGCGGAGGCGCCTCCGCCGGTATGAAGCTGGGCGAACGTTTCCGCTGGCTGGTCGCCCCGCGCAGCACCATCCTGCGGGCCGGCCCGGTGCACATGGGCCTGGCCGAGGACGCCGCGTCAGAACTCACCCGCCTCGTCACCCTCCTCGTCCACTGACCAACCCGACCACCCACCTCTGGCCTGGCCCGACACAGTCCAACCCCGCCCGACACAGCTCGACCCGGCACGGCCAGGCGCGGCCAGACCGGCCTGGCAAGGCGCGGGCCAGATCGGCCCGGCACGGGCAGACCGGCCCGGCACGGGGCAGATCGACCCGGCACGGGCAGACCGGCCCGGCACGGGCAGACCGGCCCGGCACGGGCAGACCGGCCCGGCACGGGCAGACCGGCCCGGCACGGGCAGACCGGCCCGGCGCGGACCGTCCCGGCGCTGAGCTGGGCGGCCCGGAGCGGAGCGGCCGGGGCGGCCCGGGGCCGTCCGGCCAGGCGCGCCGTGGCCCCGGCTCGCGCAGGCAAGCACGGCGTTGCGTGGCCGGTTGGGCGTGGGGGACGAGAGTGGCCGACCTACTCGAGAGCGGCCGCCCTACGAGAGCGGGCGGCCGGTCCGAGAGGTACGTCGTAGCGGGCGCCGCGGGGCGAGACGCAACGGACTGCTGGGCCCGGATGCAGCCGCGGGTCCTCGATGTAGCGCGCCTCCAGTTTTCGTTCGGCGGCATCGTCGCCCGCGTCGGCCGCGAGCAACAGGTCGGCGATCTCGTCCAGGTGGGTCAGGTCGGACGGCAGCTCGGCGGGTAGCTCGGACCACTCCCGGTCGGCGAACGGGATGCTCTGGCCGAAGATGTCCCAGAGCAGCAACTCGTCGCCCATCCGGTGGGCCAGCTCCAGCGTCAGGTAGTGCAGGATCATCCATGGGCCGCCGATCTCCTGGCCCGGGCCGACCCCGTACGCCGAGGGGTCGATCTCGCCGCGCCGCATCGACCGCCAGGCCTGCGCCGCGGTGTGCAACCCGGCCGGGTTCAGCTCCACCACCGCCAGGCCGACGCCGGGATCGGTGCCGACCCAGTGGGAGCCGTCGTGATACTCCGCGATCACGTGGTCCACGTGGTAGCCCGGCGTCAGGTAGCCGGCGAAACCGACCCGGGTGCGGGCCGCGACGCCGTGCACCCGCAGTGCGGAGACCGCGAGCAGAGCAGCGTCCCGGCAGCAGCCGACGACGCGTTCCGCCTCCGGACGCGGTGCGTCGAGCGGGACACCGGCGAAGCGTTCCTGATCCAGGTCGAGCATGCGGCCCACCCAGCGGGTGTCGATCTCGGCGAGCCGGTCCGGCGGGAAGTCGATGCCGGAGGCTCGATAGTGCACGGTCAGGTTCCGCACGGCCGCGTTGACAGCGGTCACGTCGGCCGGCAGCGCGGCGAGCAGGTCGTGGTGGCGGCCCGGGTCGGAGAACCGGGTCTGTCGTGTCCAGTCCATCGTCGTCACTCCTCGATCGGCTGGGCGACCAGGGCGAACGGATCCTCGCCGGTGAGTCGCTCCCAGTGGTTCAGATAGATCTCGCGGGGCGGGCCGGCGGCGACCAGGCCGGTGTCGGCGATATACCGGTTCACCGCTTCGTACGCCGCGGTGATGCGGGGGTAGAAGCAGTCGTCGCGCAGCACCGTCGCGAAGGCCACGAGCCGGGCCGGCTCCAGCCGGAGCGCGATCTCCCGCGCCGGCTCGACCGTCCCGGCGAAGGGCACGCAGACCTCGACGGTGGCCTCGGCATCCGGGGTGACCAGGCCGTGATAGATCACCCAGTGCTCCGGGCCGTGCACGGCGCCCTGCTCGTCGAGGTGCGCCCGGATGGTCCACTGGGCGGTGCCGATCGCGGGCACGAGGGCCTGCTGGTCGACTTCCACCCGGATCGTGGCGATCTTGCGCTCGGAGCGGCGCTCCGTCCGTACCGAGTAGGGCCTTTGGGGGTCGTCGGCGTGGGCGAGACCGGTGCGTAACCAGTAGTAGGTGGAGCGGCGGGCCTCCATGGCGGCGTCCTCCGAGGCCCACCAGCGGTCCAGCCGGGTCACCGCCTCGGCGTCGGGCAGCGCGAGCATCTCGCCGATCAGCCCCAGCGGAACACCGAGCCGGCGCAGCAGGCTGATCCGGCGGGCCGGGTCGAGCTGCGCCGGGGTATATCGCCGGTAGCCACTGCTCTCGTCGACATCGGCCGGTGGCAGGAGGCCGGACGCGGCGTACAGCCGGAGGGCTTTGGCCGAGAGGCCGGCCAGACGGCCGAACTCTGCAATGGACAAGGAAGCGGTCAGGGGTGCTGCGGAGGGAAGCGGCGAACTCATGCGATCGATCGTGGGGTCTGCCCCAGGGGCAGAGTAAAGGGCTCCCTCGAAGAAATTTTCCCGGCACACTGAGCGGATGCAGCTGCCGATCCAGCACCCGGTCAAGCCGATGCTCGCCAAGCCCGTCGCGGAGATCCCACCGGGGCAGATCTACGAGCCCAAATGGGACGGATTCCGGTCGATCGTCTTCCGGGACGGCGACGAGGTGGAGATCGGTAGCCGGAACGAGAAGCCGATGACCCGCTACTTCCCCGAGGTCGTGCAGGCGGTGCTGGCGAACTTTCCGGAGCGCGCGGTGATCGACGGTGAGGTGATCGTCGCCGACACCGAGCGCAACACGCTCGACTTCGAGGCTCTCCAGCAGCGCATCCACCCCGCCGCGAGCCGTGTGAAGCTGCTCTCCGAGCAGACCCCGGCCGGGTTCGTCGCCTTCGACCTGCTCGCGCTCGGTGACGAGGATCTCACCGAGCTGCCGTTCGAGCAGCGCCGGGAGCGGCTCGAACAGGCCCTGGCACAGGCGAAACCGCCGATCTACGTCACGCCGGCCACCGCCGACCTGGTGACCGCCCAGCGGTGGTTCTCACAGTTCGAGGGCGCCGGGCTGGACGGTCTGATCGCCAAGGCCCGTGACCTCACCTATCAGCCCGACAAACGGGTGATGTTCAAGATCAAGCACAAGCGCACCGCTGACTGCGTGGTGGCCGGCTATCGGCTGCACAAGTCCGGCGACAACCGGATCGGCTCGCTGCTGCTCGGCCTCTACGACGAACGGGACGTGCTGGTCTCGGTCGGGGTGATCGGCTCGTTCCCGATGAAGGTCCGCGAGGAGCTGTTCGAGGAGATGCAGCCGCTGGTCACCGAGTTCGAGGGCCACCCGTGGAACTGGGCGGCGCACCAGCAGGGCGAGCGCACCCCGCGCAAGAACGAGGTGAGCCGGTGGAACAACGGCAAGGACCTGTCGTTCGTCCCGCTGCGCCCGGAGCGCGTGGTCGAGGTCCGCTACGACTACATGGAGGGCATCCGGTTCCGGCACACCGCCCAATTCGAGCGCTGGCGGCCCGACCGCGAGCCGCGGACCTGCACCTACGAGCAGTTGGAGCGCCCGGTCCGCTTCGATCTGGCCGAGGTCCTCACCAGCCGCTGAGCGGGATTGTCGGGGGCACCGGCTAGCCTAGGGCGCGCTTGAGAAAACGCTCGTCGAAAGGACGTGCCGTGCCCCGTCGATCGCGTTCGGTCATCGCGCTGCTGGCCGTGCTGGTCATGACCACCAGTGGCTGCACGCTGCCCGCGTTCGCGCCCGAGGGCTCGGACGACCCGGCCGCCCCGGCCGGCGGCCGCGGCCCGACGTCCGCGTCGACGCCTGGCGCGGCCGCGCAGTGGTCCCCCTGCGAGGACGTGCCGGAGAAACTGGTCGGCCGCGGTGCCGCCGGGATGAGCTACGACTGCGCCACCGTCAAGGTGCCGCAGGACTGGGCGAAAGCGGACAGCGGCGCGACATATGACATCGCGATGATGCGCGTGCGCTCCAAGTCGCAGAAGCAGCGGATCGGCTCCCTGATGCTGAACCCGGGCGGTCCCGGTGGCTCCGGCATCGACCTCGCCGTCTACCTCTCGTTCGGCCCGCAGCTGGGCGGCCTGCCGACCGAGGTCACCGACCGGTTCGACGTGATCGGTTTCGACCCGCGCGGCGTCAGCCGCTCCAGCCCGGTCAAGTGCATCAGCGACGCCGATCAGGACGCCAGCTTCGGCGCCGACCCCGACCCGGTCAGCCAGGCCGAGTTCGACCAGGTCGCGGCGCTGAACAAGAGGATCGCCGAGGGCTGCGGCCAGAAATACGGTGACCAGCTGGCCAACTTCTCCACCGAGCAGGCCGCCCGGGACATCGACGCGCTGCGCACCGCGGTGGGCGACAGCAAGCTGACCTACCTGGGCTTCTCCTACGGCACGCTGCTCGGCGCGACCTATGCGCAGCTGTTCCCGCAGAACATCCGGGCCCTCGTCCTCGACGGTGCGATCGACCCGACCGAGGATTACATCCAGGGCTCGGAGACCCAGGCGAAAGGCTTCGAGCGGGCGTTCGGCAACTTCACCACCTGGTGCAAGGCGAATGCCGCCAAGTGCCCGATCTCGGCCGACCCGCGCGGCGCGGTCATCGACGCCCTGGCCAAGGCCGAGAAATCCCCGCAGAAGTATCGGGACGGCCGCGAGGTGACCGCCGGTTGGATCTTCGTGGGGTTGATCTCGTCGCTTTACACCGAGACCGGCTGGACGAGCCTGGCCGAGGCGATCTCCGACCTGGCCGACGGCGACGCCAAGGGGATCATGGACCTGGCCGATCAGTATTCCGAGCGCAAGGCCAACGGCTCCTACACCAACCTCTTCGACGCCAACCTCGCGGTGAACTGCGCGGACACCGAGGACGCGCCGACCGCCGAGCAGGTGCGCGCGCTGCAGAGCGAGTGGCGGAAGAAATACCCGATCTTCGGGGCGCCGCTGGCGATGGGAATGCTCCCGTGTACGTATTGGCCGGGTAAGCGGGATCCGTATCCGGCCGGCAAGGCGAACGGCGCACCCCCGATCCTCGTGGTGGGGACGACCGGCGACCCGGCCACGCCGTATGAGAACACCGCGCACCTGGCCGGCATGCTCGGCACCGGACACGTGCTGACCTGGGAGGGCGAGGGCCACACGGCCTACCCGTCGACCGCCTGCATCGCGAAAGCGGTCGACGGTTACCTCATCGATCTGACGGTGCCGAAGGAGGGTTTACGCTGCCCGGCGAAGTGACGCCCTGGCGGGCGGCCATCTCCTCGAGCAGCGCGCGGACCTGACGCAAATTGGCTTTCAGCTCCTCCTGCTCCTCGTGCCGGAACGCGTCGTGGTCGACGATCAACTTGCTCGCGAAGTGCGCCGTGATCAGTGGGATCACGACCAGGACCATGACCGAGATCAGCAGCGCGGCCAGCATGCGGGCCGGCCAACTCGACGGAGAGATGTCGCCGTAACCGACGGTGGACGCGGTGACGACCGCCCACCAGAGGGAGTCACCGAGCGACCGGGACTCGAATCGGGAGTAGAGACCGCCGCAGACCACGATCAGGATCAGATAGGCGAGCAGCAGAGTTCGAGGCGAGTTGGCCAGCCAGATAACTCCGCGGTAGACCGCCCGCGGCACGCTGAGCAGCACGTTCATGACGTCATCGTGCCTGAGCGAGTAACGCCGCGCAGCCAGGCGCGGAGTCGGCGGCGGAGTCGCTCGAAGCGGGGCTGACAGAGGCTCGGGGCCGCACGCCGGGAGGCGGCCCGATACCCGACGGAGAGCCGCCCGAAGCCGGCCCGGGTAACCGGTGGGGTCGCCCGAGGACCGTTCGAGGCGGCCCGGGAACCCTTCGAGGGCGACGGAGGGGCACCGGAACGCCGCTGCGAGACTGGCGGCCATGGAATTCCGGATCGCTCAACGAGACGACGTCCCCGCTGTGCTCGCCCTCCTGGCCGACGACGCGCTCACGCAGGAGCGAGGGTTCGGCGAGGTGGCGGCCGAGGTGGAGCCGTCAATCCGGGAAGCGTTCGAGGCGATCGACAGCGACCCGAACAACGAGCTGATCGTCGCCGTCGAGGACGGTGTGGTCGTCGGGACGTGCCAGCTGACCTACCTGCCCGGGTTGAGCCGCGGCGGCGCGTGGCGGATGCAAGTCGAAGCCGTCCGGATCCACTCCGGCCGGCGCGGCAACGGGCTCGGCGCACAGATGATGCGCTGGGCGATCGAGCGCGCCCGCAACCGCGGCTGCGCGATGGTCCAGCTGACCTCGGACAACAAGCGCGTCGCGGCACACCGTTTCTACGAGCGGCTCGGATTCACCGCCTCGCACGTGGGGATGAAGCTGACCCTTTGACCCCAGAAACCGCTTTGCGCGTACGGCACTGAGCCGCGCCCACCACGACCGGGACGCCCTCCGCCGGGTCCACCGCGGGATGGGCCGTTGCCCCCGTCTGGCGAGCACCGATGTCGGCCGATCCGGCAGTCCGGCAGCCCGGCAGCCCGGCAGCCCGGCAGCCCGGCAGCCCGGCAGCCCGGCGGCCCGGCAGCCCGGCAGCCCGGCAGTCCGGCAGTCCGGCCGGGCTCCACGGCAATGAGGTGTCGGGGTTTGCATGGTGTGATGGAGGGCTGCGCGGTAACAGCGCTACGGGTGCCGCGGGATGCGCATAGCGCGGGCGGCCGGAATTGCCGGTCGCCCATGCCGGGGCGACCAAAGGCCCGCAGCGCGCATGGTGGCGTGCGGGCCGCAGGCGTTGCGGCGCTGCGCTGCGAACGGGGAGAGCGGTGCCGCGCTGTGAACGGGGAAAGCGGTGCCGCGCTGTCAACGGGGAAAGCGGTGCCGCGCTGTCAACGGGGAAAGCGGTGCCGCGCTGTGAACGGGGAAAGCGGTGCCGCGCTGTCAACGGGGAAAGCGGCGCGGCGCTGTCAACGGGGAGAGCTAGGCCGTGTTTCGTAGCGCTCGGAGCCACTGGTTGATGGCGGCAATGGTGAGGGTGGCTTCGTAGCGGACGGCGAGTTTGTCGTATCGCGTGG
>NZ_JBIRWQ010000011.1:0-279953 GCF_044388125.1 Actinoplanes sp. NPDC020271
TCTCGCCCGCCGGCTGACGGACGAAAACACCCCAACCTGGCGAGACCCTCAAATCGCATAACACCACAAAATACGTTAATCAGACGTCCTCTAAGAACCACCCCCGGTCGGTCAACTGCTCGTCGTCGAAGGTGATCCCGACTCTGAGCACGACCGGAACACTCGCACCGGCGGGCAGGGCGGAACGGACCGCGGCTTGCAGCCCTTGGCGGGCCTCGAAGCGCCGCTCGACTTCGACGGTGTACGGCATCCCGCGATCATCTCCACAGTTCGTTCACATTTCGACCCCAAGCCCTCCGCGACCGATCAATAAGCTGCTGCCTGCACGACGCGGGCCGGTGAGTCACGGGGGCGCACCGACCGGCGTCGCGCGGCAATGCGGCAGGCTGGGCATGTCAGCACGGCGGCCGACCCGAGGCGCGGTGACCATCCACGAGGCACGGCGGCCAACCACAAGGCACGGCGGCCAACCACAGGGGCGGCGGCCAACGGCAAGGGACGGCGGCCAACCGCAAGGACGGCGAGGGGCAGCGGCCCACCGCAACGGCCGCAAGGACCGCGAAGGGGCGACGATGGAGACGACGGCGGAGCGGCGAGTTCTCGTCGTGGAGGACGACCGGGCCATCGCCGACGCCGTGGCCGCCCGGCTGCGAGCCGAGGGCTTCCTGGTCCAGGTCGTCGGGGACGGGCCGAGTGCGGTCGAGTCGGCCCGGCAGGACCCGCCCGACGCGATCGTGCTGGACGTCATGCTGCCCGGCTTCGACGGCCTCGAGGTGTGCCGCCGCATCCAGGCGGAACGGCCGACCCCGGTGCTGATGCTGACGGCCCGCGGTGAGGAGACGGATCTGCTGGTCGGGCTCGCGGTCGGCGCCGACGACTACATGGCCAAGCCGTTCTCGATGCGGGAGCTGGCGGCCCGCGTCCATGCCCTGCTGCGCCGGGTGAACAAGGTGGCGGTGGCGCCGAAGGCCGGTCCGCCGACGCTCCGCCTCGGGGACTTGGAGATCAATCAGGCCGAGCGGCGGGTGCTGCGGGCCGGGGCGGAGAAGCATCTCACGCCGACCGAGTTCGACCTGCTGGTTCACCTGGCCCGGGCGCCGCGCACGGTGCTGCCCCGGGAGCGGCTGCTGGCCGAGGTGTGGGGCTGGGCGGACGCGTCGGGCACCCGTACGGTCGACAGTCACATCAAGGGGCTGCGGCGCAAGCTGGGGGCGGACCTCATCCGTACCGTCCATGGGGTGGGTTATGCCCTGGAAGTTGATCGATGAACGTCCACGAGGTGGCCGCGAAGTTGTTCCGGTGGCTGCCGCGTCCCCTGGACCCGGTGCGGTCGATCAAGGCGAAGCTGTCGCTGGCGCTCGGGTTCGCGGGCGGGATCGGTCTGCTGGTCTTCCTGTGGAGCATCGACTTCTACCGCGTCGACGTGCTGTGGATCGGGATCGCAGCCGCGCTGGGCCTGGTCACACTGCAGGTGATGGCGCATGGCGCGACGATTCCGTTGCGCGAGATGACGGTCGCGGCCCGGCAGATGGCCCGCGGCGACTACACCCATCGGATCGAGACCCGTTCCCAGGACGAGGTCGGTGAGCTGGCCGAGGCCTTCAATCAGATGGCCGCGGATCTGGCTGCCGCGGACCGGCGGCGGCGCGAGCTGATCGCGAACGTGTCGCACGAACTCCGTACGCCGATCACCGCTCTTCGCGGCCTGCTGGAGAACATCGTCGACGGGGTGGCCGACACCGATCCGGAGACGATGCGCACCGCTCTGATCCAGACCGAGCGGCTCAGCCGGCTTGTCGCTGACCTGCTGGATCTGTCGCGCCTGGACGCCGGGGTGGTGCCGATGCGGCGTGAGCTGATCGACGTCCCGGAGTTCCTGGACGAGGTGGCCCGGGAGGCGAAGGTCAACGCCGACGGCATCGGCCAGGACGTACGGTTCGACATCGCCGCCCCCGCCCTGGTGCTTCCCGGCGACCGCGAGCGCCTGCACCAGGTCTTCGCGAACCTGCTGGACAACGCGACCCGGCACAGCCCGCCGGGCGGCCTGGTCACGTTGCGGGCCGAGCGCCGCGACGAGCATGTGCTGCTCGTCGTCACCGATCAGGGCGACGGCATTCCGGTGGCGGACCGGGAGCGGGTCTTCGAGCGGTTCACCCGTGGTGAGCGGCCGACCGGCGGCGGCACCGGCCTGGGCCTGGCCATCGCGCGCTGGGTGGTGCAGCTCCACAACGGAACGATCGCCGTGGTCGAGCCGTCCGAGCGACGCGGCTGTCACATCCACGTACGTCTACCGCTGTGAAGTCAGTCAGCTCTTGACATTCGGGCCGTGACGGCGAGACTGCCGGACATGGCCGACAATCCGCCGCCTCCGCGTACCCGGGTGGTGCTGGGCGAAGCCACCGCCCACCGCCGTCCGGCCGATCCGGCCCGCACCGACCTCGCCGACCAGACCCCGATCAGTGAAGCTCTGGTGAAAGGCCTGGTCCGGGCCCAGTTGGCGCTCGCGTTGCGGCTGTCGCTGGTGGTGCTGGCCGGGCTGGGGGCGCTGCCGCTGCTGTTCGCGGTCGCTCCGGCGGTCGGCGGGTTCAAGGTCTTCGGGATGCACCTGCCGTGGCTGCTGCTCGGCGTGCTGTCGTTCCCGTTCCTGGTGCTGGTCGGAGTGGCCTACGTGCATTGGGCCGAACGCAACGAGCAGGATTTCGCCGCCGTGATCCGTCGTCCCGAGCGATGAACCCGTACCTGGTCCCGGGCCTGGTCGTGGTCGTCCTGGTGACGATCGCGATCGGGGTCTACGGTCTGCGGTTCGCCCGCACCACCTCGGATTTCCTGGTCGCCTCCCGCAGTGTCAGCCCGTCGTGGAACGCGGCCGCGATCAGCGGCGAGTACCTGTCGGCGGCGTCGTTCCTGGGTGTGGCCGGTCTGGTGCTGCGTTACGGCGCCGAGGTGCTCTGGTACCCGGTCGGGTTCGCCGCCGGTTACCTGGCGCTGCTGCTCTTCGTGGCTGCCCCGCTGCGCCGGTCGGGGGCGTTCACGCTGCCCGACTTCTGCGAGGTGCGACTGCGGTCGACCCGGTTGCGCCGGCTCGCCACCGCGTTCGTGCTGTTCATCGGCGCGCTCTACCTGCTGCCGCAGTTGCAGGGGGCGGGGCTGACGTTCGCCACGGTCACGGGTGGGTCGTACGCCTGGGGTGCTCTTCTGGTCGGCATCGTGGTGACCGCGAATGTGGCGTTCGGCGGGATGCGCGCGATCACTTTCGTGCAGGCGTTCCAGTACTGGCTGAAACTGACCGCGCTGGCCGTGCCGATCCTGTTCCTGATCTTCCAGTGGCAGTCCGACGGCCGTCCCGCGGTGACGCCACCGGCCGGTGCGGTGTTCCACGCGGCGACCAGCGTGGTGTTCGAGAAGGACGCGGTGCTGGACGGGGTCGGCCCGGTGCACGCCGGCGAGACGGTGCACTTCGCGGCCGGTGACCCGGTGCCGAAGGTGAGCACGGTCGACGCGACGTTCGGCGCGGACTGGCTGCAACCGGGTGGCGAGTCGGGCCTGTTCGGCACGTACTCCCTGATCCTGGCCACGTTTCTGGGAACGATGGGGCTGCCGCACGTGCTGGTGCGGTTCTACACGAACCCGGACGGCGCGTCGGCTCGGCGCACCACCCTCGTCGTGCTGGCCATGGTCGGCCTGTTCTATCTCCTTCCCACGTTGTACGGCGTTCTCGGGCGCATCTACACCCCTCAGCTGCTGATGACCGGCCGGACCGACGCCGTCGTGCTGCTGCTCCCGGAGGCCGCCCTGGGTGGCGGGCATCTCGGGCGGCTGCTCGGCGCCCTGGTCACCGCGGGTGCGCTGGCCGCGTTCCTGTCCACCTCGTCGGGCCTGCTGACCAGCATCGCCGGGGTGATCTTCACCGATGTGCTGCCGCCCGGACGGTCCGGCTCGGTGCGCGACTTCCGGGTGGCCACGGTGCTGGCGGCGGGCGTACCGACGACGATGGCGGTCTTCGTGTCCGACATGGACGTGTCCCGGGTGGTGGGGCTGGCTTTCGCGGTGGCCGCGTCGAGCTTCTGCCCCCTGCTCGTGCTGGGGATCTGGTGGCGCAAGCTGACCGACGCCGGTGCCATCGCGGGCATCCTGGTCGGCGGCGGATCCGCGGTGGTGGCCGTCTTCGTCACCGTGCTCGGCGCGGATCTGCCGAGCAACCTGGCCGAGTTCGTCGCGCAGCCGGCGGCTTGGACCGTGCCGCTCGCGTTCTTCGTCATGGTGGTGGTATCGCTGCTGACCAGCCGTCGTGTGCCGGCCGACGTCGGTGCGACGATGCTGCGCCTGCACGCACCCGAGTCGCTGAGGTCCTGACGCATTTAAGGATCTTTAAGGTACGGCCGTCAACCGCACCTGATCGGCGATCCGTAAACACGGGCATGAGGAGATCACGCAGCAGTGCATACAAGCGGCCCGGCAGCGGACTCAGCGGACGCAACCGCAAGATCGCGATCGGGGTGGCGATCGCCGCCCTCGCCGGTGGCGGGATCGCCGTCGGCACCGGGATGAGCAACGCGTCCACCACCTGTGACGGGCTCGACAACTCGCTGCGCGAGACCCTCTCCTTCATGGCCGACCAGCGGGCGCACCCCAACGCGCAGACCGACGCGGTGCTGGCGAACCGGCAGGCCGTGGTCGACCTGATCAACCTGCAGCGTCAGCAGGCGGGCTGCACCACGAACATCGCCGCGCCGCCGGCCGCGACCAAGCCGGCGACGACCGCTCCGGCCAAGGCCGCGACCACCGCCCCGACCAAGGCCGCGACCACGCCACCAGCGGCCGGTAACAATGGGGCCGCGAACGGGACCGGCGCCGGCGAGGTGGTGTGCAAGGGCTCGACCGTGACCCTCTCCGGCGAGGCGGGCGCGCCGTTCGCGTCCAGCGGCACGTTCCCGATCGGGACGAAGCTCAAGGTCACGAATCTGGACAACAACAAGAGCATCACCGTGACCGTGCAGACCACCTCGGGCAGCTGCGTGCTTCTCAACAACTCCGCGTTCGAGCAGGTCCGTGAGGCCGGCAAGTTCCTCGTCCGGCGCGCGGTGATCGAAAAGGTCGGCTGAACCGCGCTGACGTGATCGGGCCCGGGTCTTTCGCGTTTCCCCCGTTCTGCCGCGGAACACCCGGGCCCGTTCGTGCGCCGCGAAAAGCTCCGCCTATTTCCGTGACGCAGCAAGTAATCAGCAGATTTCGGGCGACCGCGCCAGATCTTGCGCCAATCACCGCCGGGTCAGCAACTCGGCGAAGCGCGGCTGTGAGAATGGCTACACCCGCATCAGAAATGTCAATTACCTCGGCCTATTGGCGACAATTCCTCCATTGTGGAAAGCGGCGTTTATCGGCCGAACCGGCAGGTCAGCGTGCCCGGGCAGCCATAACGCCGGCCGGCGCAGGTGAACGGTCTGGTCCCGGCCCCTGTGCCCGACTAGGTTGCAGAGCATGACGGTGCCGGCACCACGAACGGACGAGCCGGCCGCAGCGATGGCGTTGCGCGGGTTGGTCAAGCACTTCGACACGAAACTCGCCGTGGCCGGCGTCAGCCTGGACGTTCCGGCCGGCTCGTTCTTCGGCCTGCTCGGCCCCAACGGCGCCGGCAAGACCACCACCCTCTCCATGGCCGTCGGCCTGCTGCGGCCCGATGCCGGTCAGGCCTTCCTATTGGGGTACGACGTCTGGCAGTCCCCGATCGAGGCGAAATCGCTGGTCGGCGTCCTCCCCGACGCGATGCGCATGTTCGAGCGCCTGAGCGGCCCCGAGTTGCTGGCGTACCAGGGCCTGCTCCGGGGCATGCCGCCCGCCGTCGTCGACCAGCGCGCCCGTGACCTGCTCGACGTCCTCGAGCTCGGCGTCGGCAACCGCACCCTGGTGATCGACTACTCAGCCGGCATGAAGAAGAAGATCGGTCTGGCCTGTGCCCTGCTGCACGCGCCCCGGCTGCTGGTGCTGGACGAGCCGTTCGAGGCCGTCGACCCGGTGTCGGCCGCGCTGATCCGGGACATCCTGCAGCGGTACGTGGCCGGCGGCGGCACGGTGATCTTCTCCAGTCACGTGCTGGAGGTCGTCGAGCGGCTCTGCTCACACGTCGCGATCATGTCCGACGGCGTGCTGCGGTTGCAGGGCCCGATGGACACGGTCCGCGCCGGCCGCTCGTTGCAGGACGTTTTCGTGCAGGTGGTCGGCGGCCGGGTGGCGACCGGGTCGGAGCTGGCGTGGCTGTGAGCGTGTGGCCGTTCGTCCGGCTCAAGCTCCGCCTCACCGCGAACGGCCTGCGCGGCCGCCCGGGCCGGGTGGCGCTCTTCGTCGCCGGTGCGTTCGCCGCGACGATTCTCGCCGTCCTCGGGTACGCCGGGTTCGCGCTGCCCGGGCTGCTGGACGCACCGCACGCCGCCGAGATCCTGCTGCCGTTCGGCGGTGCGCTGCTGGTGCTCGGCTGGCTCTTCCTGCCGCTGCTCTTCTTCGGGGTCGACGAGACCCTGGATCCGGCCCGGTTCGCGCTGCTGCCGCTGCGCCGCCGCACGCTGATGGCCGGGCTCGCCACGTCCGCGCTGGTCGGGCTGCCGGCGCTGGCCACACTCGCGGCCACGGCCGGGACGGTGGACACCGCGGCCCGGCTCGGCGGGCCGCTCGCCGCGCCGGCGCAGGCCGTCGGCGTGCTCGGCGGCCTGCTGCTCTGTGTGCTGCTGAGCCGGGCGGTGACCAGCGCGTTCGCCACCGCGCTGCGGTCTCGGCGGGCGCGCGACCTGGCGACGATCATGCTGGCCGTGGTGGCCGCGTCGGTCGGGCCACTGCAGTTGCTGCTGCTGGGGCTGCTGGACCGGGCCGACTGGGACAGCGTCGCCGGGATCGCCGAGGTCGTCGGGTGGACCCCGCTCGGTGCGCCGTACTCGATGGGGCTGGACGTGGCGGCGGGGCGGGGCTGGGCCGTACCGCTGAAGCTGTTGATCGGTCTTGCCGCCGTCGGCGGCCTGCTGCTGTGGTGGAGCCGGACGCTGGAACGAGCGATGACCGGTTTGTCCACATCGGGCGGGCGCCGGATGGCCGCACGCGTCGATCGCACCCCGGTCGACCAGCTGATGTTCCGCTGGTGGCCGCGCACCCGGTTCGGCGCGCTGGTCGCCCGCGAGACGCGGTACTGGTGGCGGGAGAACCGTCGTCGCGCCGGCGTGGTCGCGATGCTGATGGCCGGGCTGTTCCTGCCGCTGGCCTCGACGTTCGGGCCGGGCTCGGGGGTGGCCGGCCCGCTGGCGTTCATCGTCGGCGCGATCGCTCCGGTCGCGCTGGCCAACCAGTTCGGGTACGACGGCAGCGCCTACGCCACCAACGTCGCGATCGGGATCCCCGGCCGACTGGAGATCCACTCGCGGGTGACGGCTCACGCGCTGATCACGCTTCCGCTGCTGGTGGTCGTGGCGACGGTGGCCGGGCTGCTCTCCGGCGAGCCGGCCGCGATCCCGGCGCAGCTCGGCACGCTGCTCGCGGTCTACGGCACCGGGCTGGCGGTGCTGCTGCCGATCTCGGTCCGTGGCGCCTACGCCCTGCCCGAGTCGACCGGGCCGTTCGCGGTCTCCTCCGGCGCCGGCCTGGCCAAGGGGCTGCCGAGCATCGCCGGCATGCTGGGCGGCATGATCGGGGCGCTGCCGGTCGTGCTCGCCGGTTCGATGCTCGGCCCGGCCTGGACCTGGGCGGGGTTGCCGATCGGCCTCGGTTACGGCGTCGCGGCGTACCTGATCGGCGCCGGAATTGCCGGGGACATGCTGGATCGCCGCATGCCGGAAGTGCTCGCCGCGGTCACCGCCCGCTAGCTTTTTTGCGGCTTCAGCCCCGCGATTCGCACAGCAGAACCTGGTCACCGCATTCTTCGAAGACCATCCCGGCGTACGAAAATCAGCCGCCGTTCCGTTGCCTCCCCGGACGGTCCCAACACATATCCGTCGATCCACAGCCAACCCGCATAGGTAGGCCTCGAATCGACACGAATCACGCGGAACGTCAACGCGCGATTGCCCGCGAACTGAACGCTCGCGGCGGCCCCGACGTGAAACACCTCACCTGCACGTGGCAGGTCGTCCGCCATTTCGCCGCACCCCTGTACGACATTACACAGAATGTGTAATGCACGGACATCCCCCGCATTGTCCACTTTCGAGGGACAATGCGGGTTCTATCGGGGCTACGGGCGATTGACCGTGCGGGGCCCGCCGTTGCGCGGCGCGGGAATCCGGCTCGCCCGGATCGGCCGCAACCCCTCCTGCCGGACGAAGATGCGCCGCCTCTGCAACGCGTTCCCGGCCGGCCCGACCACGTATCCGTCCAGCCAGATCCAGCCGTCGTAAGTCACCCGCGGGTCGACCCGGATGATCCGGAAGGTCAGCGCCCGGTCGCCGGAGAACTGCACACTCGCGTCGGCCCCGACGTGAACGACGTCGCCCGGCCGCAACACCACCTGGGGCATGCGCCGTCCCCTTCCCGCCGAAGGTCCCCAGAAGAAAATAGCCGTTGATCAATTAAAAGTGATAGGCGCGTGCACGATCTGTAATCGGGAGAATGTTCGTATGACGATCCACTCCACCGATCCGTTCGCCGTTCCCGATGGGGAGAAGTCGCCGGTGCGCCGGCTGCGCGGACGGCTGGCGTCCCCGGTGACGCTCTGGACCACACCGGGGCCGTCCGGCCTGACCGTCTCGTCCACCCTGGTCGCCGACGGGGATCCGGGGCGGGTGCTCGGGCTGATCGACGAGGAGAGCGACTTCTGGGACGCGGTGTCGCAGGCCGGCCGGTTCGCGATGACCCCGCTGACACCGGCCGACCGGCAACTCGCCGACCGGTTCGCCGGGCTGATGCCGTCACCGGGTGGACTGTTCGCCACCGGGGAGTGGCGGGAGACGCCGTACGGGCCGGTGCCCGCGCACGCCGGCGCGTGGGTCGGCTGCACCCTCGACACCAGCCGGCCGTGCGGCTGGGCGCTGCTGGTCGAGGGCGTCATCGCATCGGTTCAGTTGGATACCGCGACGGCGCCGCTCGTCCACTTCCGTGGCCGGTACGCCGAACTCGACCGCTGAGCGCAGTCAGACCGCCACTCAGCGCAGACGCCGACCGGTGGCGCGGGGCGGGCGGCTTTCCTTCGTACGGTCCCGGAAAAGTCCGCCCGCAAACGAAGGTGGTGACACCGTGCCGGCCACCCCCGAGAAGTATCTCGAGGTGCAGAACTCCGACGAATTCAGTTGGCTGCGCCATACCCTTCGCAGGTTCATCTTCCCGACGACCATCGCGTTCATCCTCTGGTACGCGCTGTACGTCCTGCTCACCGCGTACGCGCGGGACTTCATGGCGATCAAGCTGGTCGGCAACATCAACGTCGGCCTGCTCCTCGGTCTGCTGCAGTTCGTCTCGACGTTCGTGATCGCCTGGTACTACTCGCGGTTCGCCGCGCAGAAGGTCGACCCGCTCGCGGACGACATCTACAACAGCATCGACGGCGACACCCGCTCCACCACCACGGCCAGTGAAGAGGGGAGCGTGCGCTGATGTTCCTCGCGGCCGAAGCCTCGTCCAGCACCTCACGCACGCTGACCATCACGCTGTTCCTGATCTTCGTGGCGATCACCCTGGGCATCACGATCTGGGCGAGCCGGCAGACCAAGACGGCGACCGACTTCTACGCCGGTGGGCGCCAGTTCTCCGGCTTCCAGAACGGCATGGCGATCGGCGGCGACTACATGTCGGCGGCGTCGTTCCTCGGCATCGCCGGCCTGATCGCGCTCTACGGCTACGACGGTTTCCTCTACTCGATCGGCTTCCTGGTCGCCTGGCTGGTGGCGCTGCTGCTGGTCGCGGAGTTCCTGCGCAACTCGGGCCGGTACACGATGGCCGACGTGCTGGCGTTCCGGATGCGTCAGCGCCCGGTGCGTACGGCCGCCTCGGTCTCCACCGTCGTGGTGTCGATCTTCTACCTGATCGCGCAGATGGTCGGCGCCGGCGCGCTCGTCTCGCTGCTGCTCGGGATCACCGCGGACCAGAAGTTCCTGGGCATGGACGCGGCCACCGCCAAGGTGTTCACGATCATCCTGGTCGGCGCGCTGATGATCGTCTACGTGGTCGTCGGCGGCATGAAGGGCACCACGTACGTCCAGATCGTCAAGGCGTTCATGCTGATGACCGGCGCCCTGGTGATGACGATCATGGTGCTCGCCCACTACAAGTTCAACCTGTCGACGCTGCTCGGTGACGCGGCCGCGCAGTCCGGCAAGGGAGCCGCGTTCCTGGAACCCGGGCTGCGTTACGGCGTGGAGACGGCCGGCGACGCGACGAAGACGTTCTACAGCAAGATGGACCTGCTCTCGCTCGGCCTCGCGCTGGTGCTGGGCACGGCCGGTCTGCCGCACATCCTGACCCGGTTCTACACGGTGCCGACGGCTCGCATCGCCCGCAAGAGCGTGCTCTGGGCGATCGGCATCATCGGCGTCTTCTACCTGTTCACCCTGGCCCTGGGCTTCGGCGCGGCGGCTCTGGTGGGCGGCAAGGCGATCACCGCGCAGGACAAGGCCGGCAACACGGCCGCGCCGCAGCTGGCGCAGAAGCTGGGCATCGACTACCTGGGTGGGGAGACCGGCGGCGCGGTGCTGCTGGCGATCATCGCGGCGGTCGCGTTCGCCACGATCCTCGCGGTGGTGGCCGGCCTGACCCTGGCGTCGTCGTCGAGCATCGCGCACGACTTCTACGCCAGCGTGATCAAGAAGGGTCAGGCGTCCGAGCGCAACGAGGTCAACGTCGCCCGGATCTCCGCCCTGGGGATCGGCGCGATCGCGATCGCCCTGTCGATCTTCGCGCAGAGCCTGAACGTGGCGTTCCTGGTCGCGCTCGCCTTCGCGGTGGCCGCCTCGGCGAACCTGCCGGCGATCCTCTACAGCCTGTTCTGGAAGCGGTTCAACACCTCGGGCGCGCTCTGGTCGATCTACGGCGGCCTGCTCTCCGCGGTGATCCTGGTCTTCTTCTCGCCGGTGGTGTCCGGCTCGGCCACCGCGATGTTCCCGCACGACGACTGGCACTGGTTCCCGCTGTCCAACCCCGGCATCATCTCGATCCCGCTGGGCTTCTTCTTCGGCTGGCTGGGCACCGTGCTCACCAAGGAGACCGACGCCGAGAAGTACGCCGAGCTCGAGGTCCGGTCCCTGACCGGTCACGGCGCCCACTGATCCTTCCCCGCACAAACCCGGGCCGGTGTCGTCGCCGCGCCGGTCCGGGCCCAAAACCCGGCTTCTCCCACCTTCGTGCCGCACCACTCGCCGCACACCGGATCAGGGGTCATTCCGACCTAATGTGGTCTCATGTCTGCGACCACCTCTCCCAGCGGCAACTCCTCCGGACGGGCCTCCGTCCCGCCGTCCGGGCCGGCTTCCGGCCGGTCTGCGGGACCAGGCGACCGGGGACACACCTACGGCAAGGGTCCGGGCAACGGCCCGCGGGTCCGCCCGCGCTGGGGCCGCATCGCCCTCGTCGCCGGTGGCGTGGTGCTGATCCTGGCCATCGCCGGTGGCATCTTCGCGTTCAACTACGTGAGCGGGATCGACAAGGATCTCAAGCGCACCAACGCGTTCTCCGGGCTCAGCGCGGACCGGCCGGCCAAGGCGGTCGACGGCGCCGTCAACATCCTGCTGGTCGGCAGCGACTCGCGCGACCCGGACACCAAGGACGACGACGCCACCGGGTGGCGCGCGGACACGCTGATGGTCATGCACGTGCCGGCCGACCACAAGAGCGCGCAGCTCATCTCGATCCCGCGGGACCTGTGGGTGGTCGTGCCGCGCAGCAACGACGCGGCCTGCACCGACGGCTCCCGCGCCAAGATCAACGCGTCCTTCTCCTTCGGCGGCCTGCCCCGCGCGGTGCACACCGTCGAGTGCCTGACCGACGTGAAGATCGACAACGTGATGGCGATCGACTTCGGCGGTTTCAAGGAGGTCACCGACGCGCTCGGCGGTGTCGACCTGAAGGTGGACCAGACGATCACGTCGATCCACCCGCCGCACCGGGTGTTCAAGAAGGGCATGATGCACATGAACGGGGCTCAGGCCCTGGACTGGGTGCGTCAGCGCTATCAGTTCGCCCGCGGTGACTTCGCCCGCATGCAGCACCAGCAGGAGTTCCTCAAGGCGCTGATGGACAAGGCGGCCAGCAGCGGCACGCTGACCAGCCCGGGCAAGCTCGACGACTTCCTCAACGCGGTCGCCAAGGCGGTCACCGTCGACCAGGAGTTCTCGCTCAAGGACATGGTGTTGCAGTTCCGGAACCTGCGCGGGGAGAACCTGACGTTCCTGACCACGCCGAACAAGGGCAGCGAGACGATCGGCGGCCAGTCCGTGGTGGTCTCCGACCGGGAGAAGGCGCTGGCCCTGTTCAAGGCGGTCAAGGCCGACACGATGTCGCAGTGGCTGGCCGCGAACCCGGTCAAGAAGTCCTGACCGAGGCCGGGGTCGTACGCTGGGAGCCGTGTTCGGACCTCAGGTACCCAGCGTTACCCCCGATCAGGTCGGCCCCGGCGCCTACCTTCTCGACGTCCGCGAGCCGGACGAGTGGACCGGCGGCCACGCCCCCGGCGCCCACCACCTCCCGATGATGGAGGTCCCGGCCCGGATGGCCGAGGTGCCCACCGACGGCGAGGTCGTGGTGATCTGCCGCGCCGGCGGGCGCTCCGGCCAGGTGGTGAACTATCTGATGAACAACGGCTGGGACAACGTGCGCAACCTCGACGGCGGGATGAAGTCGTGGGCCGCCGCCGGCAAGGAGATGGTCAGCGAGGACGGGCAACCGGCGCGGGTGCTGTGACCGGCTACCGGCCACTCGTCTTCGCACACCGTGGGGGTGCTGACGCGCTGCCCGAGCACACCCTCGGGGCGTACCTTCGCGCCCTCGAAGAAGGTGTGGACGGCTTGGAGTGCGATGTGCGGCTCACCCGGGACGGGCACCTCGTCTGTGTCCACGACCGGAACCTGAGCCGCACCAGCAACGGCCGGGGCCTGGTCAGCCGGCGCACCCTCGCGCAGCTCGACGAGTTCAACTACGGCTCCTGGCACCCCGGTTACCCGGGGGACGAGGAGCCCTCCGACCTGAGCCGCCTGCTCACCCTGGAGCGGCTGCTGGAGGCGGTGCGCGGCTGCGGTCGCCGGGTGCGTCTGCTGATCGAGACCAAACACCCTTCGGTGTACGGGGCCGAGGTGGAGCGGCGGCTCGTCAAGATGCTCCGGCGGTTCGGGCTGGCCGAGCCGAAGCCGGACGATCCCGTACAGGTGACGGTGATGTCCTTCGCGGCGCTCGCCCTGCGACGCATCCGCGCCCAGGCGCCCGGCGTGCCGACCGTCTACCTGATGGAGCTGTTGCCGCCGATGGCCGGGAAGGCCCGCCTGCCGTTCGGGGCGCGGATCGCCGGCCCGAGCGTCGAGCTGATCCGCAACCGGCCGGGGCTGGTGCAGGCGATACGCGCGGCCGGCCACCGGACGTACGTGTGGACCGTCAACGAGCCGGAGGACGTGGAGATGGTGCTCCGCCATCAGGTGGACGGCGTGATCAGCGACCGGCCGAAGTTCGTCCTGGACCGCCTTGCGCATCTGTGACCGTGGTCACAGCTGCCGAACACTGAGGGGCGAGGCAGACTCGCAGACATGCCGGAAAGTCCCGACTACCCAGCGCTGACCCGGGGTCAGATCGCGGTCCTCGACCGCGTCAACGCCGGCGAGTCCGGCCTGCCCGTGCTGCAGCAACTGGTCCTGCTCGCGCAGGAGGTGCTCGGGGCGCGCGGGGCCGGCTTCGCGGAATATTCGGACGGCCACGGCCGGATCATCGCCGCCACCGGGGTGTGCGAGCCGGCCATCGGCCGCCGCGTCGAACGCCCCCTCCAAGTGCCCGGCCGCACCCTGCTGGTGTCGCTCAACTCGGTGAACGACGAGTTCGCCCGCCAGATCGAGGGCGGCGACCTGCGGCACATGCTGGGCGCGCGATGCGAGGCCGGTGGCACGTTCGCCGGGTCGTTGCACGTCTACTTCGGCGCCGACGCAGGCGAGCCCGGGGCGGAACACCACACCGTGCTGGAACTGCTCGCCGCGCAGATCGGCCGGCTCTACGGGATGGGCACGGGCCTGCCGGTGCACCCGGTGACCGCCCCCGCGCACGCCGACCGCGACCTCTGGGTGGCGGTCACCAGCCATGAGCTTCGTACCCCGGTCACCGTGATCAAGGGGTACGCGGACACGCTCACCAACCACTGGGAGACGCTCGGCGAACCCGGTCGCCGCGAGGCCGTGCGGGTCATCGGGAACCGCGCCGGCGAGCTGGCCCGGCTCGTCGACCGGCTGCTCTCGGCGGCCAGCGACGGGGTGCTCGGCTCCGCCCCGGCCGGGCCGTTCGACCTGGTCGAGGCGTTGCGGGCGGCGACCGAGGAACTGCCGGCCGACCTGCGACGGCGGTTGAAGCTCGCCCACATGCCGGGGGACCTGCCGAAGGCGTACGGGAATCGGGATTCGATCGTCATGATTCTCACCGAGCTGATGACGAACGCGGAGAAGTACTCACCGGCGGACACCGTCGTCGAGCTCTGCGCCGGCACCGACGACGACACGCTGCGCTTCCGCGTGTCCGACCGGGGCGCCGGCATCGCGCCCGAGCACGTCGAGCGCGCGTTCGAACGCTACTGGCAGGCCGACGGCGGCGACCGGCACCACCACCCGGGCGCCGGCCTCGGCCTCTACCTGGTGCGACGCATGGTCGAGCGCCAGCACGGCTGGGTCTCGCTGCGTCCCCGCGAGGGCGGCGGCACGGTCGCCGAGGTCCGGCTCCGCCGCGCCTAGGTGGCCCACGTCACGGGTTTCCGATGGGCACCGCCTACGCTGGTCCCTCGTGAGCAAGCGTCGTAAGTCCCAGTCCGAGCCCAAGACCAAGGTGCGCGACATCTTCGTCGCCCGCCCGTTCGAGGGTCTCACCGACGAGCCCGAGTGGGTCGCGCTGCGTGAGCTGGTCCCGGCCGCCTCGGCCAAGCTGACCCTCAAGCCGGAGATCATCGAGGAGTTCGGCGACCGCCCCGTCACCCTCTCCACGGTGCTCCCGATGGCCTGGCCGGCGATGTCGCGCCGCGACGGGCAGGTCTTCATCGGCCTGCAGCGGCATGTCCAGTCCGGTGACGTCTCCCGCGACCTGGCCGTCGCCATCCTCGCCGGCCTGCGGACCACGCCCGGCGACCCGGTCTCGGTGCCGGCGCTGCCCGGTGAGGGCCCGCGCCTGCAGGACGTGCTGGTCGACGGCCCGCTCGAGATCACCATGCAGGACGGCTTCGAGTACTGGCTGGACACCGACCAGCTGCAGGACGCCAGCGTGAAGGCGTCACTGGAGCGGGCGAACGCCTCGATCTACCCGACCGTGCGCCTGGCCGCCGCGAAGGCCGCCTACTGGTGCCGGATCGCGCCGGACAAGGGGCACGTCCGCTGGGTGCTCAGCGAGGGCGAGGACCAGGCGCTGGACGCTCTGGCCCGGCTCTCCGCCGCCGGTGAGCTGGTGCTGCGCGACGACACCAAGTTCGCCGGCATGTTCCGCGCGCACGGCTTGCTGGTGCCGGTCTGGGACATTCCGGGTGAGCCGGAGGCCGCGGACTGGGAGGCGCCGCTGGCCGACTTCGCCAAGCGCTACCAGGACACGCTGGCGATCACCGAGCCGCTCGACGCCGCCGGCCGCCGCGCCAAGCAGGGCCTCATCGGACGCCAGCTGACGCTCCGCTGAAGATCAACTTCAAGATCTTCATTGCCTGTCTCCGCTGTGGTCCAGATCGTCGCTCCCGCGGGGGCCCTTCCGGGCTGAGCAGGGCGCAGGGCGCCCAGAACGCTCAGCCCTCCAGGGCGGCCTCCGTGGGTGGGCACGGTCCGGGCAGCAAACCCGCCGACACACTCGAGCCGGCCGGTCAGTGCCGCGAGAGTCACGCCGATCCTGACCTCCCTGTCCGGTTCAGCGGGGCAGGGGGTCGCGCTGCACGGGGCAGCTCATGCAGCGTGGGCCGCCACGGCCGCTGCCGAGCTCCGAGCCGCGGATGGCGATCACCTCGATGCCGGCGTGCTCCAACTGGGCGTTCGTCTCGACGTTGCGCTCGTAGGCCACGCAGAGCCGGGGGGCGAGGGCGAGCGTGTTGTTGCCGTCGTCCCACTGCTCACGTTCGGCTGTGACCGGGTCCAGGCCGGTGTCGATGACGCGCAGCCGCTCGATGCCCATCGCCTCGGCCGCGGCTTCCAGGAACGGGCGCGGAGGCCGTACCCGCAAATGATCTTGATCGTCGCCGGCGCTGATCGTCCAGGCCTGCAAGGTGTCGGCGACGTTGGGGTACATGACGACCGCATCGACGTCGACCATCGTGCAGACCGTGTCCAGGTGCATCGTGGCGCGCTCCTGCGCGATCGGCACGGCCAGGACGGTGTGCGCGAGCCCGGCCGCCAGCACCCGGCGGGCCAGCCGCTCGGCGCCGGCCGGAGTGGTCCGCTCGCCGACGCCGATCGCCAGCACGGACGGCGCCAGCACGAGCACGTCACCGCCCTCGACGTGCTCGAGCGCCGGGTCGTAGAGCAGGTCGGCGCCGGCGAAACGCGGATGGAAGCGGTACACCGCGTGGGTGAGCGTGGTCTCCCGGCGCCGTGCCGGCATCGCGAGGCTGGTCACGGCCACGCGGTCACGGACCCAGACCGACGAGTCCCGGGTGAAGAGCAGGTTCGGCAGCGGGTCGATGAGGAAATCGTTCGGCAGGAGCATCTCGTAGACCAGGCTGCCCCCGGCCGGCTTCACCTCCTCGTGGGACAGGCCGGCGACGAGCACCTCGGCCAGCCGCTCCGGAGGCTGATCGGCGAGATAGTCCGCGATCCCGGCGCGCAGGCCGTCGCCCAGCCGTCGATCGGCGAGGACACCGGCGGTCAGCTCGGCCCGCGCCTGCGGCACGGCGAGGGTCTCGGCGAGCAACTGAGAGAGATAGAGCACTTCGACGCCACGGGAGCGGAGTGCCTCGGCGAACTGATCATGCTCTTCCTGAGCGCGGCCGACCCAGGGGATGCCGTCGAAGAGCAGTGAGCCACTGTTCCGCGGCGTGAGCCTGGCCAGCTCTTTTCCCGGTCGATGGAGCAGGACGGTGCGCAGGCGGCTGACTTCGGAGTCGACGTACACCAGGCCGACGTTAGTCCGTACCGAACGCTATCGCCCGGTCACGTTCTGATCTAGATCCTGAGACAAGCATGCACCGATCGGGCGACGGGGATAACTTGGCACCGTGCGACGAAACCCCGGACCGCAAGTGCGGAGTAGCACCATCCGCAAGAAGACGTTGTCCGTGAATGCGGTATTCATCCACACTTCTTTCTCTTTCTTTCCACTCCGCCACCCTTCTCCGTGAGGGTCTGAGCACGTACGGTGATTGGAAAGAGAGCCAGCCCGATAGACCTTTTGCCGGAGGTCGCAGTGACTGTCTTCCCCGCCCGCCCTGCACTGCCCGTGCCCTCAGCCAACCGCGCACTGACGCCGGTCGGCCATGCGGCGCCTCCCGCAGCTCTCGAGCCGCGGTTGACGCCCATGGAGTGGGCCCGGCGCCGTCGCGCTGATCGTGACGCCCGTCGCATGGAAGCAGCCGGCGCACGTGCGCTGACCCGCCTCGACCGACTCGGGTCGGCCTGGCACATCGTGGACTGGCCGCGCGGCGACCTGTCCCAGTCGTACTACGAGCCCGACCCCGCCGATGAGCGGGCCGGATTCCTCGCCATCGGCCCCGGTGGCGTCTACGCCGTGACCGTCGCCGACCACGGCCGGTCCCGTGTCCTGATCGCCGGTGACGTCGTGCAGATCAACGGCAAGCGCCCGCAGTACGTGGCCGAGGCGCGTCGTGACGCGCGGCGCGCCGCGAAAGCGCTCTCCGCCGCGGTCGGCCTGAACGTGCCGGTCACCCCGGTCCTGACGTTCGTCGGTTCCGGCGTGATCAGCGTCCACGGCCTGCCGAAGGACTGCCTGGTCGCCACCGACAAAGAGCTCGACCGGCTGCTGCTCGCCGGAGGGGCTCGTATCTCCGCGGCCACGGCGAGCAAACTCTCAGCCGTAGCCAGCAATCCGGCCACCTGGGCGAACGCACCCTATCGGCCGGCCGGCGACTACCGTTGGTACAGCAACGGACAGACGGCCGCTGACAAGCGGCCGACCCGCCGGTAACGTTCCTTGCGACGCCGTCGTCGGTGACGCCCCGGTTTCCCGGGGCGTCACCCGGACGACGCGACGGAAGCGAGGAGGAGCGGGTGGCGCATGTTGAGCTCTCCCTCTCGGGAGCGTTCGTCCCCCAGGCACGCACACCGGCCGAGGCCGAATTCGTCACCAGCATCGAGCGCTGGGCAGGCACCGTGGCAATCGCCGACGAGCCATGCCTGATCGTCGACGCGGGTGGGGCGATCCTGGCCGTCTCCCCGTCCGGCAGTGACCTGCTCGGGCTGGGCAAGCCGACCGACGCGATCGGGAAAAGGCTGACCGCGACGCTGCAGCTGATCGACTTCACGGCCGGCGCCGGGCCGCTCGAGGGCCAGGAGGCGGAGAACATTCCGCCGCTGCTCGCGGTCCGCAGCGAGCGGCTGGCCCGGGGTCTGATGCGCGTGGTGCCGGATGCCGAGAAGCCGCCGCTGACGGTCGACGCCGTCGCCACACCGCTGCTGGCCGGTGACCGGGTCGCCGGTTCGCTGACCTTTCTCTCCCTGGTTCACTACTGACGTCCGGTTTGCCCGTGGCGGTGTGGTGTTCACCGCATCAGGTAACCATTGGGTGTTACCGATCCGTAACGTAGTCTGCCGTCATGCTCGATCTAGACCTGTTACCAGGGGAATACGCGGTGTGCCGCCTGTCGGCCGGTTCGTCCTTGCCCGCTTCCCTGACCTCGGGTCCGGACGACAAGAGCGTCATCTCGGTGACCTGGGGTGTCGACGAGATCTCGATCATCTGCCCGTCCGACCGGATACCGGACGGGGCCGAGACGGACACGGCGTGGCGATGTCTGCGCGTGGCCGGCCTGACCACCGCGATGACCGGGATCCTGGCCTCGCTCGTGGGGCCACTCGCGGATGCCCGAGTCAACATCGTCACGTTCTCCACGTATGACACGGACTATCTGCTGGTGCCGACGGTGCGACTGACCGAGGCGGTCAACACGCTCACCGCGGCCGGGCACCGCATCGCTCGTTCCTGATCTGGCACTGTCCGGGTAAGGCTCCTACCATGACCGGGTGTCCCCGCACACCCGCTTCATCCCCCTCGCTGTCGGCGCTCTCCTGCTGACGGCGGCCTGCGGTGCGCACGACGAGACCCCGCCCGTCGCGCTGCCCTCCGCCGCACTGCCCTCCGCCCCGAGCCCGCTGCCCTCGTTCGCCCTGCCGCCGCCGACGTTCACACCGGTCTCACCGGGTGGCGTGCCGACGACGACCTGGGTGCCGCCGACGTATGCGTATCCGACCGGCACGACGCCGACGGCCACGGCCACGAGCTCTCCGACCGCGGCCCCGCTGACCAAGTCGCCGACGCCGACGCCGGCGCACGCGGCCAAGTGCAGCGGTGAGCCGACCGGAGCGCAGATCCTGACACTGGTCAAAGGGCACGACGGCATCCCGAACAAGACGTTGCAGGTGCAGGACGGGCCGTTCTGCGCGGACACGTGGTCGTTCACGGTGCTGAGACTGGCCGGGGCCGGGACCGACGATCAGGAGCCGCTCAACGTGGTGGCCAGCGGGGCCGGCAGTTCGCTGACGTTCATCACGGCCGGGTCGGATGTGTGCAATCCGCAGGTGCAGACGAGCGCGCCGGCCGGCATCCGCGTCCTCGCCTGCGGCTTCTGAACAGGCGCAAGCGACAGCGTCACGCTGGGGGGACGGTTCGCCCCTAGACTGACGGGATGCCCGGAACGCCGCCCACCCGCTTCACCTTCCTCGGCCCTGAGGGGACGTTCACCGAGGCGGCCCTGCGCACCATCCCGGCCGCCGAGCACGGCGTGCGCCTGCCCGCCCGCAGTGTGCCGGAGGCGCTGGAGGCGGTCCGTTCCGGCGAGGCCGACGCCGCCCTGGTCCCGCTGGAGAACTCGGTCGGCGGCGCGATCCCGGTCACCCTGGACGAGCTGGTCACCGGCACCCCGCTGATGATCGCTCGGGAGGTGCTGCTGCCGGTCGAGTTCGTGCTCGCCGCCGATGTGCTGAAGCCGCTGGCCGGGCTCCGGACGATCGCGGCGCACCCGCAGGCCTCCGCGCAGTGCCGGCACTGGCTGCAGGCGAACGTGCCGGACGCGACCGTCGTCGACGTGCTCTCCAACGCCGCCGCCGCGCTCAGCGCAGCCGCCGGGGAGTACGACGCCGCCCTTTGCGCCCCGATCGGCGTCCCCCGCAACCGGCTCACCGTGCTCGCCGAGAAGGTGGCCGACCGCGCCGAGGCGGTCACCCGGTTCGCGCTGCTGACCCGGCCCGGCTCGCCGCCGCCACCGACCGGGGACGATGTGACCTCGCTGGCCGTGTCGGTCCGGCACGACCAGGTGGGCGCGCTGCTGGCGGTGCTGACCGAGCTGGCGGTCCGCGGGGTGAACCTGTCCCGGATCGAGTCGCGGCCGACCGGGGAGCAGCTCGGGACGTACTTCTTCTTCCTCGACTGCACCGGCCACGTCGCCGAGGCGCGTCTCGGGGAGGCGTTGCAGGGGTTGCGGCGGATCTGCGCGGAGGTGCGGTTCCTGGGCAGTTACGCCCGGCACCGCCTGCAGCCGGAGCCGCCGGTGCAGGCGCCGGCCGGGCTCTCCGACACCGACTTCGCGGACTCGTCGGCATGGTTGGCGCGCCTGCGCTCCGGCGAACCGGGCTGACCGCCCTCGGCCGGTTCTCGTGGGCGTTATTCGTCCCTCGTAACACCCATGGAAACCAGCTGGGACCCGCAGGCGCGGGCCTTCCGGGACCAACCGCGGACCTCGCGGCCGGGGTGACCGTGCCCACCCACGGACGTCGCCCTTCCGGGCTGAGCGTTCAGGGGCGCCCCGCGCCCCTGCTCAGCCCGGAAGGGTCCCCGCGGGAGCGACGGTCTTGACCACAGCGGAGACCGGCAATGACGATCTTGAAGTTGATCTTCGGATGAGGCTCAGCCCCAGCCCAGCTCGTGCAGGCGACGGTCGTCGATGCCGAAGTGGTGGGCGATCTCGTGGACCACGGTGATCGCGACCTCCTCGACCACGTCGTCGTCGGAGTCGCAGACGCGCAGCGTGGGCAGGCGGTAGATGGTGATCCGGTCGGGGAGGACGCCGGCGTAGTCCCAGCCGCGGTCGGTCAGCGCGGTGCCCTCGTAGAGGCCGAGCAGGCCGTCGTCGCCGTCCGGCGGGGCGTCCTCGACCAGGAAGACCACGTTGTTCATCAGGGAGAGCAGCTCGACCGGGACCTCGTCGAGGGCCTCACCGACGAGTTCCTCGAAGCGCTCACGAGTCATGTCCACCGGCACGACAACCATTGTGCCGCGCGAAAGGAACGCCGGCGTGGCCCGAGTGGACCGCGCCGGCGTGGATGAGGCGAGGATCAGGCGAGCTTGGCGGAGAGGCTGATCGCCGCGCCGGGGCTGAGCAGACGCGAGATCGGGCAGTTCTCCTTGGCGTCGGCGGCGATCTTCTGGAACGTGGCCTCGTCGATGCCGGGCACGTTGCCGACCGTCTCCAGCTCGATGCGGGACACGCCGAAGCCGGCGTCGGTCTTGTCCATGTGCACCTTGGCGACGGTCTCGACCGAGGACGGCGTGAAGCCCGCGTCGGCGAGACCCTTCGAGAAGGCCATCGAGAAGCAGCCGGAGTGGGCCGCGGCGATGAGCTCCTCGGGGTTGGTCCCCTCACCCTCCTCGAAGCGCGACTTGAAGGAGTAGTTCCCCTGCAGGCCACCCTTACCAGTCTTTACCGTGCCGGAACCCTCGGTGAGGTTCCCTTCCCAGCGGGCCGTAGCAGAACGAATAGGCATGAACAGAACGCTAGCTCATCCGAGGGCCGGTGCATCATGGATCACATGTCGGAAACGGTCGTCGAGTTCGGCTCGAGTGACAGCGAGAGCGAACGCCCGGGGTTCTTCCGCGGACTGAGCAGCGATCATCGGGTGGCACCGCTGGTCGCCGGGCTGGGCGCGGTGGCGGCGTTCGGGTCGCTGATCTCGGAGTGGCAGGTGACCACGGTCGACGGCCTGCTCTACGGGTCGGACGAGGTCGCCGAGACGAAGATGCTGCCGACCGACCTGTTCGACCTCGGGGGCGTCGCCGGGGCGTATGTGGCCGGCCTGCTCCTCCTGGTCATGGCGGTGCTGCTGGCAATTCTCGGGCCGGAGCCGGGGCGGCGGTACGCGCGGCTGGCCGGATTCGGGGCCGGTGGGGTGCTGCTCGCCCTGCTGGCCGCCTCGATCCAGTTGCTCGGGACGCAGAGCCGGCAGATCACCAGCTTCTACTCGATCGCGCTGGACACTGAGCATCTGAAGGTCGGGCTCGGCCGCGGGTTGTGGTGCGCGATCGCCGGGGTGGTGGCCGCGCTGGTCGCGCTCTGGCTGGCCGGGCGCGGGCCGGCCGGGCCACGGCGTGAGCGGGCGCAGACCGCGCCGCCCGAGGTGGACCAGCCGATGGACCTGAGCGTCACCCCGGCTGAGCCGTTCGCCTGACCGTGCGTAATGCGCGTGCGCTCGGTGGGGTATCTGCCGGTAGGCTCCACAGTCGTGATTGACCTGCGTCTGCTTCGTGAAGATCCGGAACTGGTCCGTGCGAGCCAGCGGCTGCGCGGCGAGTCCGCCGGCCTGGTGGACGACCTGCTGCGCGCCGACGAGGAGCGCCGGGCCGCCACGCAGCGGTTCGAGGCGGTCCGGGCCGAGCAGAACTCCATCGGCAAGCAGGTGGCGAAGGCCTCCGGGGACGAGCGGGCCGCGCTGCTGGCGCGCACCAAGGAACTGGCCGCCGAGGTGAAGGCGGCCAGCACCGCGGCGACCGAGGCCGACGAGGCGCTCAAGCGCGCCCACCTGGCCGTGCCGAACCTGGTCGAGCCGGGTGTCCCGGCCGGCGGCGAGGACGACTTCGAGGTGCTGCGCGAGGTCGGCACGATCCCGCAGATCGACAAGCCGCTCGATCACCTGGAGATCGGTGAGGCGCTGCGGGCGATCGACACCGAGCGGGGCGCGAAGGTGTCCGGCTCGCGGTTCTACTTCCTGACCGGGGTCGGCGCACTGCTGCAGTTGGGCCTGCTCCAGCTCGCTGTTCAGCAGGCGGTCGAGCACGGCTTCACCCCGTCGATCACGCCGACTCTGGTCCGGCCGGAGTCGATGGAGGGCACCGGCTTCCTCGGCGCGCACGCCAGCGAGATCTACCGGCTCGAGGCGGACGACCTGTACCTGGTCGGCACGTCGGAGGTGGCGCTCGCGGCGTACCACTCGAACGAGATCATCGACCTGAGCAACGGCCCGTCGCGGTTCGCCGGCTGGTCGACGTGTTACCGGCGGGAGGCCGGCTCGCACGGCAAGGACGTGCGCGGCATCCTGCGGGTCCACCAGTTCGACAAGGTGGAGATGTTCTCCTTCTGCAAGCCGGAGGACGCGCTCGCCGAGCACCAGCGCCTGCTCGCCATGGAGGAGGAGATGCTGGCCAAGGTCGAGATTCCGTACCGGGTGATCGACGTGGCCGCCGGTGATCTGGGCAGCAGCGCCGCCCGGAAGTACGACTGCGAGGCCTGGGTGCCGTCGCAGCAGCGGTACCGCGAGGTCACCTCGACGTCGAACTGCACCACGTTCCAGGCGCGCCGGCTCAACATCCGCTACCGCGACGAGAACGGCAAGCCGCAGACCGCCGCGACGCTCAACGGCACGCTCGCCACCACCCGCTGGCTGATCCCGATCCTGGAGAACCACCAGCAGCCGGACGGTTCGGTGCGGGTGCCGAAGGCGCTGCAGCCCTTCCTCGGCGGTCGCGACGTGCTGGAACCCAGCCGCTAACGATCTCGACATCACCCGGTCACCAGTTGTCATGGTCGCTGGTGGCCGGGCAGGAGTACCGTTCTCCTTCCGCCCTCCGCGGGGGTTCGCCAAACCCACGGAGGTTCCGATGCTCAAGCCCGGGCTGCCCAAGCTCATCGCCACGGATCTCGACGGCACGCTCGTCCGCAGCGACGAGACGGTTTCGGCGTACACGCATGAGGTGCTGGAGCGGGTCCGCGCGGCCGGCATCCGGGTCGTCGCCGCGACCGGCCGCGGCCCCCGGCTCGCGTCGCTGACCCGGGACGACATCCGGCACGCCGACTACCTGGTGCTCGCCCAGGGTGGCTGGGTGCTCGACCAGGCCGAGGGTCGATATCTGCGCCAGGCACGCCTGTCGGGAACGGTGCTGGCCGACGTGCTGGCCCGGATCGAGTCGGCAGCCGGCCCGCTCTCGGTGATCTTCGAGGCGCTGGAGCACGACGATTCCCCGCTCTGGGGGGACTACGACCCGACCTGGCGATACCCGGTCGCCTTCGAGTCACGCGAGCGCGCCGACTGCCTGACCGGGGACGTGATCAAGGCGTTCGCCCGTTCGGCCAAGCTGGACGTGGACGAGCTGCTGGCGGTCGCCCGCCGGGTCGTCCCGGCCGACGTGGCCACCGTCACCCAGGCCGGTCTGGACTATCTGGAGATCTGCCCGGCGCACGTCGACAAGGGCACCGGTCTCGCCGTGGTCGCCGAGGCGGTCGGCGTCGACCCGGCGGACGTGCTGGTTTTCGGGGACATGCCCAACGACCTGTCGATGTTCGGCTGGGCCGGCTGGGGGCGGGTCGCGGTCGCCAACGCACACCCCGAGCTGCTCGCCCTCGCCGACGATGTGACGCTGACCAACGATCAGGACGGGGTGGCGGTGTATCTGGAGCGGCTATTGTCGAGGTGATGGCACCCTGGCGACTTGTAGCAACCGATATCGACGGCACCTTGATCGACGACGACCGCAAGCTCAGCCGGCGGACCATCGACGTGCTGACCGCCGTCCCGGCCCCGGTCGTGCTGGTCACCGGGCGGCCGCTGCGCTGGCTGGAGGATCTCTACGACCAGCTGCCGGAACGGTTGCCGGCGGTGTGCGCGAACGGTGCGGTGATCTACGACCCGCACGCCGACGAGGTGCTGCGCGCCGACCCGATCTCCTGCGAGGTGCTGCTCGACGTCACCGAGCGGCTGCGGGACGCGGTGCCCGACCTGTCGCTGGCGGTCGAGATCGAGGACGGGCGGACCTTCCGGCACGAGTCGACATGGCCGATCCGGTGGACCGATCATCGGGTCCGGGTGATCGCCACGCCCGAGGAGCTGACCGCCGAGCCCGCGGTAAAACTGCTGGCCCGGTCGGCCACGGCGGATCCGGACGATTTCCTCGAGCTGGTCAGCCAGGCCCTCGGCGGGGTGGCCGAGGCGACCCGATCGTCGTCGTCGGCGCTGGTGGAGATCTCCGCGGCCGGGGTGACGAAAGCCGCGGGGCTCGCGTGGTTCTGCGAGCGGGACGGCATCACCGCGGACCAGGTGGTCGCGTTCGGGGACATGCCCAACGACATTCCGATGCTGGCGTGGGCCGGGCGGGCGGTCGCGATGGGGAACGCGCACCCGGCGGTGCGCGCGGTCGCCGACGACGTGACGCTTACCAACGTCGAGGACGGCGTTGCGGTCTACCTGCAAAAAGCTTTCGACCTTTAAACCCGGTCCTCCCGTACGGCCGATGCCGCGCGCTTGCGTCGGATCCGTCGCGGGGTCCGCTTCCGGCGCGGTTGGTGCCGCTCACGTTCCCGGCGGGTTCTCACCATGGATCCAGGCCTTCTTTACCACGGTGAGAGCCAGCCGGGGGCGGTGACTCGCGGGGCGGGCCGGAGTGGCAGCGGCCTCGCGGGGTTCGCACGGGCGCCGCCACACGACGTACCGGAAAGCGGTTTTCAGAGGTATTGGCCGGTGGGGCGGTCCGGCTTGCCGGGGATGCCCATGGGGAGCGCCGGACGGCCCTGACCGCCGCGGATCTGCTCCAGCTGCAGGCGGGCGGCCATCTGCTGGGCGACGAGCGCGGCCTGGATGCCGTGGAACAGCCCCTCCAGCCAGCCGACCAGCTGCGCCTGGGCGATGCGCAACTCGGCCTCGCTCGGCGGAGTCTCGCCCTCGAACGGCAGGGACAGCCGCTCCAGCTCCTCGCGCAGCTCAGGGGCCAGACCGTCCTCCAACTCCTTGATCGAACGCTCGTGGATCTCCCGCAGCCGACCGCGGCTGGCCTCGTCGAGCGGAGCGGCCCGGACCTCCTCGAGCAGCTGCTTGATCATGCTGCCGACGCGCATGACCTTCGCCGGCTGCTCGATGAGGTTGCCCGGCTCCTCCGGGCTCATCGTGCCGTCCTCCTCGATGGTGCCCATCGGGCGACCGTCGGGGCCCATGACGATGACGGTGCCGTCGTCCTTGTGCTCGGTGGTGCGGGTTTCCTCGGTCATGCGAACCATCTTTGCGCACTGGTTCCAAAGGTGCTCGTGAGGTCAGGCCTGTCCGGGACGCAATTCCGCGACGGCACACTTGACGCTGCCGCCGCCGCGCTTGAGCTCGGAGAGATCCACGTGGACCGGCTGGTATCCGGCGGCGCGGACCTTACGGCCCATGGCGATCGCGTCGGTGTTCAGGATCACGTGCCGGCCGTCGCTGACCAGGTTCAGCCCGAACGCCTCGGCGTCGGAGCGGTCGGCGAGCACGGCGTCCGGGAAGAGCTGGGCCAGCACCCGGCGGGAGGCCTCCGAGAACGCCTCCGGGTAGTACGTGACATGGCGGTCGTCGAGCGCGGCCAGCGCGGTGTCCAGGTGATAGAAGGCCGGGTCGACCAGCCGCAGCGAGATCACCGGGCGGCCCAGCACCTCCTGCGCCTCGGCGTGCGCGGCCGGGTCGGTGCGGAAACCATAACCGGCAAGGACAATTCCCCCGTACGCCGCGGGAAGGTACGCGAAGTCGCCCTCGCCCTCGTTCACGTGCTCGGGAGCCACGAACCTCCAGGCGCCCGCGGTGTCGTAGAACGCCTGATGCGCCACGGCCTCGTCGGCGCGCTGCGGATAGCGGAAGCGGGCGCCGTAGACGGTGCCGTCGACGGAGAACGCGCCGTTCGCCGAGTAGACCATGTCCGGCAGGCCCGGACGGGCGTCCAGCACGTGCACCACGTGACCGAGATTGACCAGGGTGGTGCGGAGCGACTCCCACTGCCGCACGGCCCGGGCGGCGTCCACCGCGACGGAGGTGTCCATCCACGGGTTGATCGCGTACTCAACCGTGAAATGCTGCGGAGGACACATCAGATATGTCCGGGTTCGTGGCGATCGCTCCAACTGGCTCATGAGGTTTTAGCGTAGGTAGGCTGCGGTGCAGCAAACAGCTCGAAATCTTGCCTTCCGGAGGCGAATCGTTGCAGATGGACGCCGTCGACCAGCGAATCATTGCGTTGCTCGTGGCGGACGCCCGCGCTTCGTATGCCGAGATCGGCGCGAAGGTGTCGCTCTCCGCCCCAGCCGTCAAACGCCGGGTGGACCGGCTGCGGTCAGCCGGGGTGATCAAGGGATTCACCGCGGTGATCGAGCCGGCCGCGGTGGGGTGGACGACCGAGGCGTTCGTGGAGCTGTTTTGCACCGGGCGGACCACCCCGGCGCAGATCACCGTGGCTACGCGGCGACACCCCGAGGTGGTGGGGGCGTACACGGTATCCGGGCAGGCGGATGCGCTTGTGCACCTGCGCGCGGCCGATATCGGTCACCTGGAGCAGGCGCTGGAACGGCTGCGGGCCGAACCGTTCGTGACGTCGACCCGGAGCATGGTGGTGCTGTCCCGGTTGGTGGAGACGCCGACTGCGGTGCTGCCGTCGCTGCCGGACTGAGCACGGGCCGGATGCGCGCTCGTGCCCGCGGCGGCCGGGCGCGGCGGTGGGAGCGGCACGCGCTCGTGCCACGGTCGGCTGGGCGTCGCGGTCCGACCGGCACGCGCTCGTGCCACGGTCGGCTGGGCGTCGCGGTCCGACCGGCACGCGCTCGCACCCGGACGGGCCGGCGCCGTGCCCATGAAGTGCGCGGCTCCGGCCGTACCAGATCGGATTTCCGGTTTTTGTGATCGTCAGAGGTACATGCCGGTGCGGTGATCGCCGTCGCTCTTCGGGGCGGACGGCTTGTCCCCCTCGCCGAAGAAGCGCTTGCCACCGAACTCGCCGTGCAACCGATCGTCGAGCTCGTCGGCAAGACCGGTCATGACCTGCACCGCGAGCATCAGGTGGACGGCCTGGAAGTTGCGGCCGAAGACCGGGATCGACGCCCAGACCGTGTCCTGCGCGCAGTAGAGCCGGCCGATCGGCATCCGGTTGGTCAGCTCGGACAGCTTCACGTAGAGCTGCTCGGTCGGCTCGACCTCGGTCAGGATCGGCGAGAAGACGTCGACCAGCGGCGGGTTGTCCCGAACCCGGACGAACACCATCGCCGAGCCGGCCCGGATGCCGACATCCCCGTCCGCGTCGACCTGGAGCTGATCCACGGTGGTCTTCGACATGGTGGCGATGACCGTGCGGACCCGCTCGTCGAGCGGCACCTCGTCGCCGACGACCTCGGCCAGCAGCTCTTCCTCGGTCAGCTCGGTGCCGTCGGCGCCCACCAGCTCCAGCCCGGCCTCGAGCCGCGCGGTGGCCAGCGGGGCGGTCTCGATCGGCTCGTCCTCCTCGTCGTGCACGAGGTAGACCAGGAACGCCGGGTGCGGCGCGCCGTAGATGTCCCGCAGAGTGCGGGAGATCGTCGCGGCCAGAGCGATCGCCTTGGACTGCTCCGAACGCAAGCCGAACGCATCCCGCGAACCGGCCAGCACGCCGGGCGGGGACCAGCCGAGCGCCACCATGTCGGCGACCGTGGCCCGATCCATCCGGAACTCGGCCGGCAGCGCGGCATTGCCCACGGCGAGCGCCTCGATCACACCGGCCGGGAGGACCCGGGCGCTGACCGAGTAGACCGCGGTGCCGGTGCCGGACGCCGTCGGGTCCAGCGTCAGATCGATCTGAGCACCGGACGGCAGGCTGGACAGCAAGCCGGCCAGGGCGCCGGCGAACTCCCGCCACGCCTCGGTGACCTTGGCCCGTAGATCTGCCGTGGTCGGTTCGTCGAGCAACACGCTTTCGGGCGTGTCGCCCGCCGGGCTCTCTGCCGTCATGATCGCACCTCCGTCCCCGTCACCCTATCGAGAGCGGCTGCACTGTAAACGCCCGTCTCGCGTTCACTTCTCGGCCGGAGACTTCTCCCAGCTCAGGGCAAGGGCGACGACTCGCTCGGCGACATCCGCCGGATCCGCCCCACGACCCACGGCGAGGCCCATGAGGTACGCCGTGACGGGCGCCCCGGGCCGCACCACGTTGTGAGCGACGTCCCGCGCCATGTCCAGCACCGTCGTGACGGCCACGTCGTCGCGCGGGACACCCAGCTCGGCGCTCGCCGCGGTGACCCAGCGGTCCAGCTCGCTCATCGTGCCCACTCCTCGGCCGTACGCAAGTCGTCGTCGGTGTCGCAGTCGAACCAGGGCGGCGGGCCGGGACGGCGCCACGACACCTCGGCGACGCGCAACTCGGCGATCAGCTCCCGGACGGGCGCGCCGTGCAGGCCGCCCCGCTTGGCGGCGAGCCGCTCGATCGCCGCGCGCAGCGCCGTCGTCCGCCACACGCCGCACAGGATCTGCAGCCGCCCGTCGGTGTCCCGGTAGACCGCGCCCTCCATCGGCGCCGACTCCATCGTCAGCCGCAGCACGTCGATCGCCTCACCGGTCAGGAACGGCAAGTCGGCGGCGAGCAGCGCGGTGTAGGCGATGGTCGACGGCACCAGCGCGAGACCGGCCGCAGCCGCCGCGACCGGGCCGCCACCGGGTGGCTCCTCACGGGTCACGTGCACCGGAACGGGCAGGTCGGAGGTGACCCGGCCGACGACGACACGCGGGTCGGCGTCGTGCACGGCGGCCAGGACCCGGGTCAGCATCGACTGGCCGGCGACAGCCAGCGTCGGCTTGTCCGCACCACCCATTCGCCGCGCCGCACCACCGGCCAGGACCACCGCCGCAAATCCCCCCACGTGAGTACCGTATCCCGAGCGGCTGCCGGGCGTGTCCACGCGCCTTGGTTGTGCCCGGTGGCACGGCGTGTACTTTCTCTCGGACCGCGCCGTCAGCTCCGCCTGTGGGGCTTCGCCGGACCGCCGCGAACTCCGGCCGGGGGGGTTCCGCCGGACCGCCGTGAACTCCAGCCGTGGGATTTCGCCGGACCGCCGTGAACTCCAGCCGTGGGGGTTTTCGCCGGACCGCCGTAAGCTCCGGCCATGGGGAGGAGCACGACACGTCGCCCGGTGGTCCGGATCGATCTCGGCGTGCCCCCGGGCACCAGCCGGCGACGACCCGACGAGCTCGCCGCCGAGGAGCCGCTGGAGATCCGCGTGCGCAAGCAGCCGCTCGCGGTGACCATGCGTACTCCCGGGCACGACATCGACCTGGCGATGGGTTTCCTGCTCAGCGAGGGCATGATCGCGGCCGCCGAGGACGTGACGACCGCGCAGCTGTGCGCCGGCACGGACACGCCCAACACCTACAACGTGGTGGACATCGTGCTCGGCGCGCACGTGCCGCCGCCGGTGACCGACGTGAGCCGGAACTTCTACACCACCAGCTCGTGCGGGGTCTGCGGCAAGGCCAGCATCGACGCGGTGCGGACCAGGTCGCGCTACGACGTGACCGCCGATCCACTGCGGGTCCCGGCCACGCGGCTGGCCGAGCTGCCCGAGCGGCTGCGGGCCGCGCAGCGCACCTTCGACCGGACCGGTGGCCTGCACGCGGCCGGGCTCTTCACCGCGGCGGGGGAACTGCTCGTGCTGCGGGAGGACGTGGGCCGGCACAACGCGGTGGACAAGGTGCTCGGCTGGGCCCTGCGGGAGGGACGCCTGCCGCTGACCGGGCACGTGCTGATGGTTTCCGGGCGGGCCAGTTTCGAGCTCACTCAGAAGGCGTGGATGGCCGGGCTGCCGATGCTGGCCGCGGTCTCCGCACCGAGCACTCTCGCGGTCGAGCTGGCCGACGAGTCCGGGATGACGCTGGTCGGCTTCCTGCGCGGGACGACCATGAACGTTTACGCCGGTGCGGAGCGCGTCACGGTCTGAGCCAAGACCTTCCCCTTTCGGCCACCTGTCTCGTACATCGATGGGAAGGGGCTCCACCAGGTCGCGGACGTGCCGACGACCGTCCCGGGGCAGGCCCGGCCGCTCCTGATCGGGTGAGGTCGCCGGTCGGCCGGAGGGCGGTCGCCGACCTCATCGGACCCTTCCCGCCTTGCGCAGCATCCGTGGCGGGAGCCCGAAACCCAGCACGTCATGCAGCAACGCGGCCAGGTGGTGCCGCGGCTCCTCGGCGAGGGCCCGGTCCACCGCGACCCGGGCCAGCGCCCCGAGCCCGGCCTGCCAGGCGGTGAACGCCAGCAGGCAGCCGGCCGGCGCGACACAGGGCGGCTCGACCCGCCGGAGCACGTCGGTCCAGAGACGGACCTGCCACTGGCGTGCGGAGACGGACCGGTCGAGCGCGTAATCCTCCACCGAGCGGTCCACGATCAGCACCCCGAGCCAGGCGATCTCGTCCGCGTCGAGGGAACGGCCGGAGCGGTAGCACTTCTCCGCTGCGCGGAGCGCGAGCTGGCCCTGCCTGCGGACGATCCGCCCGTAGCGCTCGGCCGGCAGATCCCCGGCGATCAGGTCGTTGAAGCGGCGCCGGGCCCGCTCGGTGGCCTGGACCATCTCGACGCGCTCCAGCCCGTCGACCGGGGCGACCTGGGCGACCAGCTCCTTGCGGCTCGGCAGGGCGACCCGGCCGTGGAACGTCGCCTCGGCCGCGATCACGCTGTCGGCAGGCAGGCAGGGAGTGCCCTCCGGTGGGCAGCACTCCCGGTCCGGGCAGGTGTAGGACCACCAGCGACCGTCCTCGACCCGCATCACGTCGAACACCTCGACGCCGCGGCGACGCACCGCCTCGGCACTGCGGAGCAGGGTCGGCATGGCGCGCTGGGCCGGCCCGTAACCGACGAGGATCACCCGCCGCGACTGCTGGCGGACCACAGCGTCGGCGACCACGCCGGTCAGAAGCTCGGCATCGGCGTCGCTCACGTCCGGTGGGGGCAGGTCGTGGCAGGCGGCGAACTCGACCTGCGAGCCGCTCAGCCCGACCAGGGCGACGCTGTTGTGCGGGTGATAGCCCAACACGAACGGCACCACGGCGATGAGCTCGGCCGGATTACGGATGGCGAGGCTGCAGTTGGCTGTCATGCCGGGCAGCTTGGCCCGATTCGCACGGCGGTCGCGTGCCGATCACGGCCGCTGTGGACAACTTGTCCACAAGCCGGGCGGTCCGCGCGTCAGTTACGGAACGGCAGGCCCTGCAACTCCAGGCCCTCCTGCTGCCAGGCGTGCGGATGCCGATCCAGGTCCATGGTGAGCTCGATCGAGGAGACCACGTCGTACCCGGCCGCGTGCAGGCTGCGGATCGCCTCGACGTTGCGCGACGACGGCGAGATGGTCAGCGACGTCATGCTGCGCTTCTTGGCCTCGGCCGCGACGTGTTGCAGCAGCTTGCGACCCACACCCTTGTGACGGTGGGTGATCGTGACGACGACCGGCTCGACGACCCCGGCCCGGTTCCGCATGATCAGCCCGACCATCCCGATCACCCCGTCGTCGGCGTGGTCGGCCACCCACAGGCCACTCAGATCGAGCCTGGTCAGATATTCCTCGAAACCGGCACCGCCGTCGTCGTCGGTCTCGCCGTACATCTCGTTCTGCTGACGGGTCAGCTCCGCCCACAGCCGCCGGCCCGCGGAGTGGTCACTCGGGCGGTATGAACGCACTGCGACAGGGGCCATGCCGACAGTTTGCCTCTGAAATGGGATGTCCGTCACCCGAAGCGCAAGATAACCGGGTGGACATGGCGTATCTGCGCGCGCACCCGGAGCACCTCCCGACATTTCTGACGCACCAGCGCATCCGGGAGACTCCGGTGCGGGCGAACATCTCGCGGTTGACCCTGGACGACGGAGTGTCGTTGTTCGCCAAATCGTGGCCGGAGTCCTCCGGGGCGGCGCCGGACGGGTACTTCGCGGCGGAGGCGGCGGGTTTGCGTTGGCTGCGGGCGGCCGGAGCGGTGCCCGTACCGGAAATGATCGTTGCTCTTCCGCATGTGATCGCGACCGAGTGGGTCGACGAGGGCGAGGCTGACCGGCATGCGGCCGAGAACTTCGGGCGTGGGCTCGCGGCGTTGCACCGCAGCGGCGCGGAACAGTTCGGCGCGCCGTGGCCGGGATGGATCGGACCGTTACCGCTCGACAACACGCCGTCCGACGGGCCGTGGAGCACCTGGTTCGCCGAGCGCCGACTGCTTCCCTACCTGCGGATCTCCGCCGATCGCGGCGCGCTTTCCGGCGCCGACATCGCTGTGGTCGAGGAGATCATCAAGACGATTGAGGCGTACGCCGTGGAAGAACCACCGGCTCGGATCCATGGCGATCTGTGGCCGGGGAACCTGCTGTGGGGTGCCGACGGGCGGGGATGGCTCGTCGATCCGGCGGCGCATGGTGGTCATCGGGAGACCGATCTCGCCACGTTGTCGCTGTTCGGCGGGGTTGCACAGCTCGACGTGATCATCGCGGCGTACCGGGCGGAGTGGCCACTCGCGGAGGGGTGGGAGCGCCGGGTGCCGCTGCATCAGCTGCATCTTCTGCTGGTGCACACGGCGGCGTTCGGGGCGGGCTTCCGGGCCGGAGTGATGGCTGCCGCTTCCGCCGTCCTCCGCGGATGAGGGCACCTTTCCGGCACGGTCGGAGCGTTGCCCACCGGGCCGGGATGGTCAGCCCGTTGTCCACAGGCCGATATGCCAAGCGGCAACTTGGCCGGCGAGCGGCTAGATTCGATTCGTGAGCGAGAAGTCGAGATCAGCCGGGCGGCAGCGGTGGCAGCCGTGATCATGCTCGCCGATCGTTTCGGCCGGGTCGCCACCGATCTACGGGTCTCGCTCACCGACCGGTGCAACCTCCGCTGTACGTATTGCATGCCGGCCGAGGGCCTCGCCTGGATGCCACAGCCCGACCAGCTCACCGACGACGAGGTGAGCCGCCTGGTCCGGATCGCGGTGGAGCGGCTCGGGGTGACCGAGGTGCGGTTCACCGGCGGGGAGCCGTTGATCAGGCGCGGCCTGGTCGGCATCGTCGCGGAGGCGGCACGGCTGGATCCGCGGCCCCGGCTGTCGGTGACCACGAACGGGATCGGGCTCGATCGGCTCGCTCCGGCCCTGCGGGACGCCGGGCTCGACCGGGTCAACGTCTCGCTCGACACGCTCGATCCGGGCCGATTCCACACCTTGACCCGCCGTGACCGGCATGCCGATGTCCTGAGCGGTCTCCGCGCCGCGGCGGAAGCCGGGCTGACCCCCGTGAAGATCAACACGGTCCTGATGCGCGGGGTGAACGACGACGAGGCACCGGCGTTGCTGCGGTTCGCGCTGGAGCACGGCTATCAGTTGCGGTTCATCGAGCAGATGCCGCTGGACGCCCAGCACCAGTGGGATCGGCACACGATGGTCACCGCCGAGGAGATCCTCGCCGCGCTCAAGCCCTTCGATCTTCAGCCCGACGATGTTTCACGTGGAACGGCTCCGGCCGAGACCTGGCTGGTCCCGGGGCACGTCGACGCGGCCGGCGAGCCGGCCCGGGTGGGCGTGATCGGGAGCGTGACCCGGCCGTTCTGCGGTGACTGCGACCGGACCCGGCTCACCGCCGACGGTCAGGTGCGGAACTGTCTCTTCGCCACCGACGAGAGCGACCTGCGGAAGCTGCTGCGGGACGGCGCCCCGGACACCGAGGTCGCCGAGGCCTGGCGGGCGGCGATGTGGGGCAAGCGGGCCGGGCACGGGATCGACGATCCGGCCTTCCTGCAGCCGGCCCGGCCGATGTCGGCCATCGGGGGTTGACCACCTGTGGGGAGCTGAGCATTGCTGACCGTCCGCTACTTCGCCGGCGCGCGTGCCGCGGCGGGGGGAGTCTCGTCCGAGGAAGTCTCTGCCGGGTCGCTGGAAGAGCTTGACGGGGTTCTCACCGGTCGGCACGGGGAGCGGCTCGGGGTGGTCCTGAAGGCCGCCAGCTTCCTGGTGGACGGGCTGGTCTGCCATGACCGGGGGGCGGCACTTCCGGCGGGGGCGACGGTCGACGTTCTGCCGCCCTTCGCCGGCGGCTGATCGGACCGGCCGGGGGCGGCCGGCGAGCCGCTTTGCCCGCCGCACACCTTGCCGGGCTGCTTTTCTTGCTCCGCCGGGCTGCTTCATTGCTCCGTCCGGGCTGCTTTCTTGCTCCGCCGAGCTGCCTGATGCTCCGCCGAGCTGCCTGATGCTCCGCCCGGCTCCTTGTTGCGGCCGCGTTCGGGTTCCGCGCGGGCGATCGGCGGCGTTCGGACGGGCTCTGACGGCGCGGACAAGTTTTTGTCGTACCCCTCGGGCAGGATTCAGGCCGGCCCGGGAAGCGGAGACGCTTTCGGGACGGCTCGCATCGGTTCGGGGGTGATGCGCGCTGCTCGTCAGCGTTTCGGCGATCCGGTTGCGCTCCTGGCCCGCCATCCGGGCGACGTCTCCTCGGTGCGGCAACACCGGGGAGACGACGTCGAGGAGCACAGCGCGGCAGGGCACGACGCCGTCGGAGGGGGTGGCGTCGTGCGCGCCGGGGCATCATCGGGTCGTTGGGGAGCCGAGGGTGCTGTGAGAAGCCGGCGCGAGCGTCGGGGAGACTTGGCTCGGCTCGACAGCGGTGGGGGGAGGACGACTTGGTCGCGTTGGTCGCGGTGATCCTGTTGGTGGTCATCGGCCTGGTCTATGGCTACCTGTGGAAGCGGCTCGTCGCCGACACGCTGCGCTCGCGCTGGGCTCGGCGGGTGGGTGCGGCGATCGGTCTCGTGCTCGGGCTGCTCGGGCCGGCGACGCTCATCGGCGTACGCAGTGGGCATCTCAAGTGGCTGGCCTGGCCGGGCTACCTGTGGATCGCGCTGCTGTTCTACCTGCTGGTCAGCCTGATCGTGCTGGAGATCCCGCGACTTGTTCTGCGGCTGTCGTGGGCAGCCCGTGGGCGTAACGACCCTCGCGCGGAAGCGCCGCAGGGCCGCGACACCGCGGCGGAGCCCGAGTTGCAGCCGGCCGTCGTTGCGGGAGAGGCCGGTGGCGGCGCGCCCGCCGAGCCCACCGGAAGCGACTCCGCCGGCCCGGCCGGCTCGGATGGCAAGCCGGATGAAGGCGTGCGGGGTGCCGGGTCGGATGCGGGGGACTCGGCGGGGCCGGGGATGGATCGGCGGCTGGTGCTGGCGCGCGGGGCGGCGATCTTCGCGGGGCTGACCGCGGCGGGCGTGACCGGCTACGGCGTCCGGACGGCGACCAGCGCGCCGCGGATCGATCGGGTGCGGATCCCGATCGCGAAGCTGCCGCGGGCGATGGACGGCACCCGGCTCGCGGTCGTCTCCGACATCCACCTCGGCCCGCTGACCGGCATCGGGCACGCCCAGCGCATCACCCGGGTGATCAATTCGGTGAACGCGGACGTCGTGTGCGTCGTCGGTGACCTTGTCGACGGCACTGTCGCGGAACTGGGGCGGCTCGCCGAGCCGCTGCGTGGGATCGAGTCGCGGAGGGGCTCCTACTTCGTGACCGGCAACCACGAGTACTACTCCGGCTTCGAACCGTGGATCGACGAGGTCACCGAGCTCGGCATGCGCCCGCTGCGCAACCAGCGGGTGGAGATCGACGGGCTGGACCTGGCCGGCGTCAACGACCTGGGCGGCGATCAGTACGGCGACGCGGCCGACTTCGGCAAGGCGCTCGGCGACCGGGACCGGGACCGCCCGGTGGTGCTGATGGCGCACCAGCCGCTGGCCGCGAAGGACGCCGCGCCCTACGGTGTCGATCTGCAGGTTTCCGGGCACACCCACGGCGGCCAGATGGCGCCGTTCAACCTTCTCGTCAAGTTGCAGCAACCGGTAGTCTCCGGCTTCGGGCGGGTCGACGGAGTGCCGGTTTACGTGACCAACGGCGCGGGCTTCTGGGGCCCTCCGGTGCGTGTTGGCGCGCCGCCGCAGGTCACGGTGGTCGAACTCCGCATGGCGTAACTCATCAAGATCGGTAAGTGTGTTTGAGCGTGGCGATTCGTGGCGGAACCGACGACCGTGACAGGATGCGAGACGTGGAGGTCAGCTCGGACACATACGTCGCCGACCTACACATCCACTCGCGGTTCTCGCGTGCCTGCAGTCGCGATCTGACCCTTCCGAACCTGGCCTGGTGGTCCCGGCGCAAGGGCATCGCCCTGCTCGGCACCGGTGACTTCACCCATCCGGCGTGGTTCGAGCACCTCCGGGAGAGCCTGGAGCCGGCCGAGACCGGTCTCTATCGGCTGAACGACGAGGATCCGGTCACCGAGCGGCTGCCCGGCTCGCTGAGGGGCACGACCCCGGCGCGGTTCATGCTGAGCGTGGAGATCTCCACGATCTACAAGCGCGACGACCGCACCCGCAAGGTCCACCACCTGCTCTACGCCCCGGATTTCGAGTCCGCCGCGAAGATCAACACCGCGCTGAGCCGGATCGGCAACCTGACCGCGGACGGCCGCCCCATTCTCGGCCTGGACTCACGCGACCTGCTGGAGATCACTCTCGAGGCCGGGGGTTACCTGATCCCGGCGCACATCTGGACGCCGTGGTTCTCGGCGCTCGGCTCGAAGTCGGGCTTCGACGCGATCGCCGACTGCTACGCCGACCTGGCCGAGCACATCACCGCGGTGGAGACCGGCCTGTCCAGCGACCCGGCGATGAACTGGCGCGTCTCCAGCCTCGACCGCTACCGCCTGGTGTCGAACTCGGACGCGCACTCGCCCGGCGCACTGGCCCGCGAGGCCACGCTCTTCACCGGCGCCCCGGACTACTTCGCGGTCAAGGACGGGGTGGGCCTGGCCGGCACCCTGGAGTTCTTCCCGGAAGAGGGGAAGTACCACGCCGACGGCCACCGGGCGTGCGGCGTCAACTGGGAGCCGGAACGCACCCGCGAGGCCGGCGGTCGCTGCCCGGAGTGCGGTCGTCCGCTGACCGTGGGCGTACTGAGCCGGGTTGAGGATCTGGCTGATCGGCCGGAGGGCTTCACCAAGGACGTGCACGTCGAGCACCTGATCCAGCTGCACGAGATCCTCGGCGAGATCCACGGCGTCGGCCCGAAGTCGAAGACCGTCGAGTCGCAGCTCAACCACCTGGTGGCGACGCTCGGCGCGGAACTGGACATCCTGCGCAAGGTGCCGGTCGAGGAGATCGGCAGGGCCGGTGGCGACGAGCTGCGCGAGGCGATCACGCGGCTGCGGCGCGGCGACGTCCGGCGTGTCCCGGGCTACGACGGTGAGTACGGCGTGATCACCCTCTTCGAGCCCGGTGAACTGCGCAATCGCAACAGCGCGCCCCAGGTCGAGACCCTGTTCGACATGTTCCCGGAGGCACCGCCGGCCAAGGTCGCGAAGGCTCCCAAGAAGGAGTCCAAGCCAAAGACGGTCAAGGAGAAACCGGCTCCGCCGCCGCTCGCCCCGCCGCCGAGCCCGCACGAGCCTTTCGAGCCGATGCTGGCCGGTATGGAGGAGGTCGGCACCGGGCTGCTGGACCGGCTCGACGCGATGCAGCGGGTGGCCGCGTCCGCGCCGGGTGGCCCGCTGTTGATCGTGGCCGGCCCGGGCACCGGCAAGACCCGCACGCTGACCCACCGGATTGCGTATCTCTGCGCTGAGCTGGGCGTCTTTCCGGAGCGCTGCTTGGCGATCACGTTCACCCGGCGGGCCGCGGCCGAGCTTCGGGAACGTCTGGAGAGCCTGCTCGGGGACGTGGCCGAGGACATCACCGTCGGCACGTTCCACTCGCTGGGCCTGACCGTGCTGAAGGAGAACGCCAAGGCCGCTGGGCTGGGCGCCGGCTGGCGGATCGCCGAGGAGCCGGAGCAGAAGGCGGCCCGGGAACAGGCGGGCGACGACGACCTGGCGTACCGGAAGTTGCTCCGCCAGCAGGACCTGGTGGACCTGGACGACCTGATCAGCGTCCCGGTCGAGTTGCTGCGCGAAGACCCGGCACTGGTCGAGAAGTACCGCCGCCGCTGGCAGTGGATCTTCGTCGACGAGTACCAGGACGTCGACGAGCTGCAGTATGAACTGCTGCGCCTGCTGTCCCCGGCCGACGGCAACCTGTGTGCGATCGGCGACCCGGACCAGGCGATCTACTCGTTCCGCGGTGCCGACGTGCGCTACTTCCTCCGCTTCAACCAGGACTTCGTCGACGCGCGCCTGGTCCGATTGACCCGCAACTACCGTTCGTCGGCACCGATCCTGGCCGCCGCGGTGCAGGCCATCGCGCCGTCGTCGCTGGTCAGCGGCCGCCGGCTGGACCCGGCCCGGCTGGACCCGGAGGCCGCGCTGGTCGGGCGCTACCCGGCCCGCAGCGTCGCCGACGAGGCCGACTTCGTGGTCCGCACCGTCGACGAGCTGGTCGGCGGGCTTTCGCACCGGTCCCACGATTCGGGTCGGGTCGACTCCCGCGGGGCCACCGCCGGGACGTTGTCGTTCTCGGACATCGCGGTGCTCTACCGCACCGACGCCCAGTCCCGCCCGATCCTGGAGGCGCTGTCCCGGGCCGGTGTGCCGGTGCAGAAGCGCTCGCACAACCGGCTGCGGGACCGGCCCGGCGTCGAGATCATCGCCCGCGAACTGCGGCACGCGGACGGGCAGGGCGGCACGCTCGCGGCGCGGGTCCGGCAGTGCGCGCAGGGGCTGGCCCAGCGGTACGCGGCGCCGACGCTGGACGGCGGTCAGGTCGCTCCGGAGGACATCTGGGCCGCGGCTGACCTGCTCACCCCGCTGGCCGAGCGGGTCGGCGACGACCTGCCGCAGTTCCTGCAGCAGTTGGAGACGGGTGCCGAGGTGGATGCGCTGGACCCGCGCGCCGAGGCGGTGAACCTGCTCACCCTGCACGCCGCCAAGGGCCTGGAGTTCCCGGTGGTGTTCCTGGTCGGCTGTGAGGACGGGCTGCTGCCGCTGCGCTGGCCCGGTTCGCAGCCGACCGACGAGGAGATCGCCGAGGAGCGGCGGTTGTTCTTCGTCGGGCTGACCCGGGCGCAGGACCGGCTCTACGTGAGCTACTCGGTGAAGCGGGCGCGGCACGGGAGCGAGCGGGAGCAGCAGCCGACGCCGTTCCTGGACGTGATCGACTCGGGCCTGTTCGAGCGGTTGGGCGAGGCCGCCCGGTCGAAGCCCAAGGATCGCCAGCTCAGGCTGTTGTAACGACGCCGATCAGGGCGCCGAGCAACAGCGCCGGGCCGAACGGGAAGATCCGGCGTCGCCGGGTGGCCAGCAGGAACACGGCCGTCCCGGCGCCGATCAGATGTGCTGCGAACAGGCCGAGCAGCACCGCCGGCCATCCTCCGACCAGCCCGAGCAGCACGGCCAGGACCGCCCCGAGCTTCACGTCGCCGAGCCCGAGCCCGTCCCCGGGCAGCAGTGCGATCAGCAGATAGGCGGCGCCGACGAGCACACCGGCCAGGAGTGCGAGCCGGATCCGCCCCGGCGCGAGCAACGCCATCGGGATCCCCGCGCCGAGGGCCAGCGCGGCAACCAGTGGATCGGGTAACCGCAGCGACCGCAGATCGATCAGCGCCAGCCGGACGGCCGAGGATCCGCCGAGCACCCACGCCATGATCACAAGTAGTGACGACATGGACGGGAAAGGTAACGGTCCGGAGCGACCGGCGCAGGTCGGGTTGTGGACAACGGGACAGAACCGTCCACAGCGCGCGACGCACGCTACCGTGACATCCGGCATGCAAGCCGAGGAGGATCCCCCGATGACGCACAACGGCCCGTATTCCGGACCGCCCTGGTCGGACGGGCAGCCCGAGGAGCCGTACGCGGAGCCCTCCGACCCGTGGGGTGACAGCCGCAGCGATCCCGGCTGGGAGGCGCCGCCCATCCCGCACCAGCAGTTCGCGTCCTATCCGGCGTCGGCCCCGTCGCCCGCGCCGGCACCGGTGAAGGGCCAGCGGGGTGTGGCCGTCGCGGTGCTGATCGCGGTGCTCAGCGTGCTGGTCGGCGGCGGGCTGGCGACCACGGTCTGGTTCCTGGTGGGCCGTGACGATCAGTCGAGGACACCGGCCGCCGATTCGTCCACCGGGGGGAACGCGGCCCGGCCGCAGACCAGCTCGGATGCGCGTTTCGCCAATCCGGGGCAGTGCGTGCACAACGGCGGCACGAACACCGAGCCGCAGCTGACCATCGTGGCGTGCTCCGAGAACACGTACGAGGTGTTGAAACGCTTCGACGGGCGGACCACCGGCGAGAAGGACGCGGTGGCGAAGTGCTCGAAGGTGCCCGGTTACACCAAGTGGTACTACTACGACACCGAGTATGACGACGTGGACTTCGTCCTCTGCCTGCGTGAGTACCCGGTCGGCTGACTATGACCGGCTCTAGCGCTTTCTAGCCAGAATCCTAGACAGCTTTAGAGCGACATATCGAGTGGACTCTAGCGTTCGTCCTAGATGGCCCGATACGGTGCTACGTCATGGATCCGGTGCGCAACCCGTATGCTCCCGGCGCCGGCCAGCGTCCCCCTGAGCTGGCCGGACGCAGCCGTGAGCTGGACGCCTTCGACGTCGTGCTGGAACGCGTGGCCCGCGGCCGCCCCGAGCGCAGCCTCGTCCTCACCGGCCTGCGCGGCGTCGGCAAGACGGTGCTGCTCAACACGCTGCGCTCGGCGGCGATCGGCCGGCTCTGGGGCACCGGCAAGATCGAGGCCCGGCCGGATCAGTCGCTGCGCCGCCCGGTCTCCGGCGCGCTGCACATGGCGATCCGCGAGCTGGCCCCGCACCACCGCGACCCGGAACGCGTCGACGACGTGCTCGCCGTGCTCAAGGCGTTCGCCCTGCGGGCCAACGACAGCAACTCGAAGCTGCGCGACCGGTGGGCGCCCGGGATCGACGTGCCGCCCGCCCGTGGTCGCGCCGACTCCGGTGACATCGAGATCGACCTGGTCGAGCTCTTCACCGACGCCGCCTCGCTCGCCACCGACGTGGGCACCGGGATCGCGCTGTTCATCGACGAGATGCAGGACCTCAGCGCCACCGACGTCTCCGCGCTCTGCGCCGCCTGCCACGAGCTCTCCCAGCTCGGCGCGCCGCTGATCGTGGTCGGGGCCGGGCTGCCGCACCTTCCGGCGGTGCTGTCCGCGGCCAAGTCGTACTCCGAGCGGCTCTTCCGGTACCAGCGCATCGACCGTCTCGACCGGGATGCGGCCGATCTGGCGCTCGGGGTCCCGGCCGAGCGGGAGGGCGTCGACTACGACCAGGAGGCGCTCGATCTGCTCTACGAGAAGTCGGGTGGGTATCCGTACTTCGTGCAGGCGTACGGGAAGGCGACCTGGGATCACGCGCCGCAGTCGCCGATCACGGCCGACGACGTACGGGTGGCCGCGCCGGAGGCGGAGAGCGAGCTGGCCGTCGGCTTCTTCGGCTCGCGCTTCGAACGGGCCACCCCCGCCGAGCGGGAGTACATGCGCGCGATGGCCGCGCTCTCCAACGACCCCGGCAACGACATGGACGCCGCGGTGCCGACCTCGGACATCGCGGTGGCGCTCGGCCGCAAGCCGGCCAGCCTGTCCCCGGCCCGGGACGCACTGATCAAAAAGGGACTCATCTACTCCGGGGAGCGGGGCACGGTCGCGTTCACCGTGCCGCACTTCGGCCGCTACCTTCGCACCCAGCCGGTGTGATCCCCGCAGGACGGGTATAAGGAATTCATGAAGCCCGTCCGCGCCGCCGCCCGCGCCATGCTTGCCTCGATCTTCGTGATCAGCGGAGCCCGTGTACTGATCAAACCCGGTGAGGCTCGGGTGCAGGCCGCCCGCCGGGTCACCGATCGGATCACCCCGCTGCTGGAGAAGGCCGACCCGCGCCTGCCCACCGACCCGGAGACGCTGGTCCGGCTCAAGGCCGGGGCCGACGTGCTGGCCGGGTTGGCCCTGGCCACCGGCCGATTCACCCGGCCGGCCGCCGCGGTGCTGGCCGCCGGCCTGCTGCCGACCACCTTCGCCGGGCACCCGTTCTGGGCCGTGCCGAAGGATCGGCGCCCGGATCAGCAGATCCACTTCCTGAAGAATCTGGGCCTGCTCGGCGGGCTGCTGCTGGCGGCCGTCGACACCGAGGGCGAGCCGGGTCTGCGCTACCGGACCACGCACGCGGTCGATCGCGGTCAGCGCTCGCTGAGCCACGCGGTCGACCGGTCCCAGCGGTCGCTCACCCATGCGGTGGATCGCTCGCGCCGCGACATCCGGCGGGCCGTGCGCACCGCGAAGCGGGAGGCGAAGATCGCCGCGGTGTCCGCGACCGCCGCTCGGAAGCTGCCCTGACGCACCCTCTGTGCGCGACCGGAATGCACTAATTGTCCGAATAACAACCTCCGCGCGGCCCTGGCGTTAAAGCCGACGAAAGGCCGCACTAGCTCGTTCCGCACGGCACCGAACCTGCCGCCAAACCCGTGCTGGTGGCAGCCGTGCCGTACCAGCAGGACGAGACGGGGGTCGAGCCATTGCCGGTCGTCGAGAGCCGCGCGCTCCGCGCCACGCGAGCCAGGTCCGCGCTGGTCACCGTCGGCGGTCTGGTCACCCTCGCGCTGATTGCGATAACCCTTTCCCGGTACGGCCTGAGCACGCTCGCCGTCACCCACGCGGCCGTGCGGGAATGGTTGCACGGGGCTGAGCTGTACTCGTACCGCGAACCGTTCACGCAGGCCGGGGCCGCCCTGCCACCCGCACTCGCCATCTTCCTGGCGCCCCTGGCCCTGCTGCCGTTGAAAGCGGCCGGGTGGATCCTCGCCCTCGCCGGACTGGCCGCTCTATTGCTCTCAGCGGCCGCGCTGACCGCCCCGATCGCCCGCCGGTACGGCCGCCGCCGCGCCCCGCTCGCCCTGGTCGCCACCGCACTGGCCCTGCTCACCGAGCCGGTCCGGGCCAGCCTCGGCGAAGGCCGGCCGGAGTTGCTGCTGTTCGGCCTGATCGTGGCGGACCTCGTCGCCCTGCGCCGCTCATTGCGGCAGGAGGTAACACCGCGCCGCCCGGCACTCACCCGGCACCCCGATCCGGCGACTCCCGTTCGATGGCCCCTGTGGCGGCCCGACAGCCCCGTGGTTCCGCTACGGGACCGGCTCCGGCAGGGCTGGCTCGACGGCTCGTGGGCCGGCCTCGGCATCGGCCTGGCCTCAGGGTTCGCCGTTACACCGCTGTTCTTCCTGGCCGGCCTCTTCGTGCTGCGCCGCTGCCGGGCCGCCCTGACCGCACTCACCACCTGCGTCACCGTGACCCTGGCCGGCCTGCTGTTCGCCCCGCGGGAGACGATGACCTGGTTCGGCAGCACCCTGTGGGAACTCAACCGCATCGAATCCCTCAACGCCTCCGGGAACCAGGCCCTGGCCGGGGTACTCGCCCGCCTCTACGGCATCCCGGTGCCCCCGGTGCTGGTCTGGCTCTCGCTCGGGGTGCTGTTGCTCGCGGTCGGCCTGATCCGGGCGCGGTCCGCGAGCCTTGCCGGTGACGAGGTGACAGCGTTCGTCCTGATCGGGCTGGCCGCTGCCGCCTTCGGCCCGATGACCACGCCGGCCGAACTGATCTGGCTGGTCCCGGCGCTGCTGGTACTCGCCGACAGCACGATGCGCCGCCGCGCGCCGACCCGAAGTCCGCTGCACTCCCGGTTCGTCGACACGTTCCTGGCCGTCTCCGCAATTTGCGGGTACGCCCTACTGCTCGCCGCCCCTACGACTCTGCTCCCGTGGAACGGCTACGCCTTCGCCCTGATCGTCCTGATCATCGCGCTGCCGTGGCGCCCGGCTCCGCCGCCCACCCCGCCCCCAGCCCACCGACGTCCCGCCGCCATCCCGGTCCCCCGAGCATCCCGCCCCTGACCCAGCCCCTCCGGGCACCGCCCGTCACCAGCACCCGTCACACGACATCCGTCACGTGCTCCCGGGCCCGGGCCCCGATCCCACTCCAGCCCAGCGCATCCCACCCGGAGCGAAACCCCACAACGCACCGGCCCCGCGTGAATCCGGCGACGCGCCACCCCGCGCGAACCCCACAACGCACCGATCCCGCGTGAATCCGGCGACGCGCCACCCCGCGCAAACCCCACAACGCACCGGCCCCGCGTGAATCCGGCGACGCGCCGCCCCACGCGAACCCCACGCGAGATCCAGCCCCTCCAGCCCTTGCCGCGACTTACACGGCCGGCTGGTTCTCATGGGCGTTATGAGGCACGAACAAGGCCCATGAGGATCGGCCGGGACCCGGTGGCGCGTAGCGACCCGGACCGATAGCCGGCGTCGCGCCCGGGGTAACCGCGCCCACCCACGGAGGCCGCCCTGGAGGGCTGAGCGTTCTGGGCGCCCCGCGCCCTGCTCGGCCCGGAAGGGCCCCCGCGGGAGCGACGATCTGGACCACAGCGGACCTGGGACATGAGGATCTTGAATTTGATCTTGGTCAGGGGCAGTTGACCCATTCTTCTTCGCCGTCGGTGAAGACCTGACGTTTCCAGATGGGGAGGCGGGCCTTGGCCTCGTCGACCAGGCGGCCGCACGCTTCGAAGGCGGCGGCACGGTGGGCCGTGCTGACCGCGGCGACCAGGGCGACGTCGCCGATCTGGAGTGTTCCGACGCGGTGGGAGACGGCGACGGCGTAAACCGCGGGGTCGGCGGCGATCTCCGCGGCGACCTCGTGGAGGATCTTGGCGGCGGTGGGGTGGCCCTCGTATTCGAGCAGGGTGACGCCGCGACCGTGGTCGTGGTCACGGACCACGCCCTGGAAGGAGACGACGGCACCGGCGCGGGGGTCGGCGACCGCGGCCTCGTGAGCGGCCAGGTCCAGCGGACTGTCCAGGACCTCGGCCAGTGCGACCACACCAGTCATGCGCGCTCCCCGGGTAGCAGCGGAAGGGGCAGGAACGGAACCTTGTCACCGGCGGCGACCGTGGCGCCGGGGCGGACGACCGCGAAGCCGTGAGCTTTCGCCAGGCCGCGGAGCATGGCCGAACCGACGTGACCGACCGGAGTGGCGGTGCGGCCGGTCGGGTCGAGCGCGGCAAGGGCGAGGTGGGTGTCGCGGCCGCGACCGTGGATGCCGGTGGCCGCCTCGACATGCGGCAGGTCGGCACGGAACGGACGGCCGGTGAGGCCGGCGAGCAGCGGCGCGACGAGGCTGACCAGGGCGATCACTGCGGACTGGGGATTGCCGGGCAGACCGGCGATGAAGCGGTCCCGACCGTCCGGCCCGGGGACGCGGGCCAGGAGCATGGGGAAGCCGGGGCGGACGCCGACGGTGTTCACCACGTAGTCCGCACCGAGCTCGGCCAGGGACGGGTGCAGATGGTCGACCGGGCCGTGCATGGTGCCGCCGGTGGTGCAGACCACGTCGGCGGTCTCCAGCGCGGTGCGGATCGCGTCGAGGTGAGCGTCCAGAGTGTCCTTGACCGGGCCGGTGACCGAGGTCACGGTGGCGCCGTAGCGGCGCAGCCAGGAGGGGACCTGCGGGCCGAGCGAGTCACGGACCCGGCCGGCGCCGGGCGAACCCTCGGTGAGCAGCTCGTCGCCGAAGATCAGTAACGCCGCGCGGGGCTGCGGCCGGACGGTCAGGAACTCATAGCCACAGGTTGCGGCGACACCGATGACGGCCGGGTCGACCGGGGTGCCGGCCGGGAACAGCTCCTCGCCCAGCGTGGCCTCCTCGCCCGGCAGACGCCACTCCGGGTGTGGCCGCGGGATGCCGGTGACCAGCCCGTTCACGTCGGTGGTGGACTCCTCGACGCGGATCAGCGCGGCGGCGCTCTCGGGGACCATGGCGCCGGTGGCGATCTCGACGCACGTGCCGTCCTCGGCGAGCGGCGGTGGGGTGCCACCGGCCAGCACCTGGCCGACTCGGCGCCACGGACCGTCGCCGCGGACCGCCCAGCCGTCGATGCTCGAGGTGGGGAACGCCGGCAGGGCGGTGAGGGCGCGCAACGGCTCGGCCAGGGTCCGGCCGTCACCGTCGGGAAGCGGGACCCGCTCGGCGCCCGCGCAGGCCACGACACCGGCCTGGTAGGCCAGCTCACGGGCCTGTTCCCAGCCGATCGGAAGGTTCTGGTCAGCGCTCACCGGTCGAGCCTAATGGTCGCCGCCGCGGATCTGGTCGACCGTGTGGGAGAGCAGTGGTCCCAGGACCGCGAGTCCGTCCTTCGCACCGCCGGTGGAGCCCGGCAGGTTGACGATCAGGGTGCGGCCGGCGACCCCGGCCAGGCCGCGGGACAGGGCGGCGGCGGGGACCTTGTCGCGACTGTACGCACGGATCGCCTCGGCGATGCCGGGGATCTCGAAGTCGAACAGGCCGCGGGTCGCCTCCGGGGTGCGGTCGGTCGGGGTGACGCCGGTTCCGCCGCTGGTCAGGACGACATCGACCCCGTCGGCGACGGCGGCCCGGAGAGCGTCGGCGACCGGGTCACCGTCGGGGACGACGATCGGATCGTCCACGTCGCACCCGAGGTCGCGCAGGCCGGCGACGAGGCGGGGACCACTGGTGTCGGCGTAGACCCCGGCGGCGGCGCGGTTCGACGCGACGACGACTCGTGCTCGGATGGTCACGGCCGGTCCTCCGGGCGTACCCAATCGCCGGTTTTTCCGCCTTCTTTTCGCAGCACCCGCACCGCTTCGAGGCTCGCCGCCGGGTCCACCGCCTTGATCATGTCGATCATCGCCAGGCCGGCCGTCGCGACCGCGGTCAGCGCCTCCATCTCGACGCCGGTGCGGTCTGCGGTCTTCGTGACCGCCGTGATTTCCACCACGTCGTGGCCGAGCTCAAGATCGACCTTCACGCCGTGCAGCCCGATCGGGTGGCAGAGCGGGATCAGGTCCGGGGTCCGCTTGGCGCCCATGATCCCGGCGAGGCGCGCCACCGCGAGCGCATCGCCCTTGGGCAGGTCGTTCGCCCGGAGCAGCGCGATCACCTCGGGGACGGTGCGGACGGTGCCGGCAGCGACCGCGCGCCGGTCGCTCACCGCCTTCGCGGACACGTCGACCATCCGCGCGGCGCCGGTCTCGTCGACATGCGTCAGATGCATTTCCTGGGGCATACCGGGAGCTTATAGAGCGATCGGGGGAACCGCGTTCGCATCCGGGCCGGATCCGCTTCACACTTCGTCCATACCGGGTTCGTAAGGTTCCGACACTGGCCAGAGCCGTTGCACTGACAATGAAAATTGTATTCGGGACCGCATTCTTCATTGCATTCAGTTGCCATTCGGAAACTGTCCGTAAGCGCCCCTGAGGCTCTCATCGCAATCTGCGCATACCGACACGATATGCTGGAAAACGGCATGATCGACGCCTAACGTTCTGCCCTGTCGCGACGGACACGGAACATCTTCGACAACCCCGGTGAGGAGAACTGCGATGCGCGGCAACGACTGGTCCTGAAAAAGACAGGGATGCGCGTAACGGCGCAAATGAATAGCCTTGAACCCTGAGCTACCGCTCAGTTGCGTTCGGCGACGAGGACATCATGTCTGAGACCGGCACCAACGACGACGCGACCGATCAGCGGCTTCGGCTGCTCATCGGTCTCGTCGTCATGTTGGCGGCCGGTGTCGCTGTTCTCTGGACGTTCTACGCCTTCCACGTGCACGAGCCCCGCCCGTCGGCACTGGTGCTCGTTCTGCTCTGCGCCGCAATGATCGTCACCAACCGGCTGCGGGTCAGCGTCCGGATCAAGTCCAGCTTCTTCGGCACCACCTGGATCGAAGTGCCGGTGCTGGTCGGCCTGGCCCTCCTGCCACCCGTCTGGGTGTTGCTCTGCGCGGCGGTCGCTCAGGCGATCTTCCGGACAGCGACCCGGGCCGGCATCTGGAAGACCGCGTTCGCGGTGTCCAAGGAGACCCTGACGGTCAGCGCCGCGGCGGCCACCTTCCTCGCGTTCGGCGTCCAGCCACACCTGACCTCGCCCGACCTGCCGATCATCGTCCTGGTCGCCGGCCTGCTGGCCTACGTGTTCGTCGACGACCTCGTCTTCGCGCCGGTCCTGGCGACGAACTCGCAAGCCACGATCTGGCGGGCCGCCCGGCAGAACCTGACCGGCAAGGTCATCAGCCACCTCGGCCAGCTGATCGCCTGCCTGATCGTGCTCTGGGTGCTCTCCACCGACGCGAACGTGATGCTTCTGCTCGTCGTTCCGCTCGTTGTGGCTTGCATGCACCTCTGGCAGTCGCGCACCACTCGCACGATGCAGGAGCGCGAGTCCTGGCAACGCCTGGCCAAGGCCACCGACGAGCTGAACGCCGTCGACCTCGATCGGGTGCTGCACTCCGCGACGACGCGCGCAGCGCAGATCTTCTCGGCCGCCGAGGCCGCGATCGACCTCACCGCCGGCGGCGCCGACCGGACGGTCCGGGCCACCGAGGCCGAGGTGCTCTCCGACAGTGCCCTGGTCCGGGGCACGACACGACCCGGCGAGACCACTGTGGACCTGGTCGCGCACGACGGCGGCGTGCGGGTCGGCGTGCTGCGGCTGCGGTTCGGCGGGGCGATCCGGCTCACCGAGGTGGAGCAGTACAAACTGCGGACCTTCGCGTCGGCGGTCTGCACGGCGATCCGCAACGCACAGGCGTACGCGGAACTCGCGCGCATCGCCGCGGAGAACGAGCACGCCGCCACCCACGATCCGCTCACCGGCCTGCCGAACCGGCGCCAGCTGTATGAACGAGCCGGTCGCCTGTTCACCGACACCGGCCACGACGGCCTGGTGGCGTTGCTTCTCATCGACCTGAACCACTTCAAGGAAGTGAACGACACCCTCGGGCACGCGGCCGGCGACGACGTGCTGCGCGAGGTGGCGCGCCGGCTCAGCGGTTCGGCAGAATCCGGCGACCTGGTCGCCCGGCTCGGCGGCGACGAGTTCGCGGTGCTGCTCACCGGCCTGCCCACCCCGGCGCTGGCCGGGCACCGGGCGTCCACGATGCTCAGCGCCCTGGAGCCGGAGATCGACGTCGACGGCATGCTGATCACCGTCGAGGCGGCCGGCGGCATCGCGCTGGCGGCCGGCGCGGGCAGCGTCGAAGAGCTGATGCGGCGCGCTGACATCGCCATGTACCAGGCGAAACGCGCCGGCGAGCCGACCACGATCTACGCACACGCGCGGGACACCGCCGACGTCGACCGGCTGATGCTCACCGGTGAACTGCGTCGCGCGATCAACGAGCACGAGTTCGCCGTGGACTTCCAGCCGATCGTCGACCTGGCCAGCGGCGAGGTGATCGCGGCCGAGGCGCTGGCCCGATGGAAGCACCCGGATCAGGACGATCTGACCCCGGTGCAGTTCCTCGAGGCGGTAGAACGCTCCGGACAACTGCCGGCCTTCGCCGACGCGGTGCTGGAGGAGTCGCTGCTCGCCATGAAGACCTGGCGGGAGGCCGGCTTCGAGCTGCCGGTGGCGGTCAACGTGTCGCCGCGCAGCCTGCTCGACCCGAGCTTCCCGGCCGCGGTCCTGGCTCGGCTGGAACGCCACGACGTGTCCCCCGCGCAGCTGATTCTGGAGCTGACCGAGACGCTCACGATCAGTCAGATCGACGTCGTCGAGCAGACCCTCGCCGAGCTGCGTGACGCCGGGATCCGGCTCGCCGTCGACGACTTCGGGACCGGGGTCTCCTCGCTCTCCGTGCTCTCCCGGATCCCGGTGCACGAACTCAAGATCGATCGGGAGTTCGTCGCCGCGGTGGAGACGTCGGCGGAAGCCGCAGCCGTGGTCCGGACCACCGTCGACCTGGCCCGCAACCTGCACCTGACGGTGGTGGCCGAGGGGGTGGAGAGCGAGCCGCAACGACGGGCGTTGTGGGAGCTCGGATGCGTCGCCGGGCAGGGCCGGCTGTTCGCCCGGCCGCTGTCCGCGGCCCGCTTCGTCGGCTCGCTGCAACGCGGCTCCGGCGGCCGGCCCGGGATGCTCGCGGCGGCCCTGCACGAGGTCGGTGCCGTGGTGCGGATGCCGACCCGGCGGGCCACCGGAGCAGGGAGATCTTCTCTGCCACACTTGCCCGCGTGACCAAACCCGCCGGCAGACTCGCGGTCGATCTCGGGCTGTACCTGATCTCCGCGGCGTTCGCGCTGGTGACCGGGCTGACCTCGACGCTGCTGCCGCACCGGGCGTGGGGCCTGATCGCCTGGTGGGGCTACCTCGCGGCCACGCTCCTGGTGCTCGTCCAGCTTTTCGCCCGGCACGTCTCCGGCGATCGTTTCCGGGCTTGGCTGGCCTGGCTCACGTGGGCCGCCGTCGCCCTGGTTCCCCTGGTGGTGGAGGCGGTGCAACGCGCCGGTGGCCGCACCGACCGTGCCCAGGAGGAGGTCCTCGTCGTCGAGGCGATGGGGAAATCGCTGTTCGAGCACGGGACGCCGTATCTGAGCCGCGCCGACATCGCGGCGCTTCCGCTTGACGAGCGGCTGATGGGCTACCGGCCGTACCAGCCCGGCATGGCGATCTTCGGGCTTCCACGGGCGCTCGCTGGTGATCATTGGTGGACAGATGCGCGGGTCTGGTTCGCGATCACGGCGGTGCTCGCGGTGGGCTCGGCGGTCGCTCTCCTGCGTGCTTCACACCCCTTTCCCGTACGGGCGATCCAGGCAGCCACCGTGCTACCCGTGACCGCGTTGACGCTGGCGACGGGCGGGGACGACATTCCGGTCCTGGCGCTGTGCCTGCTGGCCCTGGCCCTCGCCGCCACCGGACGGTACGGCTGGTCCGGCGTCGCGGTCGGGGTCGCCGCGGCCGCGAAACTGTTCGCCTTCCCGGTCGTCGCCGTCCTCGCCGTCCTGGCCCTGTTCACCGGGAACGGCCGCCGATACCTGCCGTTCGCGGTCGGGTTGCCGGTGCTGGTGCTCCTGCCGCCGCTGCTGGTGAACGCGGACTCGCTCGTCGAGAACGTGCTGCGGTTCCCGCTCGGGCACGGCCTGGTCACCAGCCCGGCGCAGTCGCCGTTCCCCGGTTACCTGGTCGCCCAGAACCTGCCCGGCGGACACCTGGTGGCCTCCGGGCTGCTCGGCGCGGCGGCCCTGGTCATCGGCTGGCTGCTGCTGCGCCGTCCGCCCCGTGACGCCGGAACCGCGGCGCAGTACTGCGGTTGGGGGCTGCTCGCCGCGATCCTGCTGATGCCGACCACCCGGTTCGGGTACCTGCTCTATCCCGCTGCGTTCCTGGTCTGGGCGCCGGCCCTGCGGGCACACCTTCCCCACCCGGCTCAGCAGATGCACAGGTTCTTCCGCCCCACGGCATGACATGGCCTTGTACCGTCAATGAGATGCAGATGACCTGTCCCAAGTGCCACGGTGAGATGCGGGTCTACGAGCGCAGCGGCGTCACGATCGACCAGTGCACAGAGTGCCGCGGCATCTTCCTTGACCGTGGTGAGCTGGAAAAACTCTTCGCGGCCGAGGCCAACTACAACCGTTCCCCGTCGGCGCCGGGGCCTGCCGCCCACACGCCGCCGCCCCCGCCCCCGCCCGCCCCGCACGGTGGGCACGGATACGTTCCGCCGCCCCCGCCGCCGCCGGCCTACGGGGCTCCGGTGCATCACGCTCCGGCCGCTCACTATCCGCCGCCGGCCGCGCATTACCCGCCGGCGCCGCACTACGGGCACCACGGGCACTACCGGCACCACGGGCACTACCGTCGGCGCGGGTTCCTGCACGACCTCTTCGACTGATCGTTCACCCATCGCCTTCGGTGATCGCTGGGCGGTCGGACCTTCCGTCTGACGGCTCGTTCATTCGCTGATGATCCGCGGGGTTCGCCGCGACCGGCTTCGCGCCGGCCGGGGTGGACCCCGCGTGCCGTCTCAGCTGTTCGCCGGCGTCTCCGGGTGAAGGTCGGGTCCTCCTCGCTGCGGATGCGTTCCCGGCGTACCGGTGGCAACGTGATCGCATGGACCTGCCGTCTGCGGTCCTGCACCGTCTGGACCTCGTCGTCGGCCGGTCGGCAGCGCCACAACCAGCCGATTCGGCGATGGACGTGGCGCTCGCCACTTTTGCCGGTCTACTCGGTGATACTCGGCCGCCCGCGAGGTGGGACGGCCGCGAGACGTTACTGAAGTGCACCGGCCGGGTGCCGCTGACCGAGAGCGACCATGTGTACCTCGGTTCGCGAGCAACTGACTTTCCGCTCTTCGGCACCGCTAGCAGCGGTAACCGATCTTTGTCAGCTCCTCGCCGGACACCCGGCAGTGGCGTTGATCACGCTCAGTGACCACCATTCGGAGTCGATCCGTCACTTTCAAGTGAACTATTTCGATAGGGCTCTCTTTTCGTTCGCGTTACGAAGTCGTCGGAATACGCAACGTCGCCGATCTTGGGTATTGTCACGTCGCCCCCTGTCGCGGCGAACGGAGGAAAAACGTGACTGAAACTGCTGATCGCGCGGCGAATCAGGCGCTGCGCAACGATCTTGAAGACGTTTACGGCCGCTATGAGGAACTACGCTCCGGAGTGGACGAACTACAGCGCAGCCTGGCCACGATGCAGGTGAGCGCAGCATCCGCGGACGGTGCCGTCCACGCCACCGTAAACGCCGACGGCGACCTCGTCGGTCTGCGTCTCGACCAGCAGGCATGCCGACAGTGGAACGTCGACACCCTGGCCCGCGTGATCGTCGAAACGGTCCAGCACGCGGCCGCCGGCAAGCACCGCCAGGTCGAGCAGTTGGTCACCACGCACCAACAGCCGAACGAAGCGCCCGCCCCGATCCACCACGAGGCCGCCTGACCACGTAGTTCGACCATTCCGACGCTGCCTGAGCCGCCTTGCCGGACGAACGCTCTGACCCGTTCGCCGCAAGCCGCCCGCCGCGGCAACGTCGGCTCGAAGCCCAGGTCACGCCGGACGGGGGCCGCGGCCACAAGCTGCGACCCGGCGTGCCAACCGTTTCTCAGCAGCACCGCCCAACCGCTTCGCAACAGCAATGCCCAATTCAGCAGCACGGCCCAACCGCTTCTCAACAGCAACGCCGACTCAGCAGCACCGCCCGAACCGTTTCTCAGCAGCACCGCCCGACAAGGCGACCAGCGCAGGCGCACGAGCACAAGCAGGCAGCCCAGCACGCCAAGCGAGCGGGCAACCGCTCAGGCAGGCAGCCAGACCGCCAAGCGAGCGGGCAACCGCTCAGGCAGGCAGCCAGACCGCTAACCGTTCAAGCAGCCCGCCGACAGAGCAGGCAGCCAGCGCAGGCAACAGACCGCCAGCACGTCCGACTGAGCAGCTGGCGCAGGCAAGCAGACAGCAAGCCGGATCACCCGCGGCCCATCGCCGCTCGTGTGATCGCCGCCCGGCCCTGCGTGCCGTTCCCCAGCCGCGTTCCGGACTCGCCTCGAACGGACGAGCCCTCCCCGCCGCTCCTTCTAGATGGCCATGTCGACGAACTAGATGGCCATGTCGACGAAGCGGGACAGGTGCAGCTGCGCCGCCACCGTGATCGTGTCGGTCGGGCCGTTACGGTGCTTGGCCACGATGAAGTCGGCCTCACCCGCCCGCGGCGACTCCTTGTCGTAGTAGTCGTCACGGTGCAGCAGGATCACGACGTCGGCGTCCTGCTCGATGGAGCCGGACTCACGCAGGTCAGACAGCTGGGGCCGTTTGTCGGTGCGCTGCTCGGGGCCACGGTTCAGCTGGCTGACGCCGATCACCGGGCACTCGATCTCTTTCGCCAGAAGCTTGAGACCACGGGACAGCTCGGAGACCTCCTGCTGCCGGCTCTCCGTCTTCTTGGGCGAGGACATCAGCTGGAGGTAGTCGATGACCAGCATCTTCAGGTTGTGCCGCTGCTTGAGACGGCGAGCTTTGGCTCGGATCTCCATGAGGTTCATGTTCGGCGTGTCGTCGACGAAGATCGGCGCTTCGCTGATCTCGCCCATCCGCCGGGCCAGCTTGGTCCAGTCGTCGTCGGACAGCTGGCCGGACCGGAGGGTGTGCAGCGGAACCCGCGCCTCGGCGGAGAGCAGCCGCATCACCATCTCGATCTTGCTCATTTCCAGGGAGAAGATGGCGCTGGCGCACCCGTGCCGGATCGCCGCGTTGCGGGCGAAGTCCATGCTCGCGGTCGACTTACCGAGACCGGGTCGACCGGCCACGATGATCAGCTGACCCGGGTGCAGGCCGTTGAGCAGCCGGTCCAGGTCGGCGAAGCCGGTCGGGACGCCGCTCATCACGCCGCCGGCCGCGCCGACCGCCTCGATCTCGTCCAGCGTCGGCTGGAGCATGTCGCCGAGGGCCGCGAAGTCCTCGCTGACCCGCTTCTCGGTGACGTCGTAGATGGCCTGCTGGGCCAGGTCGACGATGTCGTCGACGTCCCGCCCGCCGTTGCCACCGGCACCGTAGCCCAATTGCGTGATCTTGGTGCCGGCCTCGACCAGGCGGCGCAGGATGGCCCGCTCGGAGACGATGCGCGCGTAGTAGGAGGCGTTGGCCGCGGTGGGCACGCTTTCGATCAGGGTGTGCAGGTAGGGCACACCGCCGACGCGCTGCAGGTCGCCGCTGTCGGCCAGGGCGGCCGCCACGGTCAGGGCGTCGGCCGGCTCACCGCGGCCGTAGAGGTCGAGGATGACGTCGTAGACCGTGGAGTGGATCGGCCGGTAGAAGTCGTTGGTCTTGAGGATCTCGACGACGTCGGCGATCGCGTCCTTGGACAGCAGCATGCCGCCCAGCACGCCCTGCTCAGCCGCCACATCCTGCGGGGGCGTCTTGTCGAACTGACCCCCGTTCGGCCCCTCGGAGCGGGCGAACCCGCCGCTCGGGGGTCCCCCGGACGGCTGAGATGGAGGACGTGGATCCGGCCGTGCGTCGTCGGTGATCGACACCGGGACATCCCCCCTCAATGACCATGCCGCCATCACGATCGAACTACCCTCACACGGACCGTTCGGCCGAACTCACCAGGACTTCAGCAGAAACAGTCGATCAGAGGGATGGCCCACTCTACGAACCCGGCTGCCACCTGCCCAACTGCCGCGGTGGACGAGTCTCTGGACAAGCTGTGGACAGAAGCCCCGAAGCTGTGGGCAGGCCTGTGCACACCGTGTGGACAACTCTTGGGGAAAGAGCCTCAGCAGCACTTTTCCAGCCACATCCTGTGGAAGGCAGAAAAGCTGATAGATCTGCGAAAATACCGGGTCGGGTGAGCAAGCCGTCGCTGTGAGGCGTTGCGGTTCCGCCTCCGGCACGTCACCCTTTCCAGGTGGACCAACGGGAGTGGGACTACGGCGCCCGCATGTCGCGCGACAGGCGCGCTGCGGAGGCTTGGCCCGTTCCGGAACCGGAGATCGACGAGTCCGGCACCCGATGGTCCGCCTTGACCGATACCGGCAGCATGACACCGAGCCCCGAGGCACTCACCTGGCAGCGCCGGGCCGACGCGTGGGCGCAGCAGAGCGAGGTCGAGCCCTACTCCGGTGGTGGCCAGGCCGTCGAGCCGGCTAACCGCTGGTCCGACGTCGCCTCCACCGGTCGTCCCACCTTCCCGGCCGACGGCGCCGGCTGGCGCACGCAGACCTCGGAGTGGCGGGCCACCGGCGCGCGCTGGCGGCAGACCACCGAGTGGCGTTCCTCCACCGGCTCCCACGTCTGGCGCTCGACCACCGAGGCCTGGCGGCCGGAGAGCGAGGCAGCGGCCTCCGGCGACCGGTCGGGCACGCCTGACCGCCCGACCATCTCCGGCACCGCCTGGCCCACCCCGGCGCTGGAGTCGGGCCGGGAAAGCACCCGCGACATCTCGTCCAGCTGGTCGCAGACCCCGTCCTGGCAGCGGGACGCCGATCCGCCGGGCCGGGCCGCGACCACCCCGGTCGAGCAAACCTGGAGCAGTTCCAGCACCCCGTCGTGGCAGCAGTCCGGCCAGACCTCCTCGTGGCGGCAGCCGCCCGCCCAGACGCCGTCGTGGCAGCAGTCGTCGCCGCCGGCCCCGTCCTGGCAGCAGCGGCCGGCCGATTCCTGGTCCTCGTCCGAGCCCGCCAGCGGTTCCTGGTCCACGGACAGCGGCACCGCGTCCTCGTCGTGGGACACCGGCCGTCGCTCCCCGAGCGAGAGCACCAGCTGGGACACGGGCCGCCGCTCCCCGGGGGAGAACACCACCTGGGACACCGGCCGCCGAGCTGCGGGCGAGAGTGGCGGCTGGGACACCGGCCGACGGTCCCCGGGGGAGAACACGACCGACGTCGCCGGTTGGAGTCGTGCCGACGGTCCGGGCTGGCAGAGCGGCCCGCGCGACGACGGCCGGCACTTCGTCCGGGAGGACGACCGCGCCGCCTGGCGCCGCGCCGACGACGAATGGTCGACCCGCCGTGGCCGCCGCCGAGCCCCCGAGCCGGACGAGCAGCCTTCCGGGGGAACCGGCTGGTCCGGCACTCCTGACCGGGACAACTGGGCCGGTCACGCCGACACTGGCAACATTCTCGCGCCGGGCTCGCCCGCACCCGATCCGGGCCCGCCGGCGCCGTCCTGGGGCAGCCGGTCGCTGCGCCGTGACCCCGAGTCCGCCGACTCGCCCCGTCGCGGCTATGCCGCGGAGCCGCCCAGCGGCGCCTATGGCGAGACCAGCGGTGCCTACGGTGAGCGCAACACCGGACAAACCCCGATTCAGTTCGGCGTACGCCCCCCGTCCGCCCGCCGAGCGCCCGACGACGCCCCGCCGGCCGGTCCGAGCGGCTCGTTCGACAGCGCGGCCGCCTCCGGCCTGCCGGAGCGCCAGCGTGACCAGGACCAGCGTGGCCAGGACCAGCGCGACCAGGGCCGGCGCAGCCAGGACCAGCGTGATCAGGACCAGCGAGGTCCGGGCCGACGCGCCGCCCGCCGTCCGCAGCGGTACAACGCCAACCCGACGAACTGGCGCGAGGACACCTCCTCCTGGGATGCCGAGCCGGACACCAGCAACTGGACCCGCGACCCGGACACCGGCCAGTGGAGCCGCGGCGAGGAGGACCCGCGCGTGCTGGCCTGGCGCGCCGAGGCGGCCCGCCGTGAGCAGATGCGGTCACGTGCGGACGGTGCCGCGGCCGAGCCGCCCAGCGGCCCGAACGGCTGGGGCGGCGGCCGTCGTGGCCGTCGTGACGACGAGCCCACCGGCCCGGTCGGCGGCGTGCCCGGTGGCCCGCTGCCCGCCGACGGCATGCCGGACGGTCCCGGCGCCCGCCAGCGCAGTGCCATGCCTGCGCCGCGCAGTGCCATGCCGTCGCAGAGCAGTGGTGGCTGGTCGACCGGTGGGGCGATGCCCGGCCCGGCGACCCCGCGCAGTGCGATGCCCGGCGGCACCCCGTGGAACGGTGCGGACCAGCCCGACCCTTCGTCCTCCGGCCGCTTCCGGGCCGAGCCGTTCGAGTCGGGTCCCTATCCCGCTCAGCGCAGCGCTCCCGAGGCGTACCCGAATGGAAACGGCGGCCGGCGACGCGCGCCGGAGCCGGAACCCGAAGAGTGGCCGGGCCGTCAGGCCCGTCGTGACGACGACTATCCCGCGGAGGGCTGGCGGCAGGGCCCCACGCCGCCGCGTCAGCGTGAGCTTCCGGCTGGGCGTTCGGACTGGTCGGAGCCGGGTTACGGCGCTCAGCGCGAGCTGCCCGCCGGGCGTGAGCCGCGGTCGAACGGCTACCCCGCGGCCGAGCCGGAGAACTGGTCGGATCGCGCGCCCAGGTCGAACGGCTACGGCGGCCCCGAGTCCGACCGCGGCCCGCGGCAGAACGGCTACGGCGCTCCTGAGCCCGACCGTGCTCCGCGCTCGGGTGGTTACGGTGCTCCGGCCCCCCGTCAGGGTGGGTACGACGATGCGTCCTGGTCCGACACGCGTCAGGTGAGCGGCGCGCGGGAGCTGCCGCCCGGCGGTGCGTCCCGCGAGCCCGCCTACGGCATGCGTGAGCTACCGGCCGCGCCGCAGCGCCGGGACGCCGGCTACGGCGAGCAGGACTGGCGTGACCAGCGCAAACCCGCCTATGGCGCGCAGCGTGAGCTGCCGGGTGGCCCGGCCTCCTGGGCCGGGCAGGAACCGCAGGCTTCCGACGAGGAGACCGACCGGTACGGGGTTCCCCGCCGGCGGGATGACCGTGATGACCCCCCTTTCGGGGGTGGGGGCGGCGGACCCCGTGGCCAGGGTGATCGTCGAGCTCCGGAACCGCCGGCCGGGCCCTCGTGGAACGATGGTGGTGGCCAGGCCAGCAACGGCTATCGGCGCGGTGCCGCTCCGGACGGGCCGGGCTATCGCGGCGGACCGGCCGACGGCAGTTTCCGTGCCGGGGCGGATGCTCCCGGCGGTGACTGGCGGGCCGAACTCAACGGCGGTGCCGCCGCACCCACCTCGGGCGTTGCCGGCTATCGCACGGCTGCGGGCGGGGACTGGCGCACCGATCTGAACGGTGGTGGCACCGTCACCAGCGCGGCCCCCGTCTCGGGGTACCGCGCCACCGCGACTCCCGGCGGCGACTGGCGAGCCGAGCTCAACGGTTCCGCCGCTGTCGCGTCACCGGGGCTGAACGGCGCGGGAGTTGCCGGGCCGACGACCAACGGGTCGGCCCCGGCGATCGGCGCCGCACCCGCGTCCGGTGACTGGCGGGCCGAGCTGAACGGTGGTGCGCCCGGCCCGGCCCCGGTCTCGGGCGCGGCCGGCTACCGGTCCGGCGTGTCCACCGGCACTGCCCCGGTCTCCGGTGCCGCGGGCTACCGGCCCGGTGCGGCCCCCGAGACGGATTGGCGTGCCGGTCTCAACGGCACCGCCACCGCGCCCACGTCGGGCGCCGCGGGATATCGGGCGACTGCCGGCCCCGACTGGCGTACCGACCTGGGCGCTGCTCCGGAGGTCGCCCCGGTCTCCGGTGCCACCGGCTACCGCGCCACCACGACCGCCGCGCCCGCCGCCGACGACTGGCGGCGTGAACTCACCCGCGACGCCGCGCCCGCCGACAGCGGACCGCAGCGGTTCAGCACATCGGACTTCCCGTCGTTCCGGCCGAGCGGCTCCGCCACGGTCGACGGCGGTGCGAACCTGGCCCTGAGCGCCACCTCGGTGATCTCGACCCCGGCGGCAGCCACGCCCGAGGAGGACACGTCGTGGCCGCCTCGCCGCGGTGTGAGCAGCGCCCTCTTCGAGAACACCGGATCCTACGAGCGGCGCCCGGTCAGCAGCGGCGTGCTCTCCGGCCGGCAGAACGACTTGCTCGACCCGGACGACGAGGATGAGGACGAGAAGTCCAGCAGTCCGCTCGCCGCGGTCGGCTACACCATTGTCTGGTACGGCGTTCCGGTCGTCCTGTTCGTGATCGGCATTCTCCTGCTCAACGGTGGTCAGCGCGCGCACGCCCTGCAGACGCTCGCCAACGCGGCCCCGGAGTTCGGCATCTCGCTGGCGTTGAGCATCGTGGTCGCCTTCGGCCTGCGCTTCGCCACCACCGCGTGGAAGTCCGCCAGCGTCGGCCTGGCCGCCGCAGTGGTCGGCGGTGGGCTCGCCACGGTGCTGGCCTCCGCCATCACCGGCAACAGCCTCAGCTGACCCACCGTCCGGCATCGGAACGGCAAGGGTACGCAATGACGCCCGGGGTGCCGGTCTGGCTGCTCGACGTGGACGGTGTGGTGAACGCCTACCGTGCCGGGTGGTACGGCGCGCCCCGGGTCGTGCAGGTCCACTCGGCCGCGGACGCTTACGACTACCGGATCCGCTACGAGCCCCGGCTCGTGCGCGCCATCCACCGGATCCACGTCCGCGGCCGGGCCGAGGTGACCTGGTGCAGCACGTGGTGCAGTGACGCGGCCGGGCTGGAACAGGCGTTCGGTCTTCCGGAGCTGCCCCGGGCCTTCGACGAGCCGGTGACCGGTCCCGCGGCCTCGCAGGCCAAGCTTGCAGCCGCTCGCCGGGTGATCGCGTCGGGGCGCCGGCTCGTCTGGACCGACGACGTGGAGATCGACCTGCACGCCGCTGTCTGCGCACCGTGGGTCGCGACCGGCCGTGCCCTGCTGATCAGCCCGAACGCGACCCGGGGCCTGCGGAGCCGGCACCTGCGCCGCATCGAACAGTTCCTCGACCAGCCCTGACCTGGTTCGGTCGGATCCCGGAAAGCACGAACGGCACGCCGGACGAACCGGCGTGCCGTTGCGTGGTGGTGCGAGGACTTACTTGGCGCCGACGACGTTCACCGGGAACGTCGCGGTCACCTCGGGGTGCAGCTTGACCTGGACGTTGTACGAGCCCGTGGTCTTGATGTGACCGGGGAGCTCGAGACGACGACGGTCCAGCGAGGGGCCGCCGGCGGCCTTGACCGCGTCGACGATCTCGGCCGGGGTGATCGAGCCGAACAGGCGGCCACCGTTGCCGGTGCGCGCGCTCAGCGTGACCTTCAGGCCGGAGAGCTGCTCCTTGACCTCGGTCGCCTGGCCCAGGTCGCGGATCTCACGGGCCTCACGGGCCCGCTTGATGACGACGACCTGCTTCTCGGCGCCCTTGGTCCACTGAATGGCGAAGCCCTGCGGAAGCAGGTAGTTACGGCCGTAGCCGTTCTTCACCTCGACGATGTCGCCGGGCGTACCGAGACCGGAGACTTCCTGCGTGAGGATGATCTTCATCTGGGTGACCCTCCTCAGCGCGCCGTCGCCGTGTACGGCAGGAGCGCCATCTCGCGGGCGTTCTTGACCGCGCGGGCGATCTGCCGCTGCTGCTGAGAGGTCACCCCGGTGACGCGACGGGCACGGATCTTGCCCCGGTCGGAGATGAACTTGCGCAGCAGCGCGGTGTCCTTGTAGTCGATGTAGGTGATCCCGTCCTTGTCGAGCGGGTTCACCTTCTTCTTCGGCTTGCGAAGCGCAGCAGCCTTGGCCATTGCTCTTTAACTCCTGAACTCAAGAAAGCCCGAGGGCTTAGAAGGGAGGCTCGTCGTCGAACGAGGAGTTGTTGCCACCGCCGGAACGGTTGCTGGAAGCGGGCGCAGCCGTGGCCCACGGGTCGTCGTAGTCGTTGCTGTTGCCCCGACCACCACCACCGCCGCCACCATTGAACTGCTGCCGATTACCGCCGCCGCCACCACCGGAGGCACCGAAGCCACCACCGCCGCCGGAACGACTCGCCTTCTGCACCTTCGCCGTGGCGTAGCGCAGGGACGGGCCGATCTCGTCGACCTCGAGCTCCATGACGGTGCGCTTCTCTCCCTCCTTGGTGTCATACGTCCTCTGACGCAGACGGCCCTGCACGATGACCCGGGCGCCGCGCTGCAGCGACTCGGACACGTGCTCGGCGGCGTCACGCCAGATGCTGCACGACAGGAAGAGTGGCTCGCCGTCTTTCCATTCGCCCGACTGCCGATCAAGGGTCCGCGGGGTGGAGGCGATGCGGAATGAACAGACCGCCGCCCCCGATTGGGTGAAGCGCAGCTCAGGGTCGTTGGTCAGGTTGCCAACCACCGTGATTACGGTTTCTCCAGCCATGAAACTTCTCCTCGCCGCTCAAGTCGTTGACGCAAAGGGTCTCAGGACCCTCTGACAAAAACGTCTCAGCGGGTCTCGGGACGGATGACCTTGGTCCGCAGGATGGACTCGTTGAGCTTGAGCTGACGGTCCAGCTCGACCACGGCCTCGGGCGTCGCCTGCAGGTCGACGACCGCGTAGATGCCTTCAGCCTTCTTGTTGATCTCGAACGAGAGCCGGCGACGGCCCCAGACGTCGAGCTTCTCCACCGAGCCACCCGAGTTCCTGATCACGTTCAGGTACTGGTCGAGCGACGGGGCCACGGTGCGTTCCTCGAGCGAAGGGTCGAGGATCACCATGAGTTCGTAATGACGCAAGACATTCACCTCCTGTGGGCTATACGGCCACGGTCTCTCCGTGGCAGGAGGTCTTGTGTCGCACGCAGAAGAAAGCCGTGGGAGAAGGAACGCCCACGGCGAACAGTCTGCGAACCGAGCCAGCATACCCAGGCCGGGCGCTGTGTCCCAAAACGAAGACCCCGTCCGTGTGGACGGGGTCCTCGTTGCTGCAGAGCCGCGGGGCGTCCGGCCCGGTTCGTTGGGTGGGACCTGGGGAGGAACGACCACACCGATGAGGTGGGCACGGTCGCCCCGCGGAGCCTTACAAGGAAAACCTTACGCCAGATTTGCCCGGGATGCACGTTGCGACACGATTGCCCGAATAGCCGCTGTCAGCACACCGAGCATGCAGACGATCGCGGTCATACCGAGCAGCCCGATCGGTCGGCCGGTGCGCAACGGCCCGACCGCCGCGACCGGCTCGGCCGCGGGTGCGGCAACCGGCTCCTCCGACCGCGCGAGAGGGTCGGCGGCCGAGGACAGCGAGAGGGCATCGGCGCTGGTCACGCCGGGCACCGCGCCGTCCGCGTGCGCCTGCTTCCCGCGACCGCCCGGCGGCATGCCGGCAAAGGCAGGGTCACGAGCTTCGGCCGTACGGGCAATCCGGTCTTTGATCTGGTGGGAAGTCGCCCCGCCCGGCGCGGCGGAAGCGCTGCTGGAGGCACCTGTCCGCGCCCGCTGGTCGTCCTGGGCGTGGAAGCGGCCCTGTCCCGCCGTCTGCAGCGGGCGCACCCGCGGTGACCTGGTGTCCGCCCGCGCGGAGCCGCCCCTCGACGACTGCCCCGGGGCACCACCGACGCGCGACGGCAGCGTCATCCGGGACGAGTCGCCCGGCCGCGGGTCGGCCAGCGTCGCCGAGGCCGAGGGCACCGCGGTGACCAGCATCGGCACCGGGTCGTCGGAGCCCGAGCAGTCCGGCATGAGGATCACCGGCGTGATGCCGCGGCGGAACAGCACCTCCGCGGCACCGTTGTCCGGAATGACACCCCCGGGGCGGCCGGCCAACTCCAGACGCGCGTCGTGACCGGTGCGGTTGATCACGTGCAGGGTGCTCTCGGCGGGCACCGTCAGCTTCTCCACGTTCGGCTGGGAACCGCAGGAAAATCCCAGCATGCCGCCGTCGAAGATGATCCGGCGATCACCCGGCGCGAACTGGTCGGCGCTGGCCGTGCCGTTGGTGAGCAGCGGCACGCCGAAGATCAGGCCGCTGGCGACCAGCGCCGCCATCCGGTATCGGAACTGCCGCGACATGCACATCTCCCAGTTCGCCGCCGGACACACCGGCAATCGGTCAAACGTGATCGATGGGGCTAACGAGCCGGATCCGAGGCCGGTGACGCTTCCCGGAAAGTGTCGGACGGGCGTCGTAGGCTCGTCCCATGCGCATCGGAGCCCATGTCGATCCCGCCGACCCGCTGGCCGAGGCCGCCGCCCGCGGCGCTGAGGCGGTGCAGTTCTTCCTCACCGACCCGCAGAGCTTCAAGAATCCGGAGCCACGCGCCGACGCGGAGCGGCTGCAAGCGTCCGAGGTGGACGTCTTCATCCACGCGCCGTATCGATTGAATCTCGCGTCGACGAACAACCGGATTCGCATCCCGAGCCGCAAGCTGCTGATGACGCACGCCCGGGCAGCCGCCGCGATCGGCGCGAAAGGCCTGATCGTGCACGGTGGGCACGTCGAGGGCGGCGACCTGGACGCGGGCTTCGTGAACTGGAAGAAGGCGTTCGAATATGCGGCGAACGACGGCGGCTTCCCGCTCCCGATCCTGATCGAGAACACCGCCGGCGGGGACAACGCGTGCGCCCGCCGCTTCGACAACCTGGCTCGGCTGTGGGACGCGGTCGGTGAGTTCGGGGCCGGCTTCTGCCTGGACACCTGCCACGCGTTCGCCGGCGGGGAGGACCTGGTCGGCATCGTCGACCGGATCAAGGCGATCACCGGACGAATCGACCTGATCCACGCGAATGACTCCAAGGGTGGATTCGACTCAGGCCAGGACCGGCACGACAACCTGGGGAATGGAAAGATCGACCCCGAATTGGTGGTCGCCGCCATCCGCGCCTCCGGAGCCCCGGCCATTGTGGAGACTCCGGGCGGGGTGGAAGGGCAGCGCGCCGACATCGCCCTGCTGCGTGAGCGGTCGGGCGCCTGACGTCACTGGTCCGGGGAGAGTCATGACCGAGCAGCCGCAACCGCTCTCGACCAGATCGGCCGGTGACGCCGCGAAGACGCCGGAGCCGAGCCGGCCGAGGAAGAGGCGACTCTTCGGGATCTTCGGGTCCGGGAGGAGCGGTCGCCGGGGCGGTGACGTGGGTGCGGTGGCGCCGGTCAGTTCGGTGCCGTCAGCCGGCACCAAGCCGAGCACTGCGCCGCCGAGCGACGCCAAACCGCCGAGCGACGCCAAACCAGCGGACGACATCAAACCGTCGGGCGACGCCAAACCAGCGGACTACATCAAACCGTCGGGCGCGGTGAAGCCGTCGGGCGAGGTCAAGCCGTCTGCCTCTTCGAGCGGCGAGCGCGCTTCGAGTGGCTCGGCGTCGAGCGATGCGCCCTCCGGTAAATCGGATAAGTCCGGCGGTGAAGCAGCGAGCAGCAAGCCCGGCGCGGCCGACAAGGCCAAAGATGACAAGACCGCAACGAGGAAGGCAGCCGCCGATAAGGCGGAGGCATCGACCGCGGACAAACCTGCGACGGTGCTCAGCGCTTCGGAGAAGACCAAGGAAGAGCCGGCGGCGGCAAAGGGCACTGAAACCGGAAAGGGCCCGGCCAAGGATCCACAAGGGACCGCTGGCGGCGTGCGGGGCAAGCGGCGGCGCAGGGAACTGCCGGAGACCCGGCCGCCGGGCGTCCCGCAGGATCCCTGGGCCGCCTTCGCTGATGCCGCCGCCGAGAAGCCGCCGGGGCGGATCCGCCGCGCGTTCCGGGCGTTCGGCCGCGGACTCATCCATGAGTACTCGCTGGCGATCTACCTCTCATTGATCTTCGCGGCCGCCTTGAGCTGGCCCACGCTGCGGAACCCGCTGCACACCCTGCCGCAGGATCTCGGTGACCCGTCCCAGCAGGCCTGGCAGGTCTCCTGGCTGGGTCACGTGCTGCAGACCAACCCGGTCAAGCTGTGGCAGGCCAACGCCTACTTCCCGACCACGGACGCTCTGGCGTACGGGGACAGTTTGCTCGGCTACGCCCCGGCCGGCCTGCTCGGGACGGGGCCGGAATCGGCCGTGCTGCGCTACAACATCCTCTTCGTGCTGGCCCATGCGCTGCTGCTGTTCGGCGCCTACGCCCTGGTGCGGCAGCTCGGCGCACGACCGACCGGTGCGGCGGTGGCCGCGGCCGCTTTCGCGTATGCGCCGTGGCGCCTCGCCCAGGAGGGCCACCTCAACATCGTGTCGGCCGGGGCGATCCCGCTCGCGCTGGCGCTGCTGGCTCGGGGGCACGGCTGGTCCATCCGGTACGGCTTCCGGCCCGACCGCCGTAACTCCGCCTGGGCCGCGCTGGGGTGGTTGGTGGCGACCTGGCAGCTCAGTCTGGGCTTTGCGCTGGGGGTGCCGTTCGCCTATCTGCTGGGTGCGATCGTGCTGGTGCTGATGATCGTGGTGCCGATCCGGCGATTCCGGCAGTTCTGGCGGGCGTGGCGCGTGAAGTCCAAACAGGCTTCGGAAAAGCCCGACTTGAAGACGCAGGGCGCGGAGAAGAAGAGCTCCGAGACCACGAAGCCGGATGCGGCGCAGCCCAGCAGAGCGCCCCAAGAGGATAAGAAGAATGCTCTGGTCGAGGCGTTGAGCAAGCCAGGGCCAGAGCTGAGCAAGCCGGGAACTGAGCAGAGCGGGCCGGGCGCAGACAAGACCGGCAAGGACGACAAGGCTCCGGCCGACAAGAAGGCAGGGGACAAGACTGCAGGCGGCAAGGCTCTGGGTGGCCAGAGCCCGGCGGAGCCGGACGAAAAGGTCGGTCCCAAACCAGGACCCAAGTCGCCGGAAAGCGCGAACGCCGTCGCCAAGACCGAGCAGATCGCCGACAAAGCAACGCAGATCAAGAAGGCCGAGCCGAGCAAGGCCGAGCCGGGCAGCCCCGAGGCAGGCAGCCCCGAGGCAGGCAAGGCCGAGGCAGGCAAGGCCGAGGCAGGCAAGGCCGAGGCAGGCAAGGCCGAGGCAGGCAAGGCCGAGAAGAAGGAAGAGCCCGGCGCGGACAAGCCGACCGCAGAGTCCCCTGGCAAGGGCACTCCAGACAAGCCTGAGCAGGGCAAGACCGAGCCGGCCAAGGACGCCACCGAGAAGGACAAGCCCGGCAAGGACAAAGAAGAGAAGAAGGAAGCCGGCACGGACTCCACGGCCAAGACCGGACCGCGCGGCAAACGGCGCCCGGCCGGACGACCGGAGCGAACCCGGACGCGGGCGCGCAAGCCCCGCCGTCCCACCAACGCCGTGCTCGGCTGGCGACTGCTGCTCACCGACTACCTGGGCGTGCTCTTCTTCGCCGCCGTCGGTGTGGTGCTGGCGATCCCGTACGTGCGGGTGCCCGACATGAGCACCCGGGCCGAACAGATCAGGAGCTTCTCCCCGCCGCTGCGCAGCCTCCTGATCGGCCCGGCCGAGTCCCGGATCTGGGGCGCGGCACACGCCACCCCGCGGGCCTCCCTGGGCTGGGCGGCCTCCGAGATGTCGCTGCTGCCCGGTTTCATGCTGTACGCACTGGCGCTGGCCGGCCTGCTCTTCTCGATCTGGCGATGGCGGCAGCGGCTGTTCCTGATCGTCGGCCTGGCCGTCGCGGTGATCCTGACGCTGGGCACCACGTTCTTCGGCGGACGCTGGACGTACTTGCCGCTCTTCGGGCATTTCGGGGCCTCGTTCGGCCAGGTCGTCCCGGGCCGTCTGATGATCTGGGTGACGCTGATCCTGGCGATCCTGGCGGCCGGCGCGGTCGACGAGTTCGTACGCCGCACCGAGCACCTGGCGGCCCAGCGGACGCCGGCCCGTCCGGGCCCGTTGCTGCGGCTGGCGACGCTGCTGCCGCTGTTCCTGGTGCTCCTGGAGGGCTGGAGTGCGACCGCCCATCCGGTCTCGCCGGCCCAGCCGGAGGCGCTGCGCTCGGTGGGCGGCCCGATGCTGGTCCTGCCGACCGACTCGCTCCGCGACCAGACCGTGCAGCTGTGGACCACCTCGCGGTATCAGCAGGTGGCGAACGGTGGCGGCAACGTCGCCGTGGCCCAGCAGGCCGAGCTGCGCAAGCAGGTGCTGTCGTTCCCCGATCTGGCGAGCGTCTCGTACCTGCGCTCCATCGGGGTGGGCACGGTGGTCCTGATCCGTTCCGAGGTGGCCGGCACGCCGTGGGAGCAGGCCGGTGACCTTCCGGTGGACATCCTCGGCATTCGCCGCGAGGACCTCACCGACGCGGTGGTGTTCCGACTGAACTGAGGCCTGAACCGAGGGACTGAACGAGGCACAGGAAAGGGGCACACCGCGCGGTGTGCCCCTTTTCCGATCGACGTGACGCCCGGCGGTCCCGGCCGGATGATTCCGTCTAGACCTTGATGACCGCCGGCGGTTCCGGCGGCAGCGCAACCTCACCCAGCGTCGGCCGCCCGTAGCCGAGCGACCAGCGCAGCCGCTGCACCCAGGACGCATCCGGTCCGTCCAGCAGCCCGGCGTCCGGGTCCCGGTCGTCGTAGCTCTGCCGGACCACGTCCAGTTCCGGCCGCCAGATCTCCCGGATCACCAGCCCGCACAGGATCGCCACGGTGATCAGCCGCAGGGTCGAGGCCAGCACAAAGGTGCCTTCCGGGATCACCGCCTTGCCGCCGGCCCCGATCAGCTCGGCGTAGAAGGCGGTGAAGTACCCGATCTCCGCCACGGTCCACGCGATCACCGCGCCCCATTTCGGCCGGGCCAGCACGATCAGCGGGAGCAGCCACAGCACGTACTGCTGGGACCAGACCTTGCTGAAGATCAGGAAGAACGCCACCACCAGGAACGCCAGCTGGGAGAGCCGCGGTGGTTTCGGCGCGAGCAGTCCGAGCGCCACGAGGAAGACGCAGCCGAGGCCGAACAGCGCGTACGTCAGCGTGTTCAGCGTCGGAATGTGGTCGGCGAGCCACTGGAACGGCCCTTGGTCTCCGGCCGACCCGCTCTTCCATTTGCCGTCCAGGTACCGCCCGATGTACCAGAGCGTCCCCCAGTCCACCGGCCGCGTCGAGTTGAGCCGGAAGAACCGCAGCCAGGCCTCGTGGTGCCAGTAGTAGACCGGGAAATTGACCACCACCCAGGTGATCACCGTGCCGGCGGCCGCGCTCACGAACGGCCGGATCCGCCCGCTGCGCAGCGCCAGCACCAGCAGCGGCCCGAGGATGAACAGCGGCCACAGTTTGGCCGCGGCACCGAGCCCGAGAAAAACCCCGGCCCACACCGGTTGCCGTCGCACCCACAGGTAGAGGCCGATCGCCGCGAACCCGATCGCCAGGAAGTCCCAGTTGACCGTCGCGGTGACCAGCAGGATCGGCGAGAGCGCGAAGATCGCCGCATCCCAGGGCCGTCGTCGCCGCAGCGCGAGGATCACCGCCACGGTGGCCACTGCGAGCAGCGACAGGATCAGGGCGTTGAGGTTGTAGAACCAGGTGCCCTGGTTGATGCTGGTGTTCTTCTCGGTCCCGTACCAGTGGACGGGCAGGCCGAGCGCGCCCATGAAGTATCCGGTGACGACCGGGTATTCCACCTCGTGGTCGACGTACGGCACCTGGCCGTCGTTCAGCCCTTCGGCGTAGTAGAGGGCGAGGACGTCGGTGTAGCAGAAGCGCGTGTATTGAACGTTGTTCTGCCATTCGCCGGTGACGCACGGCGATTTCTGTACCCAGGAGAGCGCCAGGATCAGGCAGGTCAGCGCCAGCACGAACCGCGGGGCGGTCCAGAACCGGCCGGGCCGTGCATCGGGGCGGGTCGCGTGCGAGCCGAGCGGCCCGCCGATGAACTGCGACAGGCCCCGCACGAAACCGTCCGAGGTGGCGCTCGGGACGTCGGGCCGGTCGGTGGACGGTTGCGTGCTCATGTCTTGGCATCATGCCGCATGAACCTCAGAGTTCGGACGCCGCCCGCAGGCGGCACACCGATGAAAACCGGTGGAAAAAGACGGCGCCCACCTCGTCGAGGTGGGCGCCGTCGAGTTCGGGTCGAACGTCAACCGCCGTTGTTGTTACCGCCGCCGTCGTTGTTCCCGTTGTTGTTACCGCCGCCGTCGTTGTTGCCGTTGTTGTTACCGCCGCCGTTGTTGTTACCGGAGTTGTCGCCGGTGTTCCCGGTGTTGCCGGGGTTCAGTCCCGGGCAGAGTGCCGCGATCGCCGTGGGACCGTTGCAGACGGCGCTGTTGTCCTGCTGGACCGGCTGCTGGACCGGCAGAGCCTGCCCGTTGCCGAGCGAGTCGTCGCCACCCGGGATCCGGTCCGGGAACTTCGCCTTGTCCCAGTCCTTCTTCTTGGCCACGGCGTCGAGGAAGTCTTTCCAGATCTCCGCCGGGGTGTTGGACCCGAACATCTTCTTGCCGTTCGCCTCGGTCAGTGCGACGCGGTTGCCCTTGCCGCCGACCCAGACCGTGGCCGCCAGCTGCGGGATGCCGCCGACGAACCAGGCATCACCGTTCTTGTTGCTCTCTTTGTTGCTGAGTTCCCAGGAGCCGGACTTGCCGATCGCGTCCCGGCCGTTGGCCAGGGGGTGCTTGGCGTGGTCCGGGATCTTCTCCAGCACCGCGGTCAGGTCGGACATCTGCGCCGAGTCGAAGACCTTGGTGCCGCTCTTCGAAATCGTCTTCAGGCTGGTCAGCTTGCCGGTGGCCGGGTCGACCGAGGTGATCGACTTGATGAAGTGCGTCTGGTGGCGGACGCCCTGCGCGACGATCGTCGCGACGCCGGTGGCGTGGTCCAGCGGGAGGACGCGGAACTGGCCGAAGCCGATCTCGTCGCTGAAGTTCTTGGAACCCCACGCGGAGGCGTCGGTCTTGTTCAGGTCGATCCGCTTGCCGTCGTTGTTCCAGATGTAGTTGATGCCGGCGGCCTTGGCCGCCGCGACGACCTTGCTCGCGCCGAGCTGGTCGGCGATCCAGTAGAACGGGAAGTTGTACGACTTGACCGTGGCCTGCTCGAGGTCACAGCTTCTGATGTTGTGACCGCCGTCGTTACAGGTCTTGTCGTTGTCCTGACCGGCGTTACTGATCTTGCCGCCGCCGACGCGTTCCTTCTCGCCGTCCCACAGCGTCTTGAAGGAGTAGTTGGCCTTCAGCGCCGCGGAGAGGGTGTAGATCTTGAACGACGACGCGGGGGACTGACCACCGGACTCCATCACGCCGCTGCCGTCACCGGACATGTAACCGGCGTAGTCGATGCCGTTGGGATCGTCACCGCCGTAATAGCCGAGCACCTCACCGGTGTTGGGATCGATGCCGATCACCGCGGACTGGAAGTCCTTCGACCGACCGTTCAGCGGCGAGGTCTTGCTGCTCGCCGAGCCGGCCGCTTCCGCCGCCGCCTGGATGTCCTTGTCGATCGTCGTGACGATCGTCAGGCCACCCTTCTTGATCTGGTCGTCGGTGATGTTCAGCTGGTGCAGCTCGTTGGTGACGTGCCGCATGATCATGCCGACCGGCTTGTTGTCCGCGCAGGTGTTGCAGGCGGCGCTCTTCTTCTTGGCTTCCGGGTACTTCCGGGCGTCGTACTGCGCCTGGGTGATCGCGCCCATGTCGAGCATGTTCTTCATGGTGTATTCCCAGCGCTCTTTGGAAGCGGCCGGGTTGATCAGCGGGTCGTAGCCCTGGTGCGACGCCGTCGGGTACGGCTGCTTGATGATCGAGGCGATCACCGCGGCCTCGTACGGCGTGATCTGGGTCTTCGGGTCCTTCTGGTCCTTGATGATGGTCTTGCCGAAGTAGCCCTGAGCCGCGGCCTCCGCGCCGTACCGACCCTCACCGAGGTCGATGTAGTTCAGGTACAGACCCATGATCTGGTCCTTGGAGTACTTCGACTCCAGCTTGCGGGCGATCACCGCCTCGCGCAGCTTACGGCTGTAGCTGATGTCCTTCAGCTCGGCGACGTGCCGCGCGTACTGCTGGGTGATCGTGGACGCGCCCTGCTTGTCGCCGCCGGTGAAGTTGTTCCACGCGGCGCGGGCGATGCCCTTCATGTCGATGCCGTTGTGGTGGTAGAAGTTCTTGTCCTCGGCGGCCGCGACCGCGTCCGACATCACCTTGCTGATGTTCTGGTACGGCACGTTGATGCGGGGCTCGCCCTCTTTCGCGAGGATCTGGCCCTGAGCGTTCTTGATGACGTTCATCTGCTCTTCCGCCTGGGGCGTGGGGAGCTCGACGTCGTCGAAGAAGTAGGTACCGCCGACGATGCCGGCGCCGATCAGGATGACCAGCACGGCGGCCGCCGCGGTGAGGATGTTCGCACGACGATACTTCTTGTCGGCTTTGCTGCGCGGGCGCTTGCCCCCGCCACCGCCGCTGACGCCCCCGCCACCACCGCCGGAGCCGGGCGGCGGCACCGAGGCGCGGCCGCCGACTCCCGCAGCGCCGACCGAGGCCCGCGCACCGACCGAGGCGGCACCGACCGAGGCGGCACCCACCGAGGCCCGGCCGGGGCTGGCCGAGCCGACCGAGGCGCGGCCGCCGACCGGCGCGGCGCCCACCGACGCACGACCACCGACTGGGGCGGCGCCTCCGACCGAGGCCCGGCCGGGGCCGGCGGAGCCGACCGACGCCGAGCCCGCTGGCCGCCGGTAGGCGTCAGGGGCGGGACGGTCGTCATCGTCCGGGCCGGAAGCAGCGAACGACCCGGGCACTTGGGCCCGGGCTCGTGCGTTCTGCGGTTCGCCGTACGGATTCATTCCTTCACACCTACCGTTCGCGGGGGCGCGGCCGGGCTGTCCGGGATCGGATCCCGGCGACCGTGCCACGAGCGGGCGTACTCTTCGGATGTCTGAAATGACCGACTCCGGTGCTGGGTGCCCGACCCGGTCCTAAACGTGTCCACGTTAACGACATCGATCCGGTTCACCGTCGGCCCTCCCGGACGTGTGAATCCGAACCGGTCTTCCACTGCATTTCGGGCTCGTCCTCACCGAGCGCCTCCCGGCCGAGCACGTAGCGCTCGATCAGGTGGTTCCAGGAGCAGGAGCGGCACACCTCGACCACGAACACCTGGCACTCACGGAGCGTCATCGCGAGCACCGGCAATTCGGCCACCTTGTGGGCCTGGCCGGCCGACTGCTTGAGCTCGTCGCCATAGACGTAGTGCACGAGAGTCAGGTTGTCGCGACGGCAGATCGGGCATCGCTCGTCGGTCGGCTCGCCGTGAAAGGTCGCCGCGTTCTTCAAATACGGCGACGCATCACATACCTCAAGTGCACTGATGCGGCCATTGCGCACGTCACGGAGGACTGCCCGCCTTTGAAGCGAGTAGTCCACCACCTGTCGCTGCGTACGCATGGCGAAGAGAGTACGCGGTCGTCGCTCCCACGGCGACCGCCATCACACAGCGTGGCGCGGCGAACGCGCAGGATGCCGAGTTGCGTGCGGCCGCAACCCGATCTACGGTGACGATGTATCGGGCCGATACATCGGGGCACACACTGAGGGAGGGTCGAGGTGCTGGAGTTGGCGATCCTCGGGCTTCTGCAGGAAGCCCCGATGCACGGATACGAGCTCCGCAAGGAGCTGGCGTTGAAACTCGGCACGCTCCGTGCCGCGATCAGCTACGGGACGCTGTACCCGACTCTGAAGCGGTTGAAGCTCGCCGGCTGGATCAGCGAAGCCGAGGCGAACAACCACGAAATTGTTCCCCCGATGACCAGCAAACGAGGACGCGTTGTCTACAAGATCACGGCGGAGGGCAAGGAGCGCTTCGCCGAGTTGATCGCGGCTACTGGGCCGGAAACGTATGACGACGCCGGCTTCGGCGTGCACATGGCCTTCTTCTCCCGCACCGACACGGCCACCCGGTTGCGGATCCTGGAGGGCCGCCGCCGGCGGGTCGAGGAGCGCCGGGAGGGGCTGCGGGAGATTCTTGCCCGGGCCGCCGACCGCCTCGACGCGTACACGCTCGAGCTGCAGCGACATGGACTGGACGCGTGCGAGCGCGAGGTCCGCTGGCTCGAGGAGCTGATCACCAACGAGCGGTCCGGCCGCACCCCGGCCTTCCGCAACCGTGCCGGGCTGGCCGGCCCCACGAATCCCGCTCCCGCAGGTGGCGCGCCACCGTCGGGGACGGCACCCCCAGAATCACCGCGTCCGCACTCGGACCGGCCGTGATGAACAACAAGGAGGCAAACGCGATGGGTTCCGTCCGCGTCGCCATCGTCGGTGTGGGTAACTGCGCCTCGTCCCTCGTGCAGGGCGTGGAGTACTACAAGAACGCCGACCCCAACGACCGCGTCCCGGGTCTCATGCACGTGACCTTCGGCGACTATCACGTATCCGACGTGAAGTTCGTCGCGGCGTTCGATGTGGACGCCAAGAAGGTCGGCATGGACCTCTCGGAGGCGATCGTCGCCAGCGAGAACAACACCATCAAGCTGACCGACGTGCCGCCGACCGGCGTCACCGTGCAGCGCGGCCCGACCTTCGACGGTCTGGGCACGTACTACCGCGAGATCATCGAGGAGTCGACGGCCGAGCCGGTCGACGTCGTCCAGGCCCTCAAGGACGCGCAGGTCGACGTTCTGGTCTCCTACCTCCCGGTCGGCTCCGAGCAGGCCGACAAGTTCTACGCGCAGGCCGCGATCGACGCGAATGTCGCGTTCGTCAACGCGCTGCCCGTCTTCATCGCCTCGGACCCGGAGTGGGCGCAGAAGTTCACCGACGCCGGCGTGCCGATCGTCGGTGACGACATCAAGAGCCAGGTCGGTGCCACCATCGTGCACCGCGCGCTGGCCAAGCTGTTCGAGGACCGCGGTGTCGAGCTGCTGCGCACGTACCAGCTGAACTTCGGCGGCAACATGGACTTCATGAACATGCTGGAGCGCAACCGTCTGGTCTCGAAGAAGATCTCGAAGACCCAGTCGGTCACGTCCCAGATCCCGCACGAGATGATCAAGAGCGACGTGCACATCGGCCCGTCGGACCACGTGCCGTGGCTCGACGACCGTAAGTGGGCCTACATCCGCCTCGAGGGCCGGTCCTTCGGTGACACCCCGCTGAACGCCGAGCTCAAGCTCGAGGTGTGGGACTCGCCGAACTCGGCCGGCGTGATCATCGACGCCGTCCGCGCCGCGAAGATCGCGAAGGACCGCGGCATCGGTGGCCCGATCCTGTCCGCCTCGTCGTACTTCATGAAGTCGCCGCCGGTGCAGTACAGCGACCACGACGCCCACCAGGCCGTGGAGAACTTCATCAAGGGTGACGTCGAGCGCTGACCCACTGCGTGAAGGAAAGGCCGGCTCCCCTCAGAGCCGGCCTTTTTCACACCCTCACAACCCTTATTGGGTACGCCGTGAGCCCGCCCCCGGTTCACCCCCATGCGCGAGTCAACGCGACGCGCGCCTCCAGCTCCAGCAGTTTGCGTTTGCGCTCCAGCCCACCACCGAAGCCGACCATCTTGCCCCCGGCGCCCACCACCCGATGACACGGGACGATCACCGGCACCGGATTGTGGTTGCAGGCCGTGCCCACGGCCCGGGCGGCGCCCGGATCCCCCAGGGCGGTCGCGATCGCGCCGTAGGTGAGCATCTCCCCGTACGGAATCTTGGCGATCTCGCCCCACACCGCGCGCTCGAACTCGGAGCCGCCGCGCATCTCCACCGGCACCGTGAAGTCGGTGAGCTCCCCCGCAAAATAGCGCCTGAGCTGCTCGGATGCTGGATGTAGCGCATCCTCGCCGGCGCACGCGCCGAAGCGCACCCCGACCACGACGTCGCCCTCGACGACGACGCCGAGCGGCCCGATCGGTGACTCGACGACGAACATGCCCCAAGTGTGCCCCGGACCTATGACAGGAACTGACAGACGGTATAGCCGTCGGCCTCGTAGACCACCTCGGATCCGGCCATGGCCGCCGTCCCGTGCAGCGCGGTGAAGACCGCGTCCGCACCTCGTGGGCCGGAGCCGCGCATCAGCACCACGTGGGCGCCGACCGAGCGCGGCGACGCCAGGGCCTGTTTCCAGACGTTCTCGCGGCCGATCTTCGTACCGTCGTAGATGACCCGATCCAGGACGGGGAACGCGGCCCGCTCGTTGCCGACCAGGTCCAGCATGATCGGGCCGGTGGTGTGCCCCCGCAGGAAGTCGGCGACCCGCGCCTGGTCCTGCTGGGCCGACAGGTCCTCGGTCACCTCGCGGACGCTGACCAGGCCGTCCTGCCGGAACGCGGTGATCGAGAGCCCGGCCGTGCCGGTGACGACGATCACCGCGGCCATCGGGATCAGCCGTTTCGGGAGGCGGGACACGAGGTAGCCGGTCAGGATCGCCGCCGGCAGCGCGCCGATCAGGGCGAACCGGGCGTTGAGCAGGTACTCGTTGACCGGTGGCATGCCCATCGGCGCCTGTCCACGGTAGATGGTGGCGACGAAGAACGGCATGATCGAGCCGAGGACGAGCACCGGCAGCGACCGGGCCGAGAACCGCTCACCGATTCCGAGGACGAGCAGGCCGAGCCCGGCCACGACGATCATGGCGAGGCCGTGCTCGGCGAGCAGCGCGTTGCCGTACGCCAATAAGGTTTTTCCGAGGTGTCCGGTCTCGACGTCGGTGGTCCGCCGGGCCATCTGGTCGGCGCTGGAATTCGGCCCGGTGAGGAAGTTCAGTGGCGAGCCGGCAATCAGCTGGTTGTAGAGCATCCAGCCGGTCGACGACGTGAACAGGCCGAACGCGGCGAACATGCCGGTCAGGCCGCGGGTGTCGGGCCAGGAGCAGCCGATCCGCCGGGCGATCACCGGGACGGTGAGGGTGAGCATGCCGGCCAGGAACCAGCCCTCGTAGCGGCAGAGCATGGCGGCCATGCTGGCCAGTGCGGCCTGCAGCAGGAACGTCGGCCGCTCGGTGTCCGCCCAGCGGATCATGCCGTAGACCGCGGCCAGCGCGAACGCGTAGAACGGCAGCTCGTCCATCGGCGTCGACTGGTGGTGCAGCATGTTCGCGCCGAGCATGAACACGGCCGCGCCGGCATACCCGGGTGAGACACGGTCCGGGCTGTAGACGCGGATGATCCGGTAGATCAGCACCGCGCACGCGACGAACGCGATCATCGAGACGATGGAACCGGCCAGCCCGGTGGTGTAAAGCGTCGTGTTCCACGCGAGAAGCGACTGCAGGATGTGCGGCAGCGGCAGCCAGATCGCACCGAGCTGCGCGATGCCGGTCGTCCGGCCGACCAGGATCCGGCGGCTGATCTCCAGGTGGGAGTAGGTGTCGTGGTAACCGAGGAGGTGGCCGGTCCGGTAGAAGTACACGCACGCGACGACGCTCAGCACACTCGCCGCGACCGCGACGATGATCGCCCCGCGGTCGGCCCGATGCCGTTGCCGCAGCTCGTCCTGGCGGCGCAGGCGCATCACGTGCCGCAGCCGGATCTCCTGCGTCAAGCTGCCGACCGCATCGGCCCGGGTCCGGTTCGACGGGATCGTGGTCATCGGTCCGGCCAGCCGGACGCGAAGCATTCCTTGATCGCCTGGTCACCGCGGCCGATGAACGAGCCGGCGTTGTAGCCGCCGGCGTTCGCCGGATCGGCCCACGCGTCGAGCGTCCAGAAGTAGATGCCGGCCATGTTCAGCGACTTCGCGGCCGCGCACGCCCCGGCGAACCAGCGGATCTGGATCTGCGGCGTCAGGGTCTGCCCCTCGCTCGGCCAGCTGGCCGGCAGCCGGTAGGCGCCCGGGGTGGCGGCGATCCCGATCTCCTGGATGGTCGTCTTCGCCAAGCCGTCCGGGCGTTTCAGCAACCACTGCCGCCAGGCCGCGGCGATCTGCGCGACGGTCGCCGCGTCGCCGAGGCGGAGCTGGGGATAAGCGTCGAGGCCGGTCTCGGTGCCGGGCACGCCGGGACGACCGGTCGCCCAGACGCCCCAATTGTCGGCATAGGTCAGGCGGCCGGTGAAGGCCCGGCCCGCCGCGGCGACGGTCGTCCGCCACCAGTCCTGGTACTTGACCAGTGAGTCCAATTCGGATCCGACGACGAAACCGTCCGCTCGCGCCTCCTGGGCCGCGGTCAGATAAGGCAACAAGATTTTCCCGTACGACGTGAACCAGCCATCGACGTCGGAGGGTTTGATGGATCCGCGCCAGACCTTGCCGCTCTTGAGGTTCCCCTCGGCGATCAACGGCCGGACCAGGACGCGCAGCCCTCGTGCCCGCGCCATGCCGATCACCGTGCGCAGCGATCCCGGCGTCGGGGTCACACCGGCCGTCGTATAGACCCGGGTCGGCCTCGGGCCGTCGGTGTAGATCGGGAACGTGATGCCGACGCTGTTCGCGCCCAGCCCGACGATGTAGTCCAGCAGCCGATCGGCGTTGGCCCGCACCTGCTCCGGCGTGTTGACCTCGTGCCAGTAGATCTGCACGCCCAGTTCCGCCGGGGTGGTCTGCGCGGGCGCCGAGGTCGTCGGCGTGGCCTCCGGGGATGACGGCGTACCGGCCGGACTCCGCGGCCCCCCGGCCGGAACGTGCGGCGCGAGCGACCCGCACGCGGCCAGCTGGGTGACGACCAGCGCCAGCGCGACGATCCGCCTGATCACGGCACACCTGCAACGGTCGCTGCGGGCCGGCGCGGCTGCGGGATCGGCACGTCCGGCTCGTCGTCCTCGGCGTGCCCGTGCGGCGTCTTGTGCCAGCCACGCCGGCCGGTGACCAGCTCGAACACCGCGATGTAGGTGGAAACGCTCATCCACAGCCACATCACCTGGGCCAGGAACATGTACTTCAGGAGCCGGAGTTGCCCGCGCGTCCGCGGCGCCTCGACCAGCGTCGTCCGGACCAGCTCCAGCATGATCCCGAAGTTGCCGATCACCAGCAGCGCCGTGGCCGTGTAGTAGATCGGCGCCGGGAACAGATCCACGATCACCGGCGACCCGGTCGCGAACCAGGCGACGGTCAACCCGAGGAAGAGCGGGTTCAGCAGGAACGTCAGTGGCGTGCCGTAGGTCATCAGAAGAAAGGCAAGCCACCGATGTACGCCCATCCGCCCGGCCGTGCGAACCGGCCGGCGGCTGTGCACCAGCGCGGTCTGCAGGTAGCCGCCCTTCCAGCGACGCTGCTGCTTGTCCACCACACGGCCGGAGACCGGCGCCTCCTCCAAGGTCACCGAGGCGAGCAGGTCCACGCGATAACCGGCGGCGGCCAGGCGCGCGCCGAGATCGGCGTCCTCGGTGAGGTTGTGCGGATCCCAGACCAGCCCGCCGGGGAGGGCCACCTCCCGCAGCACGCTGACCTTGAAGTGGTTCGACGTGCCGCCGAGCGGGACCGGGAGCCCCAGCCGCACGAGGCCGGGCAGGAAGTGCCGGAAGTGGACCTTGTACCCGACCCAGTAGAGGGCGGACACCCAGTTGGTGTCGTCGTTCCAGAACACCAGCTCGGCCTGCAGGCACACGACGTCGCGCCGGGCGAGCCGGAACGTGGCCACGGCCAGCAGCAGCTGATCCGGGTCGGGACGGTCCTCGGCGTCGTAGATCGTGACGTAGCGGCAGCCGTCGGCGACGACCATCGGGAAGGCCACGTTCATCGCGTTCGGTTTGGTCTTCGGGCCTCCCGGTGGGATCACCACGACCACGACGTGGCTCAGCGGGCCCGACGCGGTCGTACCGTCGCCGTGCACCCGCAGCCCCATCGCCGCCGCGGCCGCGAGCGTCTCCGCGTCGTCCTGCTCGATCAACAGGTAGACGTGCAGCTTCTCCCGGGGGTAGTCCAGCCCGCTGACCCGCGTCACCAGCCGGCGCAGCATGTTCGCCTCGTGGTGCACCGGCAGCAGCACCCCGTAGTGCGCAAGCACCCGCGACGACCGCATCGGCGTGGTCAGGATCATCCGATGGCCGCGCCCGGCCGCCGTCACCACCAGCTTGAACAGCGCGAAGACGAGGTAGAAGGCGACGCTCGCACCGGCGATCACGGTGACGGTCAGCTGTGGAGTGACCACCAATCCATAACCGGTCGCAAGCAGCGCCGTTCCGCCGGTGATCCGCTGACCGGTGCCGAGCAGTTTCGCGGCCGTCCCGGCAACCTGTTCCGCCACGCCGATCGACCCCCACCCCGCCTAGTCCGCTTCACGCAGAACTGCAGGTTAGGAGCCTCTTGAAGGCCCAGGATCGGCCGTTCAGCCTGATCGAATTCAGACTGTTCCACCGAGTAATGTGGTCGATTCCTCGACGGCTGCCCGTTTAGGAAGGAAACAGGGATCACATTCCGTGACACCCATTTCGCTCTACGAGATGTGGCCCTGCTCGCGGGCCCACCGGAAGAGCTCCACCTCGGCGTCGTCGCGGTCCAGCGGCCCGCGGTCGAGGCGCAGCTCCTTCAGGTGACGCCAGGCGGCACCGACGATCGGGCCCGGCGGCACGCCGAGCAGCTCCATGATCGCGTTGCCGTCCAGGTCGGGGCGGACCTTGGCCAGGTCCTCCTCGGCCGCGATCCGGGCGATCCGGTCCTCGAGGGCGTCGTAGTCGGCGGCCAGGGCGGACGCCTTGCGCCGGTTGCGGGTGGTGACGTCGGACCGGGTCAGCTTGTGCAGGCGGGACAGCAGCGGGCCGGCGTCGGTGACGTACCGCCGGACCGCGGAGTCGGTCCACTCACCGCGCCCGTACCCGTAGAAGCGCAGGTGCAGCGCGACCAGCCCGACGACGTCGGCGATCACGTCCTTCGGGAACTTCATGGCCTTCATCCGCTGCTTGGTCAGCCGCGCACCGACCACCTCGTGGTGGTGGAAGCTGACCCGCCCGTCACGCCCGACCGCCTTGGTGGCCGGCTTGCCGACGTCGTGCATCAGCGCGGCCATCCGCAGCACGAAGTCGGGGCCCTCCTCGCCCTCGAGCCGCATCGCGTTCATCACCACGATCAGCGTGTGCTCGTAGACGTCCTTGTGCTGGGCGTGCTCGTCGATCTCCAGCTTCAGCCCGGCGATCTCCGGCAGGAAGCGGTCGGCCAGCCCGGTGTCGACCAGCAGCCGCAGCCCGGTGATCGGGTCGGCGCCGCAGAGCAGCTTGGTGAACTCGTCCCGGATCCGTTCCGCGGTGATCCGGTCGAGATCGGCGGCCATGTCCCGCATGGCCGCGACGACCGGCTCGTCCACAGCGAACCGGAGCTTTGCCGCGAACCGGGCCGCACGCAGCATCCGAAGTGGATCGTCGCCGAACGACGCCTGCGGGGTGGCCGGCGTCCGGATCACCTTCGCGGCCAGGTCGGCCAGCCCGCCGAACGGGTCGGTGAACTCGTGCCCCGGCAGCGACACCGCCATCGCGTTGATCGTGAAGTCGCGGCGGGACAGGTCGTCGAGCAGCGACGTGCCGTAGGACACCACCGGATTGCGGGTGACCCCGTCATACGCCTCGGCGCGGAACGTGGTGATCTCGATCCGCAAGCCGTTCTTCTGGATGCCGATCGTGCCGAACTCGCGCCCGGTCTCCCAGATCGCGTCCGCCCAGCCGTGCACCAGCGCGAGCGTCTGCTCGGGGTGCGCGTCGGTGCAGAAGTCGAGGTCGTCACCGAGACGGCCGAGCAGCGCGTCCCGCACCGAGCCACCGACCAGGTGCAGCTCGTGGCCGGCGGCGCCGAAACGGCGCCCCAGCTCGTCGGCGACGGGGGACACGCGGAGCAACTCGGCGACCGCGTTCTGCTGAGCGTTGTTCAACACAGACATGGGGTTACCAGGGTATCGGGCCGCAGGCCCGCTCCTGGGTAGCGGGTCGGGTGGTGGGACGGCGGCGTGGTCGTTCCGGAGCAATGCGGGCAGGATGGGACGCGTGCCGCTTTCTGAGGCGCTGCGTCGGCTGAGCCTGGATCCCGGGTTCTGGGCAGGCGAGTTCAGCGACGCCGACTTCCTCCCCGACCTGCTCCGGGTCTCGTTTCCGGTGGTGGACGGGTATGCCCTGATCCTGGAGATCGAGGTGCCCTCGGGCGAGCGGACGCTGGGCCTGCGCCGCCCGGCCGCCAGCGAGCCGGTCCAACTCGGCTGGGCACCGGCCCGCGGGCCGTACCCGGCGTCGCTGCGCTGGTGGGAACTGGAGGCGTGCGCCCGGGTGATCGCCCTCGCCGATCCGACGCTGCCGCACCCCGGGCTGGTGATCGCGCTGCTGTCACCGTTCGCGCCGGTCACCGGGGACGACGACGCGCCGGCCGTCGCCGCGATGCGCGAGGCGGCCTACCGGTCGCTGCGCCGCGAGGTGCCGCCGCCCGCGCCCTCCGGCCCCGACCAGGCACCGCTTCCGCTCTTCACCGACGAGCGCTGGTGGCCGGCTCCTCCGGCGCCGTCACCGCAGGTGCTGAGCGAAGCCGCGATCGCCGAGCTCAGTTCCCCGGCCCAGGCGATGGACCAGGTCCGCGCGGACAAACGCTTCCCCCACGAAGACCTTTCCGATTTGGTACGCCGTGCCGACGCCCGTCTGGAACAGCTCCCCGGCCAGGACTGTTACTCGGTGGGCGGCCCGCTGGCCCGCACGATCGCCGGCTCGGGCGACCTGACCCGTCTGCCCGATCTGGTCCGCGCGCTGACCGAGGCCGGCTGTGACCACCCGACGGTCCTGGATGCGCTGAGTGAGCCCCTGGTTCCGCTGGAGGCATGCTGGGTCGTCGAGACGCTCGCCGGGGTCGAGCCGGGCACCCTCCTGCGGCACCACGTCTGAGCTTTTCTTCTATGGTGACTCCAACATCGGCACGGTCCGGGAGGCAAGGGTGAACGGCGGCCTGTACCGCAGCACGCACGCGGCGGACGGCGACCCGCGCCCGCAACCGGGTGTCACGGTCGTCTCGGTCGACGAGCAGTCCGCCACGGCCAGCGGCGATCAGGCCCTGCCGCCGGAGCAGCTGCCGGCGTCGTCCGGCGAGAGCGGCGGGAGCACCGCCGGCCAGAGCGCGATCATGGCAATCGGCAGCCTGGTCAGCCGGATCATCGGCTTCGTCCGCACGGCCCTGATCGGTGTGACGGTCGGCACCGTGGTCGGTGACGCATACACCAGTGCACAGTTCCTCCCGAACCAGATCTATGAGTTGCTGCTCGGCGGCATCCTCTCCAGCGTCCTGGTGCCACTGCTGGTCCGGCGCCGCAAGAGTGACCCGGACGGCGGCCAGGAGTTCACCCAGAAGCTGCTCACCTTCGCGGTGGTTTCGCTGGGCATCGCCACCCTGCTGGTGGTCTCGCTGGCCTCGGCGATCACCGCCATCCAGTCCAGCAGTGACAGCACCGCGGCCTACAAGGACCTGGTCACCCATTTCGCGTACCTGATCCTGCCGATCATCTTCTTCACCGGCCTGTCCGGGCTGGCCGGCGCCGTGCTGAACGTCCGCGGGCACTTCGCCGCGCCGATGTGGGCACCGATCCTCAACAACGTCGTGGTGATCGCCACCTGCGGCGTCTTCATCCTGGTCTACGGCACCCGGTCGGAGCTGACCCCGGAGAACATCACCGCTGCCCAGATCGCCCTGATCGGTGGCGGCACGCTGCTGGGCATGGTGGTCCAGGCTCTCGGCCTGCTCCCGGCGTTGCGCAAGGTCGGCTTCCAGTGGCGCTGGAAGTGGAACCCGCGCTCGCTCGGGCTGCGCGAGATCGGTCAGCTGGCCGGCTGGATGCTGCTCTACGCCGGCGCCAATCAGCTGGCCATCTTCCTGGTCGTCCGGATCCTGAGCTCGGTCACCGGCAGTGCCGACAGCGCCAGCATTCTGGCCTTCAACTACGTCTTCCTGCTGACCATGATGGCCCACGGCATCGTCGGTGTGTCGGTGATGACGGCCCTGCTGCCGAAGATGAGCGCGGCCGCCGCCGAGGGACGGTTCGACGAGGTGAGCGCCGACCTGAGCCGCGGTATCAAGCTCACCTCGGCTGCGCTCGCCCCGATCGTCGTCATCTACGCCGTGCTGAGCGCGCCGATCGCGGTCTTCCTCTTCCAGGGCGGCCGCTTCTCCAACGCCAACGCGCTGGCCACCGGCTCCGTCCTCACGGTCGCCGCGTTCGCCGTGCTGCCGCTGTCGATCAGCTACCTGTGCACGTACGCGTTCTACGCGCTGCAGGGCAACAAGACCGTGGCGCTGATCAACCTGGGTGTCGTGGCAGTCCGGATCGGTGCGTACTTCCTCTTCGCCGAGACGCTCAAGCAGTCGATGCTGGCCGCCGGGATGACCGCCGGCAACGCCATCTCGTACCTGCTCTCGGCACTGATCTCGCTGGCCGTGCTGCGCCGCCGGCTCGGCCGGCTCGACCTCGGCTCGATGCTCAGCGGGTTGATCCGGGTCGCGGTCGCCGCGGTGGTCGCCGCGGCACTCGGCTACCTGGTGATCAAGCTGCTGCCCGGTGCCGGTGAGCCGGACGGCCGGATCCAGTCCTTGATCCAGCTGATCGTCGGCGGCGCCGTGATCCTGATCGCCTATCTGGTCGCCGCGACACTGCTGCGGGTCCAGGAGGTCAGCCAGGTCGTCGGCATGGTGCGTCGCAAGATCGGCCGATAAACGCGCGGTCCGGATGCCGGGCCTGCCCTGAACAGGACCGCTTCAACCGGACTGACCGGAAAACCACCCGTTCGTACGGGGCCGCGCCGATGCCGCGCCGGGGGACGACCTGCCGGAGCGTGGCCGAGTGCGGGTATGGTCGTTGTCGGCATGTGCTCGGGAGCACCTTGCCCCCGAGCACCGAGGTATGCACCACCGAGGGAGGACTGGTGACCCAGGTCGGCGAAGGCCACGAGACCGCGGCCGACGAGGGCGGACCGGTCTTGACCTTCGGTGAGCCCACCGCTGGTGAGATCCTCGCCGAGCGTTATCAGCTCGAGCAGCACGTCAACGACGACAGCGCCGGCCGACAGGTCTGGCGCGGGATCGACGTGGTGCTGCGACGGCCGGTCGCGGTCGTTCTCCGGCACCCGGGTGGCGACTCCGCCGCCGAGATGCTGCAGGCAGCGGTCGCGGCGAGCCGCGTGCTCCACCCCAATCTGGTCGGTGTCTACGACGCCATCGACGAGCAGCAGCGGGCCTACGTGGTCCGCGAGTGGGTCGACGGCGAGTCGCTGCGCGACCTGGTCGCGGCTGAAGGCCCGCTGGACCCGGCCCGGGCGATCGCGATCGCGCACTCGGTCGCCGACGCCTTGGCCGCCGTGCACGCCACCGGCATGATCCACGGCAACGTGCACCCCGGCACCACGCTGATCGGCGACGACGGGCGGGTCGTCCTGGCCGACGCACGCGCCGACGCCGCGGACAGTGTCGAGGCCGACGTCCGCGCGGTCGGCGGCCTTCTCTACTTCGCGCTCACCGGCCACTGGCCGCACGCCGAGCTCGGCCGTTCCGCGCTGCCGGACGCGACGCGTGACGGCAACGGCAGCCCGGCGGCGCCCCGACAGGTCCGGGCCGGCATCCCGGCCTATCTCGACGACCTGACCATGGATCTGCTCGACCGGCGGGTGGCCGCACCGGCCGCCGAGGCGATCACCGCCGAGCTCAGCCGGCTCGACGCCGCCGCCGAGGACGAGGAGTTCGAGGATGTCGGCCCACTGCGCTTCACGCAGGCCGGCGGCGCTCCGAGCGAGCCCGGCCGCAGCGCGAAGAAGATCCTGCTCGGTGTCGGCGCTTTGGTGGTCATCGCGGTGGTCGGCCTGATCTTCGGCATCCGGGCGATCAACGACTCCAGCAAGCCGGACGCGTCGGCGTCCACCCCGGCTCAGGCCGACGCGGATGCCGGTGCCGCGCCCAGCGACGCCGGCGCGGCCAGCGGCGCGCCGCTCGGCAACCCGGTCAAGATCCCGCTGACCGCCGACATGGTGCGGATCGTCGACCCGCCCTCGGGCGGCCGTAAGGACAAGGGCAAGGCGGCGTACACGGTCGACAAGGATCCCCAGACCGTGTGGGATCTGTCCTGGTACAAGTCGGCGGACTTCGGTGGGCTGAAGGACGGCATGGGTGTGCTGATCCACCTGGACCAGCCGCGCCAGCTCTCCGACGTACGCGTCTCGTTGTCCGCCCCGGGCGCGGTGATCGACCTCCGGGTCGGCAACCAGGACCCGGGCGACAGCTCGGACGGTGACAAGGCGATCCTGAGCACCTACACCAAGCTCAGCGATGCCGACGGCGCCGACGCGAACACCGGCGACAAGCAGATCCTGAACGGCTTCGACCCGGACACGAAGTATCAGTACGTGCTGGTCTTCCTCACGAAGCTGCCGCGCAACGAGGACACCCCGGGCTACCAGGTCGACGTCAACGACATCGAGCTGTACGGGTACTGATCGCACCCACGAAGCGCACAGAAGGGCCGGTCCGGATGGGCCGGCCCTTCTGCCGTTCCCGGTCCGGCACACTCAGATTGAACTCAGACGATCGTTATCGCGCCGCGTCCACCGGCGCCACGGGACCCGGACCCGATGGCTTACTTTGTTGACGTGGCATTCCGGGACGTGACACCCGGCGGGACCGGCTCGGACGGCTCCGCGCCGAGCGACGCCGAGCTGGTGCGCGCCCACGTGGCCGGTGACCCGGAGGCCTTCGGCGAGCTGGTCCGCCGCCACCGGGACCGGCTCTGGGCGGTCGCCCTGCGCACCACCGGCGACCGGGAGGAGGCGGCCGACGCGGTGCAGGACGCGCTGCTCTCGGCGCACCGCGCCGCCGCCGGTTTCCGTGGCGACTCGGCCGTCACCACCTGGCTGCACCGCATCGTGGTCAACGCCTGCCTGGACCGGATCCGCCGCCGCCAGGCGCACCCGACCGTGCCGCTGCCCGACGGCAGCCTTTCCGGCGACGACCGCGGGACCGGCCCGGAACCGATCGCCCCCACCCCGGATCAGGACACCGTGCTGCTCGTGCGGCAGGCGCTGGCCGCGCTGCCGGTCGACCAGCGAGCCGCGATCGTCCTGGTCGACATCGAGGGGTATGGGGTGGCCGAGGCCGCTGAGATGCTCGGCATCGCCGAGGGGACGGTGAAGAGCCGGTGTGCGCGCGGCCGGGCCCGCATGGCACTCGCACTGCGGGAACTGCGTGGCGGCCCGAGTGAGCCGGGCCACGACGGGAACCGTACGGGTGAGCGGGACGTCTCATCCAGGTCGGGCGACACGGTGACGTCGTCGCCGGCCGGGCGGGAACGGAGGGACCAGCGGTGACGGGCGCCGAGTTCCATGGGGTCGACATCGACCTGCTGGCCGACTATGTCGGTGGCGCTCTGGACGGCACCCCCGAGTCGGAGCGGGTGGCCGCGCTGATCGCCGACGACCCCGCCTGGCAGGAGGCGTACGAGGTGCTGGCGCCGGAGATGGCGACGGTCGGTGCGCTGCTCGGCGGCCTGCCGGCGGAACCCATGCCGGACGACGTGGCGACCCGGCTGGACGTTGCCCTGGGGGCGTCGGCGGCTGGTGGCGAGCGGGCCGGGGGCGGACCGGGAAGGGCCGCGGAGCCCACGCCCGACAAGGCCGACGCCGTACCGCAAATCGTCTTGGATCTTGATGAGCGGCGCCGGAAGCGCGGCAACCACCGCTGGGTCCGCCTGGTCGCGCCGATCGGCATCGCCGCGGGTGTGGCGGGCGTCGTGGGCTACGGATTGCTCGCCGCGGGCGACTCGGCGTCGGACAGCGGCTCCTCCACGGTCGCGGCCGAGGGCGCGCGTGGCCCGATGGTGGTCGCCGCGTCACCGGCGACGCAGGCCAGCGGCTTCGACTACACGCTGGGCACGCTGGCGCAGGAACGGAACCGGATCACCGCCGACACCCAGTCCTCTCCGATGAGCCAGACGAACCTGGCCGGCGGGGAGACCTTCGGGTTGGACCGGCTGACGGCACCGGGCGCGCTGGCCGATTGTCTCGCCGCGATCGCCCGGGAGAATGCCGGCGGCACGATGACCGTCTCCTCGATCGATTACGCCCGGTTCGACGGCAAACCGGCGCTGGTGGTCCGATTCACCGCGTCGAACGGCGAATGGGCCTGGGCCAGCGGCGTCGACTGCGGGTTGCCCGGTGGCGGCGCGGACACCCTGGGCTCGGTCCCGGTACGCTGAGCAGCACCCGCGGCGTGAGGTCGGACACGAGCCGGACCGGGGGGAATGGTGAATGCCTAGCATGGCGTTCTACCGGCGTGGACACAAACCTTGAGGAGTCGGCAGTGGACGAGGTCCGCAATCTGATCATCATCGGTTCCGGGCCCTCCGGTTACACCGCGGCGCTCTATGCCGCGCGTGCCGAGCTCAAACCCCTGGTGATCGAGGGTGTGCAGTCCGGCGGTGCGCTGATGACGACCACCGAGGTGGAGAACTTCCCCGGTTTCCGGGACGGGATCATGGGCCCCGAGCTCATGGACAACATGCGCGCCCAGGCCGAGCGCTTCGGCGCCGAGTTCCTGACCGACGACGTCACCCGGGTCGAGCTGACCGACAAGCCCACCGAGGCCGGCACCGAGGGTCTGAAGACGGTGTGGGTCGGTGACAAGAAGTACTTCGCGCGGGCCGTGATCCTGTCGACCGGCTCGGCGTGGCGCCCGATCGGCGTGCCCGGTGAGCAGGAGCTGCTCGGCCACGGCGTGTCGGCCTGTGCCACCTGTGACGGCTTCTTCTTCCGCAACCAGCACATCGTGGTGGTCGGCGGCGGCGACTCGGCGATGGAGGAGGCCACGTTCCTCACCCGCTTCGCCGAGACCGTGACCATCGTGCACCGGCGTGACTCGTTCCGGGCCAGCAAGGTCATGCAGAAGCGCGCGCTCGACAACGAGAAGATCAAGGTCGAGTGGAACTCGGTGGTCGAGGAGATCCTCGGCGCCGACGGCAAGGTCTCCGGCGTCCGGCTGCGCAACGTGGAGACGAACGAGACGAAGGTCCTCGACGTGACCGGCGTGTTCGTGGCGATCGGCCACGACCCGCGCAGCGAACTCTTCAAGGGCCAGATCGAGCTGGACGACGAGGGCTACGTGAAGGTCGACGCGCCCAGCACCCGGACCAACATCTCCGGCGTCTTCGCCGCGGGTGACGTGGTCGACCACACGTACCGGCAGGCCATCACCGCGTCCGGCACCGGCTGTGCCGCCGCGCTGGACGCCGAGCGCTTCATCGCTTCATTCGTAGAGCTGTAAGACCGGGAAAGGGGTCCTCGTGGGAGCAACCAAGGCGGTCACCGAAGCCACCTTCGCCAGCGATGTGCTGCAGTCGAAGAAGCCGGTGCTGGTGGATTTCTGGGCTGAGTGGTGCGTGCCCTGCAAGAAGGTCGACCCGCTGCTGGCCGAGATCGCCAACTCGGAGCTGGGTGAGCAGGTGGAGATCGTCAAGGTCAACATCGACGAGAACCCGCAGATCGCACTGACCTACCAGGTGATGTCGGTGCCGACCCTGGCCATCTTCAAGGACGGCGAGCGGGTCAACCTGCTGACCGGCGCCAAGCCCAAGAGCGTCCTGGTCAATTTCATCGAGTCGGCCCTCTGATCGACTTCTGAGGCCCCGCGTCCGGACTGGGACGCGGGGCTCCCTTTTGTCATCCGGAGTACGCTCCGGAAGGTCGTCCCATCTCGCCCCTAGGGAGTCGTGAGTGCGGTCCATCCGACGCGGAGACACCGGTCCAGCCGTTTCCGAGATCCGGTCGATTCTGGTCGGCCTGGAGTTGCTTGTCGTTGCGGCGCCGGCGCTCTCCGACGAGGCCCTGCCCGGCGCGGCCTCGTCCGCCGTGGCCCAGTTCGACTCGGCTGTGTTCGACGAGGGTCTGGAGGACGCGGTCCGCGCCTTCCAGCAGAGCCGCGGCCTCGGTGTGGACGGCATGGTCGGCGACGAGACGTGGCGCGCGCTGGACGGCGCCCGCTGGCGGCTCGGCTCGCGCACCCTGTTCCACTCCGTGCCGGATGCGCTGACCGGTGAGGACGTGCGCGCCCTGCAGGAGCGCATGCTCGAGATGGGGTATGACGCGGGTCGCCCCGACTCGATCTACGGCGCACGGACGGCTCGGGCGGTCGCCCAGTTCCAGCGCGAGGTCGGCCTCACCCCGGACGGGTCGTGCGGGCCGCAGACCATGAAGGCGCTGCGCCGGCTCGGCCGCAAAGTGGTCGGCGGGCGTCCGCAGTGGCTGCGCGAGGCCGAGGCGTTCCGGCAGTCCGGGCCGAACCTGGTGGGCAAGACCATCGTGATCGATCCCGGTCACGGCGGTGGTGACGATTCCGGCGTGGTGGTGCCCGACGGTCCGTTGCGGTGGACCGAGGCGGACCTCGTCTTCGACCTCGCGACCCGCCTGGAGGGCCGGCTCGCCGCGGCCGGCATGCGGGTGCACCTCACCCGTGGGCCGCAGCCCGCCGCGCCGATGAGCGGGGCGGACAGGGCCGCCCTGGCCAACAGCCTCGGGGCCGACCTGCTGATCTCGCTGCACCTGGACGGGCAGGAGTCGGCGGCCGCGGAAGGCGTCGCGACGTATCACTACGGGACCGGCAGCGGGCTCAGCTCGACTGTCGGCGAGCGGCTGGCCAACCTGGTCCAGCGGGAAATCGTGGTGCGGACCGGGATGCACGACTGCCGGACGCACGCGAAGACCTGGGACCTGCTGCGCCTCACGCGGATGCCGACCGTCCGGGTCGACCTGGGCTACCTGACGTCGCCGGTGGACCGGGAGCGGTTGATCAACCCGATGTTCCGGGAGCAGATCGTGGAAGCGATCCTGGCCGCGGTGCAGCGGATGTACTTCCCGGTCGAGCGGGACGTGCCGACCGGCTCGATCGACGTGCGGCAGCTGCGGATGGCGCTCGCCGACCGTACGTAAATCGGTCTGTGATCCTTGGGTCCGGCTCAGTTCTCCATGGAACTGGTGGCGGGCATCGGGCGGAGAAGCTTCTCCGGGCTCATCGAGCCGAGGAGCTTCTCCAGCGCGTATTCGACGTCCGACTTCCAGGACAGGGCGGTGCGCAGCTCGAGGCGCAGCCGCGGATAGCGCGGGTGCGGGCGGACCGTCTTGAAGCCGACGGACAGGAAGAAGTCGACGGGCGCGACACATGCGCCCTCCTTATCCTCATCCGGCTTCGCGTCGCCGAACGCTTCGATCGCCTTCACCCCGCGCTTGGTCAGATCGCGGGCGACCCCCTGCACCAGCATCCGGCCCAGACCGCCACCGGCGAAGGCGGGCACCACGTTGGCCGTGGTCAGCAGAGCGGCGTCGGCACTGACCGGGGACGTCGGGAACGCCATCGAACGCGGGACGTAGGCGGGCGGGGCATACATCACGAAGCCGGCCGGCATGCCGTCGACGTAGGCCAGCTTGCCGCACGAACCCCACTCCAGGAGAGTCTGAGAAACCCACGCCTCCTTCTCCAGCCCCGGGCTGCCGGAGGCGCAGGCGCGTTCCGCGGAGACCGGATCCAGCTCCCAGTAGACGCACTGACGGCAGGGACGGGGCAAGTCCTCAAGGGTGTCGAGGGTGAGATTGACCAGGCGTCGCGACATGGCGAACCCCCTGCGCTGGCGGATGGACAACCGGACCGGCGCTGGCCGCGCCCTGGAAATCGTACGTCGCGGCACCCGTGAACGGGAGCAGGTCCAGCAATGGGTGACTCCTCCTCGATGCGTCCGGCGATTAGGCTGTCGGCAGATCACTTTTCGAGATTCGTCTTTCAAGGGGTGAGAACCGCATGACCGGTACTACTCAGGACGACTACACCGATCGTTATGCGCGGCGCGTTCGCGGCATGACGACCTCCGAGATCCGCGCGCTGTTCGCCGTGGCCAGCCGGCCCGAAGTGGTGTCGCTGGCCGGTGGTTCGCCGTACATTGCCGCGCTGCCGCTCGACGCGGTCGGCGAGATGCTCAACAAGCTCGGCTCCGAGCAGGGCGCCACCAGCCTGCAGTACGGGATCGGCCAGGGCACGATCGAACTGCGCGAACAGATCTGCGAGGTGATGAGCCTGTCCGGCATCACCGGTGCCTCCCCCGACGACGTGGTCGTGACCGTCGGCGGGCAGCAAGCCCTCGACCTGCTGGCCCGGCTGTTCCTGGACCCGGGCGACGTGGTGCTCGCCGAGGGGCCGACCTACGTCGGCGCACTCGGCGTTTTCCAGGCCGCCCAGGCACAGGTGCGGCACGTGGCGATGGACGCGGACGGTTTGATCCCGGCCGCACTGGAAGAGGCCATCGCGGAAGGAGTCGCCTCCGGCCGTCCGGCGAAATTCCTCTACACGATCCCGACGTTCCAGAACCCGGCCGGTGTGACCCTCTCCGAGGCGCGCCGCGAGGAGATCCTCGACATCTGCGAACGGGCCGGGCTTCTCGTGATCGAGGACGACCCGTACGGGATGCTCTCCTTCGAAGGCGACGCGCCGCGCCCGCTGCGGGCCCGGCGCCGGGAAGGTGTCTTTTACTGCAGCACGTTCTCCAAGACGTTCGCGCCCGGGCTGCGCGTCGGCTGGATCCTCGCCCCGCACGCCGTCCGCGACAAGCTCGTCATGATGAGCGAGGCCAACGTGCTGTGCCCCAGCGCGTTCGCCCAAGGCGCCGTCACGCAGTACCTGACGACCATGCCGTGGCGCGAGCAGATCAAGGTCTATCGGGAGATCTACCGCGAGCGCCGGGACGCCCTGCTGAGCGCCCTCGAAGACCTCATGCCTGCCGGTACGTCGTGGACCCGCCCGACCGGTGGCCTGTTCATCTGGGCGACCCTGCCCGACGGGCTCGACTCCAAGGCGATGGTCCCGCGGGCCATCGCGGCGCGCGTCGCCTACGTGCCCGGAACCGGCTTCTACGCCGACGGAACCGGGCGGAACAACATGCGGCTCAACTACTCGTTCTCCACGCCGGAACGCCTCCGCGAAGGGGTGCGGCGGCTCTCCGGCGTGATCGAACAGGAACTCGCCACGCGGGCCGTCTTCGGCGCATCCGCCACGATCTCGTCGCCGCGCCGCCGTGGCCCGGCCGCCGCCGACACCCCGGGCCCCGACTTGGCATGATCAGGCCCATGGAGTTACGGGTTCTGGTTTTGGCGGGCGGCCTCTCGTACGAGCGGGACGTCTCACTGCGGTCCGGTCGTCGCGTCCTCGACGCCCTGCGGTCCACCGGGATCGAGGCCGAACTGCACGACGTCGACGTGTCACTGCTGCCGGCGTTGCAGGCCGATCCGCCGGACGCCGTGGTGATCGCGCTGCACGGGGCGACCGGTGAGGACGGGTCGCTCCGCGGAGTGCTCGACCTGTGCGGGGTGCCGTATGTCGGCGCGGACGCACGGACCGCGCGACTCGCCTGGGACAAGCCGTCCGCGAAAGCGCGACTGCGGGAGGCCGGCATTCCCACCCCCGACTGGGTGGCGCTGCCGCACGACCGGTTCTCCGAACTCGGGGCTGTCGCCGTCCTCGACCGGATCGTGTCACGCCTCGGACTGCCCCTGATGGTCAAGCCGGCCCAGGGCGGATCGGGGCTCGGCGCGGCGGTCGTCCGGGACGCGGCTGACCTGCCGGCAGCGATGGTGGGGTGCTTCGCGTACGACTCGACGGCGCTCGTCGAGCAGTACGTGACCGGGACCAGCCTGGCCGTTTCGATCATCGACCTCGGGACCGGGCCGTCGGCGCTACCCATCGTGGAGATCGTGCCGCGGGACGGGGTGTACGACTATGCGGCTCGGTACACGGCTGGATTGACCACCTGGCATGTGCCGGCTCGGCTGTCGGACGACGTGGCGTCGCGGGTTACCGCTACGGCGCTGGCGGCATACCAGGCGCTCGGGTTGCGGGACCTGTCCCGGATCGACGTGATCGTTTCTGAGGATGGGGAGCCTCAGGTGCTCGGATGCAACGTGTCTCCTGGGCTTACCGAGACTTCACTGCTGCCGTTGGCCATACAGGCGGCCGGGGTTGACCTCGGGGCTGTGGTGGGGGCGCTGGTGGAGCGGGCGGTGGGGCGGGCTCGGCGGGGCTAGCTCCTGCACTTGTGGGTGCGTGAATCGGTGGTGCACTGCGGGCGCGACTTCTTCGGAGTCGCGCCCGTGCTGTTTGCAGGCAGTGCCATCGGGGCCCGTTCCAGTGGGTGCCGTTCCAGTGGGTGCCGTTCCAGTGGGTGCCGTTCCAGTGGGTGCCGTTCCAGTGGGTGCCGTTCCAGTGGGTGCCGTTTCACCGGGCGCCGTTTCACCGGCGCCCTTCCGCTGGGTGCGGTCCACTGGGTGCCGTCCAGCTCCGCGCACCGCTCCAGCGCCGACCGCTCTACCGCAGACGTTCCATCGCCGCCCGTCTCACCGCACGTCGCTCTGATCCAGGCCGTACCGCATGCTGTTCTGATCGCGCCGTTTCACGTGAAACATCGGATCTCACAGGGAAGCGCTACTCACCTTCGCTCCCGGCTCCGGCAGCGGAACTGGCGGCGCCGGTGCTCAAAACGCCCGTGCCGGCAGGTCCGCCACGACCCGTACCCGCGGAATTCTCGTTGCCGTTCGCGCCCAGCGTCGTCTCGGTCGGCTCATCCGCAGCCGGCGGCCCGGTGGGCACGGAAACCACCTCTTGATCGGTTCCCCGGGTTTCGGCGGCCGAGATGCTCGGCTCGCGCTCCGCCGTCCCACCTCCGACGGAATTGCGATCCGGGGCGTCAGGCGCGGCTGAAGCGGCGCTCTCGGCGGGGCCGGTCGTCGGCACTTCTTCGGCGAAACCGGAGGGGGCTGAGTGCTGACGTGGGATCACGGCCACTGCATCCGCGAGGGGGCCCGCTAACGGTGGGCTGCCGGCCGACGGGGAGTCACTGTGCCGTACCCAGGAATCTGCGGAACTCGCGCCGGCCTGGATGTCGCCCAACGTTGCGGGACGACCGGAATCCTCGCGATCTGTCGCCGGGTCGGCACCCGGAACGTTCAAGGTCGCCGGCGACTCCCACTCGATGTGGGCGGGCTCGGCGATCGCCCTGCCGCCGAAGTCGGCGAGCCAGGCGGCGACGAGAGCAAGGTTCTCCCGCCACTTCTGCTCGGGGATGACCGGCAGGATGTCGTCCCAGAGCGAGAGGAACGTCCCGCGCAGTTGCAGCCGCCCATACGGCCGGGCCAGGAACCACATGTGCAGGTGCGCCGAGCCGTCGCCCCACCGATTCACGTGGACGCGGGCCACGTCGTCGAGCGACCGGATCGCACGCTCGAGCCGAACCGTCATCACGCCGAGCTCGGCCGCCAGGAGGTTGGGCAGATCCCCCAAATCGAGATGCGACCGGCACTCCAGAATCAGGACCATCGGAAGTCCCGTCGGTCGGTCCATCGCCCTGACTCGCCAGCGTTCCGAGACCCAGATGTACGCGTCATCGGGCGTCCCACAGGCCACACAATCCGACCCGTCCTCCCCGCTCCGTGGCGGCTCGACCTCCACGGGCGGCGCGAGTTTCTTGACCCGCATGTCGCCCTCGAACGGGAACGACGGCCAGCGGGTGAAGTCGGGCAGCGAGGCGCTGTTCTCGGACACGACGTGACCTTAGCCCAGGTCAGGACGGGCTGTCCCGGGTCAATTTCGCACGATCGGGGGGATGGCGTGGAACGGCCCACGACGGCCCCGAAACTGATCTACCTCCGGCGTTCGAGACGCCCGTACGTCGACCGACATCAGCGCGTGTTTCTCCACACACCGAGCCTCAAGTTATCCACAGAAGTTATCCACAGCCCCAGCAGTTTCACGTGAAACGCGACGTAGAACGCTTGCGCGGCCTGTGGATAGTGCAGTGGACAACTCCCAAGCCATTAACGCTGTTTCACGTGAAACGGGCGAGCGGTCCTGGTGTTGATGCACTCTCCACACCCTGTGGATAGTGGCCCTGGCCCATAAAGCGCATCGACTTCAGTCCCAACCTGTTGCCGCTCTTAGTCATCACGTGAGTGATGGTGGGTGCTGCGGCCAGAAGACGGCAGCTCCCTTCCTAGGGCTCCTGGCAGAGGTCTCGGCCGGCGCAATTCTGTGTGGCAGTCAGCTCCACTAGAGACGGCTCAACCGGGCTGGACCGGGAGCTGTCCCAGGAGGCGGCAACTGGCCCTGTCGACAGCAGTCGGGGCAGGGTGCGGCTTCGACTGTCGAGTCCGGCACAGCTAGCCATGCTGATCGTTCGGGCGGGCGAACAGGAGAGCCCGGCTGCGAGCTTCGGACTCCGAAGTTCGCAGCGTCCCGGACTACTGCCTCCCGAGCTCGGGCGTACCAGGATCCCCGGCCTCTGGGTCCTGGCTCCCGGGCTTCGAGCTCGCAAGGCTGTGACTACGCACGTTCGCGGGCCGGCGGTCTGCGGGTCGGCGATCCGCGGGTCAGCGGTCAGCGGATCGGGATCCGCGGGTCAGCGGATCGGCGGTCCGCGGTCCGCCGATACCCCAGCCGGGCGATCAATCCGCGCATATGCAAGCCGCACAGGACAGCTCGTTTCACGTGAAACGAGGCAGACGCGCTATTCCCTCACCGGCAAGCGTGGCGTCCAATACCGCACCCGCGGAACCGCGCAGACGCGGACCGCGCACTCCCGGAACCATGTAACCCCGGAACCATGCAGTCCGGGAATCATGCAGTCCCGGAACCACGGCGGAGCCACTGCCTTAAACCGAGCCGTCTTGGTGTTCTCCCTTGATGCCAGGGCTGGGAGTCCGAGGCGGATGCATGGCCGCTTCGACGGTCACTGAGCCGCCGGGAACTCTCCCGGCGGCATATCCAGCGGGCGGCGTGGGAACCACGGCGAAGGCGCAAGACCGCACCGGAGCGCGGAGCGGGAGGCCGCACAGACACCGGACACCGGGCACCGGGCACCGGGCACCGGGCACCGGGCACCGGGCACCGGCGACTCTGCCCGGTCTGCTGATGCAACGAGGTCGGCTGACACACGCACAGCGCCTTGAACGCTCGAACATCCGGATCGAGTCGGCTTACCGGTTTCACGTGAAACGCTGCCCAAGGGGCGCACTAGGACGGAACGCTCATCGTCATGGTGAGACCATCGCAGAGGCTGCGGAAGCCGACTCATCAGCTGAAGGAAGCGACTAAGACCGGCGAACGTCACCAACGGTCCCGCACCTGGAGACGCGAAGGTGCGCCGACTCCTTGGAGCCGGCGCACCGTTTCACCGCAATCCGAACCCACCGATCAAATCCTTAGGCGTTCACCAACTCGGGAACCGCCGCCTTCGCAGCAGCGGCCTTACGCGACCCGATGAACCGAGCGTTCCATCCGATCAACAAGGTGAACGTCATGACAGTCAGGACCGTGGACAGCCCCACCATCACCTCCACCGGAAGCAGGTACACCAGAACAACGCGAACCGCCGCCTCGATCAACAGCCCACCGCCCCACACCACCGAAGCGATCTGGTGGCCCCGCTGCACCTCAGGGTTGCTCGCATACGCGGCCGCGATCTCCGCCGCTTTAGCCGGCACGAAGCTCTGCTGAGCCGAGAGTGTCAGCGGCTTGCTCCCACGGAACGCAGTGATCAGGAACAGCACGCCGATAACCGCCGACATCACCGAATGCTTGATCAGAAGGAAGCGCGCGTCCCCGGTCAGCAGAGTGAAGATCAGCCCGACCCCGAAGACCGCACCCATCACCATCGAGAAGTAGCTGACCGTCCGGCTCCGCACCGCAACCCAGATGAGGCGTGCGCCGGCCGCGAGCGTCCCGGCAAGCAGAGCGGTGGTGTCGTCGGCGCCGAGAGCGTGCAAACCGTAGTAGGTCACCACGGGCAGACCGAGGTCTGCGGCCATCGAGCGGATCATGGCGGTTACACCGGCGTCGAGTCGCATCGCGGGATCTCCTTCAAGCGGGGCTGGGCGGCTGATGAACAAATCTTCGCCGCTTCGGCACCTCGCATGGGACGACCGAGCCACGGAGTCCGGCTGTCAACCACTCGGTGGACACTCTCGCCGTCGTATCCGGCAAAACGGCCATTCCGAACCGCTTCAATCGCGTGTCGGACGCAACGAGAAATCCCAGGAGAATGGCTCTGAGAGAAGCCCGAAAACGAGAAAGGCGCACGTTCGAAAACGCGCGCCCTCAGAACCCGTCCGACTCACTCTTCAGTGTCGGCGCGAGCCCCTTCTTCTTCTACCCCGATCATGCTCACTATCCGTTCGAGGTCGTCGACGGTCGCGAACTCGATCGTGATCTTGCCCTTGTTCCGGCCGATGTCGACCTTCACCCGGGTGTCGAACCGGTCCGACAGCCGATCGGCGAGATCGTTCAGTGCGGGGGCGTGGACCTTGGCCCGGCGGGCCGGAGCCGCTTTCTTCACTGTCGGCCCGTCCAGCTCGGCGAGCTTCACGATCTCTTCGGTCGCGCGGACCGAGAGTCCTTCGCCGACGATCCGCTTGGCGAGCTCTTCCTGGGCCTCGGCCCCGGGCAACCCGAGCAGCGCCCGAGCATGACCGGCTGAGAGGATTCCGGCCGCGACCCGCCGCTGTACCGCGGCCGGCAGGTTCATCAGCCGGATGGTGTTGGAGATCTGCGGCCGGCTGCGCCCGATCCGCCGAGCCAGCTCTTCGTGCGAGACGCCGAACTCTTCGAGCAGCTGTGAGTAGGCCGCCGCCTCTTCGAGCGGGTTCAGGTTCGCCCGGTGGATGTTCTCCAGGAGCGCGTCCCGCAGCATGGCGTCGTCGGGTGTGTCCCGGACGATCGCCGGGATAGTCTCCCGGCCGACGGCCTGGGCCGCCCGCCACCGGCGTTCGCCCATGACGAGTTCGTAGCGACCGTCGCCAAGCTCACGCACCACGATCGGCTGCAGAAAGCCAATCTCCTGGATCGAGATCTTGAGCTCTTCGAGCGCTTCCTCGTCGAAGACGTGCCGCGGCTGCTTCGCGTTCGGCTCGATGGACCCGACAGGAAGCTCGGCGAACCTGGCCCCGGGCACGGGCGCGAGCTCGTTCTCGATGGCAGGCGCGGGTGCCGGCGCGGGCGCGGGGGCCGGGGTGGGCGTGGTCACTGAAGTGGAGGGCAGTCCGTCGGGCGCGACGGCCACCGCCACGCTCGGAACGGCTGACACCGGGGCGAGCTCCGAGCCGTTCTCGACCGGCTCGGCGGCAGGTGCCGTGGGGATCAGTGCACCCAGGCCTCGGCCCAGGCCTCCCCGCGGACGGTTCTTCATGCCGTGCCTCCCGTGTTGACCCCACGCACCGCGATCTCCAGAGCAGCTTCGAAATAACTCGTTGCGCCCCTTGATCCCGGATCGTAGGTCATCACCGACTGGCCGTAGCTCGGAGCCTCCGACACTCGCACGTTCCGGGGAATGACCGCGTTCAGAACCTTGGTTCCGAAGTGGTTGCGGACGTCCTGCTCGACCGCGTCGGCCAGGCGGGTGCGCCGGTCGTACATGGTCAGCAGGATGGTGGAGACGTCGAGCGTCGGGTTCAGGTGCTGCCGCACCAGGTTGATGTTGTTGATCAGCTGATTCAGCCCCTCCAGCGCGTAGTACTCACACTGGATCGGAATCAGCACCTCCTGCGCCGCGCACAGCGCGTTGACCGTCAGCAGGCCCAGTGACGGCGGGCAGTCGATGAAGACGTAGTCGAACTTCTCCGGATGGCCGGCAATCGCACGGGCCAGGCGGGACTCCCGGGCCACCACCGACACGAGTTCGATCTCGGCACCGGCCAGGTCGATCGTGGCCGGCACGCAGTAGAGGTTCGGAATGCCCTCGACCTGCTGAGCCACCTCGGCCAGCGGCACATTGTCGATCAGGCAGTCGTAGACATCCGGCACACCAGCGTGGTGTGGCACGTTGAGACCGGTGGAGGCGTTGCCCTGCGGGTCCAGGTCGACCACGAGCACCCGGTTGCCGTGGAGCGCGAGCGCCACCGCCAGGTTCACCGTGGTGGTCGTCTTCCCGACGCCGCCCTTCTGATTGGCGACGCAAATCACCCGGGGGTGGTCCGGGCGCGGCATGATGATCTCGCCGCTCGGGTTGAGGATCTGCACAGCTCGCAACGCTTCCATGGCCAAGGGCGGATCGTCCTCATCCCCGCCCGGCGTTTCACGTGAAACATGCTCGTCGGGCTGAACAGAGGCACCAGAAGTGGGGACAGTGGTCGAAGTCGGACTGGCGGCACCCTGCCCGACCGCCGGAACACCCGAACGTGGCGATGGTGCGGGACCACGGAAGTCGTCCGGCTGGCCGGGCGTAGGCATGCCGTATCCATAGGTCGTTCCGGAGGCCGTCGGTTGGTAGCCACCGGGGCGAGGCTGAGGAACACCCTGCTCACCGGCGCGCATTCCACCTGCGTTCACTCCCGACGACCGGTCGATAGGCGACTCGGTTTCACGTGAAACACCGTACTCATGCACCGCTTTATCCCTGTTGGCTAGGAACGGGTCGGCCGGCGAATCGTGCGTCCCGGCGGGAGAAATCCGGTCCACACTATCGACGCTTGGCCAGCCTACGGCCGCCGGGCGAACGTCGCTATGTTCGTGCACAGGATGAGTCGAGCGCAACGTCGCATTGTTGTCCACAGGGGCGTTGACAAACATCATCACGCCCGACACAAGCCGCAAATCACCGCCGTAGCCCGAGACCGCCAACCCGTCCCGGTCATCTCGCTGCTCAAGATCTACATCAAAAGACTGATTCCCCGTACGGCCGTTGTCGTCCCCCACCGCCGCGGGAGACGTTCCTTCCCGCACCTCACCGAGCACACGCCCCCGTCCATCCCGCGCGCGACGACGCGACTCAGCCGCGCCCGGAACCACGGCCGACGGCGTGCCACCGCGAGCATTCTTCCCGCGGTCCACCGCCGTACCGGATGCGAATGTTTCCCGTGAAACATCGCCTCCCGCTGAAGCACGGACGCCCGCTCGGGAGGACCGGACGGGCGTCGACGCGTCGGAAATCGGCGAGTGATTGTCACCCTTATCGGCACCACGCCCCGCCACCCGAGCGTTGTCGGCCTCCGGCTGCGGGGCGACGTCACCACCGATCTTCGATGATCCAACAGGACGAGCGTTGCCACGCCCGGAACTTTCTTGGGCAGGGTACTGCTCCGGACGTACGTCCAAAGCTTTTGATGGGTTAGGGCGCGCATTGCGCGCAGTCCGCTTCTTCGCACCCCGCCGGCCCATCTATCCCCTCCGTGGGTTCCTCCGTCCGCCGCCGCGACCGTCATCAGACGCCCCGCCACCGGACCCTCCAGCCCGGCCACCTTGACCGGACCGACCGTCGCCGCTGTTACCCCGACGACCCGAGCCACCGCGACCGCCGGCACTGCCCGGGCCACCCTTGCGCCCTGATCCGCCGGCCCGCCCCTGCGGTCCGGGTCGTGCGACTTCCCGCTCCTTGACGATCTCGACGACCGTCGCCGGCGGGTCGATCAACCCGACACCGCAGAGGCGGATCTCCGGCTGCCCGCCACCGATCCGCTCGATCGCGGCCCCGTGCTCACCGATCTCCTCCTCCGCCGACGCCCCCTTCAGCGCAAGCAGCCTGCCCCCGACCCGGGCCAGCGGCAGGCACCACCCCGCCAGCCGGTCCAGGGCGGCCACCGCCCGCGCCGTGACGATGTCCGCCGCACCGACCTGGTCGAGCACCTCCTCGGCCCGTCCACGCACCACCGTGACGTTCTCCAAGCCCAGCTCGTCCACCGCTTCGGTGAGGAAGGCGGTACGCCGAGCCAGCGGCTCGACCAGCGTGATCCGAAGATCAGGTCGGGCCACAGCCAGCACGATACCGGGCAAACCAGCACCGGAGCCGACGTCAACCACGGAAGCCCCGAAAGGGAATAAAGAGGACATAACTCCGCAGTTGACCAGGTGTCTGTCCCACAGCCGAGGCGTCTCGCGCGGACCGATCAAACCGCGGACCACGCCCTCGGTCGCGAGCAGCTGGGTGAACCGTCCGGCCAGCTCCAGCTGATCGCCGAACACCTCCTGCGCGACGGCAGCGCTCTCGGCCGGCGGCCGCCTGACATCCACTGTCGCAACGTCCAGCGGCACGGCAGCACCGGGAGCACCGGGCGACAGCCCCGGACGAGACGCATACGAGCCGACGGACGAGCCGCCAGGCGCCGAAGAGTCGGCCGACTCCATGGACGAGGACACGTTTACCTCCGATGAAGCCGCAGGTGAGCGAAACCACGCGGCGAAACAAGACGATCAGACGAACGATCCGGCCCGCCCGGAAGAGCAGAGCCGGCACGACAAGCCGAGACGACGACCAAGGCCGAGAAAGACGACGGCCCGGGCGTTGAGCCGCCCGGGCCGAGGTCACCCACGCCGAAGCGCGGATCCGTCATCTCAATCCGCTACACGAACCACGATGCGCCGGTTCGGCTCGACACCCTCGGACTCGCTCTGCACGCCCGGGATCGCGTTGACCACGTCGTGCACGCACTTACGCTCGAAGGCCGACATCGGCTCCAGGCGAACCGCGTCCCCGTGCTCCTTGACCTTCTCAACGGCGTTACGGGCCACCGCGGCGAGTTCCTTGCGCCGGGCCGCCCGGTACCCACCGATGTCGAGCAGCAGTCGGCTCGGTGACCCGGTGGCCCGGAAAATCGCCAGACGGGTCAGCTCCTGCAGCGCCTCGAGCGTGGCACCGCGCTGGCCGACCAGCGGCTGCAGCCGACCGCCGACCACCTCGACCATGGGCCGGCCGGCCGAGACCAACTCGTCGATGTCACCGTCGTAGTCGAGGATGTCCAGCAGACCCTCGACATAGTCCGCGGCGATCTCACTCTGACGGAACAGGTCGCTGTCCGAGGCGACGCTCTCCGACTTCTTCGCCTCCGTGGCGGTCTCCTCCGACGGCGTCGCCGAGGCAACCGATTCCGTCACCGGAGCGGAGGAGTCGGAGGCAGGGGGAGTACTGGTGTCGGTCACGGTTCATCTCCGTTGTCACTCGGGCCGGACCGAAGTCGGTCCGCTGTTTCCCGCGCCGCCGACGTACGCACTGGTCGCGGGGAGGTCTGTAGCAAGGGGAGCGCGCGGAGCCCGGTGCCGGGCCCCGCGCCGCGATCATCCCTTGGGTTTGTTCGCCGGCCGGGCGCCCTTCTTCGGATTCACCGGTTTGGCGCCGGGCTTCGGAGCGAGCGCCTTGGTGTCAACGACCGGGACCGGCTCCTCGACCGCGTTCTTCTTGCCGAAGAGTCCACCGCTGCGACCGGGCTGCACCGGGCTCTTGGGGCCACCTGCGGTCGTGCCGGCCGGGCGGGCGCCGGAGCTGCTGGTCTTCGCACCGGCCATCTGCGGCGGCGGGAACTTGCGCAGCACCCACTGCTGCTGGCCCAGGGTGAACAGGTTGTTCGTCACCCAGTAGATGACCACACCGATCGGGAACAGCGAGCCGGAGATGAGCAGCGAGAACGGGATGCCGTAGAGCATCAGCCGCTGGATCATCTTCTGCTGCGGGTCCTCGGCCCAGCCGGTCTTCAGGATCATCTGCCGGCTGGTGAGGAACGTGGTCGTCATCATCAGCAGGATCAGGACGGCAGCCAGGATCTTGACCGTGGTGCCGTTCGCGCCGAGGGCGGCCAGCTCTTCCGGGGTGGAGCCGAACTTGGCGCTGATCGGGGCGTTGAACAGGTGCGCCCCGGACGCGCTGGTGAACTGCTCCAGCGACCAGCCGTAGATCGTCTTCAGCCGCTCAGGCAGGTTCGGGTTCAGGTGGCGCAGCACGTGGAACAGACCCAGGAAGACGGGGATCTGCAGGACCATCGGAAGGCAGCCCATCAGCGGGTTCGCCTTCTCGGTCTTGTAGAGCTCCATCATTTCTTTCTGGAGCGTCTCCCGGTCACCCTTGTGCTTCTCCTGCAGGGCCTTGACCTTGGGCTGCAGCGCCTGCATCGCACGCTGGCTCTTGATCTGCTTGACGAAGACCGGGAACAGGATGACGCGCAGCGTCACCACCAGGAAGAAGATGGAGAGGACCCAGGACCAGTTCGTGCCGAGCACGCGGTCGTCAGGGATCCCGATCGCGTCCCACAGGGCATGCCAGCGGAGGAGGATCCACGAAATCGCGTAGTAGATCCAGTCGAGACTCAATCTAATCTCCAGTCACATCGGCAGGACGGTGACGGATCGGGTCAGGCACCGGGTCGTACCCGCCAGGGTGGAAGGGATGACAACGCAGGAGCCGCCAGATCGCCAGGCCCGTCCCTCGCAGTGCACCGTGACGCGCCAGGGCCTCCTGGGCGTACGCGCTGCACGAGGGATAGAACCGACAGCGGGCCGGCAACGCCGGACTCAAGTATCGACGGTACGCGACGACCACGGCGGTCATGAGCCGGGCAGCCGGGCTCATCGCGGCCGCCGGGGACGACGGGCGGACGCCAGCGCGCCGGTGAGATCGGTGTCGAGCTCGGCGAAGCCCGCCTGAGCGGCCGGTGGCAGCGCCCGCACCACCAGGGAAGCTCCTGGTGGGAGGTCGGCCAGCAGCGGCCGGACCAGGTGGCGCAACCGGCGCCGAACCTTGTTCCGCACCACCGCGTTGCCCACGGCTTTGGATACGACGAAGCCGGCGCGCGCCGTGGAGGCGTGCGCCGGCTCCTCGATAAGCAGGTGGACGACCAGGGTTCCGCGGCCGACTCGGCGGCCACCGCGGATCGCTGCGGCGAACTCCGCGCTACGCCGCAGTCGCTGCGTCGCGGCCAGCACGGCTACCTGGACATTCCGGCCCGGCTAAGCGGTCGGCTCAGGCCGACAGCGTGCCGCGACCCTTGGCACGGCGGGAAGAGAGGATGGCGCGGCCGGCACGGGTGCGCATGCGCAGCCGGAAGCCGTGGGTCTTGGCGCGCCGGCGGTTGTTCGGCTGATAGGTGCGCTTGCTCACGTCAGAACTCCGTCTTCAACTACGTCAGGGGGCATCCGCTGCAAGACGCCACTTTATCAGAGCGCGGCGGAGCAACCGCCCAACCCTACGCACGGCGGTTGCAGCGGTCAACCATATCCTGGGTCGGCACGCCGACATGCAGGAACCCCGGAACGACCAGCAGGTCTTTCCACGCACAAAGTGAATCTTTTCCTGCGAACGGGCCGCGCTCGCCTGGGACAGCGGTTGTAGTCCCCGGGCTGGCGCTGTTAGCGTGCGCGGTTGCTGGTCTTTACCCGGCCGTTCGCATACCGCGAAGCGGCGGCCAAAACCGGACAAGCAGGTGGATCGTTCGCCTTGGTGAGCCTGTTTCAAGCCCGCGCCACTACAGGCTCCGGTGAATCTGCCGACCATCCGGCCGGGAGCGCCATCGGCACCTTCACGGGTTGTGGATAACCTGTGGACAGCCGGTGGCGCCGTGCGTGTTCAGCGCGTTGACTGTGCTGGGTCGGGGGAGCCGATCGGTTGCCTGCACGGGCGCCGACAGGCACAGAGGAAGGCCGGACACAAGGTCACCGGGGGTCGGTGGCGATGGGGGTGGCGCGGCGGTGGCCGATCAGGTCGACCTGGGCAAGCTGTGGCAGGACACGCTCAGCGAATTGTCCGAGGAGATCGCTTCCCGGCAGCAGCGTGCCTATCTCCGGTTCACCCGACTGCGGGCGATCGTCGAGGACACCGCACTGCTGTCGGTTCCGGACGCGTACACCCGGGACGTGATCGAGCTGCGGCTGCGCCCGGCGATCACCGAGGCGCTCACCCGGCGGCTGAACCGGCCGATCCAGGTCGCCGTCACGGTCCGCCCGCCGGAGGACGGGACCGGCATGCCCGGCACTGTCTACGGCACCCCGGTGGAGAACGAGTCCGCACCGCCGCCCCGCGAGGCGCAGCCGATGCACTACGCCGACCCGCCGCGCACCCCGGACCCGCGGCCCTACCAGCCCGAGCTCCCGGCCTATCCGCCCGAGCCGCCGTCGTACCAGCAGCCCGCCTTCGGTCCGCCGGACCGCGCCCCCGAGCCCTACCCGACGGGGTCCGCCCAGCACACCGGGCCCTACGGTCGTAACGGTGCCACCGCCCGCGACGGCCAGGAAGCCCTCTTCGCCGACCCGATGCCGGCCGCACCGCAGGTCAACCGGCCGGCTCCGGCCCGCACGCCGGAGAAGAGCCCCGAGCGCGAGATGCCGTCGGCGCCGAACGAGGCGGCCGCGCTGCGGATGCCTACCGACCCGGCACAGCTACGGGAGAACCAGCGTCACCTCGACGACCGCCGCGACGACACGATGCCGATGCGCGGCGACAACGGCCCCGGCCGTCCACAGGCGGACCTGCGTGGCTCCGGCGCCTCGCCGCGCCCGGGGGGCCAGGACGGGAACCGGCTCAACCCGAAGTACATGTTCGAGACGTTCGTCATCGGCTCGTCCAACCGCTTCGCGCACGCGGCATCGGTCGCGGTGGCCGAGTCGCCGGCGAAGGCCTACAACCCACTGTTCATCTATGGCAGCTCCGGGCTGGGCAAGACCCACCTCCTGCACGCCATCGGTCACTACGCGACCACCCTCGGGCACGCACGCTCTGTGCGCTACGTCTCCACCGAGGAATTCACCAACGATTTCATCAACAGCCTGCGGGACGACAAGACGCAGGCGTTCCAGCGCCGTTACCGGGACGTCGACATCCTGCTGATCGACGACATCCAGTTCCTGGAGAACCGGGAGCGGACGCAGGAGGAGTTCTTTCATACCTTCAACACGCTCCACAACGCGAACAAGCAGATCGTCATCAGCTCCGACCGCTCGCCGCGCCAGCTCGCGACGCTGGAGGACCGGATGCGCACCCGCTTCGAGTGGGGTCTGCTCGCTGACATCCAGCCGCCCGACCTGGAGACACGCATCGCGATCCTCCAGAAGAAGGCCGCTCAGGAGCGCATGTACGCGCCCGACGACGTGCTGGAGTTCATCGCGTCGCGCGTCTCCAACTCGATCCGTGAACTCGAGGGCGCCCTCATCCGGGTGACCGCGTTCGCCAGCCTGACCCGATCGCCGGTGCAGCTCTCACTGGCCGAGGAGGTCCTGCGCGACTTCATGCCCGACGGCGCCGGCCCGGAGATCACCGCGGACCAGATCATGGTCTCCACCGCCGACTACTTCGGCGTCTCCCTGGAGGATCTTCGCGGACACTCCCGCAGCCGGGTGCTGGTCAACGCGCGCCAGGTCGCCATGTACCTCTGCCGCGAGCTCACCGACCTCTCCCTGCCCCGGATCGGCCAGGCCTTCGGCGGGCGGGATCACACCACCGTCATGCACGCGGACCGCAAGATCCGTCAGCACATGGCCGAGCGCCGCTCTCTCTACAACCAGATCGCCGAGCTCACCAACAGAATCAAACAAAACACCTGATTGGGTACGGCGTAAGCACCGTCCCGCAGCATCACCACAAGCGCTGCCGAGCCTCCGGGCCGGCAGCGCTTCGTCGCCCACCGGCCGTCCACCGGCCGTCCACCGGCCGGTCAGCACGTCGGCCTCCGGCTGACCGGGACCACACCCCGCCGTGCACCGGCTCGGGGTGAGCCATGCCCGCGGCGGGCGTGTGCGACGCGGATGCCGGGTGTGGACAACTGAGGCCGTACGCGGAAATCGGGGTTTTGCACCTGAACAGCGCCTCGCAGCGGGAGCCCGGTTTCCCACAGGCACCTGACAACGGCTCTGACCTGCGACAACGCTAAAGTCCACAGGCTTATCCACGACTTTCACCGAGTTGCCCACAGATTTATCCCCAGATCTGCGAGCGACCTGGGGAAATAGACATTAATCCATGTCAACTTTTTTGTGCGGTCGGACGGAACTTGTCAACGTCGGAACGGTTCAGTTTCGTGCCAACGTTGTCCACACTCATCCACAGGCATCCACAGGCTCTCTCCCCAGGCGGTGGATATCTTTTGCGCCGTTAACCACAGATGTGGACAACTCCTGGGGAAATCGATGTGGACAGACACGGAGAGTTACCCGTTTGTCACGTGCCTGTGGAGGAGTGTGGATTACCTGTTGAAGGATCTGGGGACAACGCGACGGTGGCGTCGCGGCGTCGTCCACAGGTCGGGGGACAAACCCGGTGGATTACCGGTGGATAGCCTGTGGATACCGGTGGACAACCCTGTTGAGGGAGACCGGCTGTGGACAGGAAGCCAAGTTAGTACCCCGGTTACCCACATGTGAATCACCGGTGGATAACCCTCTGACCAGCGAAAACTCGGGTTCTCCACAGAATGCACAGGACCTATGAAGACGACTAGATATTTCTCTAATAGATCAAAAAGAAATCATCAGCGTGTGGAAAGGCTGGCTGGCAGGCTTCCGGACCGCTGAGGGCAGGGTCGGGAAGGGCAGCACCGAGAAGCCAGGTACCCCGGCCGTGCCGGCAGGCTCGCCCTCAGCCGCACGTTCGGGACCGCACCGAGAAGGTGTAGACGAGCCCTTCCGGGTCGGTGAAGAGTTAGCACCCATGAGCGTCGCTGCCTCGCCGCGCGCTCGCACCGGACTCCAGCACCGATCGGAGCCGGCGCTCCCGTCCCCGCGGTGTCCCGCCGGCCCGCATTCAGTCGGAAGAGCGTCAGCACCGGAAGGTGTCGGCATTTCGCTTCTCCGGCACAAGCAAGGCAAGGTGGGTCAGTGCCGTCAGGCCCGGCCGGTCCTGCCTGCCACACCCGGGGTCGGGCACACGTGTGCACGGTCAGCGCCATAGAGTTCCAGTGGGCTCCACGCCCCGTAGAGGAAGCATCGCGGAGGACAGCATGAAGTTCCGGGTGGAGCGAGACTCGCTCGCCGAGGCCGTCGCCTGGACGGCCAAGAGCCTGCCGAGCCGGCCGTCAGTGCCGGTGCTCGCCGGTGTCCTGCTGCGAGTGACCGATGGCCGCCTGCAGGTCTCCGGGTTCGACTACGAGGTCTCCAGCCAGGTGTCCGTCGAGGTCCAGGCGGATGCGGACGGGGCCGCGCTGGTCTCCGGCCGCCTGCTCGCCGAGATCACCAAGGCGCTCCCCGGCAAGCCGGTCGACATCGCCGCGGTCGGCGCGCACCTCGAGCTGGTCTGCGGCAGTGCGCGTTTCACCCTCCCCACGATGCCGGTGGAGGACTATCCGACCCTGCCGGATATGCCATCCAGCGCGGGCACCGTCGACGCCGCTACGTTCGCCTCAGCGGTTTCCCAGGTGGCCATCGCCGCCGGGCGCGACGAGACGCTGCCGATGATGACCGGCGTGCGCATCGAGCTGAACGGCACGACGATGGCGATGCTGGCCACCGACCGCTACCGGCTGGCCATGCGCGAGATCGAGTGGAACCCGGACGACCCCGAGATCAGCCTCAACGCGCTGGTCCCGGCGAAGACCCTGAACGACACGGCGAAGGCGCTCGGCCCGGCCGGTGGCTCGGCCACCCTCGCCCTGGCGCAGGGCAACGCCGGTGAGGGCATGATCGGCTTTGCCGGCGGTCAGAAGCGTACGACCAGCCGCCTGCTCGACGGGGCGAACTACCCGCCGGTCCGCTCGCTCTTCCCCGCCTCGCACAACGCCGAGGCCCGGATCAGTGTCTCCGCCTTGGTCGAGGTCGTCCGAAGGGTCGCCCTGGTCGCCGAGCGCACCACGCCGGTGCTGCTCAGCTTCAGCGAGGACGGTCTGGTGGTCGAGGCCGGCACCACCGAGGAGGCCCGCGCCAGTGAGGCGATGGAGGCCGCGTTCACCGGTGAGGCACTCACGATCGGCTTCAACCCGCAGTACCTGATCGACGGTCTGCAGAACCTCGGCGCCCCGACTGCGGTCTTCTCGTTCGTCGACGCGTTCAAGCCGGCTGTGATCTCGCCCGCTAGCGAAAGTGGCGAAATCATCCCGGGATACCGCTATCTGATCATGCCGATCCGGGTAACGCGCTGATACTGAGCGAGGAACATTCGCACTTCTAGGGGGAAGACCATGCAACTCGGCCTGATCGGTCTCGGCCGCATGGGTGGCAACATGCGGGAACGACTCCGTGCCGCGGGGCACGAAGTCGTCGGATTCGACCAGAACCTGGACATCAGCGACGCCAGCAGCCTGGCCGACCTGGCGGGGAAGCTGGCCGCTCCGCGCGTGGTGTGGACCATGGTGCCGTCCGGCAAGATCACCGAGGACACCATCGACGCCCTCGCCGAGGTGCTGTCGCCCGGCGACATCATCATCGACGGTGGCAACTCGAAGTTCACCGACGATGCCCCGCGGGCCGAGCGTCTCGCGAAGAAGGGCATCAAGTACATGGACGTCGGCGTTTCCGGCGGCGTCTGGGGCAAGACCAACGGGTATGCGCTGATGGTCGGCGGTGACAAGGAGACGGTGGAGCACTGCCTGCCAATCTTCGAGGCGCTCAAGCCGGCCGGTGAGTTCGGCTTCGCCCACGCGGGCGGCCCGGGCGCCGGCCACTACGCCAAGATGGTGCACAACGGCATTGAGTACGGGTTGATGCACGCCTACGCCGAGGGGTTCGAGATCCTCGAGGCGTCGGAGCACGTCGACAACGTGCCGGCGATCATCAAGAGCTGGCGTGAGGGCAGTGTCGTCAAGTCCTGGCTGCTCGACCTGCTCGACCGGGCCCTCGACGAGGACCCGAAGCTGGCCGGGATCAAGGGTTACGCCGACGACACCGGCGAGGGCCGGTGGACGGTCGACGAGGCAGTTCGTCTCGCCGTGCCGGCGCACGTCATCTCGGCGTCGCTGTTCGCCCGGTTCGCCTCGCGGCAGGACGACTCGCCCGCGATGAAGGCCGTGGCGGCGCTGCGCAACCAGTTCGGCGGCCACGCCGTCAAGCGCTGATCCATGCACGTACGCCGGGTCGAGCTCGTCGACTTCCGTTCCTACGGGCGGGTGGCCGTCGACCTCGAACCCGGCGTCTCCGTGCTGGTCGGTCAGAACGGCATGGGCAAGACGAACCTCATCGAGGCTCTGGGCTACGTGGCCACTCTGGACAGTCACCGGGTGGCCACCGACGCGCCGCTGGTGCGGTTCGGAGCGGCCTCGGCGGTGATCCGCTGCGCGATCGTCCACGATGGTCGGGAGCTGCTCGTCGAGCTGGAGATCGTGCCGGGCAAGGCCAACCGGGCCCGGCTCAACCGGTCGCCGGTGCGGCGCCCGCGCGAGGTGCTCGGCGCCCTGCGGATGGTGCTCTTCGCCCCCGAGGACCTGGAACTGGTCCGCGGTGACCCGTCCGAGCGGCGGCGCTACATCGACGATCTGCTGGTCGCGCGGCTGCCGCGATTCGCCGGGGTGCGGGCCGACTACGACCGGGTGGTCAAGCAGCGCAACGCGTTGCTGCGGACGGCGTACCTGACCCGCAAGGTGGGCGGGACCCGCGGGCAGGACCTGTCGACCCTCGAGGTCTGGGATCAGCACCTGGCCTATCACGGTGCGGAGCTGCTCGCCGGACGGCTGGAACTCGTGGCCGCTCTCGGGCCGCATCTGACCAAGGCGTACGACGCGGTGGCGGCCGGGAAGTCGGCGGCGTCGATCACGTATGCGTCGCGGCTGGGGGACGACGTGACCCCGGACCGCCCGGCCCTCGAAGCGGCCCTGCTCGCGCGCATGAAGGAACGGCGACCGGCCGAGATCGAGCGGGGTACGACGCTGGTCGGCCCGCACCGCGACGACCTGGCCCTGTCGCTCGGTGAGCTGCCGGCCAAGGGATATGCGAGCCACGGCGAGTCGTGGTCGTTCGCGCTGGCCCTGCGCCTCGCGGCGTACGACCTGTTGCGGTCGGACGGGATCGAGCCGGTGCTGGTCCTGGACGACGTCTTCGCCGAGCTGGACGCCGGTCGGCGGGAACGGCTGGCGGCGCTGGTGTCCGACGCTGCCCAGTTGCTGGTGACGTGCGCGGTGCCCGAGGACGTGCCGGCGTCGTTGAGCGGCGCCCGCTTCGACGTGACCACCGGGTCGGTGACCCGTGTGCCCTGATGCCGGTGGCCTCACCCACAGCCTGTGGACAACGGCTGTGGTGTTTCGTGGGGAAAGACCGCATTTGGTCGGTGATCGCTCAGCGCCGCGCCCGGATCAGGGGTGCGGGGCCGGGGCAGAATGCCGTTTGGCGGGCCTCAGCGTGCCGTGGGGCTTCCCGGAGTGTTCGGCGCAGGGTCCAGTGTGGTCCGACGGCCTCGGCGGTGCTGACGCGAGCATGGTTATCCACAGGAGGTGGCAGCGTGCCGCGTGACGTGAGCGGGGCGGGCGGCGGTCGGCGGACTGCGCGGCCCGCGGCCGGTGCGGAGCAGTCGGCGACCGGCGGCAGGAACGCAGGCGGCGGGCCGGCCGATGCCGGCGCTGGTGCTGGTCAGGGCGGTGCTGGTCAGGGCGGTGCCGGCCAGGGTGGCGCGGGTCAGGGCGGGGCCGGGGAGGCCGGGAAGGCTGGTCCGGAGCTGGCCCGGGCGGTGCTGGATGCTGCGCTGGCGAAACGGCGGGCCGCGGCGCAGCAGCCACGGCGGCGCACCGGCGGCAAGGGCGGCGAGAAGCGGCTGCGGGGATACTCCGGGCCCGGGCCGGACCCGCGGGACCCGCAGCTGTTCGGCGCCGTGCTCGAGCGGCTGATGAAGGCCCGTGGCTGGGAGCGCCCGAAAGCCGAGGCGACCGTCTTCGGGGCGTGGGAGAAAGTGGTCGGGCCGGACATTGCCGCGCACAGCCGGCCGGTGAAGCTCGACGGTGGGGTGCTCACCGTCGAGGCCGAGTCGACCGCGTGGGCCACCCAGTTGCGGATGCTGACCGGGAGGCTGCTGCGGCAGATCGCCGGCGAGGTCGGGCATAACGTCGTGACCAGGATGAACATTCACGGGCCGGCGGCGCCGTCGTGGAATCGGGGGCCGCGGCGGGTGCAGGGCCGGGGGCCGCGCGACACCTACGGCTGAGGGAGCGGCGGGCTCGGTCGTCAGGCTGACCGCGCTGTCACGAACGGGCGACACTCGGTGAAAGTTGGTTGCCCGTGCAACCGTGGCGCGTTTTCCGGCGTCTTAGCCTGCATGGTCCTTCGTCGATTGCTGGCTCTGTCCCTGATCGTGCCGGGTCTGCTCGCGGCCGCGGCGAGTCCGGCCTGGGCCGCGGCTTACTACGGCGGCTCGGTGCGCGACGGCATGCGCTGGTCGCTGTTCCTGGGCACCGGGATCGGGTTGCTGCTCCTGGTGATCCTCGGCGAGATGTGGTGGCTGGGCCGGCAGGATGCCGGGTTTGCCGGCCCCGCTCCGCTCCGCGGCAAAACGCCTGATAACCGGTGAGGGGGCAGGTGATTTTTCGCCGTTCGCGAACCCTGCGACCGTCGGAGGATCACTTGCCTCCTCACCGGCGGCGTTTTGCGTGAGAGGGCTGCCCCGCGATGGCGAGTGGGACGGTTGAAGCGCAACCGGCCACGGACGCCGCCCTTTCGGGGCGAGCGTTCAGGGCGCGCCAGCGCCCTGCTCGGCCCGGAAGGGTCCCCGCGGGAGCGGCGGCCCGGACCACCCACTCACATGGGACAAGAAGAATTTGATCTTCGATCTTGGCGGTCCTGACCGGAAATGATCGGTCAGTAGTCGGCGAAGATCGCGAAGCCGCGCTCGGCGCAGCGGCGGTAGAAACCGGCCAGCACCGCAAGCTCGGTGCGGGCGAAACTCCAGTGCGGCGCGTTGCCGGCGTCGTCGCGCAGCGCGGCGAGCCGATGGTCGAGCCAGCGCAGCTGCTGCTCGGCGAGGCGGCCGCCGGCGATCGCGGTCCGCATCACCTCGGCGACCGTGTCGAAGGTGACCAGGTCGCCGAACTTCTCGTGCCCCTCGACGAAGCGTTCCAGGCCACCGGCGATCCAGGCGCATCCGTCCGGGTCGATCACCGGGTCCTCGTCCTCGGCGGCCGCGTCGGTCGCGTAGAGCACGCCTTCCAGGCCCAGCAACAGGTCGACGAGCTCGGTGTACGCGGTGGCGCGCACCGTTCCGGTCTTGGCGATGTGCAGCGCGAGCGCGCCGGTCGGCGCGGCGATCTCCGGGGCATCGGCGATCGCGCCGAAGTCCACGAACTCGGCGGGAGCCACCGGGTCGTAGTACTGGTTCGTCCGCGGCCAATGCACCGCGACGTTGTCCAGGCCCTTGTCGTGCGCCATCGGGCAACCCTTCCTCGACATGACCTCATGGCCTTGCGCCGTGCACGGCCCGCGCGGGTGAGGTTATGACACCAGCGCCCGCTGCTGACAGGCAGTGTGGCAGCGAGGGCGGACCCGGCCCGGAAGGCGCGCCCGGCTGGCAGCGTTTGCGATTGCGCGGCTGAGCGTTCCGTGTGGGGGGAGACGTGGGAGGCAGGCTGAATCGCGCTACGGGACTCTCAGACGCCCGGAAGGGGTGCGTGCCCTCGCCAACTCGCTTCGGCGGAGTAGAATCGACAGCGACCGGGAAAACTGTGCTTGACGGTGTTCGGACTGCTACACGCAGCTACCTTCGTCACGCTACGCGGTTTTTCCAGCCGATCACGATCCGCGGGCAGCCCGCGGCGACCGGCGTGCACGGTTCCACCGGTGGTCCGCTCTTCCCGCGGTGTCATCAGCCGGTGCTTCGTGCACGCCGATCGCTGCTGGGCGCCTGCCAACCCCGTGCGGGGCCTTCCGGGTCCGGCGCGAGAAAGCGGCCGAGGGTGGCAGAGAACAATCAGGAGTACGGTGCCGATTCCATCACCGTTCTCGAAGGCCTTGAAGCGGTTCGCAAGCGTCCCGGCATGTACATCGGCTCGACCGGCGAGCGCGGTCTGCACCACCTGATCTGGGAGGTTGTGGACAACGCCGTCGACGAGGCGCTCGCCGGGTACTGCGACACCATCGACGTCGTCCTGCTGGCCGACGGCGGTGTCTCGGTCACCGACAACGGCCGTGGCTTCCCGGTGGACCTGCACCCCAAGCTGAAGAAGCCGGGTGTCGAGGTGGCGCTGACCGTGCTGCACGCCGGTGGCAAGTTCGACAACCAGGCCTACAAGGTCTCCGGTGGCCTGCACGGCGTCGGCGTGTCCGTGGTGAACGCGCTCTCCACCAGGATGGCGGTGGAGATCCACAAGAAGGGCTTCGTCTGGCGGCAGAAGTACAACCTGTCGATCCCCACCGAGCTGATCAAAGGCGAGGTCACCGAAAAGACCGGCTCGACCGTCCAGTTCTGGCCTGATCCGAACATCTTCGAGACGGTCGAGTTCGACTACCAGACGATCTACCGCCGGTTGCAGGAGATGGCCTTCCTGAACCGGGCGCTCACCATCAACTTCACCGACAGCCGTCCCGGGTTCGAGGATGAGAACGGTGAACCCCGCAAGGTCACTTTCATGTACTCGGACGGCATCGCGGACTTCGTCCGGCACCTGAACGCGACCAAGAACGCGATCCACAAGACGGTGATCCAGTTCAGCACCGAGGACGACGAGGCCGGCATGGGCGTCGAGATCGCCATGCAGTGGAACGAGTCCTACGGCGAGTCGGTCTACACCTTCGCGAACCGCATCAACACCCATGAGGGTGGCACCCACGAAGAGGGCTTCCGTTCCGCGTTGACGACCATCGTCAACAAGTACGGCATCGAGAAGAAGTTCCTCAAGGGCGACCAGAAGCTGTCCGGCGAGGACATCCGCGAGGGTCTCGCCGCGATCATCTCGGTGACCCTGCGCGAGCCCCAGTTCGAGGGCCAGACCAAGACGAAGCTCGGCAACACCGACATGAAGAGCTTCGTGCAGCGGGTCGCCAACGAGCAGCTGGCCGACTGGTTCGACCGCAACCCGGCCGACGCCAAGCTCATCATCACCAAGGCCGACCAGGCTGCCCGCGCCCGGATCGCCGCGCAGCAGGCGCGCAAGCTGGCCCGGCGCAAGTCGCTGCTGGAGTCCGGCTCGATGCCGGGCAAGCTGGCCGACTGCCAGTCGACCGACCCGCGTGAGACCGAGCTGTTCATCGTCGAGGGCGACTCGGCCGGCGGCTCGGCCAAGCAGGGCCGGTCCAGCAAGTACCAGGCGATCCTGCCCATCCGCGGCAAGATCCTGAACGTGGAGAAGGCCCGGATCGACCGGGTGCTGAAGAACAACGAGGTCCAGTCGCTGATCACCGCGATGGGCACCGGCATCCACGACGAGTTCGACATCGGCAAGCTGCGGTACCACAAGATCATCCTGATGGCCGACGCGGACGTCGACGGCCAGCACATCCAGACGCTGCTGCTCACGCTGCTGTTCCGCTTCATGCGGCCGCTGGTCGAGCAGGGTCACGTCTACCTGGCGGCCCCGCCGCTCTACAAGATCAAGTGGAACAAGCGGGGCGACGACGCGCAGTATGCGTACTCCGACCGCGAGCGGGACGGCCTGATCGAGCTGCGCCAGCAGAAGAAGCCGAACGCCAAGCCGGACGACATCCAGCGGTTCAAGGGTCTCGGCGAGATGAACTTCCACGAGCTGTGGGACACCACGATGGATCCCGAGACGCGGACGCTGCGCCAGGTCACCCTGGACGACGCCGCGGTGGCCGACGAGCTGTTCAGCGTGCTGATGGGTGAGGACGTCGAGGCCCGGCGGTCCTTCATCCAGCGCAACGCGAAGGACGTCAGGTTCCTCGACATCTGATCTTCCCGGGTTGCACTGCTGGTCACGTGTCCACAGCGAAGGGCACCTTTCCACAGTGTTATCCACAGCAGTTCGCGGGCCTTTGGCCGAATTTGTCTGGCTTCACCTTGAGTAAGGGTTAACAGTGACTGACATTCCCGAACCCCCTGACGGCGACGCTTCCCCGGAGGAAACCGGCGGCGGTGTGACCCAGCGCGTCGAGCCGGTGGGTCTCGAGGTCGAGATGCAGCGCTCGTACCTCGACTACGCGATGAGCGTCATCGTGGGGCGTGCCCTGCCGGACGTCCGCGACGGTCTGAAGCCGGTGCACCGCAAGATCCTCTATGCGATGTACGACGCCGGCTTCCGCCCCGACCGCGGGTACGTGAAGTGCGCGCGCGTCGTCGGCGACGTGATGGGCAACTACCACCCGCACGGCGACTCGTCGATCTACGACGCCCTGGTGCGGATGGGCCAGCCGTGGTCGCTGCGGTACCCGCTGATCGACGGCAACGGCAACTTCGGCTCGCCGGGTAACGACCCGCCGGCCGCCATGCGGTACACCGAGTCGAAGCTGTCCCCGTTGGCGATGGAGATGCTGCGGGACATCGACGAGGACACCGTCGACATGCAGGACAACTACGACGGGCGTACCAAAGAGCCGACGATCCTGCCCGCGCGCTTCCCGAATCTGCTGGTCAACGGCTCCGAAGGCATCGCGGTCGGCATGGCCACCAAGATCCCGCCGCACAACCTGCGGGAGATCGCGGCCGCCGTCCAGTGGTGCCTGGACAACATCGAGGCCGACGAGGCGACGATGCTCGAGGCGCTCCTCGAGATCGTCAAGGGTCCCGACTTCCCGACCTACGGCCTGATCGTGGGCCAGCAGGCGATCCAGGACGCGTACCGGACCGGCCGCGGCTCGATCCGGATGCGCGCGGTCGTCGAGGTCGAGGAGGACCAGCGGGGCCGGCCGTGCCTGGTGGTGACCGAGTTGCCGTACCAGGTGAACCCGGACAACCTCGCCGAGCGGGTCGCCGAGCTGGTCAAGGAGGGCAAGCTCACCGGCATCGCCGACATCCGGGACGAGTCGTCCGGGCGTACCGGCATGCGGTTGATCCTGGTCCTCAAGCGGGACGCGGTCGCCAAGGTGGTGCTGAACAACCTCTACAAGCACACCCAGCTGCAGGAGACCTTCGGCGCCAACATGCTGGCGCTGGTCGACGGCGTGCCGCGGACGCTGAACCTGGCGCAGTTCATCCGCTACTACGTCGACCACCAGATCGAGGTCATCCGACGGCGTACGGCGTACCGCCTGCGCAAGGCCGAGGAACGCGCGCACATCCTGCGCGGTCTGTCCAAGGCGCTGGACATGCTCGACGAGGTCATCGCCCTGATCCGGCGCTCGCCCACGGTGGAGGACTCCCGTCAGGGCCTGATGACGCTGCTCGACGTCGACGAGATCCAGGCCACCGCGATCCTCGACATGCAGCTGCGCCGGCTGGCCGCCCTGGAACGGCAGCGGATCCTCGACGAGCTGGCCAAGATCGAGCTGGAGATCGCCGACTTCAAGGACATCCTGGCGAAGCCGGAGCGGCAGCGCGCGATCATCTCCGAGGAACTCGGCGAGATCGTGCAGAAGTTCGGGGACGACCGTCGTACCCAGATCATCCCGTTCGACGGCGAGGTCTCCATGGAGGATCTCATCGCGCGCGAGGACGTTGTGGTGACGATCACACGAACTGGTTATGCGAAGCGCACCAAGGTCGACATGTATCGATCCCAGAAGCGCGGCGGGAAGGGTGTGAGTGGCGCCACCCTGCGACAGGACGACATCGTCTCGCACTTCTACGTGATCTCGACGCACGACTGGATGCTGTTCTTCACGAACAAAGGCCGGGTGTATCGGGCAAAAGCCTACGAACTGCCCGAGGCGAACCGGACGGCCAAGGGTCAGCACGTCGCGAACCTGCTGGCGTTCCAGCCGGACGAGCAGATCGCCCAGGTCATCCAGATCTCGAATTACCAGGTCGCGCCGTACCTTGTGCTCGCCACTAAGAATGGTCTCGTGAAGAAGACCCGCCTCGACGAATTTGACTCCAACCGCAGCGGTGGCATTATCGCCATCAACCTGCGGGAGGATGACGAATTGGTGGGCGCGGCTCTGGTGGCACCGGAGGACGACCTCCTGCTCGTGTCCAAGCATGCCCAGGCCATCCGGTTCAATGCGACCGACGAGGCCCTGCGGCCGATGGGGCGGGCGACGTCCGGTGTGATCGGTATGCGCTTCGGCGACAACGACGAGCTTCTCGCCATGGAAGTGGTGCGTGACGACATGGATGTGTTGGTCGCCACCAACGGTGGGTATGCGAAGCGCACGCCGATCGAGGAGTATCCGGTGCAAGGGCGCGGCGGCAAGGGGGTGCTCACCGCGAAGATCACCGAACGTCGTGGTGGACTTGTCGGCGCTCTGGTGATCAGCCCGGAGGATGAACTGTTTGCCATCACCAGCAATGGTGGTGTCATCCGGACTCCCGTGAAGCCTGTACGGCGCACACGGGATCGGAACACAATGGGGGTCAAGCTGATGGACCTCCCTGAAGGTGTAACCATCGTGGCGCTTGCTCGCAATGCCGACGAGCCTGACGAACAGGACTAGTTGATGCCGGAGACACAGGCGAAGTCGGGGGGCCCCGGGAGCTCATCGACTCCAGGCGATGCGGCGCCGAAGGATGGCGCCGCGACGACTGGACGAGAGACCGCTGGGCGCGCCGCTGTCCCCGCCGATGCCCCGTCCCCGCCGAAGTTCACCAGGGCGCCGGGCATGGCCCCGCCGCCCGGTGAGCCCGCTGCCGCACCGGAGGCCGACAAGCGGCCCGGTGGCCCTGCCGTGGCCAAGGCCTCGGCGGCGGTGCCGGTCGTGACCAAGGGCAAGGGTGCCGCGCCCGGGGCCGCTCAGGCGCGCCCCGCGACGGCGCCCGGCACGGTCACCGGCGGCACTGCGCGGCCGGCGGGTGCCGCACCCACGGTGACCCCGCCCGGCGCCGCGAAACAGCGCACCTCGCCGGTCAGCGGGACGGCCACGCCGGCCGGCCCGGGTGGGACGTCGGCGGTCGGGGCCGCCCGGGTCTCCGAAGCGGTTCGTTCGGCCCGTTCCACGGTGTCCTCGGCAGCCGCGCGCGGCCCGCGCCGGGCTCGCCTGAACCTCAAGCGGATCGACCCCTGGTCCGTCATGAAGTTCGCGTTCGCCGTCTCCATCGTGCTGTTCATCGTGGTGGTCGTCGCGACCTCGGTGCTCTACCTGGCGCTGGACACGATGGGCGTCTGGACGTCGGTCAACGACAGCCTCAAGGAACTGGTCAACGCGAGCGGCGGTGCGGAGACCGGCGGCGGCTTCCGGATCACCGCGTGGGGTGTCATCGGCACGTCGATGCTGATCGGCGCGGTCAACGTCGTGCTGTTCACGGCGCTGGCGACGCTCGGGGCGTTCATCTACAACGTCTGCGCCGACCTGGTCGGCGGCATCGAGCTGACGCTCGCGGAGCGCGACTGACCTTCCTGTCGGGTTGTGAGCCACCCCCGTTTTGGTGGCTCGCAACCCGATGCGGTAATGTTCTGTCCGCAGGTGAGGGGCTATAGCTCAGTCGGTTAGAGCGCAGAGCTGATAACTCTGAGGTCGATGGTTCGATTCCATCTAGCCCCACGAGCGATCGGGCGATCCTGTCCGCACGAATAGCGCGGACGTCGGGTCGCCCACTGTTTTGCTCGCACAGTTTGCGTCTCCCGTCCCAGAGTGGGGGTAGTTGATGCTGAAGAAGCTTCTGATCGTGGCGGCCGTGGTCGGTGCTGCTGCGCTGGTGGTCAAGAAGGTCAAGGCCTCCAGCGACGAGCGGGCCCTGTGGCACGAGGCGACCACCGCTCCTGATCTGCGCTGAGGCGCTGTCCGGGGCCCTAGCTCAACTGGCAGAGCACCGCCTTTGCAAGGCGGGGGTTAGGGGTTCAAGTCCCCTGGGCTCCACAGACTTCTCAAGCCCTCACCATCGGTGAGGGCTTCAGCGTTTTCCAGGCCTTCGTTTCCTGTCCGGACACGTCGCCGGCCCATCTCATTCTTTTCCGTACCGGTCGTCTCGATCTTTGGTCTACTGACTCGATGAGACGGCGGGTTCTTCTGGCGGCGGTGGTCCTGGCCCCTCTGGCCGGATGCGGTCGGTCGCGGACAGAACTGGCCAGCCAGACCCGGACAGATCTGACTGACATCAGCAGTGATCAAGGACACCAGTGGGTGGGTGCCGGCGGTCCGCTCGGGCGAGGTTTCTGCCTGACCATGGTGAGCGGGCTGCGGTCCGAGGCGGCCGTGAAAGCGATCGGCGGGACCATCTCCGAGCAGGTCACCTGGCCACAAGTGGTCGGGCCCGGCGACGGCGAGGAGAACGCCGCGCGGTACTTCCTCGGCGTGAGCGGGTTCGGCCGGTGGACGATGCTCCTTGAGGATGGGCCCGGTGGCCTGGGCATGAACGAGGACATCGCGGGGCCGTTGTCCACGGGGCGGACCGTGGTGGCGTACCGCGGGGACGGCGGCGGGCGTGGGACCCGGCGCGTCTACGAGCGCGGCCGGCTGGTGACCGACGTGACGGATCACACCGAGACGGCGATCACGTGGATCGAGAAGAAGACCCGGCTCAAGCTGAGCGGGGCGGTCCTCTCCAAGAAACTCTTCCTGCTGGTCACCGTTCCGAAGGTGTAGCTACGCATTTGCCCGATACGGGTCTGCCAGTTATCCACAGAGGAATGAAGGAAACCTGCGTCGGGGCACTCCGGCGGCTAGCCTGCGACTCGTGAGCGAACGAAGACGGGCCGCTGCCGTGATCGTGCGGGACGGCCGCGTGCTGATGGTGCACGAGCGCAGCCGGCGATCCGGGGGCGGCGAATGGTGGACCCTGCCCGGTGGAGGACTGGAGCCCGGCGAGACGGCCGAGGACGCGGTGCGGCGCGAGGTCTTCGAGGAGACCGGGCTGGTCGTCAGCGACCTGCGATATGTACTGGAAATGCCGTATCCGTCGGGGATGACTTCGGTCTTCGCGGTGACCGTCGCGGACGGGGAGCCACGAGCCGGGCGGGACGACGGGAAGGGGCCCGAGCCGCTCGGGCTGGACTGGTTGCCGGTGCCGGAACTGCCGATCGAGACCAGCGGGGTGCCGGTGCCGCCGCTGATGGTGGTGCTGCCGACGATGGGGCCGGTCGTGTAGCGGGCCGGGTCGGATCGTGGCTGACCGGGAGACCGACGAGAGCACCGGAGACGGGTGAAGTAGGCCCGGACGTGGCTGACCCGGCTCGACGAGTTGTCGAGCCGGGTCAGTAAGGATGTGGATGGTCGCCGGTGACTCAGGCGTTGGCGGACTCGGCAACGGACGGGGTGGCCGGGTCGCGGTCGGACGGTTGGGCCGGAGCCGGCTCCGGGAGCGATGGAGCGGCCGGCTCGGAGGCGGTCGGCGGGGTGACCGCCGCGGTGGTTCGGGTTGAGGCGGCGGTGACCGCCGCGGTGGTTCGGGTTGAGGCGGCGGTGATGGCGTGGTGGCGTTCGGCCACGAAGTAGGCGGCGGCCGCGGCGTAGCTGAAGGTCAGCAGAAGCCCCAGGACGCGTACTGAGACCGGCGGGTAGGGCAGCAGCGCGATCGTCAGCGAGGTGACTGCCCAGCTGGCCAGAAGCACGGTGTTGATCAGATCGTTGCGGCCCCAGCGGCCGGTTCGGCGGTGGGCCTGACGCTGGATCTCCACGGTGAAGGCGTGAGCCATGCCGAGTGCCAGGAGGGCCAGCAGGATCGTCGCGAATACCGAGTGGTGGCCACCGCCGACCGCTGCCATGGCAGTGGCACCCGTCATCAGGGCCAGGCCGCTGACGCTGCCGATTCGGGGTGCGCGACGTTCCAGGGTGAGCTCCTCCTCCACAACCTCAGACATTCGGCATGATCCGCAAGAACCTGAGGCAACGTGTTGAGGGCGGCGCAGTTCGCCTCAGGCTTGCGTGGGGGTGCTGGATGGGGCTCTGAGTGGCGGCCAGGTATCGGTCGCGCGGTCATATGGCCCTGGGGCCGGGATCGGGGTGATGATGGCGGGCGTGATGGGAAGCCTGCAGACCGAATCTGCTCAGTCTCGACCCGATCTGCTCGCGGCGCCGGTGGCCAAGGCGCTGGCCGTCTGGCCGGACGATGCGCCGGTCGACATCGATCAGGTGCTGGTCGCGCCGATCGATCCGAGTCTCGCCGACACGGCGGCATTCTGCGAGGCGTACGGCGTGACACTCGCCGAGTCGGCGAACTGTGTGATCGTGGCCGGCCGGCGCGGGGAGGTCACGAAGTACGCGGCTTGCATCGTCCTGGCCACCACTCGAGCGGACGTGAACGGCGTGGTCCGGCGGCACCTCGACGTGCGTAAGTGCAGCTTCGCGCCGATGGACGAGGCCGTGTCGCTGACCGGGATGGAGTACGGCGGGATCACCCCGATCGGGTTGCCGGCCGACTGGCCGATCCTGGTCGATTCCCGGGTGATCGCCATGCCGCACGTCATCGTCGGATCAGGGGTCCGGCACAGCAAGATCGCAGTGGCCGGGCCGGTCCTCGGTGCACTTCCCGGGGCCCAGGTCATCGAAGGGCTGGCCAAGGAAATCGACTGAAGTGATCAGCGTCTATAGCGTTTCACGTGAAACGCTATAGACCGGCATCTACGGCTTCGCGCCGGGTGATCTCGGCGAACGCGTCGAGCAGGGCGGCCGTCTCCTGTGCGCCCTGCACCGCGTATTTCCCGTCGATCAGCAGGAAGGGCACGGTGGTGATCGCCAGCTCGTGTGCCGCTGTGAGGTCGGTGACGACCGCGGCGGTGCCGGCATCCGACCTTAGGTAGGCGAGCGCGGCCGCGGCATCCAGGCCGATGGCCCCGGCTATCCGGGCCAGCGTCGGGAAGGAGCCGATGTCGAGGCCGTCGGTGAAGTGGGCGCGCTGGAGGGCGTCGAGCAGGTCGGCCTGGCGACCCTGGGTGGCGGCCCAGGCGATCAGGCGGTGCGCGGCGAGCGTGTTCGCGGCCAGGGCGCGGTCGAAGTCGAGGGTCAGACCCTCGGCAGCCGCCACGGCGGTGACGTGGGCCAGCATCTCGGCGGTGCGTTGCGGGTCGCCGAACACTTCCGCCATCGCCTTCTTGAGGGGTAGCGGCTGCGGCACGGGCGAGGCGTCCAGCTGGTACGCCCGGTAGGTGACGGTGACCTCGCCGGGCCATTGGGCGAGTGCCCTCTCCAGGCGGCGCTTGCCGATGTAGCACCACGGGCAGACGGCGTCGGACCAGAACTGGATGTCCACACTTCTCCGTTCGGGGAGTCAGCTCAGCTGCTCGGAGATCTGCCGCTTCAGCCGGGCCAGGATCGCCGTGCCACCACGGACCCGGAGCGGGCTGATCGCCTGGGCCAGGCCCATCCGGGCGTAGAGATCGTCCGGCACCGCGAGAATCTCCGGCGCGGTTGCGCCGGCCAGGCCCTCGGCCAGGATTCCGGCGAACGCGCGGGTGGTGGGTGCCTCCGGCGGGCAGTCGAAGAACGTCACGACCGTGGCGTCCGGCTGCACCTCGGCTTTGAGGAAGAACGCGGTCTGGCACTCCGGGACCTGCTCCATGCCGGCATGCCCGGCCAGCTCGGCCGGGAGCGGGGAGACCGCGTCGGAGAACTCCAGCATCATCTCCAGCACCACCTCGCGGGGAGCGGAGGCGAACTCCTCGACGATCTCGGCGAGCTTCGGCGGCATATCGGTCACGATGACCAACCTACGCGCTGAGCGCACACGTCGACGGCACCGGTGAAGAGGGCCGCGTCACTCCGGAGCGGCACGAAAGCCGTGGTCGCCTCGGGCGCGGCAGGGGCTGGGCCGGGCCGAAAGCGGCGGGGCCTGAGCCAGGCCGAAGACGGCAGCGCTGAGTCGAGCCGAAAGCGGTGAGGCCTGTGTCGGGCCGAAGACGGCAGGGCTGAGTCGGGCCGAAAGCGGTGAGGCCTGTGTCGGGCCGAAACCGGCGGGGCCTGAGCCGGATCGGGAGAGCAGAGCGACAGCGATCAGGCGACGGCCGAGGTGGGGAGCAGGGCGACGTCGCTGAGGCTCAGCAGCCCGACCACCTTGCGGTCGGTGTCGCAGACCAGGAGGCGGCGGACCGCACGCACGCGCATGGCCTGCACCGCCTCCTCCACCGTCGCGTTCTGCTCGATCATGATGAGTTCCCGGGTAGCGATCGAGCCGAGCGTGGTGGTCCGCGCGGGAAGGTTCTCGGCGATGGCACGGACCACGATGTCCCGGTCGGTGACGATGCCGGCCATGGTCGGCCCGTGGGTCACCACGACATCGCCGATGCCCTGGTCACGCATCGCCTGTGCGGCCTCGTCGAGCGGGGTGTCCGCGGGGAGGTAGACCACCCGTCGCGTCATCGCGTCAGCAACCAGCCTCGCCATGCCTGCACTCCCTCGCCGCCGTCGATACGTCGATTACTCCAGTTCTCCCACGACCAACCCCGGAACGTCCACAAGTGGCACGTCCTTTCGCTCATTCGTCCGGCGGTCACGCCATTCGACGTACCCCTCGGGGAGGCGGCGGCCGAGCACGACGGACCGGGGGATGCCGATCAGCTCGGCGTCGGTGAACTTGACGCCGGCCGAGACGTTGCGCCGGTCGTCGACCAGAACCCGGACCCCGGCCCGGGTCAGCGTCCGGCCCAGCTCCAGGGCGGCCTCGACCTGCCCGTCCTTGCCGGCGGCGACCAGGTGTACGTCGGCCGGGGCCACCTCGTCCGGCCAGAGCAGCCCGCGGACGTCGTGGTGCTGCTCGGCGATCGCGGCGACCGCCCGGGACAGGCCGATGCCGTAGCTGCCCATGGTCGGCCGGACCGGCTTGCCGTCGGCGCCCAGCACGTCCACCTCGAACGCGTCGGTGTAGCGGCGGCCCAGCTGGAAGATGTGCCCGATCTCGATGCCGCGCCGCATCGTCAAGGCGCCGTCGCCACAGGCCGGGCAGGGGTCACCGGCGCGGACCTCGGCGGCCTCGATCGTGCCGTCCGGGGTGAAGTCGCGGCCGGCCACCACACCGGTGGCATGTCGGCCCGGTTCGTTGGCGCCGGTCAGCCACGCGGTGCCGGGCGCGACCCGCGGGTCGGCCAGGTAGCGCAGCTTGATGCCCTGTGGCCCGAGGTAACCCTTGACCAGGTCGGGCCGGGACGCGAAATCGTCGAAGAGGGTGGCGGTGGCCGGGGCGAGCACGGCGTTGAGGCGCTTCAGGTCGACCTCGCGGTCGCCGGGGACGCCGATGGCGACCACCTCGTCCTCCCGGCCCGGGTGGTGGACGGTGACGACCACGTTCTTCAGGGTGTCGGCGGCGGTCCAGTCGGTACGCCCGGCCAGCTTGCGTTCGTTGGCGACGTCGACCAGGGCGGCGATGGTCGGGGTGTCCGGGGTGTCGTGGACGGCCGGCTCGGGTGTGGTGGCGGGATGCTCGGTGGGCACGGGCGTGGTGACGGCCTCGGTGTTGGCGGCGTAGTCACAGCTGGTGCAGCCGACGTACGTGTCCTCGCCCACCTCGGCGGCGGCCAGGAACTCCTCCGAGGCCGACCCGCCCATCGCTCCGGAGACCGCCGAGACGATCGTGTGCTCGAGGCCGAGCCGGTGGAAGATTCGCTGGTAGGCGGCGCGCATCACGGCGTACGCGGAAATCAGCTCTTGATCTGTCAGATCGAACGAGTAAGCGTCCTTCATCAGGAACTCGCGCCCGCGGAGGAGGCCACCGCGGGGGCGCGCCTCGTCGCGGAACTTCGTCTGGATCTGGAAGAGGCGCAGCGGGAAGTCGCGGTAGGACGATGTCATGTCCCGCACGAGGAGCGCGAACATCTCCTCGTGGGTGGGCGCGAGCAGGTGGTCGGCGCCGCGACGGTCCTTGAGCGTGAAGATGTCGTCGCCGTACTCCGTCCAGCGGCCGCTCACCTCGTAGGGCTCGCGCGGCAGCAACGCGGGGAACGCGACCTCCTGCCCGTCGACGGCGGTCATCTCCTCGCGGACGATCGCGGTGATCCGGTCCAGGACCAGCTTGCCGAGCGGTAGCCAGGTGTAGCCGCCCGGGGCGGCGCGACGGACGAATCCGGCGCGCACCAGGAGCCGATGACTCGGCACCTCCGCGTCCGTCGGCTCCTCACGCAGGGTTTTGAGCAGCAGGGTGGACATCCGAAGCAGCATGGTCGTCCACCCTAGAGCGGTCGCGGCACCAAATCACGTGCTTATTCAGGTGTCGCCAGCGTCACGTTCCGCTCTCTGCGAGTCAGGTGAAAACTGGCACCCACAGCTGAACAGCCGTTTGGGGGGAACGATGGCCTGGCGCAGTTTCGTGGCAATGGGTGACAGCTTTACCGAGGGTATGTGCGACGGGTATCCGGACGGCACCTACCGTGGGTGGGCCGATTTGGTCGCCACTCGGCTCGCGGTCGACTCCGGCCCCGACTTCGGATATGCCAACCTGGCGATCCGTGGCCGGCTCCTCGACCAGGTGATCGCCGAGCAGCTCGAGCCGACCCTGCGGATGAAGCCGGACCTGGTCAGCTTCGCGGCCGGTGGGAACGACATCCTGCGGCCCCGGGTCGACCCGCACACGCTGGTCGCGAGGATCGAGCCGGTGATCGCGCGGATCCGGGCGACCGGTGCCGACGTCATCATGTTCCGGTTCGCCGACGTCGCCGTGCACATCCCCGGTGGCCAGCGCATGATCAGCGCCCGGGCGGCGGTCCTCAACGACGGCTTCCGGGACATCGCCGAGCGGCACGGGGCATATCTGATCGACCTCTTCGCCGATCACGCATACCTGAACCGCAGCCTGTGGAGCGACGACCGGCTGCACCTGTCCGAGTCCGGGCACCGGCGGGTCGCCGGGCACGTGCTCAACGCGCTGGGTGTCGGCGTCGACGAGGAATGGATGCTGATCCCGCCGGCTCCGCAGGCCACGCCGTGGCGGCTGGCGCTCAGCGCCGACCTGCGGTGGGCCCGGGAACACCTGGCGCCCTGGGTGGGGCGGCACCTACGCGGCCAGTCGTCGGGCGACCTCGTCACGGCCAAGCGGCCGGTGCTGGCCCCGATCGACATTCGGTGAGGTAGCGCTTGTCACGGGCCCCACGTGGGCCCCGCGGCGAGGGCTAACGTGACAGGCATGTCCGTTCCGAACGATCCGGCGCAGGCGCTGCAGGCCTACGCGCACCCCGACAAACTGGTCACCACCGAGTGGCTCGCCGCGAATCTGGACACCCCCGGTCTGGTGGTCGTCGAGTCGGACGAGGACGTGCTGCTGTACGACACCGGGCACATCCCGGGCGCGGTCAAGGTCGACTGGCACCTGGAGCTGAACGACCAGGTCACCCGGGACTACCTGGACCCGGCCGCGTTCGCTGCGCTGTGTGCGGCGAAGGGCATCGGCCGCGACGACACGATCGTGTTCTACGGCGACAACTTCAACTGGTGGGCGTCGTACGCACTCTGGGTCTTCAGTCTTTTCGGACACCGCGACGTGCGTCTGCTCGACGGTGGCCGGCAGAAGTGGGTGGCCGAAAGCCGGCCGGTGACGCGTGACAAGACGACCCGCCCCACCGCGGAGTACCCGGTGCCGGTGCGCAACGACGCCGAGATCCGCGCGTTCCGGGACCAGGTGATGGGCCACATCGCCAGCGGCCGTCCCCTGGTCGACGTCCGCTCCCCGCAGGAGTACACGGGCGAGCTGACCCACATGGCGGCCTACCCGCAGGAGGGTGCGCTGCGCGGCGGGCACATCCCGGGCGCGGTGAGCAAGCCGTGGAAGTCGGCGGCGAACGAGGACGGCACGTTCAAGGCACACGACGAGCTGATCAAGATCTACCGCGACGAGCTGGGTCTGGAGACGGGCGACGACATCATCGCGTACTGCCGGATCGGCGAGCGGTCCAGCCACACCTGGTTCGTGCTGCGTCACCTCCTGGGGTACCCGCAGGTGCGCAACTACGACGGTTCCTGGACGGAGTGGGGCAACCTGGTCCGGGCGCCGATCGCCAAGGGCGGGGAGCCCGGCGGGCTCAGCTGATCTTCGAAAGGGGCCCTCGAAAAGGGCCCCTTTTTGTCAGACGGACCCGGTACCGTGCGCTGCCGTGAGCAACACCTTCCAGGTCGATCTACGGGGCATCGTCGATCTACTCAGTCACCACCTCTACGCGAGCCCCCGCGTGTATGTCCGCGAGCTCCTGCAGAACGCCGTGGACGCGATCACCGCGCTCGGTCCCGACCACGCCGGCCGGGTCGAGATCACCACCGGCGACACCCTCCGGATCACCGACAACGGCATCGGGCTCACCGAGGCGCAGGTGCACGAGCTGCTCGCCACCATCGGCCGCAGCTCGAAGCGGGACGAGCTGGGCTTCGCGCGACACGAGTTCCTCGGCCAGTTCGGCATCGGGCTGCTCTCCTGCTTCCTGGTGGCCGACGAGATCCGCGTGCACACCCGGCGTGCGGGTGCCGCCCCGGTGCTCTGGACCGGTTACTCCGACGGGCGTTACGAGGTGCGGCCGGGCGACGCGCGGGAGCCGGGCACCACGGTGACGCTGATGGCGCGGCGGGGTGCCGAGCACTACCTGACCAGCACGACCGTGACCGAGCTGGCCGAGCTCTACGGCTCGCTGCTGCCGGTCGACGTGACCGTGGACGGGCGCCGCGTCACCGCCGGGACGGTGCCGTGGGCGCTGCCGGCGGGCGAGCGTAATGCGTACGCGGAAGAGGTTCTGGGTTTTCGCCCCTTCGACGTGATCGAACTGAACGTGCCCGGCTCCGGCCTCAGCGGCGCGGCGTTCGTGCTGCCCACGCCGGTCAACCCGGCGAGCCGGGGCGGCCACCGGGTCTACCTCAAGCGGATGCTGCTGTCCGAGAGCGTGGAGGGGTTGCTCCCGGAGTGGGCGTTCTTCGCGCGCTGCGTGGTGGACAGCACCGAGCTGCGCCCGACCGCGAGCCGTGAGGCGCTCTACGACGACGGCATGCTGGCCGAGACCCGGGAGGCGATCGCCGATCAGCTGCGTGGCTGGCTGTTCCGGCTCTCCACCACCGATCCGCGGCGTCTGGCCCAGTTCCTGCAGATCCACCACCTCGGGGTGAAGGCCCTGGCCCTGCACGACGACGAGATGCTGCGCCTGGTCGAGCAGTGGTATCCGATGCAGACGAATGTGGGTGAGCTGACGCTCGCCGAGTTCCGGGCCCGATTCGGGATCATTCGATACGCCGCGACGGCCGACGAGTTCCGCCAGCTCGCCGCCGTGGCCGCCGCGCAGGACGTCGGGCTGATCAACGGTGGTTACGTCTACGACTCCGACCTGATCCAGCGGCTCGCCACCCTGGACCAGGAGGTGCGGGCCGAGCGCCTCGACCCGACCGACCTGACCACGAAGTTCACCGCCGTCGACGCGGAGACCGAGCTGCGCCTGCGCCCGTTCCTGACGGCCGCGCAGCGCCGCCTCGACAAGCTGGGCTGCGAGGTGGTCATCCGCGCCTTCGACCCGGCCAGTCTCCCCGCGTTGTACCTGGTGAGCCGGGCCGCCGCGTTCCACGACGAGTTCACGGCGAGCCGCGACCAGGCCGACGACCTGTGGGGCGGGGTGCTCGACGCGCTCTCCTCGACCGTGCCGAACGATCGTCCCCAACTGGTGCTCAACCACCGGAATCCGCTGATCCGGCGGGTCAGCGCGCTCGGTGACGCCGAGCTGGCCGGGCTGGCCGTCGAGTCGCTCTACGGCCAGGCGCTGCTGCTCGGTCACCATCCGATCCGGCCGTCCGACGCGGCCCTGCTGACCACGTCGTTCCTGGGCCTGCTGGACCGGGCCGTCCCCGGGGAGGAGACCCGATGAAGACCGCGGAGGAGCTGTGGGGCGTTCTCGAGGAGGCCCATCACCTGCCGCACGGCGCGGCCCAGATCGCCCTGGTCGAGCAGGTGCTCCGGCACGCGGACGGTGCGGGGGACCCGGCGCTGGCGTTCTACACCCGGCTGTTCGCGACGACGGCGTACATCTACGGCGGTGAGTCGGTGAAGTCGTTCGCCACGTTCTCCTGGTGTGTGGCCGATTTCGATCGGAACCCGCAGCCGTACCACGAGCGGTGGACCCACAACCTGCTCTGGCTGTTCAAGACCATGACCAGCGCACTCACCAAGTTCCCGGAGATTCCGCTCGCGCGGACGTACGCGGTGCTCGACGACATGGAACGGCGTTACCGCGAGACCGGTCACGGTCTGCAGCCGGTCTACAAGCACCGCTACCTGGTCGCCCGGCACATCGGCGCGACCGAGGAGGCCGACGGCTGGTTCGAGAAGTGGCGGGCGGCGCCGCGCAACGAGCTCTCCGACTGTGCCGGCTGCGACCCGACCACGATGGTGGTCCACCTCAACCGGCGGGAGCGGTTCGAGGAGGCGGTGGAGCTGGCCGCGCCCGTCCTGGCCGGCGAGCTCAACTGCAGCGAGCAGCCGCAGAGCATTCTCAGCGAGTTGATGGTGTCGTACCTGAAGAGCGGCCGGCCGGAGGACGCGGCCGATGCGCACCGGCGTTCCTACCTGGTGGAGCGGGGTAATCTCGCCGATCTCTCCGGGATCGGTGACCACATCCTGTTCTGTGCGCGCACCGGCAACGAGGCGCGCGGGCTGGAAATCCTCCAGCGGCACATCGACTGGCTGGACAGGGCGCCGTCGCCGGCGGCGGGGATGGATTTCGCGGCGGCCGCGGTCGCGCTGCTGCGCCGGCTCGTGGCGCTCGGACACGGCGACACGACGATCCGGCGGACCGGGCGGGAGGACGTCACCGTCGCGGCGCTGGCGGACGAGTTGACGGCTCACGCGACCGGGCTGGCGGAGCGCTTCGATGCCCGTAACGGTACAGATCACCAGGGCCGGATGGTTGCCGAGACGATGGCGTCCGAGCCCTATGCCGTGGTGCTGCCGCTGTCCCCGACGGCGCGGCGGGCGCACCCTCCACTGCAGACGCCGCGGAAGGAGCAGAAGCCGGAGATCGCTGAGATTCCCGCCGGTCTTTCCGCGGCCGAGCTGCTCGACCTGGCGGAGAAACACCTGGACGCGGACGAGTTCGAGGCGATCGACGCGGTGCTGGAGGCGTTCGCCGGCCGCTTCCCTGACCCGGCCGATCCGCACCTCGCCGGCCGGCTCTGGACGCTTCGCGGTTTCCGCCGCGCCGGGGAGGAGGCCGGCGGCGCCGTCGAGGCCTTCGAAAAAGCGATTTCGGCGTACGAGGTGACGGGCGATCCCGGCAAGGTCAGCGCCCTGCGCGCCCGGGTGGCGTTGGAGCGCGCCCGCCGCGAGGAACTCGCCCCGGAGGAGGCGCTGTCGACCGTCCAGGCCGACGCCGACTACCAGGACGAGCACGGCACCCATCGGGAACGCGCGAGCGCCTGGATGCGAGTGTCCACCTTGTACTTCATGATGGAGCGGTTCGACGAGGCGAACGGGGCCGGTGACCGCGCCGATCGGCACGCCACCGAGTTCGGGGAGCCGCGCCGGGTGGCGTACCACGCCCTGATGCGGGCACGGAACCGTTCCGCCGCGGACCGCGACGACGAGGCTCGCGAGGCAGCCCGGGCGGCGTGGGACTTCTACCGGGCGAACGGGCCGGCCCGGTCCAGCGCCGAGGCGGCGACGATCTACGGCCAGATGGCCGAGGATCCGGCCGACGTCGTGACCGCGATGACGGAGTCGCTGGAGTTCGGGGTGCCCGGTGCCGAGCTGGTCGCCCATGCCCTGCGCGGTCGTGCGCTGATGGCCTCGGGTCGCACGGCCGACGCGATCGACGACATGGTGGAGGCTGTCGCGATCAGCACCGAGCAGGAAAACGACCATTCCGGATCTTTCGCCCGGCAGGATCTGGCCCAGATGTACCGGGCGGCCGACCGCCTGCCGGAGGCCGCCGAGGTGGCCGAGGAAGCCTTGCTCGGGTTCGAGCGGCTGGGCTTCGCCGCGCCCGCCAACGACACGAAGTACATGCTGGCCGGCATCTATCGTGATCTTGGTGACACCGCCCGGGCGCTGGAGCTCTACCGCGAACTGATCGAAATTCTTGCCGACAATCCGGCCGGCCGAGGTCAGATCGGTGAGGACGCCGGTGAGGTGCTCTACCGGCTGGACCGCGACGCCGAGGCGGCCTTGACGTTCCGGGCCGCGGCCGAGGCGCTGCGCGAGGCCGGTGATCCGGTCGGCGAGCTGCGCGTCCTGCGTCGCCGGCTCGCGGCCCTCAACTACGCCGACGAGGTCGAAGAGGCAGAGGAGTTGATCGCCCTGGTTACTCGCCGGTACGAAGAACTCCCCGCCGAACTGGCCGAACAGCCCGGCGTCCAGTGGGGCCGCGGCGTGTTCGCATTCGAGGTCGGCAATCTCCTGATGCGTCGCGGACGATGGGCCGAGGCCCTGCCACATCTCGACGGCGCACCCGAACGGTTGCGGGCGATCGGCGCCGATGATGACGCCGACCGGGTTGCCGGGATGCGGTCCGAGGCGTTGTTCAGGTCGGGCCGGGCGGTCGAAGCGCTCGCGCTGATGGAGACGTTGCCGCCGGCGAGGCGGATCCCGGAGCTCTACGCCGAGGTCCGGGAAGCCGTCGATCGGCTGAACGACCGTTAAGCAAGGACTTGACGAAGGGTTAAGGTGGCGAGGTGACGACGGTAGAACAGCGGCACCGGACCACCCCGCCGGCGCCCCGGCGGCGGTCACGCCGCGACGAAATCCTCGAGATCGCGGTCGGCCTCTTCGCCGCGCGGGGCTATCACGGTGTCTCGATGGACGACATCGGTTCGGCGGCCGGCGTCACCGGCCCGGCGCTGTATCACCACTTCGCCGGCAAGGAGGCGATGCTGGTCGCCGCGCTGATCCCGGTCAGCGAGGGCCTGTTGGAGGGCGGCCGGGAACGCGTCGCCCGGCAGACGGCACAGGCCGAGGCGGCGCTGGCCGACCTGATCGACTTCCATGTCGACTTCGCGCTGGCCAACCCGGCGGTGATCGCGCTGCACCTGCACGAGCTGGACCGGCTGCCGGAAGAGCCACGCCGGCAGATCCGGCGGCTGCAGCGGCTCTACGTGGAGGAGTGGGTCGGCGTGCTGACCCTGCTGCGGCCCGAGCTGGAGCCGGCCGAGGCGCGGGTGCTCGCGCACGCCGCGTTCGGCCTGATGAACTCGACGCCGTTCCTGGGCGGCGAGGTGGAGCGGCGCCGGCGGGCGGCCCTGCTGCGCGACGCGACCATGCATGCTCTGACCGGCCGCTGACCCGCCGGTGAACTGCGAAAACTGAACGAACGCGCCTGAAGACCTGCCTGCGGGGAGGCCCACCGGCCACCCTGGAGGCGACGGAAACACCGGCCGTCCTACAGGGCACGCCGGAACGCCGACACACAGGAGCCCCATGATCGAGTCGTTGCTCGTCGCCAACCGCGGCGAGATCGCCCGCCGGATCATCCGCACCGCGAAGCGCCTGAACATCCGTACCATCGCGGTTCATTCCGACGCTGACGCCGACCTGCCGTTCGTGCTGGAGGCCGACGAGGCCGTCGCCATCGGTCCGGCGAACCCGGCGCAGAGCTACCGCAACGCCGACGCCATTCTCGCCGCCGCTAAGGAGCGCAACGCTCAGGCGATCCATCCCGGGTACGGCTTCCTCAGCGAGAATGCCGGATTCGCCCGTACTGTCGAATCAAGCGGCCTGGTGTGGGTCGGACCCGCCGCCGACGCGATCACCGCGATGGGCGACAAGATCAATGCCCGGAATCTGATGGCCGCGGCCGGTGTGCCGGTCGCACCGGGCACGACCGAGCCGGTCGCCGACGTCGACGCGGCCCTCGCTGCGGCACGTGAGATCGGCTATCCGGTGATGGTGAAGGCCGCGGCCGGCGGCGGTGGGATGGGCATGGCCGTCGCGGCCGACGAGGCGGCGCTGCGCACCGAACTGGGCAAGGTCCAGGCGTTCGCCGAGCGGATGTTCGGCGACGGATCGGTGCTGCTGGAGCGCTATTTCCCGCGCGTGCGGCACGTCGAGGTGCAGATCCTCGGACTGGCCGACGGCCGGGTGATCGCCCTTTCCGAGCGGGAGTGCTCGGTGCAGCGCCGCAACCAGAAGTTGGTCGAGGAGGCGCCTTCCCCGGCGGTCGGCCCGGAGTTGCGCGAGCGGATCCTGGCCGCCGCGGTCCGCGCCGGTGAGGCGGTGAACTACCGCAACGCGGGCACGGTCGAGTGCCTGCTCGACCCGGCGACCGGCGAGTTCTTCTTCCTGGAGATGAACACGCGCCTGCAGGTCGAGCATCCGATCACCGAGCTGATCCACGGCATCGACCTGGTGGAGCTGCAGCTGCGGATCGCCAGTGGCGAGGACGTGACAGTAAGTACTGACAAATCGGGTCACGCGATCGAACTGCGGATCAACGCCGAGGACCCGAAGCGTTTCCTCCCCGGGCCCGGAAAGATCACGACCTGGGTGGAGCCGGCCGACGCCCGCGTCGACTCGGGGTACACCGAGGGCAACACGGTCACCCCGTTCTACGACTCCCTGCTCGCCAAGCTGATCGTGGTCGGCGCCGACCGGATGGAAGCGCTGGCCAAGGCCCGTGCCGCGGTCGCCGGCTTCGCGATCGCCGGGCCGAAGAACAACCTCCCGTTCTTCGCCGAGCTGCTGGAGAATCCCGAGTTCGTCTCCGGTGACTACGACACCGGCATCGTCGGCCGGATGAGGTGAAACATGCCTTTCATCAGCATCCGTGAGGTCGCGCCGCGCGACGGCCTGCAGAACGAGGAGCCGATCCCGGCCGACGGCAAGATCCAGCTGATCGACGCGCTCAGCCGGACCGGCGTGCGACGCGTCGAGGCGGTCTCGTTCGTGCACCCCAAGGCCATCCCGCAGATGGCCGACGCGGACGAGGTCTGGTCCCGGATCGACCGCAACCCGGACGTCCGTTACTCCGCGCTGATCCCGAACACCCGGGGCGCCGAGCGCGCGCTCGCCGCCGGGTTCCGCGAGATCGAAGTGGTCGTCTCGGCCAGCGACACCCACAACCGGCGCAATCTCAACCGCTCCACCGACGAGTCGCTGGACGACATCGCCGGGCTGATCCCGCTGGTGCACGAGGCCGGCGCGACGCTCGAGGTGATCGTGGCGACCAGCTTCGGCTGCCCCTACGAGGGCGACATCGACCCGGAACGGGTGGCCGGCATCGTGGAACGGGTGCGTGCCGACGGTGCGGATCGGATCGCGTTCGGCGACACCACCGGGATGGCGACCCCGCGCCGGGTCAAAGACCTTCTTTCCGCAGTACGGCCGGACCTGCTCCACTTCCACAACACCCGCGGCACCGGGCTCGCGAACATTCTCACCGCCCTTGAGCTCGGAATCGTCGAGTTCGACGCGAGCGCCGGCGGGCTGGGCGGGTGCCCGTACGCACCCGGCGCCTCCGGCAACGTGGCGACCGAGGAGGTCGTCCACATGCTCCACGACATGGGTTACGACACCGGAATCGATTTGGACAAGTTGCTCCACGCCGCCGAACTGGCCGAACGCCTGGTCGGTCGTTCCCTTCCGTCAGGTGTTCTGCGAGCTGGGCCGCGTAACCGTCTCGTGTGATTCTTCGACGCGATTCCTGCGATCATTTTTCTGATTTGCTCGCGTGACTTCTCGCTCGCTCACGTCGTTACCAATACCGAGTGGCCGATATCGCCGGTCCCGGGATCGTCCGGGAATTAAAAGCGAGGCCGACGACGAGGGGTGGAAACGATGACGGGCTGGAGGGTCGAGCGCACGCCGCGCGCGGCGTCCGGTTCCGTGCCGGCCACCCCCGGCAGCTCCCTGCTCATGCCGCCCCACAGCCAGGGGGCGGAGCGGCGGACGGAGCGCCGCGCCGGACGTGCCGGTTCCCGGTGGGTCCTGCGTGCACTCGTCGTCGGTGGTCTGGCCGGCGCGGCCTGGCTGCTCACCGGTGCCGCCGCGAACGCCGCGGAACCCGACGCCGAGCCGGTCAACGGCTCGGCGTCCGGGATCGTGCTCGACGACGCCGTCGAGCCGGCGACCACCCGGCTGAATCCGAGCCGGGTGCCCGTGGCCGGCGAGCTCCTGAAGGCGGCCGCCCAGCCGCTGGAGTCCGAGCCGAAGCCCCACCGACAAGTCCTGACGATGCTCTTCGAACCGGCCGCCGAGCCGGTGGAGGACGTACTCACGGACGAGCCCGCGGACGACGCGGAACCCACCGGCGATGCCCTGCCGACGGTGCTCGCGCCGCTGCGTACCAGCAGCGGGAACGCGGACGACCAGGAGCAGCCCGCAGCCGAGGGCGACGCGGACGATCCGATGGCGCAAGCTCCCCCGACCGACGCCGCAGTGACCCTGCCGTCCACCGCTGAGCTGCCGGAACGTACAGCCCTCACCGGTGCGGCACGGGAGGCGGCAGTGCCCGAGGGCACCCGTACCGCCCAGGTTCCGGCCGGAGACGCCACGGATGGCGCCGCGCCGGCCCGGCGGGTTCGCGATCACGCCCGGTCGCACGTCCACCGGCATGCCCCGGCCGCCCGGCCGGTTGCGCCGAGGACGATCCAAGAACCGGAGGAGATCCGGGAGGACGTGCCCGGCGGTGACGGTTCCGTACCCGTGGGGACGAACCTCGGGGCGGTCAGCGGTATCCCGGCCAGTGGGTCGGGAGCGAACACGGAGGGCGGCTCGTCGGCCGTTCTTCCGGCCGGGAACGCGAACGGCCCGGTGGCCTGCCACCGCTGCCCGGTCGCGCCCGATGTCGACGCCCGGCGGCACGATGCCGAGGCGCCGACCGTCTCACCTGACTAGCCGATGGCTCGGCGGCGCGCCCGAGGGGCGGCCGCTCGTGAAACAGGCCGGACGATTCCCGAACCGTTTGCGAACAAGCGGCGAATCGTGCGCGGTCACCAGCAGTCATCATCATCATCATCACCACCGCGGCGGCGTATGTCGACGAGCGGGTCAGGGCCGGAATTCGCTATGCGCCAGGGCACCGCTGCGCCCGGATGCGGAGTTCGCTCCGAACAGCAAATTTAATACGCGGTAATCCTTGCTGACCATTTTTGAAAGGCATCACTTTTCTCATGAAGAAGACGTGGGTTCGTAAGACGCTGAGCGTCGGGATCATGGCCGCCGGCGCCCTGCTGATGGCGCCGGCCGCGGCTCAGGCCGGCGGGTACGGCAGCGTCGCTCCGGCAGGCGGGATCACCCAGGTCTCGTCGACCAACCTCGGTGCCCTGAACGGCACCCAGTTCGCCGCGCCGGTCGTCGCGCCGCTGAACGCCAACGGCAACGCCATCGCCCTGGGCGGCGTCTCCTCCGCGACCGGCGGCGGCATCAACCGGGTCGAGGGCTCGCAGGCCCGTCGCGGCGGCAGCGGCATCGCCCAGCAGTCGGGCGGGAACGTCGGCGTCCTGAACGGCACCCAGATCGCCGTGCCGGTCACCGTGCCGATCAACCAGAACGGGAACGCCGACAGCCTCTTCGGGGTCAGCTCGGCGCGCGGCAGCGGTGTCAACCACGTCACCGAGGGCGCGCAGACCACCGGCGGCGGCTGGGGCAACGGGATCGCCCAGCAGTCGGGTGGCAACGTCGGCTTCCTGAACGGGACCCAGATCGCCGTTCCGGTGACCATCCCGATCAACCAGTGCGGCAACGCGGACAGCCTGCTCGGGGTCTCCTCGGCCCAGGCGACCTGCGCCAACTTCATCGGCAGCGGCTTCGGGCGCAGCGCGCAGCAGGGCGGCTACCAGGGTGGCGCCGCGGGTCACGGTCTCGGCGGCCGTCAGACCGGCGACATGGGCTACGGCGGCCAGCAGGGTAACTCCTGTTGCCACGGCCAGGGCAACCAGCAGGGCGGCTCCTGGGGCAACAGCTTCGGTGGCAACCGGGTCGGCGGCTGGGACAGCGGCATCAACCAGAGCAGCTTCGGCAACATCGGCTTCCTGAACGGCACCCAGTTCGCGGCGCCGATCGTGGCCCCGATCAACGCCTGCGGCAACTCGCTCGGCTCTCTGCTGGGCTCGGCGCAGTCGTCGGCGATCTGCGTGAACCGGATCGGCGACACCGGCAACGACACCATGTGGGTCAAGAAGCCGGCCAAGGGTCACTACCACAGCAACCCGAGCGGTGGCGTCCGTGGTAACAACGGCGACGACTGCTCCTGCAAGGGCGGCGACAACAACAACGGCGGCGTTCGTGGCGACCAGGGTGGCTACACCAACGGTGGCGCCTCGGCCCCGGTTGTGAACGACGACCAGGGCTACAGCAACGACGACAACGGCGACGTCATGGGCGACGACAACGGCTACGGCGACGTCAAGGGTGGCCACAAGGGCGGTCACAAGGGCCACAAGGGCGACGTCAAGGGCAACACCAAGGGCAACACCAAGGGTGACAAGGGCTACGGCGACGTCAGCCCGGACACCTACGGCGACAAGACCGGTGGCCGCAAGTCGATCGAGAGCACCTCGGTCAGCGGCCTGACCGGCAGCCTCGGTGGCCTGGACCTGCTGAACTCCCTGCGCTGACGCGCTAACCGGCGGGCGCCGTCCCGGGCGCTGCCGGCACACCGGTGCTCCTCCACGCGCCGGTAATCAGGACGGGAGCCTCCGCACTCGCGGGGGCTCCCGTTCGTCGTTCCCGGGCCCGCCTCGTTTCCTGCAGCCGGGTTTCTCGCTCGAGCCGGGTTTCTCGCTCGAGCCGGGTTTCTCGCTCGAGCCGGGTTTCTCGCTCGAGCCGGGGCAAGAGCCGGGGCGGGCGCTCGTTGCCGCCGATCTTCGTTTGCGATAGCCTAACGACCGTTAAGCCTAACGAGCGTTAAGGAAAGTTGAACGAGGGGGAACGATGGACGCCGACGCGCTGGCGCAGGTCCGCAAGCGTGTCCAGGCCGGCGGTGCGGAGCGCTACCACGCGGCCAACGCGGCGAAGGGCAAGCTCTTCGCCCGGGAGCGGGTCGCTCTCCTGGTCGACGAGGGTTCCTTCGTCGAGGACGGGCTCTATGCGAACAGTCTGGCCGAGGGTCTGCCCGCCGATGGCGTGATCACCGGAGCCGGCCGGATCGGCGGCCGCGACGTGTGCGTGATGGCCAACGACTCCACGGTCAAGGCCGGCTCCTGGGGCGCCCGCACGGTCGAGAAGATCGTCCGCATCATTGAGCGGGCCTACCAGCTCGGCGTCCCGATGATCTACCTGGTCGACTCGGCCGGCGCGCGGATCACCGACCAGGTCGACCTCTTCCCCGGCCGGCGGGGCGCCGGCAAGATCTTCCATACGCAGGTCAAGGCGTCCGGCGCGATCCCGCAGATCTGCGCGCTGTTCGGCCCGTCAGCAGCCGGCGGGGCGTATATTCCGGCCTTCTGCGACGTGGTCGCCATGGTCGAGGGCAACGCCAGTATGTATCTGGGCTCCGACCGCATGGTCGAGATGGTCACCGGGGAGAAGACGACGCTCGAGGCGATGGGCGGTGCCCGGGTGCACTGCGCCGAGTCCGGCGTCGGCCACTTCCTCTGCAAGACCGAGCAGGATGCGCTGGACGTCGTCCGCACCTATCTGTCCTATGTGCCGCAGAGCTGGACCGAGCGTCCGCCTTCGGCGTCCGCCGTCGAGGCCTCAGGGGCCGATCTTGCCGCCTTGGTTCCGGCCAGCGAGCGGCAGGCCTTCGACATGCGGAGGTACGTCAAAGGCCTGGTCGACGAGGGTTCGTTCTTCGAGATCCAGGCGTTGTGGGCGCGCGAGCTGACGGTCGGGTTCGCCCGGCTGGGCGGCGAGGTGGTCGGCGTGCTCGGCAACAACTCGATGTTCAAGGGCGGTGTGCTGTTCGTCGACTCGGCCGACAAGGCGAGCCGGTTCGTGCAGCTCTGTGACGCTTTCAACATTCCGCTGCTGTTCTTGGCCGACGTGCCCGGTTTCATGGTCGGCTCGGCGGTGGAGAAACAGGGCATCATCCGGCACGGCGCAAAGATGATCACCGCAGTCTCCGAGGCCACGGTGCCGAAGATCTGCGTGGTGGTGCGCAAGGCCTACGGCGCGGGGCTCTACGCCATGGCCGGCCCCGGTTTCGAGCCGGATGCCACGATCGCGCTGCCCACCGCCAAGATCGCGGTGATGGGCGCCGAGGCCGCAGTCAACGCGGTCTACGCCAACAAGATCGCGGCGATCGAGGACCCGGAGGCCCGGGCCGCTTTCGTCGCCGAACGCCGCGCGGAGTATGAGCGCGACATCGACATCATGCGCCTGGCCAGCGAACTCGTCGTGGACGCCGTGGTCGAGCCCGGTGAGCTGCGCGGCGAGCTGATCCGGCGATTCGCCGCGGCGCGCGGCAAGGACCGTAGTTTCTCCCGCCGCCGTCACGGGGTCACTCCCGTCTAGAGGAAGCGCATAGCGAGATGGTGGATTTCCGGCTCGGCGACGAGCTAGAGGATTTGCGCGGCAGCGTCCGGCAGTTCGCCCGTGAACAGGTGGCGCCGGTCATCGCCGATCATTACGAGCACAAGACTTTCCCGTACGACGTGGTCCGCCAGATGGGCAAGATGGGTCTGTTCGGCCTGCCGTTCCCCGAGGAGTTCGGCGGGATGGGCGGTGACTACTTCGCGCTGTGCATCGCGCTGGAGGAGCTCGCCCGTGTCGACAGTTCCGTCGCGGTCACCCTGGAAGCCGCGGTTTCCCTTGGTGCGATGCCGATTTTTCGGTACGGGACGACGGCGCAGAAACAGCGCTGGCTCCCTCAGCTGGTCAGCGGTGAGGCACTTGCCGGTTTCGGTCTGACCGAGCCCGGGTCGGGGTCGGACGCGGCCGGCATCACCACCCGGGCGGTGCTCGACGACGCGACCGGCGAGTGGGTGATCAACGGGACGAAAGCGTTCATCACCAACTCCGGTACGGAGATCACCTCACTCGTCACGGTGATGGCAGCGACCGGCACGAACCCGGACGGCTCGCGGGAGCTCTCCACGATCATTGTCCCGTCCGGCACCCCGGGTTTCACCGTCGCCGCGCAGTACTCGAAGGTGGGCTGGTGCGCGTCGGACACGCACGAGCTCTCCTTCGACGACGTCCGGGTCCCGGCGGAGAACCTGCTCGGCGAGCGGGGCCGTGGGTTCGCTCAGTTCCTGCGGATCCTCGACGAAGGGCGGATCGCGATCGCCGCGCTCTCGGTCGGCCTCGCCCAGGGCTGCGTCGACGAGTCGGTGGCCTATGCGAAGCAGCGCACCGCGTTCGGCCGGCCGATCGGGGACAACCAGGCCGTCCAGTTCATGATCGCGGACATGGAGCTGCGCGCTCACCTGGCCCGGCTCGGCTACTACGACGCGGCCGCGCGGCTGATCGCCGGTGAGGACTTCAAGCGGTACGCCGCGATCGCCAAGCTGAACGCCAGCAACGCCGCCATGGAGAACAGCCGCTACGCGACCCAGGTGCACGGTGGGTACGGCTTCATGAACGAGTCCGCAGTCGGTCGTTTCTACCGCGACGCGAAGATCCTGGAAATCGGCGAGGGCACCTCGGAGGTCCAGCGGATGTTGATCGCCCGCGGCTTGGGACTTTAGGTTTTAGTAACTCTCCGGAGTCGAATTCCCGACAAACGGCCTTCTGGGTTCGCCTCGATCGAATCCGATGCCTAGGTTCGCAGCATGGCGTCCGAACAGGGCTTCGCGGCCCTGCTGCGCAATTATCGACGGCGTGCCGGCCTGACTCAGGTGGAGCTGGCCGACCGCGCTGCCATCGGCGTGCGTACGGTCCGTGATCTGGAGCGAGGCCGCGCTTCCCGTCCACAGAGGACTACCGCCGAACTGCTGGTGCGGGCCCTGGGCCTGACCGGTTCTGATCGGGACGGATTCCTTGACGTGGCCCGCGGCCGGCTCGTCAACGGCGCCCCGGACACCCCGTTCCTGCGCGCCGCGACGGTCGACGAGCTGATCGGGCGGGACGCCGACATCGCCGAGTTCATGGCCCTGCTCTCCGACGCCGACGGGCCGCGCGGCGCGACCCTGGTCGGCGTCGCCGGCGTGGGCAAGACCAGCCTCGCCACCGTCGTCGCGCACCGGCTGGCCGGCGTCCATCCGGGCGGGGTCGCCGGCGTCGCGGTGGACGACGACTCGACCGCCGGTGAGCTGCTCGACGTCGTCGCGGCCGGGTTCGGGGCGGCTCACGCGCGGGACCTGCCCGGGCACCTCGCCGGCGGGCCGGCGCTGCTCTTCGTGGACGGGGTGGACCGAGCGCCGACGGCGGCCGGGGAGGCCCTGACCGGGCTGCTGGAACGGGTGCCACGACTGCGGTTGCTGGCGACCGGACGACAGCCGGCCGGGTTCACCGGGGAACGGGTGTGGGCGGTGGCGCCGCTGACGGTGCCGCCGGTGGAGCATTCCGCGGGGACGGTTGCGGAGCTGATGCCGTACTCGGCAATCGGTCTTTTTCTGGAACGTCTCGGACGGGTGCGCCGGACGCGGCTCGCGCCGCACGAGATCGCCCCGCTCGCGGCACTGGTCCGGCGGCTGGGCGGCCTGCCGCTCGCGATCGAGCTGGCGGCGGCCCGTGGGCGGGTGCTGACCATCCCGGAGATCCTCGCCGGCTATTCCGTCCCGGCTCCGCACCCGGTCGTGCCGTTGCCGGTCGTCGTGGCGGAGACCTACCGGGTGCTGGCGGCGCCCGAGCAGCGGGCGTTGCGGCTGCTGGCGATGTTCCGACACCGGTGGTCGCGCGAGCACGCCGAAGTGGTGCTGGACACATCGGACGGTGACCGCGCCGACGTGGTGCATCTGCTCGACCGGCTGGTCGCGTTGGGCCTGCTCAGTGTGGGTGGCGACGACGTGGTGCGGTTCCGCCTGCCGGCCGCGGTCCGGGATTTCGCCACCGAGCGCGCGGCGGCCGAGGGCGAGTTGGAGGAGGCGCGGAAGCGGCACGCACGCCTTGGCCCGGACACCGCCTCCGGCGACCGCGTCGTCCCCTGACACTTGCTGCCTGCTGCCTGCTGCTTGCCGCGTGAGTCAAGGCGCAGTCGCCTCACGGGCTGGAATCCTGGCCTCGAAGTCGGGCGAGAGCCGGGAGCCTGCCGAACGCTGCGGCCGGGACCCACGCGAGGTTGGGGAAGGCTGCGGCCGGGACCCACGCGAGGTTGGGGAAGGGTGCGGCCGGGACCCACGCCAGGTTGAGGAAGGGTGCGGCCGAAGTCTCCGCGAGGCTGCGGAACGTGCGGAACGTGCGGGGCCGGGGCCCCGGGCGCGGCGTGCGCAACCGACGCGATTCGTGCCCCCCACACGCGCCGGTCGCAGCGACGCCGCGCCCCCAAGCGGCGAGAACGAAGACTCCCCCGAAAGCCCCGTCAGTCGCCTCGAACGCGCCGCATCCCCCAGGGCCGCAACACTAGCCCGGCCGTGCACGCGGCCGAGGGAATTCGCCCGTTCTGCCGGTGGTTCTGCCGGTCTGGCCGGTCCGAGTTGGACCGTCATGACCGTTTCTGATCTGGTCTCCCATCGACCTCGGTCGACGGTTTCTGTGCGTTGACCGGGTCAGGCGGACGCCACTGCTTCCGCGCTGCCGGTGGTAGCGTCCGGGTGGCCGGGTCAGGCGGACGCGACCGTTTCCGCGCTGCTGGCGGTAGCGTCCGGCTGGCCGGGTCAGGCGGACGCGACCGTTTCCGCGCTGCCGGCAGTGGCGTCCGGATTGACCGCGTCGCGGATCGTGCGCAGCGAATCGAGCAGATCGTCCAGCCGGTCCTGCGGGAGCAGCCCGACATACCACTGCTGGACCAGTTCCAGGTGCCCCGGCAGTACCTGGGCCAGCCGGTTCTGCCCGGCGTCGGTGATCACCGCGTAGGAACTGCGCCGGTCGGTCGGGCAGGCCTCGCGGCGGACCAGGCCGCCGCGCTCCATCCGGTCGACGACCCGGGTCACGCCGCTGGTGGAGAGCGTGGTCTGGCCGGCGAGATCGGTCATCCGGAGGCGGTGGCCGGGCGAGCGGGCGAGGCGCATCAGCACCTCGAACTCGACCGGGGAGAGGCGGTGCTGCTCGAACTGTGCGGCGAGGCGGTTCATCAGACCCGTGTACGCCTCGGCCAGCAGGCCGACCGCGGTGAGGCGAGGGTCGTCCAGATCGGTGTTCACCTAGTCAACACTACCAGGCACTTGACAGGAGGAATATTGCTCCGCATATAGTTGTTCCGTCAGACAAGCAACCCGCCAGCTTTCGAAAGAAGGACAAGTCATGACGCGCGAGTTCGAGGGTCTTCAGTTTCCGGACGCCGGCACCTACGAGCTGGACGCTGCGCACAAGCGGGTCGGCTTCGTCGTGAAGCACCTCATGGTCAGCAAGGTCCGCGGTCAGTTCAGCGAGGCGACCGCGACCATCGTGGTGGCGGAGAACCCGCTGGAGTCCTCGGTGACGGCGTCGATCAAGACCGCCAGTGTCGAGACCGGGCAGGTCGACCGTGACAACCACCTGCGCACCGGTGACTTCTTCGAGGCCGAGAAGTTCCCGACCATGGATTACCGGAGCACCGGTGTGAAGTCGCACTCGGGCACCGAGTTCGTCCTCGACGGTGAGCTGACCATCAAGGGCGTCACCAAGCCGGTCGAGCTGGTCGTCGAGTTCGAGGGTGCCACCACCAGCCCCTACGGGCAGAGCATCTTCGGCTTCAGCGCCACCACCGAGATCGACCGCGACGACTGGGGCTTGAACTGGAACGTCGCGCTCGAGGGCGGCGGCGTGATGGTCAGCAAGAAGGTCAAGATCGAGATCGAGGGCGAGGCCGTTCTTCAGGCCTGATCCCCGCACTGTCCACACGCGAGGCGCCACCGGGAATCCCGGTGGCGCCTCGCGCTGTCTGTGGGTGGTCGTCTGGCGATAGCCGCCCGGGGATGGGAAGGTGGACCGACAGTATCCGCTCGTTCACAGCATGGTGATCGACGTCCGTTTCGTCCCCGACCGGCTCGGGAGGGCAGTATGGGCAAAGATCTGGCACACGCGATCTTCTCGCCCGACGATCGGGTCCGGTTCCGGCACCGGGTTCGGCGCGGCCTGGATGTGCTGGGCGGCCTGCTGGACGCCGACGTGTTCGACCCCGGGACCGGCATGACCGGGCTGGAGATCGAGATCAACCTGGTGGACGCCGATGCCCGTCCAGCGATGCGCAACGCCGAGCTGCTGGCCGATCTGGGCGACCCTCGGTTCCAGGCTGAGCTGGGACGATTCAACATCGAACTCAACGTGCCTCCGCGTCACATCTCGGCGGAGGGTTTCGCGGGCTTCGAAAAAGACATTTCAGATGCCTTGCGTACGGCCGAGGAGCGCGCCGGAAAAGCCGACAGTCGCCTGGCGCTCATCGGGATGCTGCCCACGCTCGTACCGGATGATCTGGTTCTGGAAAATCTGTCGGACGGCGAGCGGTTCCGGGCACTGAACGACGAGATCGTGGCGGCCCGGGGCGAGCAGTTCCCGCTGGACATCCGCGGGGTGGAGCGGTTGCGCAGCGCGAGCTCGACGATCGTGCCGGAGGCGGCCTGCACCAGCGCTCAGTTCCATCTGCAGGTTGCGCCGGAGTGGTTCGCGCGCTACTGGAACGCGTCCCAGGCAGTGGCCGGCGTGCAGGTCGCGCTCGGGGCCAACGCGCCGTTCCTGCACGGGCGCCGGCTCTGGGCCGAGACCCGGATCGCCCTGTTCGAGCAGGCCACCGACACCCGGCCGGACGAGCTCAAGGCGCAGGGGGTGCGGCCGCGAGTCTGGTTCGGTGAGCGGTGGATCACCTCGGTCTTCGACCTCTACGAGGAGAACGTCCGGTTCTTCCCGCCACTGCTGCCGATGCTCAGCGACGAGGACCCGGTCGAGGTGCGATCCGGCGGCGGGATTCCGCGATTGGCTGAGCTCTGCCTGCACAACGGGACGGTCTACCGGTGGAACCGGCCGGTCTACGACGTGATGGACGGACGACCGCACCTGCGCGTGGAGAACAGGGTGCTGCCGTCCGGCCCGACCGTCGTCGACCTGCTCGCCAACGCGGCCTTCTACTTCGGGGTGGTGCGCCGGCTCGCCGAGTCGGAACGCCCGATCTGGTCCCGGCTCGACTTCGCCGTCGCGGGCGCCAACTTCCGGGTCGGAGCGCGGGACGGGCTGGGTGCCGCGATGCGCTGGCCCGCGCTCGGTGAGGTGCCCGCCGCGGAACTGGTGCTGGAGACGTTGCTGCCGCTGGCGTACGAGGGACTCGACCGGTTCGGGGTCGACCCGGGCGAACGGGACCGGCTGCTCGGCATCATCGAGGGACGCTGCCGGACCAGGCAGAACGGGGCTTCGTGGCAGACCGCCGCGGTGTGCGCAGCCGAACACCGCGGCCTGTCACGAGCCGATGCCCTGGTGGAGATGACCCGCCGCTACCTCGACTGGCAGCGCACGAACGAGCCCGTACACACCTGGGTCTAGTTCTTGGGGTTGATCCGGGCGATCGGCGGGTTCGCCGGGGGTGGCGTGATCGTGGAGCGCGGGGTCGCCTCCTTGCGGGCGGCGGCGCGCTTCGCGGCGTTCTTGGTGGGGCGGGCGGCCGCGGCGATCTCCGGGTCGGCCAGGCTGTCGTCCTCGCCGGCCGAAGGCTTCGGGGCGGCAGCCGCTGCGGGCTTGGCTTTAGCCGAACCCGGAACCGAAGCCGGAACCGAAGCCGGAGCCGGAACCGAAGCCGGAGCCGAAGATGAACCCGAACCCGAACCCGAAGCCGGTACGGGTCCCGGTGTCGCGGGAGCTGCGGACTCGGCCTTGGGGGTGCGCGGTTTGCGCCCCTTGGTCTCCGGATCCGGCTCGGCCACCGGCGTCTCCGGCTCGGGTTCGACCGGGCGGCGCTTGCCGAAGAGCCAGCGACGACGGCCGGACTTCTCCTCTTCGGACAGATCCGGCGCGTACGGCTCCCCGTCCGGCGTGAATTTCGAGCGTTTCGTGGCCTTCGTGGCCTTGGCCGGCACCCGGTCGGCGGGAGCGGGCGGCTCGGCGGCCGGCGTGGGGCTCGGCGTGGGCCGCGGCTGGGCGGGCACCGGGCGGGTCGCCGCCGGCGTGGTCGCGCTGCCAGTGGCCGTACCCGAATCGGTTGGCTCTTCGGCATTGGCGCCGCTCGGCAGCGGTGGCGGAGCGGATGAACGCCGGGCGGCGCCGCGCGGCCCCTTGGCCAGCGAGACCGTCAACGCCGACCCGGCCAGACCGGCCAGGACCCCGTAGGGTGCGATCAGGTACGCCGACTGGAGCGGGCCGGTCGCGTCGGTCAGCAGCGGCGCCAGGGACAGGAACGAGATCGCCACCAGCAGCGGACCCACCGCGCCGGACGTCGCGGTGCCGAGCCCGAGGTTGCCGCGGCGGGCGGCCGGGAACGCCAGGATCAGCCCGATCAGGAACGCCGCGGCGAGCGTCAAAACGGCGCTCGGCCAGTAGATCCCGCCGTACCGGATCGGGGTCTGGCTCTCGGCGAACTGCCAGCTGGTCAGGTAGGTGTCCAGGTCACGCTTGCTCAGCAGCTCGGCGGCGACCCCGGCGACGGCGAGCGCCCAGAGCCAGGCCGCGGTGCCGAGCAGGTTCGCGGCGACGGGCGCCGAGGAGATCGCCCAGAAGGCGACCACGACCCCGGTGACCAGGCCGATCAGGGCGTAGCCGACGGCGACGAGCTGCGGCGAATGGGAGAAGAGGTTGGCCGGGCGCACCGCGGAACGCGCCGGCAGGGCGACCAGCGCGACCGAGACCAGCGCGCCGAGTGCGGCCGAACCGGCGATCGCCATGCGCCACAGCGTGCGCCAGGGCGCGGGACGATCGGCGCGCAGCCGACCGGCGATCACGGCACCGAGAACGGTGGCGCTCGCGGTGATCCAGGTGGCCCAGCCCAGACTGTTCAGCCAGGTGCTGTCCGATACGGTGGCGACGGACGGCCACTCGATGACGCCGAGGCCGTAGCCCAGACCAAGTTGTGCGGCGCCCGCGCCGGCGGCGATCCCGGCCGCGGCGCCGGCCTGTGATGTCCAGCCCTTCTCGGCCATGCCGGGCACTGTACTGGCCGTTGCCGATGTCCGCGAAACACCCATCCTGGTCACACCCTGGATTCTGTTGCTCACGGAACTCCCCGGGCTACTCCAAGATTCGATACCTTGACGCTGCGCCGAGATCGTGTGTACGGAGCTGAGGGAGCGGCTATGCCGGACGAGCGTCAACCGGGTGAGGACGAGACGCGCCCGATGCGGGCGGTCGACGGCAACGACGACGCGACCCGGGTGCAGCCGAATCAGCCGTCCGGTCGTCCCCGATCGGGGGACACCCCCACCCAGCCGATGTCACCGGCCGGCGAATGGGATCCGTGGACCGGCCGGGCCTCGGTGCGTCCGCCACGGCCGGAACAGACGGAGTACACCGAGACCGAATGGACGACCGGCCCGGAGGACGAGGAGCCGTCCGGTCGCTGGTGGATGCCGATCGTCGTCGGGATCGTGGCGCTGGTGCTGCTCGGCCTGCTCGGCTTCGGCATCTACCTGATCGTGCAGAACTCCGGCGGCGACGTGGACACCCCGCAGCCGACCCCGGCACAGACCCGGGCCACCACGACGGTGACCATCCCGGCCACGACCGAGCCGACGACCGAACCGCCGGTCAGCACGGCACCGACGACCGACCCGGCGACCACCGAGGCGACCGTGCCGGCGCTGCGCGGTATGCCGCTCGCGGACGCGGAGGCGGCACTGGCCCGCAGTGGACTGGGCTACCGGGTGATCAAGCTGCCCAGTGATGCCGAACCGGGCACGGTGATCGACTGCGACCCGGCGGAAGGCCAGCTCGTGCCACCCGACTCGAAGATCACCCTCGTCGTCGCGGCCGCGCGGACGGGCGGCCCGACCTCGACGACGACGGCGCCGGCCGGGGGTGCCAGCACCGAGCCTGACGGGAACTGACCGCGTCCCCGGCGTCGGGTCGGCTCAGCGTGGCGCACGGATCGGCCGGACGGGAGCCACGTTCGGCCTGGTGGCGGGCTGACGGCCATTGCGGGCCCGCGGGTCGGGGGCCTTGCCGACCGGTCGCAGGCCGCTGACCTGCACGAAGATGGAGCGGCGTTCCACGGCGTCGCCGGCCGAGTTCAGCTCATAGCCGTCGAGCCAGACCCAGCCCTCGTACGTCGGCCAGTCGTGCACCCGGATGACCCGGAACAGCATCGGTGATGCGAATTGGACGCTCGCCGCCTTTGTCACGTGAATGACATCACCGGACCGAGGAAGTAGCACGTCATCTCCTGCCCTGAGAATCTTTGCCGGATGGACTCGCTGGATTGACTTGTGACACAGATGCACCAGTCTGCCCGGCTCATGCACCTTTGCAAGCCTTCGACGGTGCCAACCATCGACGGTTGCAGAACGTCACCATCGCCGATCCTGCCACCCGGGTCTCGGGAGGAAGTCCAAGCTGGACCCCAGGTTGGCTCGGCACCCCGTGTCGGACGTCATTTTGGTGTGATTGCGTCGGACTTGGCTACCTCACTCAAGAACGTTAAGTGATGCAAGCCATACGGAAAGATTGCACCACCAGTGTCGTCGATGCAAGTTGCACGTCCCCCTTCCGTGATGCTGAGTGATCATGGCGCGGCTCTCGGTGATCATTGCGCTTGTGCAGGTGGGGTCGACATGAGCGGACAGTGACGCATGATCCATAGTGCTCTGAGCGATTCGGACATTAAACCCCAAATCGTGTTAATCACTGTCCAAATGCTTCTGAGCAGCCAGGATCCAACTTGTCCGATGGGACTAACCCGATCGGAGAACCCCATCCGTGATGCGCGTCCCTGCGTACCCACGGTCGTTACTGGATTCAGAGCGATCGTTGGCGGGCACGTGCCGCCGGGATCGGTACACCCCTGGGCAGAGGAGTGCCATCGTGGAAATCGAGGTCAAAGGTCTCCGGGTCGACCTGAGCCGGGCGCAGTGGTTCAAGAGCGCCCGAAGCGGTGCGGACAGTGACAACTGCGTCGAGGTGGCGTTCGTCGACGACGCGATCGCGGTCCGTGACTCGAAGAACCCGGCCGGCGCGGCGCTGATCTTCACCGCGGCCGAGTGGGACGCGTTCGTGCACGGCGCCAAGGACGGCGAGTTCGATCTCTGAACCCTCGTCCCCTCCCGGCGGCCGACTCGGTGACCTGCGCCAACGAGTCGGCCGTGGCTATTTGCCCGATTTTCCCGTCGCCGAGCGCGGCGCGCCTCGTTGAATTGTCCAAGCGCGGACCGGACCGCGCTGACGGGCCGGGACGGATTTCAACGAGGCAAGGCAGTGAGATGACGATTGGTTCCGAGAACCTCAGCAACGGCTCGGCGACGGCGCAGGACCGGTTCAGCGGAGGCGTGAGCGCGTACCGGCACGGCCGCCGCGAAGCGCTGAACGGCGACCTCGGCGACGGCGAGCTCCTGTCCCGCGGCATGTCGGGCCTCCCGACCCGCACCCCCGGACACGCCCGCAGCATCGAGCCGACCGGCCCGCTCGACCGCGCGGCCAAGCTCCCGTCGCTCGACCTCCAGGGCCTGACCGAGCCGGTCTTCCCGGCGAACTGGAACGACGGCAGCAACACCTCGATGGCGGACCACCCCCTGCTGCGTGGCCTGCTGCTCGAGCTGCCCGAGCGAGGCGCTCTGCCGCAGTCGGACTGGCTCGACCGGTGGTTCGAGGCGGCGCGGTCCATCCTGGAGCTCCTCTACGTGCAAGAGGCCAAGAAGACCGCGCACTGACCCGATCAGCGGACGCCGGCGCGGGCCCGCTCCCGGGCCCGGTCGAGCGGGGCGAGGACCAGCGGGGCCAGTCGGCCGTGGCGCAGCGCCGCCCGGATACCGATGGCCACGACCGCGACGGCCACCACGGTGATCCCGATCCCGGCGATCCCGGCGAAGCCGGTGGTGGCCGGGACCCCGCTGCCGGGCAGTTGGACCAGGCCCGCCGCCAGCGGCAGGGCGACGATCGCGGCCAGGCCGGTGACCTGGAGCGGAGCGGTGATCAGCGGGTGGGCCGCGGCGGCCCGCAGCGCGGGCGGCACCGGAGCCAGCGGGGCGGTCGCGAAGGCGCCCGCTCCCCGGCGCACCCAGCTCAGCTTGCGCACGCCCATGGTCAGCACGAAGAGGGCCGGCACGGCCGGGAGCAAGGCTGCCGCGGGCGCCGCCGAAGCGCCCGGCACCAACGCGGTGACCACAGGTACCGCGACGAACAACGCTGCCCCCGCACCGGCCAGGACGGCGAGCAGCCCGGCACGGCGGCGCATCAAGCGCGCGGTGCCGGCTGCCGGCAACCCGTCCGCCAGCAGCCCGGCAGCGAGCCAGACGGTGGCGAGGGCGCCGATCAGAATCACGTCCACAGCGGTGTTCACATCGACAGCGTTCACCCACGGTTGTCGAATCGAAACCGGGATATGCCCCCATCAGGAACCCGTAGGGGTTCGTCTCAGCCTGCTCACAGGCTTATGAGCTCGGCATACGCCGGCCAGACGGTCCGATGGCATGACTGCGGGTGTCAACATCATGACGGAGATGAACCAGGTGACCTATGTGGACCGGCCGCCGGGCGGATTGTGACCTCTGCCCCACTGTCGCCCACGGGACGAAAAAAGATCATCCGCGTCCGAAGACACGGATGATCCGAATTCGGTGCCGAAGATCTCAGACGGCGAAGCCGTGCACCTGCTCGCCGGACGGGACGGCCGGCTCCGCCTTCCACAACCCGCTCTTCTGCGCGGCGAGACGGCTCAGGTAGGCCGGGTTCAGCAGCACGTACCGCTTCCACAGGCGCTTGGGCTCCAGGCCGAGACGCCACAGCCACTCCAGCGCGTACTTCTGCATCCACAGCGGCGGGTTCTTCAGCAGGCCGGCGTGGTAGTCGAAGGCGGCACCGACGGCTAGCAGCGGCATGTCCAGCAGCGGGCGCATCGCGTAGGTGAAGACCTCCTGCCGCGGGCAACCCAGGCCGACGAGGACGATCCGGGCGCCGGACGCCTTGATCCGCTCGGCGATCTCCACCTCCTCACCGGGCTGAGCGGCACGGAACTTCGAGGCCTCGACGCCGGCGATCTTCAGCGCCGGGAACATTCCCATCAGCGCCGGCACCAGGCGGTCCAGCGTGGGCTGGGTCGACCCGTACAGATAAACCGGAAGACCCTCGGCGGCCGCCCGCTCGACGACCCGCAGAGTCAGCGTCGGGCCGTAGACCCGGTCGGTCAGGCCGGCCCCGTGCAGCACGTTCAGCGCCCAGCGCACCGGCTGCCCGTCCGGCGTCACGAGGTCGAACGAGTTCAGCCGGGCCTCGTGGGCCGGATCCTGCACCCCGGTCATCACTCCGTGCACGGCCAGCGCGGTCACCGCGAACGGCCGCCCCTCCCGTGCCGCCGAGATGATCCGCTCGGTGGCCGACGCATAGTCCGTCGCATCCACCAGGACTCCCAGCACGTTGCGCTTCCCCTGGTCAACCCCAGCAGGCACAGCGGCCACGACCACACCCCACGCTCATCCGAGACTCGAATACCGACAGCACCCAACAGGCGCGCGAGCATACCCCTGCGGCTGTCTTCACCCAATCGTGGACGGGCGCAATGCCGTACCCCGAAGGAAGTGGTTGAAGTAGTCGCAAAGCCCGAAGGGCGAGCCGAGTTCCCCACGAGCGGACGGTGACGTGTGGCACTCACCCCAGCCATCGCACCGTGGGGGTTTCCGGGGGCTCGGCCCGGAGCAGATATGACGAGGGCGACCTCAAGCCCGCGCTTTCCGCGGACAGAGATCGCCCATTCGCACTTGTGGGGATGGGGGGAGTTGAACCCCCACGTCCTTTCGGACACACGGACCTGAACCGTGCGCGTCTGCCATTCCGCCACATCCCCATGTGACTTGGTCGTTTGAGACCTTACAGCTCGTCTCTGCGACCCGTGAAACCGGCCCCTGCGGGCCAACTTCGGGTTACTACTCCCGACAGACTACGCTGTCGCAGGTAGTTATCGAGGACGCACCAAGCTCAGCTGAATCAGAACCCAGTTGAGTTGATATCGCCCCGCGACGGAGGAAACACTAGCACGGCGTCGAGGGGCGTCATACGAGGGTCAGAAGTGCCGGCTGCTCTTGGCTGCGGATGCGCAAGCGGCGGCCGGATACCATCATGTCCTCGGAACCCGAGGAGGAGCCGGTGAGCGTGCTGCAGCGCTTTGAGAAGCGATTGGAAGGCCTTGTCGAGGGGGCCTTCGCGAAGGTGTTCAAGGGTGTCGTGCACCCGGTGGAGATCCTGAATGCCATGCAGCGGGAGGCCGAGGCGCACAAAGCCATCCTCGCGGGTGGCCGCACCCTCGTGCCCAACCGCTATGTGATCGACCTGTCGCCTTATGACCACAGCCGTCTGGCGCCCTATGCGGCCGCTCTGGCGCAGGAGCTGGCGCAGTCCCAGGCCGAGTTCATCGGTGAGCAGGCCTGGACGGTCTACGGCGACGTGATCGTCGAGATCGAACGCGGCGACGGGCTGGACACGGGCATGTTCCGCGTCACGGCGGAGGTCTACACCGGTGGCGAGGTCGCCCCGGTGCAGCAGCCGGCCTACGACGCCGGCCCGCAGTACTCGCCCTATGACCAGCAGCACGGTGGCGGTTACCCGCCGCACGGCGGTCACGGTGGCGGCCCGCGCAGCGTCGGTCTGGTCTCCGGTGACGGGCGGACCTACCCGTTGCAGATGGGCTCGACCGTGATCGGTCGCGGCGATCAGGCGAACCTGCGCCTGCCCGACGTGGGCATCTCGCGCCGGCACGCCCGGCTGGACTATGACGGCAACCAGGTGGTCCTGACCGATCTCGGTTCGACGAACGGGACGATGGTCAACGGCCAGCGGGTCTCCGCGGTGGCTCTGAACCCGGGCGACATGATCCAGCTCGGGACGACCACGCTGACCTTCCGAGTGGACGGCTAGCGGCGTTGCCCGAATTCGTCCTAACCGTTGCCCGGTTCGGTTTCCTGATCCTGCTGTGGATCTTCGTGTTCACGGTGGTCGGGGTGATCCGTCGGGACCTGTTCGCGGGCGCCCGGTCCAAGAGCATCGTCGCCAGCCCTCGGGGGGTGGGCGGCGCGATCCTTCAGGGCCGGCCGGCGAAGGCGAAACGCGGTAAGGCGGCTCGGCAACTGGTGGTGACCGCCGGTCAGCTGGCCGGCACGCGGATCACCCTCGGTGAGGCCCCGATCACGATCGGCCGCGCCGAGGATTCGACCCTGGTCATCACCGACGACTTCGCGTCGGCCCGGCACGCTCGGCTGGTGCCGCGGGACGGGCAGTGGTTCGTGGAGGACCTCGGCTCGACCAACGGCACCTACCTCGATCGCGGTAAGGTCTCCGGACCCACCCCCGTCCCCCTCGGCGTCCCGATCCGCATCGGGCGCACTTCACTCGAGTTACGGCCATGACCCTGACCCTGCGCTATGCCGCTCAGAGCGACCGCGGTCTGATCCGAGACCTGAACCAGGACTCCGTCTACGCCGGGCCGCGGCTGCTTGCTGTCGCGGACGGCATGGGCGGCATGGCCGCCGGTGACGTCGCCTCCAACATCGTCATCGCGGCGATGGCGCCACTCGACGACGACGTTCCCGGGGATGCGCTGGTCGACGCTCTGCGGCACGCCGTCGGCACCGCGAACCAGCAGCTGCGGGACACCGTCGACGCCAACCCGCAGATGGAGGGGATGGGCACCACGCTGACCGCGGTGCTCTTCACCGGCAGCAAGTTCGGCATGGTGCACATCGGCGACTCCCGGGCCTACCTGCTCCGCAAGGGCGAGTTCTCGCAGATCACCAAGGACGACACGTACGTCCAGATGCTGGTCGACGAGGGCCGGGTCAGCCCCGAGGAGGCGAGCAGTCACCCGCAGCGGTCGCTGCTCACCCGCGCGCTCGACGGCCGGGACATCGACCCGGAGTACTCGGTGCGCCAGGTTCTCAAGGGCGATCGGTACCTGATCTGCAGCGACGGCCTGTCCGGCGTGGTCAGCGGCGAGACGATCGGCCAGACCATGGCGGAGATCGCCGACCCGAAGGCGTGCGTCGAGCGGCTCGTGCAGCTCGCACTGCGTGGCGGTGGGCCGGACAACATCACCGTCGTGATCGCCGACGCGACCGACGCGGACATCGTCGAGCAGGCACCGATCGTCGGTGGTGCGGCAGCGCTCGACCGCGGCAACACCACCGTGGCCGACGCCTCGACCCCGGCGTCCCGGGCGGCGGCGCTCAAGCAGCCCCCGCCGCGCCCGGCCCAGCCGGAGACCGACAACTACGACCGCGATCCCGAGCCGGCCGGTCACCCGGTGCGGACCAGCCTGCTGGTCCTGCTGGTGCTCGGCCTGCTCGGCGGCGGTCTCTGGGCCGGCTGGAAGTACACCCAGGATCAGTACTACGTCGGTGCGACCGACGCCGGCCAGCTGGCCATCTTCCGCGGCGTGCCGGGGCAGATCGCCGGGCTGAACCTCTCCGCGGTGAGCGAGACCAGCACGGTCCGCCTGGAGGATCTGACCACCGTCGCGCAGGAACGGGTCAAGCAAGGCATCCACGCCGGCAGCGTGACCGACGCCCGGAGCATGTTGACCGACCTGACCAGCGACGAGCCGTCGAATCCGAACCTGAAGCCGGTCTGCTCCGTGGCCAGCGTCGCGCCCGCCGTCTCGGCGTCGGTGCCCGCGCAGCCCACGACGGCGACCCCGGCTCCGGCTACCGCGCCGAGCGTTCAACCGTCCGAGAGCGCGTCCACCGCGGCCGACACGACCGGCTGCCGGACCGCCGATTGAGCACGGCCTACAACGTCTGGGGAATCTCTTGACCGCGCCCGCCGTACCGGCCTCCTCGCCCGCTTCCACGGGCGAGATGTCGCGTATCCCGGGGTTGAAAACGCGTCGTAACGCCGAGCTCGGGCTTCTGGCCTTCGCCATGGTGCTCGTCGCGGTTTTCGGCGCGACCGTGGAAGCCAACAAGTACGACAGCCTCCAGCCGAACTTCTGGGTGCCGGCCGCGCTGCTCAGCATCCTCTTCCTCGGCCTGCACATCGTGGTCCGCTACGTCGCGCCGTACGCGGACCCGGTGCTGCTGCCGACGGTTGCCCTGATCAACGGCATCGGGGTGGCGTTCCTGCGCCGCATCGACATCGCCAACGCGATCAACGAGAAGCAGGGCCCACCGGGGATCTTCTCCGGGATCGGCGGCCGGCAGCTCGCCTGGACGCTGATCTCGCTGATCCTGGCCGCGGCGCTGCTCCTGCTGATCCGCGACCACAAGAACATCTCGAAGTATGCGTACACGCTCGGCCTGACCGGCATCGTGCTGATGATGATCCCGGCGGTGCTGCCGGCCAGCCTCTCCGAGGTGAACGGCGCGAAGCTGTGGATCAAGCTGCCCGGCGTCTCGATCCAGCCGGGCGAGTTCGCCAAGCTGATGCTGGTCACCTTCTTCGCGTACTACCTGGTGCGCAAGCGGGAAGTCCTCTCGCTGGCGAGCAAGCGGTTCCTCGGCATCGACTTCCCCCGCGGGCGGGACCTCGGGCCGGTCCTCACGGTGTGGCTGTTCAGCCTGCTGGTCCTGGTCTTCGAGAAGGACCTGGGTACCGCGCTGCTGTACTTCGGCCTGTTCGTGGTGACGCTCTACGTCGCCACCGAGCGGTCCAGCTGGCTGATCATCGGTCTGCTGCTGTTCTTCGGTGGCGTCTATGTCGCGTACCTGCTGGGCGCCTCGATCGGTGGCCCGTTCGCGAACTTCTACGACCGCGCCGACGTCTGGCTGAACCCGTTCGACCCGGCGCAGTACAACCGGAACGGTGGTAGTTACCAGCTGGTCCAGGGTCTGCTCGGGCTGGGCACGGGCGGCCTGTTCGGGTCCGGCCCGGGCGCCGGTTCGCCGCTGTCGGTCCCCGAGGTGCAGAACGACTTCATCTTCGCCGGCCTCGGCGAGGAGATCGGCCTCTTCGGTCTCTCCGCGCTGCTGGTCTGCTACATGCTGATCGCGATGCGCGGCCTGCTCGCGGCGATCGGGGTGCGTGACTCGTTCGGCAAGCTGGTCGCCGGTGGTCTCTCGTTCACCCTGGGCCTGCAGGTCTTCGTGATCCTCGGGGGTATCACCGGGCTGATCCCGCTGACCGGTCAGACCACCCCCTTCCTCTCCTCCGGCGGTTCCTCGCTGATGGCGAACTGGCTGCTGATCGCGATGCTGCTGCGCATCTCGAACGCGGCCCGCGGCCCGGCGACGAGCGGCGGCGGCGGAACGGTCCAACCCGGGCCGAAGAAAGCTCCCACACAGTTGCACGGCGCCATGACGGAGGTGATCAAGCCGTGAATGCCCCCCTTCGCAAGTCCGGCGTGGTCCTCCTCGTGCTGTTCGCGTTGATCTTCGGAAAGCTGAACTGGGTCCAGGCGTACAAGGCCGACGACTACCGCACCCACGCCTGGAACGGTCGCGTGGTGGTCGCGGAGTACGAACGTCCCCGTGGCGTCATCGAGGCCGACAGCGGCACCGCGCTCGCCGAGAACAAGTCGACCGACGACACCCTGAAGTACTTGCGGGTGTACCCGAAGAAGGAGATCTACGCCCCGGTCCTCGGCTACAAGCCGGTCAACCTCGGCGAGACCGGCATCGAACAGAGCGAGAACGAGTTCCTCTCCGGCGAGAGCGACAAACTCTTCGCCGACCGGCTGAGCGACATGTTCACCGGTGAGGAGACCGGCGGCGGCAACGTCATCCTCTCGCTGAAGACCAAGGCCCAAGAGGTCGCCTGGAAAGAGATGACCGACAACGAGCGCGGCGCGACGAAGGGCGCGGCGGTTGCCCTCGACCCGCGCACCGGTGCGATCCAGGCGCTCGTGTCGATGCCCAGCTACGACCCGAACAAGCTGGTCGGGCACGACACGAACGCGGCGGCCAAGGCGTACAAGGAACTGCTCGGCGACAAGGCTCAGCCGCTGCTGAACCGGGCGCTGTCGCAGACCCTGCCGCCCGGCTCCACGTTCAAGGTGATCGTCTCGGCGGCGGCCCTGCAGAACGGGTACGACGTCGACACCGAGATCCCGGCCGGCAGTGAGTACAAGGAGAGCGGCGCGGTCATCCACAACGCCGAGGACGAGGTCTGCCCGGGTGGTCAGATCTCGCTCAAGGAGGCGCTGACCGAGAGCTGCAACACCGGGTACGCGAAGCTCGGCGTGAAGCTCGGCGCGGACAAGGTCAAGGCCGAGGCGAAGGCGTTCGGCTTCGAGGACGACTCGCTCAAGGTCGGCGACCTGGAGAGCGGCGACGGTCTGAGCGTGGCGGCCAGCCACACCGGTGACATCCAGAACCCGGACGGCAGCACCGACAAGGGCGCGCTCGCGCAGTCGTCGATCGGTCAGCGCGACGTGCGGATGACGCCCATGCAGGGCGCGCTGATCGCGGCCACGGTCGCCAACGGTGGCGAGCAGATGCGCCCCTACCTGGTGCAGAAACTGCTCAGCCCGGACCGCCGGACCATCTACACCGCCTCGCCGAAGAAGAAGAGCAACCCGATCGACGGCAAGGTCGCCTCGCAGCTGAAAGAGATGATGGTCAGCGTCGTCGAGAACGGCACCGGCAAGAAGGCGAAGACCTCCGGCCTCACCGTCGGCGGCAAGACCGGCACCGCGCAGAACGCCGAGGGCGCCGACCCGCACGGGTGGTTCATCGGCTTCGCCTTCAACGACAAGGGCGAAGCGGTCTCCGCGGTCTGCGTCATGCTGGAGAACGTGAAGGGCGGCCACGCGAGCGCCGAAGCGGCCCGGATCGCCGGGCTGATCATGAAGGCCGCGGCCGGCTCGGGAGGGAACTGACATGATCCGCCCGGGGGTCACGCTCGGTGGGCGCTACCGCTTGGAGGAGCGGATCGCCGGCGGCGGTATGGGTGACGTGTGGCGCGGCACGGACGACGTGCTGGGCCGGACGGTCGCGGTCAAGATCCTGCTGCCGGCACTGCTGGACGAGCCCGGTTTCGCCGAGCGGTTCCGCGGCGAGGCGCGCACCATGGCGACCATCAACCATCCGGGCGTGGTCGACGTCTACGACTACGGCAGCGACCAGCAGCTCGCCTTCCTGGTGATGGAGTACGTGGAGGGCGACGCGCTCTCCCGCACGCTGAGCCGGGTCGGCCGCCTCACCCCGGCGCGGACCATGGCGCTGGTGGCCCAGGCCGCCGACGCGCTGCAGGCAGCCCACGCCAACGGGATCGTCCACCGCGACGTGAAACCCGGCAACCTGCTGGTCCGGCCGAACGGCACGCTCGTCCTGACCGACTTCGGCATCGCCCGGTCGGCGCTGGTCGGGCAGCTGACCGTGGCCGGTGCGGTGCTCGGCACCGCGTCGTACATCTCGCCCGAGCAGGCGGCCGGTGACGTGGCGACGGCCGCCTCCGATGTGTACGCCCTGGGCGTGGTCGCCTACCAGTGCCTCTCCGGGCATCGGCCGTTCGACGGGTCGACCCCGATCGAGATCGCGATGAAGCACGTGCGGGAGACGCCGCGCCCCTTGCCGAGTGACATCCCGCCGGCGGTCCGCGCCATCGTGGAACGTGCCCTGTCGAAGGACCCGGCCGCCCGCTGGCCCAGCGCCGCGGCGATGGCGGCGGTGGCCCGGCAGGCCGCGGCGTCGCTGACCACGATCGCGCAGCCGCCGGTGAGCCATCCGCCGATCCGGGCCACGCCGACCAGCCCGGCGCCGTCGCAGCAGGCCCGGGCCTCGGTGCCGCGCCCGATCTCGGGTGCCCGGGGTGCTGCCTCGGTGCCGTCGTCGGTGCCGCCGGTCTCCACGTCGTCGCCGGCCCCGGTCGCGCCGCCGATGCCACCTCACTACCGTCCGCAGTCCGGCCCGCCGATGAGCGGTTACCCGCAGCAGGTGCCGGCGGCCAAGCCGGAGGGCACGTTCGGCCGTCAGGTGCTGATCGTGCTCGCCGTGGTCCTGGCTCTGCTGGTCCTGCTCTGTGCCGGGGTCATCTCGTTCCTGTATCGACATGACAACGCGCAAGCCGCCGCCGAAATCGCGCTGGGTGATCGCAGCAGCTCGACGGCTATCCTCCGCATGGGCGTGGCCGCCGACCCGGTGTCGACGGCGTCGTACCGTCTAATGAAGGCCGATGCCCAGCTCGGCCGGATCCGACCGAACGAAGGACGACAGACGCTATGACGGCGCAGGCCCGACTGCTCGGCGGCAGGTACCAGGTCGGCGAGCTGCTCGGCTACGGCGGTATGGCAGAGGTGCACCGGGGACGCGACCTCCGCCTGGGCCGGGACGTGGCGATCAAGATGCTGCGGACCGACCTGGCCCGGGACGCCACGTTCCAGGAGCGGTTCCGGCGTGAGGCGCAGAATTCGGCCGCGCTCAACCACCCGGCCATCGTGGCCGTCTACGACACCGGTGAAGAGGTCTCGGCCACCGGCGAGAAGCTTCCGTTCATCGTCATGGAGTTCGTCAACGGGCACACCCTGAAAGAGGTCCTGGCCCAGGAGCAGCGGCTGCAGCCACGCCGCGCCCTGGAGATCATCGCCGATATCGACGCCGCGCTGGAGTTCAGCCACCGGCACGGGATCATCCACCGGGACATCAAGCCCGGCAACGTGATGATCACGCAGAACGGCCAGGTCAAGGTCATGGACTTCGGCATCGCCCGGGCTCTGGCCAGCGGCGCGACCACGATGACGCAGACCAGCGCCGTGATCGGCACCGCGCAGTACCTGTCGCCCGAGCAGGCCCGCGGTGAGGCCGTGGACGCCCGCTCCGATGTGTATGCGGCCGGCTGCGTCCTCTTCGAGCTGGTGGTCGGGCACCCACCGTTCGTCGGTGACAGCCCGGTCAGCGTCGCCTACCAGCACGTCCGGGAGGATCCCCGCCCGCCGAGCTCGATCAACCGCGAGGTCCCGCCGGATGTCGACGCGATCGTGCTCAAGGCGCTGGCGAAGAACCCGCTGAACCGTTACCAGAGCGCTCAGGAGATGCGCGCGGACGCGTTGCGGGCCGTCTCCGGCCGCCCGGTCATGGCCACGCCGGTGATGAACGAGGCCGAGACCGTCGCGATGAGCAACGGCCCCCGGCAGTGGCAGCCGCAGGCGGCGACGACGATGCAGCGGCCGATCCCGGCGACCGTGGCCGGTGCCCGGCCGGATGACAACAAGCAGTCCTGGGTGTGGGCCGCGCTGGCCGGCCTGGGCGTGCTCGTCGTGATCGTGCTCGGCGTCGCGCTGGCGCTGAACAACAAGGACGACAAGACGAACACGCCGACCCCGACCGCGCAGGCGCAGATCCCGGACCTGACCGGCTCGACCGAGGCGGAAGCCAAGCGGAAACTGTCCACGGCCGGGTTCACCAACGTCTCCGCGGCCACGCCGACGGAAGATGCCGACTGCAAGGGCGAGGTGCAGGCGCAGACCCCGAAACAGGGGACGACCGTGCCGGTCGACACCGCGATCACCTACACGATCTGCAACCCGCCGGACAAGGTGACCGTGCCGTCCGGCCTGGTCGGCAGCACCAAGACGGCCGCCGAGAACGCGCTGAAGAACAACAAGCTGGTGGCCAACTTCAAGTCGGTCGACAGCACCGCGCCGAAGGACCAGGTCGTCAAGGTCGACCCGCAGGAGGGCCAGCAGGTCGCCCCGGGCACCCAGATCGACGTCTACATCTCCAACAACCAGCTGGTGCTCGTGCCCGACGTGATCGGCAAGACGCAGGAGACGGCCACCGTGCTGCTGCAGAACGCGAGCCTGAATGTCGACATCACCACGGTGCAGGGTGGCGGCAAGCCGGGCACCGTGATCGCCCAGAGCAAGAAGGCGAAGTCGAAGGTCGAGACCGGCACCCAGGTGGTCATCACCGTGGTCGCCGAGGATTCGGGCACCGACCCGAGCGGTGAGCCCTCGGCCGATCCGTCCTCCGGCACCGGCGGTGGCACCGGAGTCGACCAGTAAGGCACGACGACAACGAGAGCCGGCCGCCTTGGTGAAGGGCGGCCGGCTCTCGGCGTCAGTGCGGAAGGTCAGGCGGTGGCGAAAGCCGACCGGCGGCGGGTCTCCACCTCGGCGGCCAAGGCCGGAGCCTTGTCCAGCGCGCCCTCGAGACCACAACTCGCCAGCCAGTTCGCCAGCATGGTGTGGCCGCCCTCGGTGAGCACCGACTCCGGGTGGAACTGGACGCCCTCGATCGGCAGCGTGCGGTGCCGCATCGCCATCACCACGCCGGACTCGGTGCGGCCGGTCACCTCGATCTCCTCCGGCAGGGTCTCCTCGAGCACGGCCAGCGAGTGGTAGCGCGTCGCGGTGAACGGCTCCGGCAGCCCGGCCAGCACACCCTCACCCCGGTGGTGCACCAGCGAGGTCTTGCCGTGCAGCAGCTCCGGGGCGCGGGTCACGGTCGCGCCGAACGCCGCACCGATCGCCTGATGACCCAGGCAGACCCCGAAGAGCGGGACCTTCCCGGCGTACGTCTTGATCACGTCCAGCATGATCCCGGCGCTCGTCGGCTCACCCGGGCCGGGCGACAACAGGATGCCCGAAGCGCCCGCGGCGCCCACCTCCTCGACGGTGATCTCGTCGTTGCGGCGGACCTCGCACTCGGCGCCGAGCTGGCCCAGGTACTGCACCAGGTTGAAGACGAACGAGTCGTAGTTGTCGATCACGAGGATGCGGACGTCAGTCACCGGCCAGGCCTCCGGGGTCGGGGTGGTTGGAGGTCGTGCTGTAGGGGATCACCTCGGGCGCCGAGGCGTCCGGGTCGGGCGACGGGTTCGTGGCCCGGCTCGGCCCGGTGTCGGCGTTCTGGTTCACCGAGTTCGGGTCGATCTGCGAGGTGTCGCCGACCTGCACGTCGTCGAAGGGCAGCAGCGGCGTCGCCCACGGGAACACCACGTACCAGAGCAGGGAACCGACCGCGGCCAGCAGCACGACCGAAAACGTCAACTTGCTCCAGACGTTTCCCGGGAACTTCCGCCAGATCCAGGCGTACATCGGCTTATGCCTTCAACTTCATCTCGGCCGGCATTCCGGCATCCGCCTTGGTCTGGTCCCGTGGCACCGTCTTCACCAACTCGGCGTGCACGATCAGCCGCTGGTAGTTGTTGAACTTCGGGTTGCACGTGGTCAGCGTGAGCAGTGCCTTCGTCGGAGTCGCGTTCGGCTCGTCCGGCACCGCGGCGACGACCTCGACCTGGTTCGGCTTGACGATCTCCTGGCCGTAGACGTGGTAGACGTACCACGCGTCGCGGGTCTCGACGCCGATCACGTCGCCGGACTTCAGCTCGTCGATTCGCCAGAAGATCTTCTTGATGCGGTGGCCGGCGACCGAGAAGTTGCCGATCTGACCCGGCTTGGCGGTTTCCGGGTAGTGGCCGGGCGCGTACTTGATGTCCTGCGGGCGGACGCCGTCGACGACCACCCACTCCTTGTCCAGTTTCGGGATGTAGAGCCGGCCGACCAGGTTGTCCCCGGGCGCGGCCGGACCCTTCGCCGTGGTCGTCGGCGCGACCGTCGGGTCGGCCCACGACTGGTCCAGCTCCTGGGCCAGCTCGTCCTGCCCGTCCTGCACCGCGGCCGAGTTGCCGAACACCTCGTACCCGGCGAACAGCAGCACGATCAGACCGAACGTGATCATCACCTCGCCGGCCCCGCGGATGCCGGTGCGGACCCGGGACGGGCGGGTGAGCTCGGAGTAGACGCTCTTGTAGCCCTCCTCGGTCTGCTCCGGGCGGAGCTTGACCACCTTCTCGCCGCGCTTCGGCTCCTCCAGGACGACCGGCTCGGCCTCGGGCTCGACCGGAACCGGCGGGATGCCGTCGACCGGCACGGCGCCGACCACGGACTCCGGGCCGGCCGCCTCACGGGCGGCCTGAGCCGCGGCGCCGGGCGGCAGGACGGTCAGCTTGCCGGGCAGCGGAGCACCCGGGGTCAGGGTCGGCAGCTTGCCGGTAGGTGCGTCGATGGTCCGGATGATCTGCGTCTCGGACGGGTTCGGGTTGAGCGCGACCGGGGCCGGGTCGGCCTCCGGCGGCTCGTTGCTCATCCAGCGGGTGTTGGCCGTGCCCATCTGCGGCTTCGGCCGGGCCGGGACGGCGGGAACGGCGGAGGCGGCCGTCGCGGCCGGGACTGCCCCGGGGGGTGCCCAGGGTGCCGGAGCGGCGGTTTGCGGCGTCTGGGGGGCGTTCCAGGCGGTTTGCGGGGTGGCCCCGGGGCTGCCCGGCCGGCCGGTGGTCGCCTCGGCGCCACCGGTCTCGATGCGGCCGGTGGCGTCCGGATCCCACGACGGGGTGGTGGGCGGCTCCGGCGGGCGGCTGGTCACCGCAGCGGTCTGGCGGGTCGGCTCGGCGCCCCAGCCGGTGGTGACCGGGCTGCTCGGCTTGACGGTGTCCGCGTTCCAGCTCGGCCCGGCGGGTGAGCCGGACGCCGCCGGAGTCGGCGCGCTGTAGGCGGGAGTCGCCGGCACCGGGGGGCTGTAAGCCGGAGTCGCCGGGGCTGGGGCGCTGTAAGCCGGAGTCGCCGGGGCTGGGGCGCTGTAAGCCGGAGTCGCCGAGGGCGGGGCGCTGTAAGCCGGGGTGCTCGGAGCTGCGGGGACCGGGGTGCCGAAGGCCGGGCTGCCCGGAGCGCCCGGAGCCGGGCTGCGCAGAGCCGGGCTGCTCGGAGCGCCCGAAACGGAGGAGCCGAACGACGGGGCGCTCGGCACCGCCGACGGGGCGCTCGGCACCGCCGGGCTGAACGCCGGGCTGCTCGGCATGGCGACGGCCGGGGTCGACGCCGGGCTCTGCGGGCGGGTCGGCTCGGTGTTCCAACTCGGGCCGCTCGGCATGGGGGCGCCGCCGGACGGTGTCGCGGCGACCGGAGCGGGCGTGGCCGGCTCGGCCGGGCGAGCGACGGGGAGGACACCGGAGCTGAGAATTTGCTGCGTGTCGGTGACCGGCGGGGCGGGATCAGACCGTACCGTAATCGGATCTTCGGTCTTCTTCTCCGCAATGTGGCCGAAAGCGTCGAAACTGAGCGGAGCGGGCTGGGCCGTCGACGGCATGGCACGGCGGCGAGCGGCGGCCGCGGCCGCGCTGACCTCGTCGAGGCCGACTTCGGTGCCGGTCTGCGGCTGAGCGGGCTCCTCCGGGAGGGCCGCCGGCGAACCCGCCGGGCGGGGGCTCACGTTGGCGCCCAGGCCGACCGGCGGCGTCAGCGGGCCACCGGGCACGCCGTCGGGGGAGGCGTCGCTCAGGCGCGGGATGTAGGCGGTCTGGGCCTCGGCATCGGGAGCCCGGTGCCGTCCACGGCCGCCCGTGGTGCCCGGGAACTCCGCCGGCGTGCTCGTCACGGGGCCGCCTGCGCAGATCGGAGGTCGGTCGAGCCGTCGTACGCCCGCACTGTCACGTCCTTTTCCATCTTCTCCGTGTAACCGAGACCGAAGTCGGTGACGGCCTCTCGGAACTGTTTGACTCCTTCTGCGGACTCCAACGCTTCATGCATCGCTGTGGGTTCGCCGATTGCGGTGATCTTGAAGGGCGGGGAGAAAACCTGACCGTGAAGGAGCAGCGTGTTGCCGACACAGCGTACCGCGCTGGTGCTGATCACACGTACATCCATGATCGTCATGGCCTCGGCTCCACCGGCCCACATCGCGTTCACGACCGCCTGGACATCGCCCTGGTGAACGACCAGATCGTCGTTGTCGGGAGCGTCGTCGCCGAAGTCCGAACCGCGGCGCGGGGAGTCGTTCAGCAGGACCGTCAGGCCGGGGCCGTGCAGGGCGGTGTAACCCGCCGGTTCACGAATGGCGTCGGCTTGCTCACGTGCCGTCGCGACCGGGCTGTCGACCTGGGCCAGGCGGGCCGCTTCCTGATCGACCTCGGCCCGCAGAGCCGCCGCTCGCTTCTCGCTGTCCGCGAGGCGCTCGCGCTTGTCCGCGATCAGCTGGGCCAGCTGGGGCCGGCGGTCGTCGCGCAACGCCGTACCGTCGGCGGTTGTCGCGGACGTGGTGAACAGCAGGCCGGCGGCGAGCGCGATCAGCGGGACGGCGACCGACCAGATGGTCGGGGCGCCCTTGCGGCGCGGGCGCAGAGCGCCGGCCGCGCGGCGCAGCGCCAGGCGCCAGGAGGCCCCGTTTTCACTCTGCAAAGCCATCTCAGCCTCCCTCGGGAACCGACGCCGGGCATTTTCTCGCCCCGGCGGGTGCCTGTCCGCGTGCTGTCTTGATTACGCTAGCGGGCGAACAGTATTCGCCACGGGCAGCATTCCGGGTCCCGGAGCCGCTCACCGGTGGTTGTTCACCACTTGTTGCCCACAGGAGAACACCGTGCCCAAGTCGCAGGTTCGCAAGAAGAAGGTCTACACCCCGCCGTCGGACATCCGCCCTGCGGTCACGGCGGCGTCCAAGAAGCCGAGCCCCACCTGGCTGCCCGCGCTCGCGGTCATCCTGATCGTGGTGGGTATCGCCTGGCTGGTGGTCTACTACCTGTCCTCGCAGCAGTGGCCGGTGGAGTCCTGGCGTTACTGGAACCTCGCGGTCGGTTTCGGCTGCATGGTCGCGTCGCTGGGCATCCTCTCGCGCTGGCGCTGAGGCGCTCGCCCGCTCGCCGCGGGTCCGTGTGAACTTTGTTCAAACCAGGCGCACCCCCGCTCGGCGTGGGGTGCGCTTTCGGCTGAGGGGCCGTAAGTCATAAGTCATTGACCTGCGGCCCGCACCGGCCTATTACTCATGGGTAACATAGGCTGGCGCCCAGCCGACCGAGGAGGCACAACACACATGGGCTACGCGCAGATCATCGCCACCGTGCTGTCGGTGGCGGTCACCGTGGTGGCCGTCGCCCTGGCGGTGCGTGCGGTTCTCACGATCACGAAGGTGATCCGGTCGGGCCAGCCCGCACCGGAGCGCTTCACCGACAAGGGCACCCGGACCAAGACGCTCCTGAAGGAGTCGGTCGGGCACACGCGGATGCTGAAGTGGTCCGCGATCGGTGCGGCCCACTGGTTCGTGATGTTCTCGTTCATCATCCTGTCGTCGCTGGTGCTCGAGGCCTACTTCGAGGCGGTCACGCCCGACGGCGAGCTGCCGATCATCGGGCACTGGGCGATCTTCGGGTTCGTCACCGAGTGGTTCGGGATCCTCGGCACCATCGGCATCCTCTACCTGATCTTCGTCCGGCAGCGGAACAAGCCGGGCGCGGTCAAGCGCTCCCGCTTCCTGGGCTCGACGATGTGGCAGGCCTACTTCGTCGAGGCGATCATCGTCGGCGTGCTGGTCTGCGGGTTCATCATTCGTGGGCTGAAGGTCGCCAACGACACGTTCCCCTACCCGGTCTGGGCCGCGCCGCTGTCGCACGCGATCGGCAACGCGCTGCCGGCCTGGGAGGACGGGCCGACCTGGGTCGCCCTGGTCAAGCTGCTCATCTCGATGGGCTGGCTGATCACCATCTCGCTGAACCCGACGATGGGCGTGGCCTGGCACCGCTTCCTGGCGTTCTTCAACATCTTCTTCAAGCGCAGCCCGGAGAAGCCGGCCGGTTCGGGTCTGGGCGCGCTCAAGCCGATGATGAGCGAGGGCAAGCCGCTCGACTTCGAGGAGGCCGACCCGGAGAAGGACCTGTTCGGCGTCGCCCAGGTCGAGCAGTTCACGTGGAAGGGCCTGCTGGACTTCTCCACCTGTACGGAGTGCGGCCGCTGCCAGTCGCAGTGCCCGGCGTGGAACACCGCCAAGCCGCTCTCGCCGAAGCTGCTGGTGCTGTCGCTGCGGGATCACGCGTACGCGAAGGCGCCGTACATGCTGGCCGGCGGCGGCAAGGACCTGACCGGTGAGGAGAAGGCGACCGAGGCGCAGCTGGCGCACCTGGACGTGCTCTCGCTGGCCGAGGGCAACCGCCCGCTGATCGGTGGCGTCGACGAGAACGGCGTGATCGACCCGGACGTGCTCTGGTCCTGCACCACCTGCGGCGCGTGCGTCGAGCAGTGCCCGGTCGACATCGAGCACATCGACCACATCGTCGACATGCGGCGTTACCAGGTGCTGATCGAGTCGAGCTTCCCCTCCGAGGCCGGCGTCATGCTGCGCAACCTGGAGAACAAGGGCAACCCGTGGGGCGCCCCGCAGAACACCCGGGAGGACTGGACCAAGGGACTGGACTTCGAGGTGCCGCGGGTCGGCGAGGTCGAGGACTTCGACTACCTGTTCTGGGTCGGCTGCGCCGGTGCGTTCGAGGACCGGGCGAAGAAGACCACCCGCGCGGTCGCGACGCTGCTGCACGAGGCCGGGGTGAACTACGCGATCCTGGGCGAGGGCGAGACCTGCACCGGTGACCCGGCGCGGCGCATCGGCAACGAGTTCATCTTCCAGATGCTGGCCCAGCAGAACGTGGAGACGCTGAACGAGGCGTTCGGCGACAAGAAGGTCAAGCGGATCGTCGCGACCTGCCCGCACTGCTTCAACACGCTGGGCAACGAGTACGAGCAGCTGGGCCTCGAGGTCGAGGTCGTGCACCACACGCAGCTGCTCGCGCACCTGGTCAAGGAAGGGAAGTTGACCCCGGTCCAGCCGATCGAGGGCGACGTCACCTACCACGACCCGTGCTACCTGGGCCGGCACAACCGGGTCTTCGACGCGCCCCGCGAGGTGCTCGGCGAGGCCGCCAACCTGGTCGAGATGCCGCGCAACCAGGAACGTTCCTTCTGCTGCGGCGCCGGTGGCGCCCGGATGTGGATGGAGGAGCGGATCGGCAAGCGCATCAACGTCGAGCGCACCGAGGAAGCCCTGGCCACCGGCGCGAAGACGATCGCGGTGGGTTGCCCGTTCTGCTACACGATGATCGGAGACGGGGTCACCGGCAAGGGCAAGCAGGAAGAGGTCGAGGTCGTCGACGTCGCCACGGTCCTGCTGCGCTCGCTCAAGCAGGACGTCTGATCGGACGTGCACCGGACGGCCGGCCTCTCCGCTACAGGAGGCCGGCCGTCCGGCGTTTACGACCCTAAAAGTTGTGCGCTAGGAACTGATCACGGCGGCCGTGCTGGCGGCGACCGCCCCGGCCATGATCGCGGCTTGGACGTCCTGGATCGCCTGGTGGACCGCGGCGGCGGCCCAGTCCCCTTCCCCGATCTGCTTCAGCCGAGCCTTGACCTGCCGCCGGTCCAGGTCCGCGAACACCTTGCGGTCCAGCTCGGTTGCGGCCACCAAGGCACAGAGCGCGGCGGTACGGCCATCGACCGGGCCCGTCCCGAGCACCGCCGCCCGCATCCGATGGCGGGCCTCGGTCTCGACGACCGGCTCGGTCCCGTGGACCGGCGGATAGGTCGTCCGCGGGAAGATCCAGAGGACCGAACCATGCTCGACCCGGAGAATCTCCGTCGAAACCAGGTGATCCAGGACACGTTGGCGCGTGCCTTTCGCGAGCTTGCCGACCCAATGTCCGGGCTTGCGGCTCCGCGAGTCGCCCGCGATCCGGGTCAGCGCGTCGTCCACGAGCGGGTCACCGGAGGGGCTCGGATCGAACACCACGACGTCCTTGCCGACCACGCCCACACGTTCCGACAAGGCCATTTCCAGCAACAATGCACCGCCGAGCCCGAGATCCAGGCGGGTGCTGTCGTGAATCTTCCGGCCTGCGTCGTCATAGGCCAGCAGGAGGAGCTCTGCGGCAAGGTTCATGATTCGACGTTAGATCGCGCTGTCACCCACAGGGTTAGTGCCGGATGGTCCGAGTCCGGCAGAATGAGGGCCGAGGTGAAGCGATCATGGACGGCCTGCTCCTGACCGCGGTGCTCCCGCTGGCGGCTTTCGCGCTGCTGACGGTGGGCAACGCGTTTTTTGTGGCCGCCGAGTTCGGGCTGGTCACCGTCGACCGGGCGGAAATCGATCAACGAGCCGCGGCGGGCGACCGCCGGGCCAAGACGGTCCGCAACGCGCTGCACGAGCTTTCCTTCCAGCTCTCCGGCGCCCAGCTCGGCATCACACTCACCGCCCTGCTCACGGGTTACCTGGCCGAGCCGGCGCTGTCCCGGCTGATCAGCCCGGTGGTCGAGCCGGTGGCCGGGTCGGCGACCGAGACCATCACGCACATCCTGGCGCTGGTCGTGGCGACCCTGGTGTCGATGCTCTTCGGTGAGCTGGTGCCGAAGAACGCGGCGCTGGCCCGGCCGATGGGTCTCGCGCTGGCCACCGCTGCCCCGCTGCGCGGTTTCTCCAGACTGTTCAAGCCGATGATCACCGCGCTGAACGGAACGGCCAACTGGCTGGTCCGGCGGATCGGCATCGAGCCCCAGGAGGAACTGGCCAGTGCCCGCTCGCCGGAGGAGCTGGGCCTGCTCGCCGCGATCAGCGCCCGGGCCGGCGCGCTCCCGGCCGAGACCGCGACGCTGATGCGCCGGACCATCCGCTTCGGCGAGAAACGCGCCGCCAAGGCGATGACACCGCGGGTCGACGTCGTCGGCCTGAAGACGACGGCCAGCGTCGCCGACCTGATCACGGTGGCCCGCGACACCGGACACACCCGATTTCCGGTGTACGAGACCACGCTGGACGTCGTCACCGGCGTGGCCGGGGTCAACGATGCGCTCGGAGTCCCGCCTGAGCGCCGCGCCGCGACCAAGGTGTCGGTGCTCGCACGGGAGCCGGTGTACGTACCGGAAAGCCTCGGTCTTGACAAGGTTCTGGCTGCTCTGCGGGCCGCCGATGCCGACCTGGCCATCGTCGTCGACGAGTACGGCGGGACGGATGGCGTGGTCACCGTCGAGGACCTGATCGAGGAACTGGTCGGGGAGATCGCCGACGAGTACGACACCGAGCTCGACGAGACCGGCACCGCCGAGCTGACCGCCCCCGGCGGGGAGAAGACGTTCCTGGCCGACGGGCTCCTGCGGGAGGACGAGGTGCTCGAGCAGACCGGGTTCCGGCTGCCCGAGGGTCCCTACGAGACGCTGGCCGGCTTCCTGCTCGCGCGGCTCGGTCACATCCCGGTGGTCGGCGAGTCCCTGGAGGAAGACGGGTGGGAGTTCACCGTGATGGAGGTCGACCGGCACCGGATCGAGCAGGTCCGGGTCGTCGCCCCGCCGGAGGAGCCGGCCGATGACTGACGTGCTCATCACGGTCCTGCTGCTGCTCGGCAACGGCCTCTTCGTCGGTGGCGAGTTCGCGCTGATCGCCTCCCGGCGCACCGCGATCGAGCCGCTCGCCGCCACGTCCAAGGCGGCCGGCTGGGCGCTCTCCGCGATGAATCAGATCCCGCTGATGATCGCCGGTGCCCAGCTCGGCATCACGATCTGCTCGCTGGCGCTCGGCGCGATTGCCGAGCCGGCCCTGGCGCACCTGCTGGAGGGGCCGTTCCACGCGGCCGGCCTGCCCGAGCGGGCGGTGCACCCGGTCGCGTTCGTGCTGGCCCTGGTGGTCGTGGTCTTCCTGCACACGGTCATCGGCGAGATGGTCCCGAAGAACATCACCCTGGCCGGCCCGGAACGCTCGGCGCTCATCCTCGGGCCGTTCATGCTGGCGTTCTGCACGGCGACGAAACCGCTGCTGGTGGCCATGCGCTGGGCGTCGCGGACGGTCCTGCGGCTGTGGAAGATCGAGGCGACCGACGCGGTCAAGACGGTCTTCACCGCCGAGGAGCTGGCCGGGATGGTCACGCAAGCGCGCAGCGAGGGCCTGCTGGGCTCGGAGCAGTACGCACGGATCCACGCCGCGCTGGGGCTGAACAGCCGCACCGCCGCCGACACCCTGCTGCCGTGGGCGCGGGTCACCACGGTCGCCGCCGACGTGTCACCGGCGACGCTGGAGACGGTGGCCACCCGGAGCGGGCGGTCCCGGTTCCCGGTGGTGCAGCGCGACACCCGGCGGGTGCTGGGGTTCGTGCACGTCAAGGACGTGCTCGGGATCCCCGGGGGGCAGCGCCGCCTGCCGATCCCGGCCGACGTGATCCGGCCGCTCGCCGTGGTGGCACCGGAGCGCAGCCTGGCCGATCTGCTGCTGACCATGCGACGCGATCGGCTGCACATCGTGCTGGTCAGCGATGGGCGGCGCCCGCTGGGCGTGATCACGCTGGACGATGTGCTGCACGCGGTGATCGGCGAGCCGGCGCACGCGGCGAACTCGGCGCGCTGACGCTCGTTGGATTCGTGAGTCGTCGCGGCGGGGTCTTTCGGGTTCGGCGGTTCGGGTGAACGCGTACGAGTGGTCTGGCGTGTGTCCGGAGTTTCGACACAAGAGTTAAGCGACAATGCGGACAATAACCCCATGCCTCATTCCCGGCGGCGCGCCGTTCCGCTCGGCGCCCTGTCAGCGATCCTCGTACTGGGCAGCCTGATCCTCCTCACCCCACGCTGCGTCAGCACACCCGCGGGGGCGGAACCCGCCGACCGGCTTCTGCCGTCCCCGGCCGGTGGGGTGCTCGCCAACGCGGCTCGCTTCCCGGCACCGGCCGACCTTCGCCGCGTCCGGACCGCCAGCGCGCCGGTGGCACTGCGCTACGACTTCGACGGCGGGGTGGGCAAACCGATCGAGGACACCGGTGGGCAGCACGAACTGCGGCCGCTCGGGCAGAACGGAGGGACGCTACGCCTCGTACCCGAAGGAACCGGTCTTGCCGTCGCCTACCCGGACCGATGCAATCTGCCCAAGGAGAAGGACTGTCCACGGGCAATCCTGGAAGGCCAGCGGGACGACAGTCTCAACCCCGGCCGGCGGCCGCTGCGGTACGGGGCGTCGGTGCTGATGACGCACGCCGACCTGGCCGACGGCGCGAACGTCGTGCAGAAGGGCTACTCCGTCGGCGGCGTCAGCCAGTTCAAGCTGCAGGTCGACCACCGGCAAGGGCACCCGAGCTGCGTGATCGCGGGCAACCGGGCCCGGATCTACCGGGCCGAACCGCAGATCGACGTGGCCGACGGCCGCTGGCACGACCTGGAGTGCAACCGCACCGCGGAGAAACTGACGCTGCTGGTGGACGGGACGCCGCACGCGTCGGTGCCGGTTCCGCCGACACTCTCCATCGCCAACGTCGAGCCGCTCCGGATCGGGGGCAAGGGGCCGGGCCTCGGCAACGACCAGTTCGCCGGCGAGATCGACAACGTCTTCCTCGACATCGGCGCGTAAGTAGCCGGTCTGCGGTTCACAACGGCCTGGCCACGGGAACCGTCCCGTCGCCAGGCCGACTCCGGCTATCGCTTGACGACGACCGTCTTGCTGGTCGACCGGCCGTCCACGTACCCGGTCTTGCGGGCGATCACCGTCACGGTGAGCTTCTTGCCGGCCATCGACTTGGTCAGCCTCAGCGTCGTCCCGGTGCCGGCCAGCTTGCCGTTGACCCGCCACTCGTAGCGGTACGAGCTGGCCTTCGGTGACCAGGCGCCGGCCGAGACCCGCACCTGGCGGCCCGCCTTCGCGGTACCGGTGATCTTCGGACGGGTGGTGGCTCGCGGTGCCTTGCCCTTGGCGACCACGGCGGTGGCGGCCGAGGTCGCCGTCCCCGACGGGTAGCCGTCCCGGGTCGCGGTCACCGCCACGGACAGGCGCTTACCCAGCAAAACACTGGTCACAGGTAGGTTGGCGCCGGTCGCGCCCTTGATCGTGACGCCGTTCGCGGTCCACCGGTAGGCGTACCCGGCCGGCTGCGGGGTCCAGACGCCGGCCGTGGCGTGCAGCGTGCTGCCGACCGCGACGGTGCCGCTGATCGCCGGCACCTTGGTCACCTTGAGCGCCGGCACGGCCGGCGGTGCGATCGGCGGCGCGCCACCGGAGAGGGTCAGGGCCGAACCCTGCCCGTCAGCCGGCTGCGCGGTCAAGGTCCAGCCGGCGACCCCGGTCTCGGTCCAGCTCGCGGTGATCTGGCCGCGCGCCTCCGAGCCGGTCAGCGTGCGGACCGTGGTGCCGGCCGCGTCGTGCAGGGCGAGCTGCCAGGAGCCGGCGGGCTTGGACAGCCACCAGGTCGCCTGGCCGGCGCCCACCACCGAGTCGATCGCCGTCAGCGCGCCGGCCGGGATGCCGGTGTCCAGCACATGCACCCGCTCGGTGGCGTCGGCGTAGGCCACCCCGCCACCGAACCGGTCGACGGTCCAGTCGTAACCGGCCTGGGCGCCCGGGGTCAGCTGGGCGGCCGGCACCAGAGTGCGCTCGGCCCGGTCGACCAGGTTGACCAGCTTGAGGCCGTCGGCATCAGTCGACTGCACGAGGTAGCCGTCGCCGAGCAGAACGTTGCGGTACGCCGCGGACGTCACGCTCTTGGTCACCCGGTCGTAGACCCCCGCGCGGTAGGAGCAGGAGTAGTAGACGAACCGGCCGACCGCCTGCAAGCCCTCCGGGGTGCAGTTGCCGCCGGTGGTGAAGCCCTCGCCGGTGCTCGACCACACCTGCCCGTTCTCGGCGCCGTTCCAGACCGTCGCGCCCCAGACCGCGGTGGCGACCGAGTTCTGCGGGGTCGACTTGGCGGTGGAGACGCCAGGGAACTCCACGACGTACGGCGAGCCGCCGACCCCGGAGCGGACCACGCCCCACCGGCCGGAAAGATCGGTGAGCCACGGGCTGGACACCTTGGTCGCCACGCTCGGACCCTGCGCGGCAGCGCTCCCGTTGGCCAGGAGCATGGTCAGGCCGGAGTAGGTGGCGTTCTGCCGGCCGTGGAAGCCGGTGCCGTCGGCATACATCCGGACACAGCGTGGTCCGTCGCTCGAGGTGCAGAACCCGTCCGAGCCGGTGACGTAGCCATCCACGCTGGATTTGACGATCTCCCGGCCCGCGCCGGTGGACAGCCAGGTGCTCTGGTAGGTGCCGTACTGGTCGCCGGGGTGGAAATACGTCCCACTGGTGGCCCTGGTCAGGATGCCGCTGCCCAGCGACAGGCCGTAGATCCGGGCCGGGGCCGGCGCGATCGCGGTGACCCGGGTCCGGGTCACGGTGCCGTCCGCGGCCTGGGCGACGCGGTAGAAGCCCCAGTCGAGATCGCCCTCGTCGAGATACTTCGCGGCGCCGGCCACCAGCACCGATCCGTCCGGCAGTTGGGTCAGCTCACCGGCCGCCGGGTTCATCACCAGACTCATCGACGCGTCCGGCTCGTCGACCGGCAGCGCCCACAGCTGGCGGCCGCGGTGGTCGCCGCTGCTGGCGTGGGTCGGTTCGACGGCGAGCAGCGTCGACCCGGTCAGCCCGAGCACGTTGTTGTAGACCGCCATGGAGCCGTTGTCCACGGTGCGGGGCGGGGCGGACGGGTCCGACCGGTCGTAGACGTCGACCGAGGACCGACCGGTGCGCAGGCGCAGCAGAGACGCCGGGGTCAGCCGGAACCCGGACACCTCCCAGTCATCGGATGAGCCGTCCCACCGGTCCGGCAGACCGGAAGCCGTAGCAGTGGCGATCTTGACGATGCTGAAGTGCCGTGCGCCGTCGGACCGGTATTTCAGAATCAAGCCGGTGGCGTCGCCGTCCTCGATCGAGAAGTCGCCGGCACCGTCGGGCAGGCCGGTCACCGTGCGGTCGGCACCGTCCGCCAGCAGATGCCAAGCCCCGCCGGCGTCGGTGGTCACCACCGTCTCGCCGGACACCCGCTGGTACTGCTGGCCGTCCGGGATCTCGACGGTCCGCGTCTGCCCGCCGGAGGTCAGCGTGACGTGCGGCGCCGGCTCGGCGTAGTACAGCGCGATCGTGTCGGTGTGCGTGTCCGCCACCTGGAACGACTGGAACGACCGCTCCAAGAAACGAAAATATCCGTCGTACGGGTCGTATTCCACCGCCGCGGACAACCGCTGCGCCAGCGGGGTGGTGACCCCGCTCGCATACTCCGTCCACAGCAGCCGGTCGTCGCCCTCCTGAATCCAGAGGAACCCGGTCTGACCTGCGCTCAGCACCTGCGTGGCCCGTGGCACCGCCCGCGCTGCGGCCGGCACCACCACCTCACCGCCGACCGGCGGCTCGGCCGCCAGCGCCGCCCCGCTCAGCGTTCCCACGCCGAGCGACGCCACCAGCCCGATGACGCCGGCCGCGGCTCCCGCCGCCCGCAACCCTTGCCGAACCTGATCCTTGCCCACCGCGGCCCTCCCCGAAGAGGCAGCCGGCAACTCAATCGGTCGCAACGCTACTGCCTCGTCCCCACGAAATGCCGGTGACCTTACCATCAAATAGATCTCCATAACCGCCCCGGAACCCGGCCCCAAGACCCCAACCGGCCCGGCGCCCCACCGCTGGCAAAGAGCCAGCCCAGAGCGTTGCCAAAGGCGGAACCGACGGAAACCTCGCACCCGAACGAAACGCCCAAGCACCCGAGCTGTCCCGTCACAAGAAGCAAGGCAGAGCCAAAGCGCGAGCCGACCAGCCGCACGAAACGAGGCGAGCCCCCAACTGTCCGGTGGCGGGCCAGGCAAAGCCACGCATGACCGAGCCGAGCCGAGCCAAGCCGAGCCGAGCCGAGCCGAAGGCAAAGGCAAAGGCAAAGGCAACCCACCAGAGCGAGCCGAAGGCGACGCCCCGCACCTGCCCACGGGCCGCAAGCACCGTAACGCGGGGTCTGGGGGCTCGGCCCCCAGGCAAAATGCGAAGAGGCCCGGTCCACGCACTCCGTGGACACAGGCCCCTGCCTCTGAGCGGGTGACGGGAATCGAACCCGCGCTGTCAGCTTGGGAAGCTGATGTTCTGCCATTGAACTACACCCGCAAGCGGCCTCACTGTACCTGATTATCCGAGTCCGTGGTGGAGGCACCCCCGCAATGCAGGCCGTCCGCGCGCCCGGGGTGGGATCGTTGTCCGGTGGACGTGCGGGCGGCGGTTCTCGGCGATGTGGACGGGTTTCTGGCGTTGGCGGCCGGGGTCGAGCAGTGGTTCGGTCCGATGGTGGCGGATCCCGGCTTTCTCGACGTGCTGCATCGGAACATCGGGCGTGGGAGCGCGTTCGTCGTCCCCGGGCCGGAGGGGCAGTTGCTCGGCGGAATCCTGACCGGTGGACAAGCGCCGTCGCGCCGCATCAACTGGCTGGTCGTGGAGGCGGCGGCCCGGCGCAGTGGTGTGGGTCAAGCGCTGGTCGATCACGTGGTGCAGCTTTGCCGGCGCCCCTGCAGCCTCGAGGTGGTGACCTTCAGCGCGGATCACCCGGCGGCCCATCCGAGTGGCGCGCGAGCGTTTTACGACCGGCTTGGGTTCGTCGCCGGTGAGAGCCTCGAAAACGGCAGCCGCCAGCGGTTCCGCCTCGCGCTCGGTTAGGCCGTGTCCTGCCGATCGGCCGGGGCTGCGGCGTGGCCCAGGTGGTGGCGGACGACGCCGGCCATTATCTGCACCTTGCCTCGCGCTCGGGTGATCGGCAGGGCACGGCCTGGACGCTGGGCGTCGCCGTGGCGGACCGATGGCATCAGCTGACCATGGCGAGCGCCCGGGGTAACTTGCGCGGCGCCCGCCAGCTCTGCGCGATCGGCATCGGCAGCGGCGCGGCTGCCAGCGGCAACGCTCCCGCCGGGCCGTGGTGGCGCAGGGTCGCCGACTCCACCGAGAGCTCGAACAGCTGCCAGTCCACATCCGGAGACGCGCGCAGGGCGTCCGCGATGCCGGCGATCACCCGCGGGTCGCGGACCGCGAAGGCCTGGCCGGTCAGATAGGCCTCGTCGTCGCTTTCCTCCGGCGGATAGGAATGCAACGCGTAGCGCGGGTCCCGCTCCAGGTCGCGCCGTTTCGGCGAGTTGACCAGGAAGCAGTAGAGCCCGCCGCCGGAGAAGACCGGCGAGATCGGGTGCACCCGCGGGCCGCCGTCGGGGCGGACCGTGGCGAGGTAACCCATGCCAGGACCGTACTGCTGCAGGAGCGCACGGATGCCGGTGGCGAGCGAGGGCTCGGCGGCAGCGAACTCGGACCAGGAAGCCATGCGTGCAGTCTATCGAACATATGTTCGACCCGGCCACCGAACACACCGATCGGGGGATGTCGTCCGAGCGGCGGAAACCCTCGTCGGTATGGTGTTGCGATGCTGCTCTCCGACCGTGACCTGGTTTCTGAGATCAAGGCCGGTTCTCTCGCGCTGGAGCCCTTCGAACCGTCGCTGATGCAGCCGTCCAGCATCGACGTGCGGCTGGACCGCTTCTTCCGGGTTTTCAACAACCACCTGTACACGCACATCGACCCGGCCGAGCAGCAGGACGAGCTGACCGCGGCGGTCGAGGTCGAGGACGGGCAGCCGTTCGTGCTGCACCCGGGCGAGTTCGTGCTGGCGTCCACGCTCGAGGTGATCACCATCGGGCAGGAGCTGGCGGCACGGCTGGAAGGCAAGAGCAGTCTGGGCCGTCTGGGCCTGCTCACGCACTCGACGGCGGGCTTCATCGACCCTGGCTTTTCCGGTCACGTCACGCTGGAGCTCTCCAACGTGGCGAACCTGCCGATCAAGCTCTGGCCGGGGATGAAGATCGGACAGTTGTGCATTTTCCGGCTGTCCAGCCCGGCCGAGCACCCGTATGGGTCGGCCGTCTACGGATCTCGCTATCAGGGCCAGCGGGGCCCGACGCCGAGCCGTTCGGCGATGAATTTCCGGACCTGGCCGACGCGCTGACGCCGGCTCCGGCTCACCCGGGCGAGCGCCGCGGCTCGGCTCGAGGTTCGCTCATTTCGCGCGCTTCGCACGCCATTGCCGCAGTACGGCGTTGAGCGCACCTCAGCGACGCACCCGTAGTCCCTGCGTGATCGCCGCCCCGAGCACCTGCTCCACCTCGGCCGCGCTCAACCCGGTCGTCGGCACCCGCACCCACCGCCCGCCGCGCAGCCCGAACAGCAGCTGGCCGGAGAGCGCCTCCACACTGCGGAAAGCCCGCCACGCCCAGGCGTGCCGCCCGACGTCGTCCGAGCGGGCCACGCCGCCGTCGCTGATCTCGTACGTGGTGACCCGCCCGCCCCGCATCGACCGCCGGGCCGTCCGGTTGAGCAGGATCATCGGCAGGGCGAGGGCGAGCAGTGCTCCAACGGCGAGCGGGCCGGGCTGGAGTTCCCCGGTGGCGAACTGGATCAACGCTGTGACGAGTAGCAACGCCCATCCGGCGCACCGCGCGGCGAGAACGGGTGTTCGCAGCCGTCGCCGGGTGGCGGCCGCGATCAGAGCCGGGTCGGGGGCCGCCGTGATCTGGATCTGCACGCTCCGAAAGTAGCCCCGTAACTGGGCAAATCATCACCACCCGGACGGCCGGGAGACCTCCTCCGCCCAACTGCCCCCCGTCCGCGGAACGCGGCCACCACGTCCCCCGAACGGGTGTGGCACACCCGTCACCGCAGTCCGGGCGAGGTGGCGTCAGCGGAGATCTACGATGACGCCGTGTATCTCATGATTTCGACGTACCAGAAGCCGCTCGCCGAGGTCGATCAGGCACGGGAGGATCACCTCGCGTTCGTCGCCGGGCTGGAGGAGCGGGGCCTCTCCGTGACCGCCGGCCGGCAGGACCCGCCGACGGGCGGGATCATCCTGCTGGACGTGGACACCGAGGCCGAGGCGCAGGAGATCATCGCCCAGGATCCGTACGTGGTGCGTGGCCTGGCCACCTACGCCGCGGTCGGCTGGCAGATCAGCCGGGGCGCGCTCGCCGGTTACCAGCGCAAGTACTGATCAGTCAGGACGTCACGGCAGATCTTCGCCGCTGAGGAGACTGCGGATGGTCAGTTCGGCGGTGACCGCGGGCGGGCACTCGTCGACGATCACCGCGGTCCCCAGGTAACGATCGCCGAGGAGGGTGCGCAGGCCGCGTGCCTGCGCGCCGGTCGACGCCCAGTCGTCGACCACGAGCACGCGGTCGTCGGCGGCGAGCAGCTCACGGCGTACGCCCAGATGTTGAATGTCGCCTCGATGGTCGGCCGGCACTTCGGCCCAGATCATCGGCTCGGCGATGGCCCGGCGTGCCCCGGCGCGGTATGCCTCGACGAAGCCCACCCCGAGCGCCCGGGCGACCAGGGGGCCGAGCAGGAATCCGGTCACTTCCGGCGACACCACGACGGTGGGACGGTCGGCCCGGAAGTGGTCGGCGAGGGCCGGCCCGAGCCTGTCGAGGATCACCGGATCGCGCCACCAGCCGGACCGGTCGCTGACGAGGTAATCGGCCGGCGGACCGGGGTTGGTCCAGCGGAAAGCCCGGCGGAGACGGTCACGGAGATCGTCGTTCATCGGAACATCGTGTCATCGTCGTGCAGCCTCGGGTGGACCGACCGAATGACCCGGTTACTGACAGGTGGTCAGAACCTCATCGGACAACGGGTCAAGTTGATGCCCGACGTCCCGTGGATCGGGCATGCTGTTCGGCGGAACCATGCCTACCTTCGCGCCGGGCCGCCGCCCGATGAGCCCAGGGAACCGCGCCGGACTCGGTGCGGCTTTTGTGCTGCTCGTCATCGTGTCCGCGGTGGAGTCCACGGACGTCTCCTCGGCCGGCTACATCGGCCTGTTCGCGATCGCCCCGTTCGCCGCCGCCCTTTTCGCCGTCTGGCAGTACGTGGCCGGTGTCGGGGTCGCCGCCACGCTGATCGCGGCGGCTTTCGTCAGCCAGTCCGGTTCGGCGGGTTCGAGCGCGATGGTCTACCTGCTCGGCATCATGTCGGCGACCGGCATCGCGGTGGCCGCCGCCACGATGCGGCAGCGTCAGACGGAGCGGATCGCCGAGTTGCGACAGCTCGCCTCGGTGGCCCAGCAGGCGGTGCTGCGACCGATCGGCCCGCAGGTGGGTTCGCTGGCGATCTCCGGGCGTTACATCTCGGCGACCGCGGCCGCGGACATCGGCGGCGACCTCTACGAGGCGTTGAACACGCCGTACGGGGTCCGCATCATCATCGGTGACGTGCGCGGCAAGGGTCTGGACGCGGTCCGGCTGGCCAGCATCGTCCTGGGTTCCTACCGGCACGTCGCCTACGAGCGCGCGGACCTGAAGTCGATCGTCGCCGACCTGGACCGGGCCGTGGCCCGCAGTGTCGGCGACGAGGACTTCGTGACCGCCGCGCTGGTCGAGGAGCGCGGCGGCACGCTGACGATCGTCAACTGTGGACATCCGGCGCCGTTGCTGCTGCGCCGTGGTCTGGTCATTCCGCTGGAGCCGCCGGCCCCGGCACCACCGCTCGGGTTCATGCCCGAGGTGAAGGTGCGGGTCGAGCGGCTGGAGCCGGGTGACCGGCTACTGCTGTTCACCGACGGCCTGGGTGAGGCGCGCCGGGAGGGCGAGTTCTTCCCGACCGCCGACCGCGCGTGGCGCCTGCTGGGTCACGGCACGGTCGGCGACGGGCTGGCGTCCTTGGAGACCGCGCTGGTCGACTGGGTGCACGGCCGTCTGGAGGACGACATCGCCCTGGTCCTGCTGGAGTACGCGGGGCCGGACGCGGGCGTGTCGGTCCCGGTCCCCAGCTGGGAAGTCGGCGCGGCCGGAAGCTAGGCCGTGCGCCGCAGCCCCGGTCGGACCTCGGCGCAGGGCCTAGGCGGCGGGGGTTTCCTCGGGTTCGGCCGGAGCCGGCGCGGCCGGCACGGGTGCCGGCGTGACCTGCTCGGGCTGGCGATGCCGGCCGACGTAGTTGCGCGGCTGGTTCGCCTGGCGCGGCTCCGGAATCAGGCTTTTGATCGTGGCGAACATGTCGTCCCCCTTAAAGCTCGGTCTATCCGGAGCAACGAGACTCATGGGTACGCGATACGTGGTTCCCGGTTCGAAACGTGCAAATGGCCGAACGGCTGTACCGGTGACCACCCGATCGGAGACGTTTCCACCTCGATCCGACGGACACCCCCTCCGAGCAGGTGGGTTGGTCACAGATTGCTGCCCGGCTTGTCCCTGCCTACCGATGAGTAATACAGTGCTAGTTACTGACGGGTAACTCGCGTTCGGAGAGCGGGCCAATCACCATGACTCACTACCAGAGCAACCTTCGGGACCTCCAGTTCAATCTGTTCGAGGTCTTCGGGGCGGACAAGGCGTTCGGTCAGGCACCGTTCGACGAGATCGACGCGGAGACCGCGCGGGACGTCCTGGCCGAGATCAACCGGATGGCCCGCGAGGACCTCGCGGCCAGTTACACGGACGCCGACCGGAACCCGCCGGTGTTCGACCCGGCGACGAACACCGCGCCGCTGCCGGAGTCCTTCAAGAAGTCCTACGAGACGTTCATGGCCTCCGAGTTCTGGCGGCTGGAGCTCCCGACCGCGCTGGGCGGCAGCTATGCCCCGCGGACCCTGGTCTGGGCGATCGCCGAGCAGATCCTCGGTGCGAACGCCCCGATCTGGATGTATGCGTCCGGTCCGTCCTTCGCCCACGTGGCGTATGTCGAGGGCACCCCGGAGCAGCAGGAGTGGGCGAAGCTCTTCGTCGAGAAGCAGTGGGGCTCGACCATGGTGCTGACCGAGCCGGACGCCGGTTCGGATGTCGGCGCCGGCCGTGCCCGGGCGATCCCGCAGCCGGACGGCTCGTGGCACATCGAGGGCGTGAAGCGCTTCATCACCTCGGGTGAGCACGATCTGACCGACAACATCATCCACTACGTGCTCGCCCGCCCGGTGGGCGTCGAGGGCGTCGGTGGCCCGGGCACCAAGGGCCTGTCGCTGTTCATCGTGCCGAAGTACCACTTCGACCCGCAGACCGGCGAGTTGGGCGAGCGCAACGGCGTCTACGCCACCAACGTCGAGCACAAGATGGGCCTGAAGGTCTCGAACACCTGCGAGATGACCTTCGGTGAGCACGGCACCCCGGCCAAGGGCTGGCTGCTGGGCGAGAAGCACGACGGCATCCGCCAGATGTTCATGATCATCGAGGCGGCTCGGATGATGGTGGGCACCAAGGCGATCGCCACCCTCTCGACCGGTTACCTCAACGCGCTGGAGTACGCGAAGAACCGCGTCCAGGGTGCCGACCTGGCCAGCAACGACAAGGCCGCGCCGCGGGTGACCATCACCCACCACCCGGACGTACGTCGTTCGCTGATGCTGCAGAAGTCGTACTCCGAGGCCCTGCGCGCCTTGGTGATCTACACCGCGTCGTGGCAGGACAAGGTCGCGATCGCGGAAGCGGCCGGCGACGAGAAGGCCGCGAAGATTGCCAGCAAGGTCAACGACTTCCTGCTGCCGCTGGTCAAGGGCGTCGGCTCCGAGCGGGCGTACGAGCTGCTCGGCCACGAGTCGCTGCAGACCTTCGGTGGCTCCGGCTTCCTCCAGGACTACCCGCTGGAGCAGTACGTCCGGGACTCCAAGATCGACACCCTGTACGAGGGCACTACCGCGATCCAGAGCCTCGACCTGATCTTCCGCAAGATCGTCAAGGACAACGGGCGGGCGCTCGGCACGATCGCCACCGAGATCCAGACGTTCATCGAGAGCGAGGCCGGCAACGGTCAGCTCAAGGACGAGCGGCTGGCGCTGGGCAAGGCACTCGGCGAGCTGCAGCAGATCCTCGGCGTCACCATGGGCTGGCTGGCCGCGGTCCAGGGCGGCGAGACCCGCGAGCTCTACAAGATCGGTCTGACCTCGCGCCGGATCCTGCTCGCCCTCGGCGACGTGGTCCTGGCATGGCTGCTGCTGCGCCAGGCCGAGGTGGCGCTGAACGCGCTGAACGGTGAGGTCTCCGAGGCCGACAAGAAGTTCTACACCGGCAAGGTGGCGGCGGCCCGCTTCTTCACCCGCGAGATCCTGCCGCGGATCGGCTCCGACCGCCGGATCATCGAGAACACCACCCTCGACCTGATGGACCTGGACGAGGACGTGTTCTGAGGTAGCAAGCTTTTCCCACTCTCCTGAAAAAGACGTAGACCGGCGGACAATGGCGTCCGCCGGTCTTCGTCGTCTTCCGATCGTGACCTGATCGGAGGACGCTACCGTAACGACGTACCCGTATGATGCTCTTCGATACTGAAGATCATCGAATGCGGGGGCCTTCGGTGCGCATAGTCGCTACCTGCCTTTCTTCCCTTCTCCTGGCCGGTCTGGTCGCCACTCCCGCGCGGGCCGACGAGGCGCCGCCGGTCATTCTCGACATCGGGGTGCGGCAGATCTCCGACCGCAGCGACGTGGTCGCTCGCTTCGCCGCCCGTACGCTGAGTCGTCGTGTCGTCGTCGGGCTGAACGCGGTGACCATGACGGTGGCGGCGGCCGACCGGGAGAGTTTCGTGGCCGATCTGCTGGCCGATCCCGCGGTGACCTGGGTCGAGGAGGACGCGCCGGTTCACGCGGACTCGGCCGGGCCTGTCAACGACCCGTTCTACTCCCCATCGCTTGATGCCGCGGCCGTCCCGGAGGCGTGGACGTGGACGACGGGCAGTGCGGACGTGACCGTCGCCGTCGTCGATTCCGGCGTGACGGCGAACCGGGACCTCCCGGCCGCCCGGATCCTCCGCGGGCTCAACCTGGTGGAGAGCGGCCGGGAACCCGTCGACGACGACGGCCACGGGACCCTGGTCGCCGGGGTCATCGCGGCGACCGCGAACAACGGGGTGAGCGCGGCCGGGGTCTGCCCGCAGTGCCGGATCCTGCCGGTCCGGGTCCTGAAGCATGACGCGGACGGCGGCGCGTCGGGAACGTCTGCCCTGGCCGCGTCGGGCATCACCTACGCCGCCGCCAACGGCGCCCGGGTCATCAACACCTCGTTCAGCACCACCACGGACAGCCGGTTGCTGCGCGAGGCGGTGCAGTACGCGGCCGACCGCGGTGCCCTGGTCATCGGCTCCGCCGGGCAGGACGACTATCGCTCCGACCGGCACTACCCGGCAGCTACCGAGCCGGCGCTCGCGGTCGCCGCGGCAATGCCCGACGGTCTCCCCGCGGCTGGAACCAACATGAATCCGCTGAACAGCCCGGCCGACCGCTGGATCGATGTGGAAGCACCCGCCTCGCTCTGGGCGGTCGCTCCGTCGGGCACCGGAGGCCCGCTGTTCGGCACGTCGGCTTCGGCGGCCGCGGTCTCCGGAGCGGCGGCGCTTGCCTTCAGCCTGAAGCCCACGGCCAGTGCGGACGAGGTCCGGTCGGCGATCGTGAAGACGGCCGGCGACCCGGATCTGACCGGATTCGGACTCGTGGGCGAAATCTCGCCGTACCTGGATGTCGCGGGTCTCCTGCACAGCCTCGGGGCGCCGGACACCGAGGCACCGAGGATCACGTCGTCAACCCTCACCCTCGGCGTGCTCGGCGCGACCGGGACCACGGTGCTCCCGCAGGCCGTCGACGATCACGGGGTGTACGGCTTCGAGCTGGTGGCCGACGGCAAGGTCGTCGCCTCGACGCGGGACGCCAGCTGGGACCGGCAGATGAGGCTCGTGCCGCCCGAGCACTATCGCGGCGACTGGCCGGTGACGTTGCGGGCCATCGACTACGCGGGCAACGTCACCGAGAAGACGTACGCCGTGCCGGTCGACACCGGCGGCCCGCTCGACGCCGACGGGCCGGTCGCGACCGGACTGCTCCCCGCCGCGAACACGCGGATCCGGGGCACGTTCACCAGCACGATCAGCGGAGTCACCGACTCGTCCGGAGTGGCGTCGGCCGAGCTGTGGTCCAACGGAAAGCTCGTCGGCCGGGACACCTCGGCGCCCTACGCGCTCACCGTGCGGACCGGGACCGCCAGCGGCTACGTCAACCTGATCTGGAAGCTGACCGACACGCTCGGCAACACGAGCGACCACACCCGCCGGGTGATCGCGGACAACGCCGGCCCGACCGTGTCGATCACCAAGGCGCCCGGTAACAAGGCCAAGGTCAAGGGCACGGTCAAGATCTCCGTGAAGGCGTCCGACGCCGCCGGGGTGGCCCGGGTCCAGGTGCTGGTGAACGGCAAGGTCGTCGCCACCGACACCCGGTCGGCCTACCTGCTCTCGGTCAACACCGCCAAGCAGGCGAAAACCATGAAGATCCAGATTCGGGCGTACGACCGTCTGGGCAACCTGCGCTACACCAGCGCCCGTACCTGGTACCGGAAGTAGGAGCTCAGCCGCGGGCGGTGTGCCGTCGTGACAGGCGCATCCCCTTCGGCTGGGCGTCGGACCATCCGTCCTCGGTGGTGTGCACGGCGATCCCGGAGGTTTTGAGTTCGACCGCCGCGCCGTCCCACTGATCGTCCGGGATGAGCAGAGCGGACACTTCGGACACCGTCGGGTTGTGGCCGATCAGCAGAATGGTGCGCACGGTGTCCGGCACCGCCCGGAGCAGGTCGAACACTTCGGTCCGGCCGCCGTAGTAGAGCTGGTCCTCGTAGTGCACCTCGGGCGCCCCGTGGGCCGGGTCGCCCTGGGCCAGCGCGAGGGACGCGGCCTGCCAGGTCTGCCGCGTGCGCTTGGCCGGTGAACAGATCACCAGGTCGGGGTGCAGTCGCTCGTCCACCAGCCAGGCACCGGCCGCGTCAGCGTCCGACGTGCCCCGCTCGGTCAAGCTTCGGTCGAAATCCGGTATTTCGCCGGGAGTCTCCGCTTTGGCGTGGCGTAGCAGGATCAGCGTCCGCAAGGTCATTGGAACAGCTTGCCTGATTGGAACTTCACGCGTCCGGGTAAGGCGTCGATCGACGTATTCAGGATGGTCGAGCGAGGCAAGACATCACCGCCCGGCCGCTTTCGAGGAGGACCCGATGGGCATCGGCGCAAGTATTTTCCTGCTCGCTCTGGGGGCGATCCTGGCGTTCGCCGTCAACGCGGACATCAGCGGCCTCGACATCAGCGTGATCGGCTGGATCCTGATGGCCGCCGGCCTGGTCGGTCTGGTCATCACACTCTGGTTCTGGAACACCCGTCGCCGGACGGTCGTCACCCGCTCCACCGGCGCCCCGGTCGCCGGGACCGGCTACGCCGCCAGCGAGTACCACGAGGTGCGTCAGGACGACGTTCCCCCGCCCCCGCCGCCGGCGTACCGCTAAAAGCTTCAGATAGTGCAACGGCCCGGCGGTTGACCGCCGGGCCGTTTCGCGTGTGAGGTCATCGGGCGTACAGAGCGAAGTAGATCGCGATGTGGTGACAGAGCGCGGCCACCAGGGTGCAGGCGTGGAAGAACTCGTGGTGACCGAAAACGGTCGGCCACGGGTTCGGCCGCCGCAGGGCGTAGAAGACCGCGCCGACCGTGTAGATCAGGCCGCCGGCCACCATCAGGACCAGGCAGGTGACGCCGCCGGCGTGCAGCACGTCCGGGATGATGCCGACCGCGACCCAGCCGAGCGCGACGTAGAGCGGTGCGCCGGCCCACCGCGGCAGGTGCGGCCAGATCACCTTGAGTGCGACCCCGCCCAGGGCGCCGCCCCAGACCAGGCCCAGCATCAGCTCGGCCATGCCCTTGCTCAGCAGCTGGACGCAGAACGGCGTGTACGTGCCGGCGATGAAGATGAAGATCATCGAGTGGTCCATGCGGCGCATGATCTGATAGCCACGCTCGCTCCAGACGCGCCGATGGTAGAGCGCGCTGATGCCGAAGAGGCCGCAGACCGTCACGCTGTAGATCAGGACACTGATGAAGGGCGCGATGCCCGGTCGGCTGAGGGCGATCGAGCAGAGCACGATGCCGCAGACCAGGGCGACGAAGAACGCGTACTGATGCAACCGGCCGCGGAGTCGCGGCTTGCCGAGGTCGGTCGGCTTCATCCGAAACGGGGCTGAGGTCGTCACGGGATCCAGGTTACGGCAGCGTAGGTTACCAGTGGGTAGTGATGCCGCATACGGTGTCTGATGTCGCATGATTTTCTCGTGACCCCGATTGATCTGAACGCCGATCTCGGCGAGGGCTTCGGCGCCTGGCGCCTCGGCGACGACGACGCCCTGCTCGACGTGGTGACCTCGGCGAACGTGGCCTGCGGCTTCCACGCCGGTGACCCGTCCACGATGCACCGGGTGTGCGGTGCGGCCACCGCCAAGGGCGTCGCGATCGGGGCCCAGGTGGGCTATCGGGACCTGGCCGGTTTCGGCCGTCGCCGGATCGACTACGAGTTCGGCGAGCTCCGCGACGACGTTCTCTACCAGATCGGGGCATTGGAGGCGTTCTGCCGGGCGGCCGGCAACCGGGTGCGCTACGTCAAGCCGCACGGCGCGCTCTACAACACCGCAGCCGTCGACCAGCGGCAGGCCGACGCCGTGGTGGCCGCGGTGCTCGCCTACGACAAGACGCTCCCGCTGCTCTGCCAGCCCGGCTCGGTGCTCTTCGCGACCGCGGAGGCGGCCGGGCTCACCGCGGTCGGCGAGGGGTTCGCGGACCGCGGCTACCTGCCGGACGGCCGCCTGGTACCACGGTCACGGCCGGAGGCGCTGGTGCACGACCCGGCCGCGGTGGTGGAACGTGTCACCCGGATGGCCGCCGACGGCGAGGTGGTCGCCGCCGACGGCACGGTCATCGCCTGCCCGGTCCGCTCGGTCTGCCTGCACGGCGACACCCCGGGCGCGGTCGAACTGGCCCGCGCGGTCCGGGCCGGGCTCGAGACCGCCGCGATTCCGATTCGACGGTTCAGTGAGTGACGCCGACCTTGTCGACCAGCGCTAACGCTTCCTGCGAGGTGTCCGGGGACCCGAGCAGCACGTGCTTCTCCGGGTCGAAGATCCACATCACCTGGGCGTCCTTCTGGCCCGGGGAGACCCACGCCACTCCGGTACCCGCCCGGCCAGTGGCGTCGGTGACCCCCGGAACCAGCCGGATGCCGTCGAAGCGGCCGAGCGCGCGGTACACCGCCGCCCGCTGTGCCGGACGCAGCCAGTAGTTCGAGGTCAGCGACCAGATGTCCTTGGCCACCCCGTTGACGTTGTAGGCCGCGCCGTCGGATCCGGGATTGCGGCGCTTCAACCAGGAGACCACGCCGTCCGGATCACTGGGCAGGTCGGCGAGATACAGACGAGCCGGGTCGCAACTCACGTCCACCGGATCGGACGGGTCGTACGCCTTGCCGTTGACACATGCCGCCAAGGTGATCGTCTTACCACCCGACCGCTGCTGGCCGAGGTGCTCGCCGTCGATCGAGGACCAGTACTCCGTGCGGGCGCCGCCGGACTCCACGATGCGGGTGTAGATGAACTGGTCACCGCGCGGCACGACATCCTTGGCCTGCTCGGCGACGACCGCGGCATCGTCGAGGAACTGGGCGACCGCCTCCATCTGAGTTCCGCTGCCGGGTGCGGGCGGGGGGCTTGACGGCGTACCAGGGAAAATCGAAGCGACGCCGGCGGCAGCGGCAGCCACCGCGCCCGTTGCGATGATCGCCCAGCGCAGACGCGACTTCCTGGTCTTCGGAGTCGGCCGGACGGCCGGCGCCGCGGCGGTCAGCTCAGCCATCAGCCGCGCGCGCGCCGGCGCCAGACGGTCGGGCGACGGCAGCGGAGTCTCCCGGCCCAGTTCCCGGGTCAGCGTGATCTCATCCATGACGAACCTCCTCGGTGCTGGTCAGGGGATTGCTGCCGCCGAGCGCGGCCTTCAGCACGGAACGCGCGCGGTGCATCCGCGAGCGGACCGTGCCCACCGGGATCTCCAGCGCCGTCGCAACCTGCTCATACGTCAACTCCTCCTGTGCGATCAGCAGGAGGACGTCGCGGTCGCTGTCGGAGAGCGCGGCCAAAGCGTCGGTGAGCGCGTCGCGCAGCGCGGCCGCGGTGACGTCGGCGGCCACCTGATCGGCGTGACAGAACGCGTCCGCCTGTGGCGGGACGGCATGCTGCAGGCGCAGCGCGCGAGCCTCGTCCCGGCGATGCTGGGAGATCAGGTGCGTGGCGATGCCGTAGAGCCAGGGCCGGGCGCCGTGCGGGCCGGGCCGGAAGGTGTCGCGTCGCCGGAACGCGGTCAGGAACGTCTCGGCGACCAGATCGTCGGCCACCTGGTCGCCGAGCCGGCGGGCCAGGTAGCGATGGATGTGCGGCGCATGTCGGTCGAACATCGCCGCGAACTCCTCCGGCACGTGACGTGACCGGAGGATGATCGCGGCGTCATCAGGTTCGCTGACTTGCATGAACCGTCCTTCCCGTTGTTCGCGAATGACGTCTGTTATCCGTCGCTCACGGGAAAAGAGTTCACGCTTCGAAGATCAAGGCCATTCCGCCGTACGTCGTTCAGCCGTCCATCCCCCGCAGGATCAGCGGCAACCGGCTGGGGGCGGCAGGGTCGACCACGATCGGCACCCCCCAGTCCTGCCTGGTCAGATGGCACGCCCCGAACTCAGCGTCCACATCGCACGTCGCCGCCTGAGCCACCACCTGCAGCACCCCCTTCGGCACCTCCGGGTTGAGCACGAGCCGGCGGGACAAGTCGGTCGTCGTGCCCTCGCCGTCGAGCAGCAACTCGGCCGGGGAGGCGGACACGGTCAGTCGCAGCGGCGAGCCGAACTGGCTGTCCAGCTTCTGCCCCGGAGCCGGCGTGAAGATCACGTCGAGCGTGACCTCACCCGGAGCCAGGTGGGACGGCGGGCGCTCGGTCTTGTGCCGCTCCCCGGCGACCGTCTTCACCACGCCGGGCGCCAGCCGGGTCAGCCGGTGCGCCGCGGACTCCACGACCAGGACGTCGCCGGCGGCGGTCAGCAGGATGTCGCTGGGCTCGGCGAGACCGGAATCCACGGTGGACACCTCGTTCACCACCGGATCGAAGCGCCGGACCGCACCGTTGTACGTGTCCGCGACCAGCACCGACCCGTCCGCCAGGGCGGCGACCCCGAGCGGGTGCTGGAACAGTGCGGTGTCGGCCGGCCCGTCAACGTGACCGAAATCGAACAGCCCCTGACCGATCGCGGTGTGCATGACGCCGCCCTCGACATACCGCAGCGCGGACGTCTCGCTGTCCGCGATCCAGAGGCGCTTCCCGTCCGCGCTGACCGACAGGCCGGACGGCTGGGCCATCCACACATCCGGGATCGGGCCGTCACGCAGCGCCTCGACCGTGGTGCCGGCGTACACCCCGACCGTGCGCTGGATCGGGTCGAACCACCACAACTGGTGAATACCGGCCATCGCGATGATGACCTTGTCATCGAACCAGGCCAGATCCCACGGCGAAGAGAGATCGGCGGCCAGCGCGTCGTGCGGGTGATCATCCACGGTCGAGCGCCACGGCCGCCCCGAACCGGCGACCAGAGTGATCTCGCCCGTCGCCAGGCTCAGCGCGCGCAGCTGGTGGTTGACCGTGTCGGCGACGACCACGTCGTACCCGGTGAGGTCCTTGATCGCCGGCGGCAGGGCCAGCAGACCCTGCGGCTCACTGAACGGCTCGTTGCGACCGGCCCCGAACCGGCGGACCAGCGTCTCACCGTCCGGAGACAACTCGACGACCGAGTGCCGCGCCGAATCGGAGACCAGCAGATTGCCGCCGGGCAGCTCGATCGCCTTGCCGGGGAAGTGCAGCAGACCCTCCGGGGCGGGCGGCGGCACGTACGGCCCGTCACCGCGGTGCAGCGTGCCATCCGCCTCGTGCTTGGCGACCAACTCGTCGATCAGCCGGGACAGGCCCTCGGCGTGACCCTCGCCGGCCATCGAAGCGACCAGGTAACCCGTCGGGTCGACCACGGCCAGGGTCGGCCAGGCCTTCGCCGCATACTGCTGCCAGAGGTGCATGTCGCCGTCGTCGATCACCGGGTGGTGCACGCCGTAACGCTCGACCGCCGCGGCCAGCGCCTGCGGATCCCGTTCGTGCTCGAACTTCGGCGAGTGCACGCCGATGACGACCAGGGCGTCCCCGTACTTCTCCTCCAGCGGCCGCAGCTCGTCCAGCACGTGCAGACAGTTGATACAGCAGAAGGTCCAGAAGTCCAGCACGAGGATCTTGCCCCGCAGGTCGGCCAGGGTGAGGGCCTTCCCACCGGTGTTGAGCCAGCCGCGACCCTTGAGTTCGGGCGCACGCACGCGAGAAGTCATCCGCCCATGGTGCCTCAGCGCAGGCCTTGATCGGCCCCGGGGCCGATCAAGACCACATCGCGATCAGCCGGCCGGCTTGACCAGGCAGTAGACCTTGTCGTCAGCCTGCAGGTACGGCTGCGCCTGGTCGGTGCACTGTTCCTTCTTGTCGACGATCTGCTTGATCTGGTACGCGTCGGCAGAACCGCAGTCGACCTTCTCGACCTTGGAGCCGTTCTTCACGCAGTCACCCGCGGCGAAACTGTCCCCGCCACCACCGGCGATCAGGTAGACCAGGCCGAAGACCAGACCGAGCAGCAGCGTGGCACCGAGCACCACGGCCAGCGTCACCGGACCGGTCTTCACGACCGGCTTCGGCGGCGCAGGCGCCTCCTCCGACTTGAACTGGTCGAACTTGTCCTGCTCGGCCGGGCCGGGCCAGCTCGTCGTGTCCTCCGGGCCGGGCGGCGTCACCGTCGCCCGGGACGCCGGATCGGCGCCGAACGGATCCGACGTCGGCACACCCGGCATCGGGGTCAGCGCGGGCGCCGGAACATACGGCGAATTGCCGCGCCCCGAAACGTCCGTCGTGCGCTCGCTGAAGTCGCCACCCGCAGGGGCCGCGGCGGTGAAGTCACCCCACGACGGGCCGTCCTGCGGTGCGGCGCCCGGACGAGGCCCGAACGGCGTGCTCGGCGAAGCACCCGGGAACGACGACGAAGGCGGCGGGAAGGTCGGCTCCTCGCCCGGCTGCCCGAACGGCGGGAAGACCGGGGCGTTGCCCGGACCCGACGGCGCGCCGGAGAAGGCGGCCGGGGAACCGGACGGCGGGAAGCCCTGCTGGGGGAAACCCGGGGCCGGCGATCCGGGAGCCGGGAAACCCTGGCCGCCGAACGGCGAGTTCGCGTCCGGCGGGGAGACCCGGGCACTGCCCTCGACCCGGGCGCTGCCGGACGTCGGGTTGGCCGGGGCACCCGGCTCGGGCGGGGAGACCCGGGCGCTGGCCGAGGCGCGGGCGGTGGCCCGGCCCGGGGACTGCGGGGACCCCCCCGGGGTCTCGCCCTGCGGGAACGCGCCGTAACCGCCGGAACCCTCCTCGACGCGCTGCGGCGGCGGGAAGGAACCGAAGCCGCCGGAACCCTCCTCGCCACGCTGCGGGTCAGAGAAGCGCTGCTGGTCCGAGAAGTGCTGCTGGTCCGAGAAGTGCTGCGGGTCCGAGGAGTGGTGCGGCTCCGAGGAGTGCTGCGGCTCTGAAGAGTGCTGCGGCTCCGGGGAACGCTGGGCGAACGGGTTGGCCTGAGCGCCGCTGTTCTCCTGGCCGAAGCCAGGCGCGCCGAAACCCCCCTGCCCGAAGCCCGACTGACCGGGATTGCCCGGCCCGAAGTCACCCTGGCCGGAATCGGCGTGACCGAAGCCGGCCTGACCCATGCCGGCCTGCCCGAAGTCACTATGGCCGGGGCCGGCCTGACCGAAATCGCCCTGGCTGGAACCGGCCTGACCGAAATCGCCCTGGCCGGAACCGGCCTGACCGAAATCGCCCTGGCCGGAACCGGCCCGGCCGAAGTCGTTCTGGCCGAAGCTGTTCGGGCCGGAGTTCGGCTGGGCGAAATCGTTCTGGCCGAAGCTGTTCGCGCCGGAGCTGGGCTGGCCGAGGCCGTTCGACCCGGACCGCTCGCGGCTGCCGTTCTCGCGGCCGAAGTTGTCCTGGTCGCCGGTCTCCTGCGGAGCGAACGGCGACTGCGGCTCGGGCGAGCGCTGCGCGAACGGGTTCGCCGACGGGTCCGGCGCGAACGCTTCCGGCATGCGCGCACCCGGGAAGGGCACATTGCCGAACGGCGGCTCCTCGGCGGCCGGAGTCTCCTCGGCCTCCTCGGGCGCCTGAGCCGGTCGTCCGTACACCCGGGCCTGCGGCGCGGTGGGGGGCGGCGGCGGGTTCTCGGCGCCGTCGGCCGGCGGGGTGACCAGGCCGGGAACCGAGACGCTCGCGGTCACTGGCCGAGCCGAGCCGGATGCGGGCCGGGCACCGGCCGCCTCCCGCGGCTGCGGCACCGAAGCGGCACCGGCCGAGCCGGGAACGGAGGCGGCACCGGCCGAGCCGGGAACCGAGGCCGCACCGGACGAGCCGTATTCCGAGGCGGCATCGGACGAGCGGTGCACGGATGCCGAAGCCGACGAGCCGTGCACCGAGGCCGAACCGGAACCGGGCACGGAGGCGGCACCGGAGGACGGCGCGACCGGCGGCACCGGGACAGCGCTGAACGGCGACCCGGAAGCGGTACCGGCGGGCGGCGAGGCAGCGCTGAACGGCGAGCCGGAAGCGGTACCGGCGGGCGGCGAGGCAGCGCTGAACGGCGAGCCGGAAGCGGAACCGGCGGGCGGCGAGACAGCGCCGAACGGCGACCCGGCCGGCGGCATGGAGGCGGAACCGGCGGACGGCACAGCCGAGGCACCGGAAGAAGCCGAAGCGGCAGCCGCGGCACTCGGTGACGGCAGCGAACCACCCGAACCGAGCGCGGCGCCGGGCACCCGCTGCGGGAAGCCCGACGGAGCGGACGGCGCCGACCCGTCGCCGAACGGGGACGCGGGCCCGCCGAACGCCGACTCCTCGGACGCCGGGGCCTGCGCGCCATAGGTGGACGGTGTTCCGGACGGAGGCGCGGAATACCCGGACGTGCTTCGAATCGGTAGGTCAAGGTTGGGGGTGGAGCCGCTCGGCTCGCCGTCTGTGCCCGGGCCGGCCGGAGCGCGCAGCGGGAACCCGCCGCTCTCGCCCCCACGGGTCGGGAACGCGGTGGCGGCTGGCTTCGACGCGTCACCGGGGGCCGGGCGGGTGGTGTTGCCGAGCCAGCTGTTCTCAGCCGGGCCGGTCAGGCCGGGGCGCCCGGAAGAATCCGGAACGTCGGTGAGGGTCGCGCCCGGCACACGCGACTTCTGCTCGCCGAAGGCGGAGAAGGTCGACTGGTCGGCCGCGGCGGCGGAGGCACCCGGGGTCCGGGTCGGCAGCCCGCTGCCGGCGGTGGCCGGCGGCGGCGGGAAGGCCGGCGACTCCCCGGCAGCGCCCGAAGCGGCCGGCGGCGGGAAGCCCGCGGGACCTGAAGCGGCCGGCGGCGGGAAGCCCGCGGGACCTGAAGCGGCCGGCGGCGGGAAGCCCGCGGCACCCGAAGCAGGCGGCGGGAAGCCCGCGGAAGCGGAAGACTGCGGCGGGAATCCAGCACCTGAAGACTGCGGCGGCGGGAACCCAGCGGCAGCCGAGGACGGCGGCGGGAACCCAGCGGCACCGGAAGCGGAGGCCGGCGGCGGGAATCCAGGCGCATCCGAGGACGGCGCCCCGAACGACCCGCCCCCGGGCACGGAGGCAGAGCCGCGCCCCTCACCGGCCGGAGCCGGCGGCGCCCACGCGGACGGCGACTGCTGCTGGTCGTAGGGCTGCTGCTGCTGGAACGGCGAGGAACCCTGGGCCGGCGCAGCGCCATACGTCGAACCAGGCGAAACGGACCCGTAGGGAGAAGCCGTGCCAGGCGACACCGATCCGTACGGCGAAGCCTCTTCGGGCTGTCGAGCCGATCCATACGGCGTCCCGGTCGGGTTCGACCCCGAACCGAAGGTGGAGACTGCCGGAACCACGAACGGTGACCCCCCGCCCGGCGCCGACTGCGGCGGCGGACCATACGACGTGGGGGTGCCCTCGGTCGGAGGCGGAGCCGATGCCCGGCCCGACACTCGCTGACCGTCGGGTTCGTTCCCGCCCGACGCGGCCTCGGCCGGCTGCCCGGCGTGCTGCCCCTCGGACGTCATACGCGCCTCCTCATCGATGCGGCCGTGCCAGCTTTGCACGGACGCGACCCCGTCGGCGACCTTCCGCCAAGGCCGTGCCAGCTTCTCAGGCTTGGCCGTGCTGGGGCGCTGTCGAGAGCCCCGGTCCCCACTCCGGCGGGCCGTGCCGGGTTGGGAACCAGTGCCCAACCGTACCGGGCGTTCCCGGCGGAGAAAATCCCGGTGTACGCCACTGAGGTAATGCCACGCGGGGTGTTGACATGGTCGCCGATACGAAACAGCCCGCCCGGGTGACGCGGGCGGGCTGGTTGGAGAGCGCTGCTGCCTAGAAGGGCTGGCGCTGGGCGATGAAGGCGATTTCGTCGCGCATGGCCTGGGTCGGCGCGGTCCGCATGGCGCTTTCGATGGCGCGGTGCTGACGGTTGATCTGGCGGCGGCGACGAATGCGGTCGATGACGTTCACTGCACTTGCTCGTTTCCCCGGCTGTCACCGGTATCACGACGTGCAGCCCCCGGCCCGCTTGTGGCGGACACCGTCGGCGCACGTCTCAGGTGTGCCTCAAGTGTCCGCCTCCGCGGTGGATCTTGCCAACTATTTAGATGGTGATCCCGGTCATCTGCCTAACGATCGAAAGCCGCTGAGGCAGGTGACCTTAATGAAATCAGGTCCAGGCGAGGAGAGCGCCTTCCGGATCGGTGAGGAACTCCCCGATGTCCCGGAGGAACTTCGAGCCCAGCTCGCCGTCGATGATCCGGTGGTCGAAGGAGAGGCCCAGCGTCGTGACCTGGCGCACCTTGATCTTGCCCTTGTGCACCCAGGGCGTCGGCCGGATCGCGCCGAGGGCCAGGATCGCCGACTCGCCCGGCGGCAGGATCGGAGTTCCGGTGTCGACGCCGAACACGCCCACGTTGGTGATCGAGAGTGTGCCGTGCGCCATGTCGGCCGGCGGCGTCTTGCCGGTCTTCGCCGTCCGTACGAGGTCGTCGAGTGATTCGGCCAGTTCCCGAAGACTGAGACGACCGGCGTCCTTGATGTTCGGGACGATCAGCCCGCGCTCGGTCGCCGCGGCGATCCCCAGGTTCACGTACTCCTTGATGACGATCTCGTTCGTGGCGGCCGACCACGACGAGTTGACCATCGGGTAGCGCTTCACCGCGAGCAGCACCGCCTTCGCCACCAGCAGCAGCGGGGAGACGCGGAGGTCGGCGAAGTCACGCCGGGCCTTCAGCTTCTCCAGCGCCTTCATGCTGCGCGTGACGTCGACGGTCAGGAACTCGGTGACGTGCGGCGCGGTGAACGCCGAGGCGACCATGTTCTCGGCGGTGAGTTTCCGCACGCCCTTGACCGGGATGCGCTGCTCACGCGACGCGTCGAACACCGCGACGGGCCGGGCCGCGACGTTCGCCGCCGGCTTCTCGGCGCCTTCGGCGGCTTTCTTGTGTACGTCGTCACGAGTCACCGACCCCAGCGGCCCGGTCCCCGCGATCGTGGCGAGGTCGACGCCGAGATCACGCGCAAGCTTCCGGACCGGCGGCTTGGCCAGCACCGGCCCACTGCGCGCAGGCGTCACCGGGGCGACGGGGGCGACGGACTCGGCCGCCGGGGGGACGGCCGAAACCGGAGCCGAGGTAGCGGGAGTGCTGACCCGTGGCCGCCGTTTCCCACTGGCTTCCCGGACGCCGTATCCGACCAGCACCGGCGTACGCCCGACGCCCGGCGCCGCGGGTGCCGGCGAACCGACCATCCCGGGCTCGACCGCGCCTTCGCTGGGAGCGATGGTGACCGCGGCCAGCGACTCGGCGGACGGCTCGGGCAGGTCCCCGGCGCCCGGGTCGGTGTCGATCGAGATGATCGGGCGGCCCACCTCGACGGTGGTGCCGGCCTCGTGGAAGATCTTCGTGACGACCCCGCCCCACTTCGCGGGGATCTCCACGGCCGCCTTCGCGGTCTCCACCTCGACGATCGGCTGGTTCAGCTCGATCGTGTCGCCGACCTTGACGAGCCAGGCCAGGATCTCGCCCTCGGTCAGGCCCTCACCCAGGTCGGGCAGGTTGAATTCCTTGATCCGCGACATCGGGGTCACCAGCCGAACGAGCGGTCGACGGCGTCGAGCAGCCGATCCAGGTCGGGCAGGTACTCCTCCTCGGAGCGGGCCGCCGGGTACGGAATGTCGTACCCCGTCACACGCAGCACCGGCGCCTCGAGGGAGTAGAAGCACTCCTCGGTGATCCGGGCCGCGATCTCGCCGCCCAGGCCGCCACTGCCCGGGGCCTCGTGCACCACGACGGCACGGCCGGTCCGCTTGACCGATTCGAAGATCACCGGGTAGTCGATCGGCGAGAGGGTGCGCAGGTCGATGACCTCGAGACTGCGACCGTCCTCGGCGGCGGCGGCCGCGGCGTCCAGCGCGACGCGCACCATCGGCCCGTACGCCAAAATTGTTGCGTCGGCCCCGGGCCGCGCCACCCTGGCCGAGTGAAGCGGGTAGGCGCCGGTCAGCGGCGCCTCCAGGTCGACCTCGCCCTTCTCCCAGTAGCGACGCTTGGGCTCGAAGAAGACGACCGGGTCGTCGGAGGCGATGGCCTGCTGGATCATCGTGTAGGCGTCGGCCGGGTTGGCGCAGGTCACGACCTTGAGGCCGGGGGTGTGCGCGAAGTATGCCTCGGGCGACTCGGAGTGGTGCTCGACCGCGCCGATGCCACCGCCGAACGGGATCCGGATGACGATCGGCACCCGGACCTTGCCCTTGGAGCGGTAGAACATCTTCGCCACCTGGGCGACGATCTGGTTGTAGGCCGGGAAGACGAACCCGTCGAACTGGATCTCGCAGACCGGGCGGTAACCGCGGATGGCCAGGCCGACCGCGGTCCCGACGATGCCGGCCTCGGCCAGCGGGGTGTCGATGACCCGGTCCTCGCCGAAGTCCTTCTGCAGGCCGTCGGTGATCCGGAAGACGCCGCCGAGCTTGCCGACGTCCTCACCCATGACGACGACCTTCGGGTCTTTCTCCAGGGCTCGGCGCAGGCCGTGGTTGAGGGCCTTGCCCAGGGTGATCGTCTCGGCCATCAGTGCCCACTCCCCTCGAACGACGCGTGGTACTCGGTGAACGCGGCACGCTGCTCGTCGATCTCGGGCGAGCCGTTCGGATAGACGTGGTCGAACATCGTGACCGGCTGTGGGTCGGGCATCGCCAGCACCCGTTCGCGCAGGTCCAGCGCGAGGGTGCGGGCGGACTCGTCGACCTCGCCGAAGAAGTCCTCGTCAGCCAGTTTCTGCTTGGTGAGGAACGCACGGACGCGGGAGATCGGGTCCTTCGCCTTCCAGGACTCCACCTCGGAGGCGATCCGGTAGCGCGTCGGGTCGTCGGAGCTGGTGTGCGCACCCATCCGGTACGTGTACGCCTCGATCAGCGTCGGGCCCTGCCCGTTACGGGCGTTGTCCAGCGCGGCGCGGGTCACGGCGTAGCTGGCCAGCACGTCGTTGCCGTCGATCCGGATGCCGGGGAAGCCGTAGCCGAGTGCCCGCCGGTACAGCGGGATGCGGGTCTGCCGCTCCAGGGGCTCGGAGATCGCGTACTGGTTGTTCTGGCAGAAGAAGACCATCGGGGCGTTGAACACCCCGGCCCAGACGAAGGACTCGTTGACCTCGCCCTGGCTGGTCGCACCGTCGCCGAAGTAGGCGATCACGGCTTCGCCGTCCGGGCTCCCGGTCTTGCCGTCCATCGTGATGCCCATGGCGTAGCCGGTCGCGTGCAGCGTCTGCGAGCCGATCACGATGGTGTAGCTGTTGAACTTGTGCTCGTTCGCGTCCCACCCGCCCTGGTCCACGCCGCGGAACAGGCCGAACGGCATGATCGGGTCGATGCCCCGGCAGTACAGCACGCCGTGCTCGCGGTAGGTGGGGAAAGCCATGTCCTGCTTCCGCAGCGCCCGGCCGGAGCCGACCTGAGCCGCTTCCTGACCCAGCAAACTGGCCCAGAGCCCCAGCTCGCCCTGCCGTTGCAGAGCGGTCGCCTCGGCGTCCAGACGCCGAACGGTCACCAGGTCGCGATAGAGCCCGCGGTACTCCTCGTCGGTGAAGTCGACCGAGTACGTGGTCCCGTCCGCCGTGGTGACGCTGCCGAGGTGTTCACCGTCGGGCGTGAGCAGCTGGACGAAGCCGCCCGCCGGAGCGTCACTGCCCCCGGACGAGGGGGGTGCCGCTGCGGCTTTGCCTTTCGCCATCCGTGTCTCCCTGTATCTCTCTGCGCCCGCGGCGGGTGTCGCCCGATCCACGAGGCGGACCACTGGGGTAGCCGCGCATATGCCGGGTGAGGCTGCCGCGCGACGTTCCGGCGAGACTGTGTCCCGGCCAGGACGGCCCGCCGTAGCCCCGCTGGTCGGCGGAGACGACGGCGGCGGTGCCGTCGCCTTCATCCTGACAGAGGTAACGACGGCTGCGAGAGCCCGTGGATCACGATTAGAGATTTTCTGTTGACGCATCGTTAAGGGTATTTGTCCGCTTTAATCCCTTTCATGCTCTCGCGGTCGTGCGAATGCGCCGACCCCGCCGCTGCCGAACGGGCCATGGGTCGTTCACCCCTTTGACCGAGACGGATCTAGGTTGATCTTTGGTTCGAAAGGGACACCCGCGTGCCGCACCTGCCCGACGACGACGGCTTCGAGCCGCCCCTGAAGGTGCTCCGGAAGCGGTTCAACGGCGTGTACCGCGAGGACCACGGCCTCTCCGGGCCGGCCCGCCGATACGTCCTGCTGGTCGCGATGCTGGTCGCGCTCGCCTCGGTGCCGACGCTCGCCGTGGTCACGATCGGAACCAGCGAGATCGCCGGCAAGGATCGCACCGGCGCCATGGACGCGCCGTTCCTGCCGCCGCCGGTCACCGGTCCGGTGCGGCCTTCAAGCCCAACCCCCAACCCTTCGGCGTACGACCACCCGGGGCGACCCCCGTCCGTTCCTGATCAGCCCTCGGGAGTGTCGCCCGGTGCGTCGCCCCCAGCCGGCCCCGGCGCACCTACCCCCACCGTGTCCGGACTCCCCGCGGTCCCCGACGACGGTCCGTCCGTCGTGGCGACGCGCCCGAGTTCGCCTGTGGACAGTCCGCCGGAGCCCGCTGACGAGGGAGTTTCGCGCCCCAGCCCGATCGCCGCGTTCCCCACGGTCCCGGGCCTGCCGGCCGTTCCGGACGACGAATGGGAGCGTCCACTGGCCCGTCGCGTCGCGCCCGGCGAGCGGCCGCGGTTCGACGGATCCGCCTGGGACAAAACGGATTCTTCAGATGATGACGATTCCGATGACGATGCGGACGGCCGGAGTGATGACGGGCCCGCGAGCCAGGACGCCGTGACCACAGACGACTCGTCGACAGACGACTCGTCCACAGACGAGCCGTCCATAGACGAGGTACCCGCGGATGAGCCGTCCGCGGACGACGTCCCCGCGGACGAGCCCTCCGCGGACGAGCCGCACGCCGACCGGGACGACTCCGAGGATTCCGGCGACCACGACGAGGACTCCGAGGACCCGGATCCCGACGACTCCTCGCATCACGAGTGCGAAGCCGCCTTCCGTTCCCCCATCCCCGACCGGCCCCGAACCGGTCCGACTCCAGCCGGAGGACAGCCGTGACCGAACGCCCGCTCCACGTCAACGCCGCCCGGATAGTCGAGTACAGCTACCCCGCCGGCCGGAACGTCCGTCGCTCGATGACGCAGCCCCGCTCCGAGGAGGGCCGGATCACCAACCGTCCCTACCGCGGCCACCACCGCGCCGAGCACACCTACCACGACGAGCAGACCCCGGCCCGTCAGCGCAGCTCACGGGTGGGTCGCCACCATGCTGACGGCCTCGCTGCGCTCGGTGGCGTTGCGCCCCTGGCGGCCGACGCCGAGAGGTCCGGGACCGACGACGCTGCGCTCGCCGTTTCCGAACCTCTCGACATCGGCGGGCGCAATGCGCGGTGGTCGAGGGCCAGACCGTGATTACTCGTCGCCCAAGCGGTCCTGGTTGGCCTGGAGCCAGGCGTCGATCGCCTCGGAGTCGTTCGGGTCGACTCCCTCGGCGATGAGCTGGGCGACCGCCGCGGTGGCCGCGCTGCGCCGCTCACCGGTGGAGTAGAGCCGCACGAACTCCGGCACCAGCTTCTCCACCTCGGCCGCGGTCTCGGCGATCGCGGCCGCCGGCAGCCCGCGCCGCCACGTCGCATAGGCCGACCAGGCGCGCACGACCTGGGGCAGCATCGCCGCGTCGTCGATGTCCAGCACCGCGCGGCGATGCACCCAGTCCAGCAGGAACAGGCCGGCGATGGCCGGGCTCCAGCGCAGCGGATCACCACCGGGCAGCGTGGCCGCGTGGTCGAAGAGCAGGCCGAGGCAGAACTGCAGGGACGGCTGGTCGGTCTCCGGCCCGGCCAGCCCGGCGCGGGCCGCCTCGGGGGAGGCCAGGAAGTCCCGCAGCAGCTCGGCCGCGGGCGGACCGGCCGGCTCGTCGAGCGGCGGGGTGGTGGCCGCGGGCAGCATCGTGAGCCGGGACGCGACCAGCGCGCGGTCGGTGGCCAGCGAACCGTCGGCCGGCAGCTCGCCGAGCTCGTCGGTGATCGCCAGGTGCCGGGCCACCTCGTCGCGCAGCCGGCCCGGGTCCTCGTCGCGGAACCAGGTCAGCTCGTCCTGCTCGCACACGGCGCGCACCGAGCCCAGCACCTGATCGGCGGCGGACGAGACGAACAGGTCCTTGACGATGCCGATGTTGTGGTCGACCAGGACCACCATGGCGTGCTCAGGGCCACCGAGGGCGGCATCCTCGTACGCGAACGTCACCAGGTAGGAGGTCTGGTCGCCGTACACGTCGCCGTAGGCGTGGAACCCGATCGGCCGGACCCGGCCCAGTTGCCCGGCCCACGAGGGGCCCCGCGTGTCGTGCGTGATTCGGTCGGCGCCGGTCGCATCGGGCACGAGCGCGGCGAAGACCTCGCGGATGGTCGCGGCGGCCGGCTCGGTGCTGCCGCCGGTCGCGGTCAGGAAGTCGCCGACGAACTCCCGGACGGCGGTGGCCCGATCATCCTGGGCCACCGAGTAAACGCTGCCCAGCAGCGCTGTTCCGAGCATCTCGGCGTCCAGCGCGCAGTCCAGCTTGATCACGTCGCGGGCCGCGTGCAGCACCGCCTCGTACACGCTGTGGGGTGCCGGCATGCCGCGAGCCTACCGCCCGCGGCATGTTCCCCGAACTACTCCGAACGCACCACGCCGAGCGCCTCACGCGCCTGGGCGTACGCGTTGAGCACCTCACGCACCGGCGCGACCACATATTCACGGCCGACGTCGGTCACCGCGGCCCGCAGCTTCTGCTCGGCCCGGCGCCGGGCGCGTCGCCCGCCCGCCTCGACCAGCGGTTTCAGCAGCAGCCAGAGCAGCAGGCCGAGACCCAGCCCACCGAGCAGCAGCAGGGTCGCCAGCGGCACCGCCCCCACCTTGGGGTCGCCGATGTCGGGCAGGCCGAGCGCGCTCATCGCATAGCCCAGCACCAGCCAGATCAATCCGGCGGCGGCCGTGGCCAGCAAGATCCACTGCAGCCCGCCGACCAACCGCCACCAGGCCGGTTTGTGATCGGCGCCCAGGTCGGTGGTGGCGATCGCGCGGTCCAGCGCGTCCGGCAGGTCACCGGTCTTCGACCGGGCGGCGGCGTTCAGCGCCGGAGCCCACACCTCCGGCAGCGGGGCCGCGGCCCGCGCGGCGACCGCACGGACCGACAGGCCGACCGCCGACTTCTGGGCTGCGTCGGCCTCCGGGAGGGAGGTTCGTGGCACGACGTCGGTCGACACCCCGTCGGTCGCGGTCTTCTCCCCGAGGTGCAGTTTGCGCAGCGGGTCCGGACGCAGCCGGCGCAGCCCCCGGACCAGCGGCCAGCCGGTGGCCGCGGCGGCGCGCTGCCGGTAGGCCGCGGCGGCGGCGTCGGCGACCGCGGGCACCCCGGCCGAGGCCGCGAGCGCGTCGGTGAGCTGACGCACGGTCGCGCGGTCCACCTCGTCCTCGGCCGCCGGCGGGCCCATCATCGCGGCCAGTTCCTCGCCGGTCACGTCGACGTCGGCGGCGAGGCGGCGCAGCGCGGCCTGCCGCCCGGCGACCGTCGCCTCCAGCGCGTCGCGCAGCTCGCCGAGCATGCCGGGCTGTTTCGCCGAGGAGGCCAGCACCGGCGCGCCGGTCAGCCCGTCCTCCTCCAGCAGGCGCTTCAGGTCGGCCAGGACCGCCTCGGTGTCCGGAGCGCTCAGCCGGTCGGCCTGGTTGAGCACCACGATGGTCACGCCGGCGTGCGTGTTGAACTGCGAGAGGTAGGCGCGGTGCAGGATCCGGTCGCCGTACTTCTGCGGGTCGACCACCCAGACGATCTGGTCGACCAGGCCGAGCAGCCGGTCCACCTCCAGCTGGTGGGCCTGCTCGATCGAGTCGAAGTCGGGCAGGTCGAGCAGGACCAGACCGCGCAGCGAGGCCTCGTCGTCGCCGTCCAGCGCGCTCTCCCGGACGAAGCGCTGCCGAGGCAGCACCCCGATCCAGTCGAGCAGTCGGTTGGCGGGTTCCAGCGGACCCCAGACGACGGCGTGCGCGGTGCCGGTGGTCGGCCGCCGCACGCCGACCGGCGACAGCTTGAACCGCGCCAACGCGTTGAACAGGCTGGACTTGCCGCTGCCGGTGCTGCCGGCCAGCGCCACCACGGTGTGGTCCAGCGACAGCGTCAACCGCCCGCTGGCCCGTTCCACGAGGGTGTGCGCCGTCACCAGTTCGCCGTCCGGCAGGTACGGATCGACGAGCCGGAGGAACCGGGTCAGTGCCTCCAGCCGCCGCGTCAGGTCCTCGGCGTCCACCCGATCGGTGTCCCGCACCTTTTCCACCAGACTCATGACCCCGATCCGGTCAACGCGATGTCCTTCCTGGCGCTCTCCACCTCAGCGGCGGCCCGGCGCAACAGTGTGCCGGGTTCCGCTTCGAGGCGCACGGTCGCGGTGCGTTCCGCGTACCGTGCGGCCTCGGCGTCGAGCAGTTCGTCGAAACGGGCGACCAGTTCGGTGCGGGCCCGCGTGGCGAGAGTACGGATCGCCTGGTCCCCGAAGACCGCCTCGAGCACCTTCTGCGCGGCGACCGTGGTCCCGGCCCCGACCGCCACCTCCAGGCCGGTCGGGATGAACGCGGTCGAGGTGAACACGGCGATCATCACGGCCAGCCCGGCGCCGTTCACCGCGTACGCCGCGCCACGGGCGACCGAGCGCTTGTCGCCGCCCTCGCGCCGGACCAGGTCCAGCACCCACTTCTGCCAGTCCCGGACCATCCGGTCGGTCTTCTCCGGCAGCGTGGCCGAGGCACTCTTCAGCTCCGGCAGCAGCAGCGCCTCGCCGGCCGGGTGCTGCTGCCAGGACGTGTACGCCTGCTCGGCGGCATCCGTCGCCACCCCGCGCAGCAGCGTGACCAGCTGGGACTCCAGCGCGGTCTGCAGGCTGCGGCTGGGCTCGGGACGGCCGGTGACGGCCGCGACGAACCTGTCGCGGAGAGCGCCGACCCGGGATTCCAGGGTGCGGAGGAACTCGCCGGTGCCGACGAATTCCTGCCAGCGGGCCAGCACCTCGCCGCGGAGCAGCCGCCCGTCCTGCAGCCCGTCCCGGACGGTCTGCTTGGCGGCCCGGTAGGCGGCCGCGGCCCGCTCGTCCAGTGCCTGCGCCGCACGGGTCTGGTCCTCGGCCGCGTCGGCCAGGCCGTTCACCGCCGGGACCAGTGCCGCCAGCGCCCCGTTGAGCGTCTGCCGGGCCACCGCGTCACGCGCCGCAGGGTCGGCCGAGAGCTGGGCGAACCACTGCTGCATGGGCTGGATGACCGGGGCTGGGAGCATGCCGCGGGTGTCCAGCTCGCTTTCCGGCAGGACGAACAGCGGTGCCGAGCCGAGGTCGTGCTCGGTCAGCATCTCGCCCAGGTGCGCGGAGATCTCGGCGGCCGCGTCGAGCGGCACCCGGTCCAGTACCAGGGCGATCACGGTGCCGCGCAGGCGGGCGGTCTTGAGCAGTTCCCAGGGCACGGCGTCGGCGTAGCGCGCGGCGGTGGTGACGAACAACCACAGGTCGGCCGCGGCCAGCAGCTGGGCGGCGAGCTTGCGGTTGTGGTCGACCACCGAGTCGACGTCCGGCGCGTCGAGCAGGGCCAGGCCGGGGCCGATGCCGCGAGCGCCGATCACCTGCAACGAGTTCGGGTCGTCGCTGGTCTTGACGGTGCGGATCAGCCCGGGCAGCAGGTGTGGCTGCTCGAACCAGCCCAGGTTCTCCGGGTGCGCGACCAGGACCGGCGAGCGCGTCGTCGGGCGCAGCACGCCGGCCGTCGTGACCGGTTCCTGGATCAGGCTGTTGACCAGCGTCGACTTGCCGGCGCCGGTGGAGCCGCCGACCACCACGAGCAGTGGTGCGTCGAGCCGGGCCAGCCGGGGGAGCAGGTAGTCGTCGAGCTGGGCGAGCAGGGCGGACCCGACGCGGCGCGCCTCCTCGGCGGAGGGCAGCACCAAGGGGTACGAGACCGTACCGAGTGCGGTGTGCAATCGGTTCAGTGCCGCCACGAGCCTGCCCACGGTGGGTGGGGGTGCGACCGGGTTGATGCCGTTCTCCTTGTTCGCCGGACGGGCGAGGTCGGACCTCGTACCATCGGAAAGGTCTGCTCGCACAGGGCTGACCTGGTCTTTCTTGATTTCCACGGCAGGGACGGCGGATGGGGCCGACGGACCGACCGCGTCTCCGTGCGTCGTCACGGATAAAGCGTGCACGATCTATCCAGGTCGAGCAACGGGAACCGGTATGCCGTGACCGGACAGGTATGTGCGAAGAGGGCGCTCAGCGCTCGACTTGCGCGGCTCCGACTCAACTTCGATTTGACGGTGTGCAGACCCGTGGCATCATTGAGTCGGCTCCACTCAACCCTGTTGAAGCGAGGAACACACCATGGCACGTGCGGTCGGCATCGACCTCGGCACCACGAACTCCTGCGTCAGCGTTCTGGAAGGAGGCGAGCCCACCGTCATCGCCAACGCGGAGGGCTCCCGGACGACGCCGTCGATCGTGGCCTTCGCCCGCAACGGCGAGGTGCTGGTCGGCGAGGTCGCCAAGCGCCAGGCGGTGACGAACCCGGACCGGACCATTCGTTCGGTCAAGCGGGAGATCGGCACCAACTGGTCGATCGACATCGACGGTAAGAAGTACACCCCGCAGGAGATCTCCGCGCGGGTGCTGATGAAGCTCAAGCGCGACGCCGAGGCGTACCTGGGTGAGCAGATCGCGGACGCGGTCATCACCGTCCCGGCGTACTTCAACGACGCCCAGCGTCAGGCGACCAAGGAGGCCGGCGAGATCGCCGGTCTGAACGTCCTGCGGATCGTGAACGAGCCGACCGCGGCCGCGCTCGCCTACGGCCTGGACAAGGGCTCCAAGGAGCAGACCGTCCTGGTCTTCGACCTGGGTGGCGGTACGTTCGACGTCTCCCTGCTGGAGCTGGGCGACGGCGTCATCGAGGTCAAGTCGACCTCCGGTGACAACCACCTCGGTGGCGACGACTGGGACCAGCGGATCATCGACCACCTGGTCAAGACGTTCCGCGGCGAGCACGGCATCGACCTCTCGCAGGACAAGATGGCCCTCCAGCGTCTGCGTGAGGCCGCCGAGAAGGCCAAGATCGAGCTGTCCGCTGCCACCACCACCAGCATCAACCTGCCCTACATCACCGCCGGGGCGAACGGCCCGCTGCACCTGGACACCTCGCTGTCCCGGGCCGAGTTCCAGCGCATGACGCAGGACCTGCTGGACCGGTGCAAGGGCCCGTTCGAGTCCGCGATCAAGGACGCCGACGTCAAGCTCTCCGACATCGACCACGTCATCCTGGTCGGCGGCTCGACGCGGATGCCGGCCGTGACCGAGCTGGTGCAGAGCCTGATCGGCCGCGAGCCGAACAAGGGCGTCAACCCGGACGAGGTCGTCGCCGTCGGTGCCGCGCTGCAGGCCGGTGTGCTCAAGGGCGAGGTCAAGGACGTTCTGCTCCTCGACGTCACCCCGCTGTCCCTGGGCATCGAGACCAAGGGCGGCATCATGCACAAGCTGGTGGAGCGCAACACCACCATCCCGGCGCACCGTTCCGAGGTCTACACCACGGCCGACGACAACCAGCCGTCCGTGCTGATCCAGGTCTACCAGGGTGAGCGCGAGATGGCGGCGTACAACAAGAAGCTCGGCACCTTCGAGCTCAGCGGCATCGCGCCGGCTCCGCGTGGCGTCCCGCAGATCGAGGTCTCCTTCGACATCGACGCGAACGGCATCGTGCACGTGTCCGCCAAGGACCTGGGCACGGGCAAGGAGCAGAAGATGACGATCACCGGTGGCTCCGCGCTGCCGAAGGAAGACATCGAGCGCATGATGCGCGACGCCGAGTCGCACGCCGACGACGACAAGAAGCGCCGCGAGGACGCCGAGGCCCGCAACCTGGCCGAGCAGCTGCAGTGGCAGACCGAGAAGTTCCTGGCCGAGAGCGGCGACAAGCTCCCCGAGGACAGCAAGAACAAGATCGGCGAGGCGCTCGGCGAGCTGCGTGGCGCGCTCGGCGGCACCGACATCGAGAAGATCAAGTCGGCGCACGAGCGGCTGTCGCAGGTCTCGCAGGAGGCCGGCTCGGCCCTCTACTCCCAGGGTGAGGCCCCGCAGGCCGGTCCCGCGGACGCCGGTGCCCCCGGTGGCGCGACCGGTGCCGGCCCGGCCGGCGGTGGCGACGACGTCGTGGACGCCGAGATCGTGGAGGACGACAAGAAGTGAGTGCCAAGGACGACGACAACGACGGTCAGGCGGCCGAGCGGGAAGTCATCCAGGGCGAGATCGACTCGACGACCGAAGAGGCTCCCAAGAAGAAGCGCGGGGCACACCGCGCACCTGACCAGGAGGACGAGGCTCGGGTGGCCGAGGACACCAAGCCCGACGGTCTCGGTGCCGAGCTGGCGGCGGTGCGCAGCGAGCTCGACGAGCGGACGCACGACCTGCAGCGGGTGACGGCGGAGTACGCCAACTACCGCAAGCGGGTCGACCGCGACCGGGGCGCGGCCGCCGAGCAGACCACCGGTGCGGTGCTCACCGCGCTGCTGCCGGTGCTCGACGACATCGACCGGGCTCGCGAGCACGGTGACCTGGTCGGGCCGTTCGCCTCGGTGGCGGAGCAGCTCACCGCGGTGACCGGCAAGCTCGGCCTGGTGGCCTTCGGGGAGAAGGGCGACCCGTTCGATCCGAATCGCCACGAGGCGGTCGCCCACCAGACGTCCGCGGATGTCACGGAGGCGACCTGCGTCGAGGTGATGCGTCGTGGCTACACGCTGGGCGAGCGGCTGCTGCGCCCGGCGATGGTCGCCGTCGCCGATCCGGAGTGAGTTTCCGTTGTGGTCCCGCCCGCCGGTTCGCCGGCGGGCGGGACTTCACCCGTAAGTCGAGGAGGTGGACCGGGTGAGCTCGAAGGACTGGCTCGAGAAGGACTTCTACGCCGTTCTTGGCGTGAACAAGTCCGCCACAACCGACGAGATCAAGAAGGCGTACCGGAAGCTCGCCCGCGACCTGCACCCCGACCGGAACCCGGGCAACAAGGAGGCCGAGGAGAAATTCAAGGCCGCCTCCGAGGCGTACGACGTTCTGGCCGACGACAAGAAGCGCAAAGAGTATGACGAGATGCGCTCCCTGTTCGGCTCGGGCGCGTTCCGTCGTGGTGCGGGCCGGCCCGGCGCGGGTGGGGCGCAGTTCGACCCGTCCGACCTGTTCGGCGGGTTCACCGGCGCGGCCGGGGCCGGCGGTGCGGACCGCCGGTTCGGTGGCACCGGCTTCTCCGACATCTTCAGCTCGATCTTCTCCGGTGGCGGCAACGCTCCGGGCAATCCGGCCGGGCGGCGTGGCCCGCAGCGCGGCCGGGACGTGGAGACCGAGGTGACGCTGGACTTCGCGCAGGCCGTGCGGGGCACCACGCTGCCGCTGACCCTGCGCACCCCGGGTGCCTGCGACACCTGTCACGGCAGCGGGGCCAAGCCGGGCACCACGCCGCGCGCGTGTGCCAAGTGTCAGGGCACCGGCTTGATCTCCAGCAACCAGGGGTCGTTCAGCTTCTCCGAGCCGTGCCGTGAGTGCCAGGGCTCGGGCAGCATCGTGGACGAGAAGTGCCCGGAGTGCCGGGGCACCGGTGGCGTCACCAAGAGCCGGACGATCAATGTCCGGTTCCCGGCCGGTGTCGCCGACGGGCAGCGGATCCGGCTGTCCGGCCGCGGCGAGCCGGGTGACCGGGGTGGTCCCGCCGGCGACCTGTACGTGCAGGTCAAGGTGCGTCCCGACGACCTGTTCGGGCGCAGCGGCGACGATCTCACGCTGACCGTCCCGATCACCGTGGCCGAGGCCGTTCTCGGCACCGACCTGCGGGTCCCCACCCTGGACAACCCGGTCACGCTGCGGGTGCCGGCCGGTACGCCGAGCGGCCGCAAGCTGCGGGCCCGGGGCAAGGGCGTGAGCCGTAAGGAAGGGCAGTCGGGCGACCTGATCGTCACCGTCGAGGTACAGATTCCGTCCGGCGTCACCGGCGAGGCCCGGGACGCGCTGGAGAACTTCGCGAAACTGACCCCGCCGGCCGGGCGGGAACGGCTCGAAGCGCGGTTGCGCAAGGCCGGCTAGGGACCTTCCGGAGGTGGCACATGTATGAAGAGATCAGCATCTCGGTGGAACAGGCCTCCGACGCGAAGGTCCTGATCATCTCGGTGGCCGCCCGGCTTGCCGGGATGCACCCACAGACGCTCCGGCAGTACGACCGGCTCGGGCTGGTCCAGCCCGGCCGGGCCGGCGGCGGTGGCCGGCGATACAGCCAGCGCGACGTCGCCCTGCTCCGCGAGGTGCAGAAACTCAGCCAGGAAGAGGGCGTCAACCTGGCCGGCATCAAGCGGATCATCGGCTTGGAGCAGCTCGTCGGCGACCTGCAGCAGCGGGTCACGGAGCTGGAGCACCAGTTGGAGGACGCGTATGAGCGCATCGCTCAGCTGGAGTCGATGAACCCGTACGCCGGCCGGGGTGATCTTGTTCGTCAGGAGAGGCACTCGACCGCTCTCGTGGTGTGGCGCCCGCGCCGCTCTCCGGACAAGTGAAGTGTCGGAAAACCAGAAGCGGCGGCCCTCCGGTTCGGAGAGCCGCCGTCACTGCATGTAGTGACCGAATGATTACCTTCGGTTGAAGAGGCCGACCCGCCGCGGGTTGCGCACCAGGCCGCCCTCCATCCAGTCGTGGTGGTCGAACAACTCCGGCCGGGTCATCAGGACCCGGCAGTTGTGCGCCCATATCTGCATCGGCTCGTCGCCGACCTGCTCGGCGCGCTCCATGAACTTCTTGAGCCGCCGTTTGCGCTGGCTGGATGCGTTCTGCCGAACGCCGTCCGCCGCGTAGATGTACATACAGTGCTGCGCGAACCGGCGGGCCGGACACTGCCGGTCCATGGCCAGTTCGAACAGGGTCGGGCCGAGCACATCGCCGGAGATCAGCAGGTCCCAGTCCTTCGGCATCGTGCTCAGCGGCACTGCCTCGGGGTGGTAAGCCCACGCCTCCAGCTCGGCCGGCCGGGGGTCGACCGGGTTGCCGAACCCGATGAAAGTCGCCTCTCGCACACTCAACGCCGCCGCCTTATTCACCCGTCCGGAACCGCGACAGGAATCACACCGTCCGTCGCGCGTGTCGAACGTCCCAATACAGAGAGTCGTCGCGGCGCAACGGTAGCGCGATCAACGAGTGAACGGAAGTGTCAAGAGTTCACATTCAGATACTGGACAGTAACTTTTGGCTTTGCCCCAGGTTGTGCTGTTCGTTACCAAGATCACTCAACCGTGGGCAGCGGTTTTGTCGTGGAACGCTGTGCTGCCATCCGTCTGTGCACCAGCCGCTTGAACCAGCCGTAGTCCGGCAGGCGGGCCAGCATCGGGCCGGTGACGACGGTGATCAACACGTACGCGGTGGCGAGCGGAGCGAGTCTCGGCTCAACCCCGGAAGCGACCGCGAGCCCGGCGATGACCACCGAGAACTCGCCGCGAGGGGTGAGCGCGAAGCCGGCTCGCAGCCGCCCGGGCAGCGCGATCCCGGTGCGCCGGGCGGCTAGGTAACCCGTAGTGATCTTGGTCAGCATGGTGAGCGCGGCCAGTCCGAGCGCGGGCAGCAGCACCGGCGGCATGTCGGCCGGGTCGGTGGAGAGCCCGAAGAAGACGAAGAACACCGCCGCGAACAGGTCACGCAGGGGCGACAGCATCTCGGTGGCGTGGTGGGCGACCGGGCCGGAGAGCGCAATCCCGACCAGGAACGCCCCGACCGCCTCGGAAACCTTCAGCTCAGCGGCCACGCCGGAGACGAACAGCGTCAGACCGAAAACGCTCAGCAGGAGCGCTTCCGGGTCCTTCACCGACATGAACCGGCTGATCGGGCCGCCGTAACGGATCGCCACGACCAGCACCGCAATCACCGTGACCACCGCGACACCGAGCGTGCTCAGCCCGCCGAGCAGCCCCACCCCGGCCAGTACCGCGGTGGCGATCGGCAGGTAGAACGCCATCGCCAGGTCCTCGATGACCAGCACCGAGAGGATCACCGGCGTCTCCCGGTTGCCGAGCCGGCCCAGGTCGGCGAGCACCTTCGCGATCACTCCGGACGAGGAGACCCAGGTGATCCCGGCCAGCACCAGCGCCGCCTTCGCGTCCCAGCCCAGCAACACCGCGAACAGGGCGCCGGGCAGCGCGTTCAGCAGCATGTCGATGACACCGGCCGGGGCGGCCGAACGCAGGTTGCCGACCAGCTCGTCGGCCGAGTACTCCAGACCCAGCATGACCAGGAGCAGGATCACCCCAATCTGGGCACCGATCCCGATGAACTCCTGGCTGGCCGAGAGCGGCACCAGGCCGCCCTGCCCGAAGGCGAGACCGGCCAGCAGGTAGAGCGGGATCGGCGAGAGCCCGAACCGGCGGCCCGCCCGGCCGAGCATCCCGAGGCCGAACAGGAGCGCCCCGATCTCGATGAGCAGGACGGTGGTGTGGTGCACTCCAACCCCCGGTTTTCCTTTGGTTTTCCGCCGCGGGCTGGCTCAGTCAGCCGGTGGTGTCGCCGGCCAGGATGGCGGTGACGCCGTCCAGCCCGTCGCGGGTGCCGACGGCGACGACCACGTCGTTCGCCTCGAACTGGAAGGACGGGCCGGGGGAGGGGATCACCTCGCGGTCGCGCAGCACGGCGACGATCGAGGCGCTGGTGCGGGTGCGGGCACGGGTGTCGCCGAGGCGGCGGCCCACGAACCGGGAGCCGGCCGGCAGCGCGATCTGCTCGGTGAGCAGGCCGGCCGCCTGCTGGCGCAGCCCGGCGAGCTGGCCCAGCATCAGCGACGCGCCGAGGACGTCGGCCAGCGCCTCGGCCTCGTCGTCGGTGAGCGGGATCGAGGCCAGGCAGGCATCCGGGTCGTCGACGTCGTAGAGCACCAGGTCGCGGCGACCGTTGCGGTGCGAGACCACCCCGACGGTCCGCCCCGAGGACGTCACGAGATCGTGTCGGACGCCGATTCCCGGCAGCGGAGTCTGTTCCACCCGTACGCGCACGATCACCACGTTAGCCCGCGAGCAGTGACTTGCGTCGCGTCCGTCAGACGTTCCCCGTCCTGATCCCCGGGATCGGCTCGATCGGGGTCCGGGCCGGCGGGCGGGCGATGAGCAGCAGGATCAGGCCGAGAACTGCCAGACCGAGATTCATCATGTAGGCGAGGCGGTAGTCGTACCCCTGGGCGACGCCGAACAGCGGTGCCGCCAGGATCTGCCCGAGCGGGAACGTGTTGGTGAACATCGTCGTCGCCCGGCCCGGATGCGAGGGCATCAGATCTTGCACGTACGAGATCCCGAGCCCCGAGTTCGTCGCGATGAACACCGCGTTCAGCACCTGGGCGGCGGCCAGCATCCACACCGAGTGCGCCGCCGCGGCCAGCGCCTGGTACGCCACCCCGCTCACCGCGCCCGCCAGGATCAGCACGCGCAGCGGCACCCGCGTGCTCAGCGCGCCGAAGCCCAGCATCAGCGGGATCTCCAGCGCGGCACAGAGCCCGAGGACCAGGCCCGAGTCCCCGACGCTGCCGTGCAGGTTCTTCGTGACGAACAACGACATCGCCTGCACGCCGAGGACCATTGTCGTGGTGATCAGCACGAACCCGCCGATGATCGGGTAGGCGGCCCGCGGCGGGCGGAAGTCGTCACGGCCGCCCTTGGTGGCTGGCGCGGGCGCCTCCAACTCGGGCAGCCAGCGTGTGGTGATCAGGGCCGCGATCAGGTAGAGCACGGCGGCGGTGCCGTAGACGTACCGGAAATCGGTCTTGTCCAGAAGGATCGCGGCGAGCGGTGGGCCACCCACCCAGGCGATCGAGAACACCGTGCGCAGCGAACTGATCCCCATGGCCGCGCGGGTCGGGTTCTCGCTGGTCAGGACCTGTCGGGCATAGGCGAACGACTGCGGGTAGAACGAGCCGGCGACCGCCGTGGCCGTGACGGTCAGCGCCAGCAGGACCCAGTAGTTGCGGACCACCGAGGTCAGCCCGGTGCCGGCGCACCCGGCGAGGGCGGCCGCGATCAGCAGCGTGCGGCGCATCGGCCGGCGATCCGAGATCCGGGCCAGGACCTGCGACATCGCGACGCCGGAGAGCGCGGCGACGATCAGGAACGCGGAGACCTGGACGGGGCCGGCGTGCACCGCGGTGCTGAGAAACAGCCCCAGGAACGGGCCGACCACCGCGGTTGCGATCCCGGAGGCGAGAAAGATGAAGCCGAGCGGGAGCAGCCGCCGGGACAGGAGGCGCGTCACCCTTCGAACTTACGGCCCTTCGGCTGGAGAGCGCTCTCGGTGGTGGCCACCATCACCACGGGTCTGCCCGGAGGAGGTAAAGTTGAGTGGAATACGCTCAAGTCTGTTGGGTTACACCCGGTGGGACGCCGATCAGGGGAGCTCATGAACGCCGAACGTTTGACCACCAAGAGCCGCGACGTGATCAAGGGCGCCGTGGCCAACGCCGCACAGAGCGGGCACGCCACGGTCGAGCCGTGGCACATGCTGCTCGCCCTGCTGGACACCGCCGGGTCCACCGCGCCCGCACTGTTGCGTGCGGTCGGTGCAAATCCCGCGGACGTACGCCGTGCCGCCGCCCGCGCCGTCGAGCAGCTGCCCAGTGCCCGCGGCGCCAGCACCGCCGAGCCCAGCCTCTCCCGCGAGTTCGTGAACGCGATCGGTGAGGCCGAGCTGATCGCCCAGCCCCTCGGCGACGAGTACATCTCGACCGAACACCTGCTGGCCGGCCTGGCCCGGGGCGGCGGCGCGGTCGGCCAGACCCTGAAAGGCGCCGGTGCGACCGAGGAGGCGCTGGTCGCGGCGTTCCCGCAGGTGCGCGGTGGGGACCGCAAGGTGACGAACGCGGACCCCGAGCAGACCTACAAGGCGCTGGAGAAGTACAGCGTCGACCTGACCGCACAGGCGCGTGAGGGCAAGATCGACCCGGTGATCGGCCGCGACGCGGAGATCCGGCGCGTGGTGCAGGTGCTCTCACGGCGTACCAAAAATAATCCGGTTCTGATCGGAGAGCCCGGTGTCGGCAAGACCGCCATCGTGGAAGGGCTCGCCCAGCGGATCGTCGCCGGTGACGTGCCGGAATCGCTGCGCGACAAGACGCTCGTCTCCCTGGACCTGGGCGCGATGGTCGCCGGCGCGCAGTACCGGGGCCAGTTCGAAGAGCGGCTCAAGAGCGTGCTGGAGGAGATCCGCAGCTCGAACGGGCAGGTCGTGACGTTCCTCGACGAGCTGCACACGGTCGTCGGCGCCGGCAAGGGCGAGGGCTCGATGGACGCCGGCAACATGCTCAAGCCGATGCTGGCCCGCGGTGAGCTGCGCATGGTCGGCGCGACCACGCTCGACGAGTACCGCGAGCACATCGAGAAGGACCCGGCGCTGGAACGGCGCTTCCAGCCGGTCGTGGTCGGCGAGCCGACCGTCGAGGACACCATCGGCATCCTTCGTGGGCTCAAGGGCCGGTATGAGGCACATCACCGGGTGCAGATCACCGACGCCGCGCTCGTCGCCGCGGCCAGCCTCTCCGACCGCTACATCAGTGACCGTTTCCTCCCGGACAAAGCGATCGACCTGATCGACGAGGCCGCCTCCCGGCTCCGCATGGAGATCGACTCCCGGCCGGTCGAGCTCGACCAGCTGCAGCGCCAGGTCGACCGGATGCGGGTCGAGAAACTCGCGCTCAGCAAGGAGACCGACCCCGCGTCGGTGGCCCGGCTGGAGCGGCTCGACCGTGACCTCGCCGACCGCGAGGAAGAGCTGACCGCGTTGAACGCCCGGTGGGAGCGCGAGCGCGGCGGCCTGAACCGGGTCGGTGAGCTGAAGAAGCAGCTCGACGAGGCGAAGGCCGCGCAGGAACGAGCGCAGCGCGACGGTGACCTGCTCCAGGCGTCCCGCCTGCTCTACGAGGTGATCCCGGGCCTGGAGAAGGAGATGGACGCCGCCGCCGAGTCGGAGGAGGAGAACACCGAGCCGCCGATGGTCAAGGAGGAGGTCGGCGCCGACGACATCGCCGAAGTGATCTCCTCGTGGACCGGCATCCCGGCCGGCCGGATGATGGAGGGCGAGACCGCGAAACTGCTTCGCATGGAGGAGTCCCTGCAGGCCAAGGTCATCGGCCAGCGGGAGGCGGTCGCCGCGGTCGCCGGTGCGGTCCGCCGGGCGCGAGCCGGCATCGCCGACCCGGACCGCCCCACCGGCAGCTTCCTCTTCCTCGGCCCGACCGGCGTCGGCAAGACCGAGCTGGCCAAGGCCCTGGCCGGCTTCCTCTTCGACGACGAGCGCGCGATGGTCCGCATCGACATGAGCGAGTACGGGGAGAAGCACTCCGTGGCCCGTCTCGTCGGTGCCCCACCCGGTTACGTGGGTTACGAGGAGGGTGGACAGCTCACCGAGGCGGTGCGTCGCCGGCCGTACAGCGTGGTCCTGCTCGACGAGGTGGAGAAAGCCCACCCGGACGTCTTCGACGTGCTGCTCCAAGTGCTCGACGACGGGCGGCTCACCGACGGGCAGGGCCGCACGGTCGACTTCCGCAACGCGATCCTAGTGCTCACGTCGAACCTCGGCTCGTCCACGGCCGACTTCACGATGAGCGACGAGGAACGGCACGACGAGGTACTGGCCGTGGTCCGGGCACACTTCAAGCCCGAGTTCCTGAACCGGCTCGACGACATCGTGGTGTTCCACGCGCTGACCAAGGACGACCTGCGGGAGATCGTCGACATCCAGCTCAGCCGGCTGCGGGCCCGGCTCGCCGAGCGGCGGCTCACGCTGTCGGTGGGGGACGACGCGGTCGCGTGGCTGGGCGAGCACGGCTACGACCCGATCTACGGCGCCCGGCCGCTGCGGCGACTGGTCCAGGCCACGATCGGCGACCTGCTGGCCAAGGCACTGCTGGCCGGGGAGATTCAGGACGGCGACAGCGTGCTGGTCTCGACCAACCAGACCGGTGACGGGCTGACGATCCAGGCCGGTTAGCTCCCATGGAAAAGGGGCCCCTCGGGGCCCCTTTTCGCTTTCACTTCTCGCTACGAAGCTTCTTCTCGTTGCCGGTACGCGTGGGTCATCAGGATGTCCGTGATGGCGTGCTCGCCATCCGCGGACCAGATCCTGATCCCGTCCCGATGGAGTTGATATCGGACGTCCTTGAAGCGGGTCCGGGTGTCGTCATGGTGAACGACGGTCAAGGTGTCTGCGTGCGGCATGGGACTCACCGGTCCTTGTCAGGTCTGGGGCGGCCGCGGTGTGGTCACGCGGCCGGCGCAATCGGGAAGGCGCCCGGAATCGGTCTGCCTCGGCCCCGGCGATGTGTGAGCGGGGCGGGCGACTCGTGCGGGCAGCAGGCGTCACTGGAGGTCTCTGGAGCCTGCCGGACGCCATGTCAAGGAAGTCTAGGGGGTGGCGGCCAGCAATGTCGCCCCTCGATCGAGCGACCCTTTGCGGGCATTTGCATCATCGTCGCCCGATGTTGCCACAGCGTTGCCCAGGGTGCGTGCCGGTCGCGGGACCTGGTTCCCGACCGATACCGTGAACGGATCTAGAGGAGGACTCTGTGACCGTTCCCACGTATCCACCGTCGCCGTATCCGCCGATGCCGCCACCGCACGGGCGGCCGGTCACCGTGACGATCGCGTCCGCGCTGCTCTTCGCGGTCGCCGCCATCCAGGTGGTGTACGGGATCCTGACCTTCTCGGCGCTCAGCAAGGCCGCGGATGTCTACGACGCGGCATACAGCGGCACGGAGTTCGCCGACCTCGGCGCCACCGTCGTCGGATACTCGGTACTGCTGATCGTGCTCTACCTGATCATCGGGATCGGGATGGGCCTCCTCGGCTTCTTCAACCTCCGCGGCAAGCAGCCCGCGCGAGTGATCACCTGGGTCGTGGCCGGCCTGCTCATGTGCTGCGCGGTGATCGTGCCGCAGACCGCGGGAGTGCTGATCACCGACTTCGCTTCGGTGATCGCCGGGAACGCCGACGACACGAGGGGGCTGCCCAGCCAGCGGCAACTGGACGCGCTGCTCGACGGGTCGGTGCCCGGATGGTTCGACAGCATCGGGGTCTGGTTCACGCTGGTCTCGCTCGCCGCGCTGATCGCGGCGGTGATCCTGCTGGCGGTGCCGCCGTCGAACCGGTTCTTCCGGAAGCCGGTGGCCGGGTGGAACCCGTATCAGCAGCCGGGGTATCCGGGTGGGTATGGCCAGCCCTATCCCGGGGCGTACCCGCCGCCGGGTGCGGTGCAGCCTGGGTTCGGTCAGCCTGGTGCTGGTCAGCCTGGGTATGGGCAGCCTGGTGCTGGTCAGCCCGGCTTTGGACAGCCTGGTGCTGGTCAGCCCGGCTTTGGACAGCCCGGCTTTGGGCAGCCTGGGTATGGGCAGCCTGGGGCGGGGCAGCCTGGATCTGGGCAGCCGGGGCAGGGGTCGGGGCAGTCCGGGTTCGGGCAGCCCGGGCAGCCTGCTCCGGGGCTTCCGCCGTATCCGGGTCAGCCCTCCTACAGCCCTCCGGTCGGTTCCCCGGGAGCGCCGGGAGCGCCTGCTGCGCCCGAAGGGCCTACGTCGCCCGGAGCGCCGGGGACCTACCCGGGCGAGCCCGGACCGTATTCAGGACAGGCCGGGTCGTATCCGGGACAGCCTGCGCCGTATCCCGGTCAGGCCGGGTCGTATCCGGGACAGCCGGCGCCGTATCCGGGGCAACCTTCGTCGTATCCGGGACAGCCGGCGCCGTATCCGGGGCAACCTTCGTCGCATCCGGGACAGCCGGCGCCGTATCCGGGGCAACCTTCGTCGTACCCGGGCCAGCCTGGCGCCTACCCGCCGCCTTACGGCGCGCCCAGCTACCCCGCCAACCCCTGGCAGGCGCCGTCATCGGCGCCACCCGCGTCCGGACCGCCCTCCTCGTCCGCGTTGCCGCCTCAGCCGCCGCTGACCCCGCCGCCCGGTTCTCAGCCGTCCGGCCTCCAGGCGCCGGGCTCGCCGGCGCCGTCCGAATTCGGGCCGCCGAGTGACCCGTGGGGGCTGCCGCCCACGGCTCCGGGCTCGTCGTCCGGTGCTGCTCCGGGAACCGGCTCGTCACCTGGCGATCAGCCATCGTCGGCTCCGCCGGCTTCGGGCCCGCCCGCCTCCACGGCACCTCCTGTTCCGCCGACTCCATCCGTTCCGCCGGCCCCGCTGGTTCCGCCGGCGGATGACGAGCGGCCGCCGCGCGACTCGGCCTGATCGCCGACGCTCGCCAATCCTGGCCGAGGTTTTTCGAACCGGCCCGCCTGTCCACAGGCGGGCCGGTTCCGTTATCCACAGGCGTTCCGGTCCGCCCGCCCCGGATCCCGAAGACGCGATAGGTTTCCAGCCAACCGAACACCGGGAGCCCTCGATGTCCTACGCCGCCGTGCCACCCGTCACCGCGCCTCCGCCGCCCACCAGCGCGCGCCCGCCCGCCGTGACGACCGCCTCATTCCTGCTCTGGCTCATGGGCGCGGCCGGCCTCTGCTACTCGATCGCGACGGTCGCCGTTGCCGCCGGCACGGTCAGCCGGTTCCGGGGGGCGACCTCGGGCGACGCGGCAGACCAGTTCGTCACCGTGATCTGGCTGGACGCCGCGCTCGCCGCCGTCCTGTCGATCCTGTTCTTCGCGCTGCTCGTGGTGCTCGGCCTGGGCCTGCGCCGCGGCAGCCGGGTTGCCCGGATCGTCTCGCTGGTCGTCTGCGTGCTCGGCATGCTCGGCGGTCTCGCCTCGTTCATCACCGTTCTGGCCCAGCGCTCGGGTGACCCGGCGCCGGGCTCGATCAGCGACGCGCTCGGCTCGGCGTACCCGGCGGGGTGGATCGGCCTCAACGTCGTCGTGGCCGGTCTGCAGGTGCTGGCCTACGCCGCGGTCGGCGCGATGCTGCTGGTCGCGCCGCGCACGTTCTTCGGTCCCGCCCCGGCACAGTCCGCTCACCCCAACCCTGCCTTCGGGCCGTATCCGCAGTCGTTCGCCGCGCCGGGCTCGTTCGCCCAGCCCGGTGCCCCGGGCTCGTTCGCCCAGCCCGGTGCCCCGGGCTCGTTTGCCCAGCCCGGTGCCCCGGGTCCGTTTGCCCAGCCCAGTGCCCCGGGTCCGTTTGCCCAGCCCGGTGTTCCCGGTTCTTACGGTCCGTCAAGCGGTGGCGGCGCTCCCGGTTCTTACAGTGCTCCGGGCTCCTACGGTCCGCCCAGCCCATTCGGTCCGCCCAGCTCACCGGGTGCTGTTCCGGGCTTCCCGCCGGCGCAGGGCTCGCCATATGCCCCACCAGGGACCCACGGCTTTACCCCGCCTGCGGGCGACGGCTTCACCCCGCCTGCGGGCCATGGCTTCACCCCGACTGTGCCGCCTGCTGACAATTCCGCTTACATGCGGCCTGTTTCGCCGTCCACGGACGTTCCGTCGCCGCCGTCTGTGGCGGATGCCGCCGCGCAGACCTCGGTGGCGCCTGCTGGTTCGTCCGGGTCTCAACCACCTGCATCGCCGAACAACTACCCGCCCGTGGGCGGTGTTTCCGCCACGCCGCCGGTTGTTGCCACGCCGCCGGTCGTTGCCACGCCGCCCGTCGCCGGCACGCCACCGGTTGTTGCCACGCCGCTGGATGTCGACGCGCCGTCCACGGCCGTTGCTGAGGCCGGTCCGTCGAACTCATCCAGCGCGGCCGAGGGAGCCCCGTCGGACGAGTCCGGTGGAGCTTCCTCACCTGTGGGTCGCTCCGGTGAATCCGGCGGAGTCGGCTCGGCTACGGGTCTTTCCCATGAGCCCGAGGGGGTCCCGGTTCGGCCTGCCGAGGACGATCGGCCAGCCTGACAAGCCCTGTTCTGTCGCCCGGCGTTGGGTGAGCCTGGACACGCCGGGCAGGGCCGTCGTGCCCTCATGGTCCTGGCGAGATCGACTGCCGTGGGGTGGCGGAGAGCGCTGGAAATGAGCCGCTGATGTTTGAGCGCTGCGCTGCGTGGAGAAGGGCCGTCTGGGCGTTGGATGCGTCAGCCGGCAGCTATGCGGTCGGGCCCGTCTGCCGTCCGCCCGTGTGGTGAGGCCCCTCGGCTGTGTGGTGAGGGCAGTGCCGGACCTGAGCACATCGATCGGGGGCCGTGTCGGGGTACGGGCCGGGTTCGACGTGGGCGCGTCAGTTGAGGGGGCGGGGGCCGTCCACGCAGGGGTGAACGGCCAGTCGGGTAGCTGACCGGAGTGGACCGGTTCGTGAATTTGTTGCGGGCTCCTTGGAGATCGCTGAAAGGGCACCTTCGATCGTCAAGCGCTGTAACGCACGGTTCGGCCGAAGGTTCAAATCCGGGTTCGGCTACGGAGAGTGGGTAAGGACACATCGGAGACGTTCCGCGGTGGGATGATCGGACCGGAGGCGGTTCGGGCCTGGATCCGATGACGAATACTCACGGTTGTCATCGGAGTGACCATGCGGAAGGACGCCTAGATCCGGTTCTCCATCGACAACTGTGGGTCACTCGAACGGGTACGGACGGTTTCCTTCGATGTCACCCGATCGGCTGTCCGGATAGCACTAGATCGGCCATCCGGTGGGTGTTTTCGCCTGGACGGACAAACGTGATTCCCGGGGTTCACAGCACTCTCACAGCGCGGCTACCAGGTCATCTTGAGGGGTGGATGGGTACCGTGGCGGTGTTAGCTGCTTTGAGCTGCATCTATGGTCTCCGGGAAAGGTCGAGATCCGTTGTCCGTTCGGTAAACCTTCTTTACAGAGCCATGAAGAGAGCTGGGTCAATAGTTCGGTTCCGCCCCGGCGGGGCGAAAGATTCCGGTTTCCTTCAAGCCAGTACGCTCGATGTCATGAAGGCACGGCACGACCTGGGTAAATTCATCACTGAATTGCCCGTCGCACAGCGTGGCGTCGTGCTTTCATCGGGTCGTGAGGCGCGCAGCGGCCCGTTGATCGCGCAGCGTGGCGTGATGGTGTCGACGCGTTCCGTGCCGAGTCATCGTTCTGGGTCGTGAACCGAAACAATCGATGAATTGACAATGTGGGTTGGCTCACTCCCGAGAAGGGGATCGAGAGCTCGACACGGATGGGTAGCGACCAAGTGGCGGCTGAGGCGTTGCAGGAGGCAGAGACCGAAGTCGGTGTCGGCGGAAAGGTTGATCGGATGAGTGGTGCGGTTCGGGGATCCGGCCCGTGCCGGCGGTTGACCGACACGGCGATCGATGTCGGCCTTACGGCCTGAAAGTTAGCCGGTTCGTTCCTGCTCACATGCAGGAGAATCGATGCAGTTGGTGGAAGGATGGAGATCGTGGGAACTGCGTTGGCGGAAATGACGATGCCTCAGATCTCGCCGCTTGCCGGCGAGCCAATTGAACGCGCCGACGCCGAGCGCCTGGCGGGAGTGCTGAAGGCGCTCGCCGACCCGGCACGGCTGCGGCTGTTGAGCCTTATTCAGTCCGCGACGGACGGTGAGGCTTGTGTCTGTGACCTGACGGCTCCTCTGGGCCTCTCGCAGCCGACTGTGAGTCACCACCTGCGGATCCTGACCGAGGCGGGTCTGCTGGAGCGGGAGAAGCGGGGAGTGTGGGCCTACTACCGGCTCGTGCCGACCGCGATCGCGACGATTGCCGACCTGCTGACGCCGCCCCGTAAGCGGGCGACCAAGAAGGCTCGCTGATCCGTGGGCAATGCCTGGCGTCACTGAAACATGGGGGCGTGACGCCAGGCCGAGGACCTCTTCCCTGGCCACCCCTGGCGATTCGAGGAGGAACGGGTGAACTACGTGCCTGGTGACCTGCGTGATCAGCTCGCGCACGTGGGTTACGACGTGGTCCAGGCCGGTCTCGTCTGCGGCTCGGGCGGCAACCTGTCCGCCCGGATTCCCGACGACGAAGCCATCTGGGTGACCGCGAGCGGCGCCTGGCTCGACCGGCTCAGCCGGGCGAGTTTCGTGCCGGTCAGCATCACGGACGGTGCGGTCGCGACGGTTGGCGCTCTGCCACCGCCGCGGGTCGAGCCGACCAGCGAGCTGGCATTGCATCTTGCGCTCTATCGCGCCCGGCCGGACGTCAACGCCGTGGTGCACCTGCACCCGCAGACGGCGTTGCTGCTGGACGCGCTGGGTGAGCACATCCGGATCGTCACCACGGACCACGCGTTCTATCTGCGCAGAGTGTCCACCGTGCCGTTCCGGCTGCCGGGCACGACCGAGCTCGCCGCGATGACCGCGGCGATGGCCGCGGACGGGACCGACTGCCTGGTGCTCAGCCAGCACGGCTGCGTGGTGATGGGTGACTCGGTGGAGCTGGCGCACAAGCGCGCCCGCAACCTCGAGGAGGCGGCCTCGCTGACGTACAGAGCGCTGGCTGCCGGTCGGTTGGAGAATCTCCGGGACTGCCCGGAGGAGTTTCTGGACCGGCTTTCCGGGTCCGCGGCGGTCACCGTCTGAGCGGACCCATCGACGCTGCCAGCCGGCCGTCCCTAAGGCCGGCTGGATCGCGTCCTGTCGACTGAGCCTGGCCATCTCCGGCCAGGCTTTTTTCATGCGCCGAGCGGATGACGCGAGCCGGCGCGCCCCGCGAGGGCGGCCGGAGACGGACTGCAGGGGCGCTGCGGTGGCGGGCCGGAAACGGACTGCAGGGGCGCTGCGGTGGCGGGGCGGAGACGGGCTGCAGGGGCGCTGCGGGGGCAGGCTGCGGGACGCTGCGGGGGCGGGGCGGAGACAGGCTGCGGGCGCGGGGCGGACACAGGCGCCGCGGGCGCGAGACGGCGACGGGGTGCCCGAGCGCGAAGCCGGATCGGCCGCGCGGGTGCGGCGTGATGCGAGAGGCAGCGATGTGTGCGCGAGGCGCGGCCGAGAAGTGCGTGAGTTGGGCCGGGCCGTGCGAGCGTGCGGCGGGGGCTGGGCCGTGCGGAGTGGGGCCCGGGCTGTGCGGGAGTGGGGCTGGGCCGTGCGGAGTGGGGCTGGGCCGTGCGGAGTGGGCCGCGCGGAACGGGCGTGGGCGCCCGGTGGGCGCGGGGTGGTCAGCGGGGCGCGGGGCCGGGGTGGTCAGCGGGGGCGCGGGCGCGGGCTGACGACGTACGGCGGAAGGGATTTTGATCTGGGAACACAGCGGCCGGCCCTGGAAGCCAGGACCGGCCGGGTGGTGGACGAAGGGTCAGGCGCGGTGCGAACGCGGCCGGCGGTTCCGCTCGTCGTCCTCGTCGTCGTTGACGTGCAGGTGGGCTGCCTCGGCGAGCCCGGCGATGCTGGCCGCCGCGACCACGCCGACCGCCGCGGACGCCTGCGGGCCCTGGTGCGTGCCGTTCCTCTTGGCTTTCCGCTCGCGGAGGAACTCGATGAGGATCGGCAGCGCCGAGATCAGCACGATCAGCACCACGACCGGCAGGATGTAGTGGTCGATCTTGTCGCCGATGGCGTCGTAGATCTGCTTGGCCAGCGCGTGCCCGATGATCAGCACACCGTCGGTCCACAGGACGGCGCCGACGACGTTCCAGATGAAGAACTTGCGGGCCGGCATGCCCAGGGTGCCCGCGACCGGGTTCAGGAACGTGCGCACGATCGGAATGAACCGGGCCAGGACCACGGCCTTGGCCGGGCCGAACTTCTCGAAGTAGTACTCCGCCTTCTCCACGTACTCCCGCTTGAACAGCTTGGAGTCGGGACGCTCGAACATCTTCCGCCCATATTTCGCGCCGAGCCAGTGCCCGAACTGGGCGCCGGCGATCGCGCAGATCGGCGCACCGATCAGCAGACCGGCGAACGAGATCTGGGTGCCGTCGCCGAAGATCGCGTCGGCGACCGGCGATGCGGCGATTCCGGCGAGGAAGAGCAGCGAGTCGCCGGGGAAGAAGAAGCCGACCAGCAGGCCGGTTTCCGCGAAGAGGATGGCCCACACGCCGTAGAGGCCGAATGTGTGCAGCAGGTCGGCCGCGTCGAGCGGGTTGAGGGCGAGCTGCTCGGTGAGCGCACGGATGTCCACGGTTAGCAGGGTACCGGCCGTCCGGTGCGGCCAACCTGTACGACTGCTGTGGATGCCTTGTGTCTACGGACAGGAACAAGGCATCCACCGCAAAACGATCAGAGCCGCGGGTCGACCGGCTCCGATTCCGCCGCCAGGATCGCGAAGACCAGCTCGTGCACCCGCCACGAGGGTGCGCCCTCGGCCAGCCGGTCGAGCGCCGCGAGGCCCATCCCGTGCTCGCGCAGCGCCATGTTCCGCTTGCGGCCCAGGTTGCGCTGCCGCAGGCGGGTGAGCTGCTCCGGCCGGGTGTACTCCGGGCCGTAGATGATCCGCAGGTACTCCCGGCCGCGGCACTTCACGCCGGGCTGCACCAGCCGGCCCTTGCCGTCGACGGCGGCGAGACCGGCGTACGGCTTCACCACCATGCCCTCGCCGCCGGCCCCGGTCAGCGTCAGCCACCAGTCGGTCGCCTCCGCCTCGGCGGCCGGGTCGGCCAGGTCGACGATCATCCGGCGGGTCGCCGTGAACAGCTCCGGGTCCGCGGCGACCAGGCGATCCGCCATGGCCAGGTGCCAGCCGTGATCCTTGCCGGCGTAGGAGACCCCGGCCCCGGCCAGCACCGCGAACGGCGCCAGCGTGACACCCCGCAGACCTTCGGTCGGTTTCACGTACGCCCGGTACGCCGCCGAGTAGCCGTCGATCTCCGAGGAGCGCAGCCCCAGCCGGTCACGTAGCGCGGTCACGTCCAGCCCGCGGCCGGCGACCCGGTTCACCACGTCCAGGGCGGCCGGCAGTGCGGCCCGGCCGGCTGCGCCCACCCCGGCGTAGTGCTCCCGGATCAGGCTGCCGGCCTTGGCCGACCAGGGCAGCAGTTCCGCGTCGAGGAGCAGCCACTCGGTCTCCAGCTCGGCCAGGATCGGCTCGATCGCGGCCCGGACCCGGGCGAGCAGAGGCCCATCCATTTCCGGGCCGAAGAACGGCCGGCCGGTACGGGTCCAGATCGCGTCCCCCTTCCCGGACGCCGAGACGCGGACGACCGCGCGGGAGCCCATGTGCTTCTCCTCGCAGACGACCCGGTCGACTCCGGCCGCTCGCAGGTCGGCGAAGGCGGACGACGGGTGCTCGAGGTAGCCGTCGACGGTGGAACTGGAGCACGGCGCCATCGTCGGCGGCAGCCAGACCAGGATCTCCGGGTCGACGGCGAAACGGCCCATCACCTCCAGCGCGGCGGCGGCGTTCTCGGCCGGGACGGTGGTTCGCCCGTACCCGTAATCGAGGTGTTTGCGGCCAATGACGTCGGCGATGTCGAGACCTCGGTCGGGCTCCGACGTCGTGGTGAAGAGCGGGCGGACCGGCGCGTAGTGCTCCTTCTCGGCCGGCACGTCGATCAGCTCGCGTTCGGGCCAGCGCAGCGCGGTCAGTGCGCCACCGAAGACGCAACCCGTGTCCAGGCAGATCGTGTTGTTGATCCACTCCGCGCGCGGGGTGGGCACGTGGCCGTAGACGACGGCGGCCGAACCGCGGTAGTCCTGGGCCCACGGGTAGCGCACGGGCAGGCCGTACTCGTCGGTCTCGCCGGTCGTCTCGCCGTAGAGCGCGAAGCTGCGCACCCGTCCGGAGGCGCGCCCCTGGTACGCCTCCTTCAGCCCGGCGTGCGCGACCACCAGCTTCCCGTCGTCGAGCACGTAGTGGCTGACCAGGCCGTCGATGAAGGTGCGGACCTCGGTGACGAACTCGGCCGGCTCGGCCTCGAGCTGCTCCAGCGTCTCCGGCAGGCCGTGGGTGAGCTGAACGTTGCGGCCGTTCAGCTTGCGGGCGAGCTTCTGTTCGTGGTTGCCCGGCACGCAGATCGCGTGACCGTTCGCGACCATGCCCATGACCAGCCGCAGCACCCCCGGTGAATCCGGCCCGCGATCGACCAGGTCACCGACGAAGACCGTCTTTCGACCCTCCGGATGTACGGCGTCGACCGGCCGGCCCGCGTCGTCCCGGATCAGCTCCCAGCCCAGCCGGGTCAGCAGCGCCTCCAATTCGCTGCGGCAACCGTGCACGTCGCCGACGATGTCGAACGGCCCGTGCTCGTCCCGGCGGTCGTTGAAGAGCTTCTCGTAGCGGATCTCGGCCGCCTCGATCTCCTCCAGCCCGCGCAGCACGTGCACCTTGCGGAACCCCTCGCGGGTCAGCTGACCCAGCGATCGGCGCAGGTCACGATGCATCCGGGTGAGGACCTGGCGACCGAACGTACGGTCCTCGCGCGCCTGGGTCCGTTCCCACGCGACCGCCTCGGGCACGTCCAGAACGATCGCGACCGGCAGCACGTCGTGCTCGCGGGCGAGCTTGACCAGGGCGGCGCGGCCGTGCGGCTGCAGGTTGGTGGCGTCGACGACGGTGAGCCGCCCGGCGGCCAGCCGCTTGCCGGCGACGTAGTGCAGCGCGTCGAACGCCTCCGCGGACGCGGCCTGGTCGTTCTCGTCGTCGGCGATCAGACCCCGGAAGTAGTCCGAGGAGAGGACCTGCGTCGACTTGAAGTGCTGGCGCGCGAATGTCGATTTGCCGGATCCGGAGATGCCGACCAGCGCGACCAGGCTGAGCTCCGGAACGTCGATCATGCGGTCACCTCCGTGGTGGCTTCGATCTTCTTGAAGAGGGCGAGCTGGGTGGGTGCGCCGGTCGTCGGGTCCTCGTCGCCGACGCCGCGGATCGACACGGTGTAGTCGTAGCGCGAGGCCATGCGTTCCGCCCAGGCGGCGAACTCGGCCCGGGTCCACTCGAAGCGATGATCCGAGTGCCGCATGCCGGTCAGCCCCGCGTAGTGCACGTTGTACTCCACGTTCGGCGTGGTAACGACGACCGCACCGGGCCGGGCCCGACCGAACACGCCCGCTTCCAGGGCGGGGAGCCGGGGCAGGTCGACGTGCTCGATCACCTCCATCAGCACGGCCGCGTCGTACCCGTCGAGCCGGTCGTCGTGGTACGTCAGCGCGGTCTGGATCAGTTTGATCCGGTCACGCTGGCGCGGCGGCATCCGGTCCAGGCGCAGCCGGCGCTCGGCCTGCTCCAGCACCCGGGCGGAGACGTCGGCACCGACGATCTCGGTGAACCGTCGCTCCTTGAGCAGGGCACCGAGCAACGCGCCGGGACCGCAGCCCAGGTCGAGCACGCGGGTGGCACCGACCTCGGCCAGCGCGGCGAGCACCGCGTCGCGCCGCTGACCGGCGAGCGGCGCCTTGCGGGCCACCGGCAGCTCCGACTCCTCCTCGGTGACCGGCTGATCGGCGTCGAGAAGTTCCAGCGCGGTGGTGGCCAGCGACTTGCGGTGGGCCAGGTATCGCCGGGCGATCAGCACCTTCTCCGGGTGGCCGGCGAGCCAGCCCGCACCGGACCGCAGCAGTTTCTCGATCTCGTCCGGCGCGACCCAGTAGTGCTTGGCGTCGTCCAGGACCGGGAGCAGCACGTACAGATGGTTGAGCGCGTCGGCCAGCCGCAGCGTCCCGGTCAGGAGCAGGTCGACGTAACGGCTGTCGCCGCCGAGCTCCGGCTCCAGCGGGATGGGGGTGGCGGTCACCGCCCAGCCCAGCGGCGCGAACAGACGCGTGACCAGGTCGGCGTGGCCGCGCAGCACCGGCACCCGGATCTCCAGCGGGATCGCCTGGGCGGTCAGCTCCGGACGATCCTTCGACGTGCCACGCTGGGCACTGCGGAAGACTTTGGAGATGGCACTGGCGAGCAGGCTGGACGCCGCGTACGGCCGATCGTTGACGTACTGACTCAGCTCGAAGGCGTCGGCGCGGGCCCGCAGCTTGCGGGGGTCGACGTCGAGCAGCAGCGCGGCGGTGCAGCGCTCCTCGGTGGCCTCGGGGAACATGACGAACGCCGTACCGGTGGGCATGTCGAACTGATGGACCCTGTCGGGATGCTTGACCAGCAGGTATCCAAGATCGGTGGCGGGCCGGTGTGTCGTCGTCATGGTTAGCAGCACGCCGTCGATGGTGGCAGCGCGACGCGACCGGGGCGATCTAATTCGCCGGTCGCCGCAATGTTTCCGATGTCCGGGCCCGTCGTAGGAGCGGAGGTGGCCGTGACCTACGAGGAGTTCGCCGACAGCCGGCTGAGCGCGTTGCTGCGCTATGCCGTCATGCTGACCGGCGATCCGCACGCCGCGGAGGACCTGGTTCAGGAAACCATGCTCCGGGTGCAACTGCACTGGTGGCGAGTGGCCCGCAGCGACTCGCCGGACAGCTACGTCCGCAAGATCCTGACCAACCAGTTCATCGAGTCCCGCCGTGCGTCCTGGTGGCGGCGGGTGCTGCTGCGCGCCGACCCGGATCCCGTGGTCGCGTCGGCCTCCGACCATGCCGCCGAGAGCGCCGAGCGGGACCGGGTGTGGGCGCTGCTCGCCCGTCTGCCGCGCCGCCAGCGTGCGGCACTCGTGCTGCGTTACTACGAGGACCTGCCCGACCAGGAGATCGCCGACATCCTCGGCTGCGCCGTCGGAACGGTCCGTTCGTCCATCTCGCGAGGGCTTGAGGCGCTCCGCGCCGAGCTGGTGGAGACCCGATAAAGATGATCGAGGATGAGCTGCGTGCCGCCTTCGAGCGGCAGGAGGCGGTGGTCCCGGAGGCTGCTCCGGTGCGAGCCCGCATCGATTTTGCTTGGGTACGCCTCAAGCGCCGCCGTGCGAAGCGACGAGCGCTCGGCGCCGCGGCCGCGGTGCTGCTCGCCGGCGCCGTGGTACCGGTCGTGTCCACCACGTGGGTGGATCTCCACGCGAGTGCGTTGGAGGGGCAGGCCGACCTGATCAAGACGGAAGCGCCGATCTCCGGCCCGATCGACGTGCTGCTGATCGGCAGTGACCGCCGGGCCGATACGACGACCGAGCGGGCGAACACCGTGATGTTGCTGCACGTGCCGGCCGATCGCAGCGCGGTCTACATGCTGAGCCTGCCCCGGGACGGCCTGGTCGACGTTCCCGGCAAGGGCCGCCAGAAGCTCGACGCCGCCCTCGCGCTCGGCGGCCCCGGGCTGATCCGCTCGACGGTGGCGAAGCTGACCGGGGTCGAGCCGGGCGCCACGGTCACGGTCGACATCACTGCCGCGGAGGCGGTCACCGACGAGGTCGGCGGTGTGACCATGTGCCTGGACCAGGCGATCCCCGCCCAGCAGGGGCGAAAGGGGCTGGCTCGGGGCTGTCAGCACATCGACGGGGACGACGTGGCGGCCGTCCTGCTGGGGCGGGACGGTCTGAAACGGGCCTCCCTCGATCGGGACCGGAACAATCAGCTGTTCCTGCGGGCGCTCGCGACGAAACTGGTCGCCGACGGCATGAGCCCGGCCCTGATCAGCCGGGTGTTGTCCGCGGGCGGCGACGACCACGTCCGAGTCGACGGCATCGCGATCGACGCGCTGCTCGCGGTGCGGGAGATCAGGACGTTGATCGGCCTGGGCGAGCCGGTCTTCCACTCCACGGCCGACGGCGAGATCGTCGACAGCGCCGAGTGGAAGAGTCTCTACCAGGCACTTCGGGAGGATCAGCTGGCGAGGTGGGTGGCCGCGAACCCGCGCTTCGTCACCGAGTGAGGTTTCCGGGCCGCGTCGCGCGCGGCCCGGAACGGGTCAGCGGTAGTCGTCGTCGAACGCGACGATCCGGTTCTCCTCGGCATCCCACTCGCCGGCCTCGGCGGAGGCCGGCCCCGGCACGGGTTCCTCGTCCTGCCAGGCCGGGACCGCGCTGACCGCCTGCTCGGCGGCGTCCACCTCGGGTGTCTCCAGGTCGGCTTCGTCCATCAGGCGCGTCATCCTCGGCTCCCCTCTCGTGTCGCCGGTTCCCGTCTCATGGTGCGCGCTTGCCCGCTCGGATGCCGGACAAACCGGCACGGGCCACGGAGAGCGACACCCAGCAGTGGCGATACGCCCCATTGGTACCTAACTGACGGGCCAGCGCCGCGAATTTCGGGGCGATTTCCGCTACGCACCGCGACTGCGGAATACTGCCTCTGGAGGACAGCGCGGTCCTGCCCTCTGCTTCCCGTTTGAAAGAGCAAGGAGCGCACTGATGCCTATCGCTTCCCCCGAGGTCTACGCCGAGATGATCGATCGCGCCAAGGCCGGCGCGTTCGCCTACCCTGCGATCAACGTGACGTCCTCGCAGACGCTCAACGCGGCCCTCCAGGGCTTCGCGGAGGCCGGCAGCGACGGCATCGTGCAGATCTCCACCGGCGGCGCGGAGTACGCGTCCGGTCCGACGATCAAGAACATGATCACCGGCGCCGTCGCCCTCGCCGAGTACGCGACCGAGGTCGCCAAGAACTACCCGGTCAACATCGCGCTGCACACTGACCACTGCCCGAAGGACAAGCTGGACAAGTACGTTCGTCCGCTGATCGCCATCTCGCAGGAGCGCGTCAACAAGGGCCTCGCCCCGCTGTTCCAGTCGCACATGTGGGACGGCTCGGCCGTGCCGCTGGACGAGAACCTGGCGATCGCCGAGGAGCTGCTGGCTGCCGCCGCGGCCGCGAAGATCATCCTGGAGATCGAGGTCGGCGTCGTCGGTGGCGAGGAGGACGGCGTCTCCGCCGCGATCGACGACAAGCTCTACTCGACCGTCGAGGACGGCCTGGCCACCGCGGCCAAGCTGGGTCTGGGCGAGCGGGGTCGCTACCTGACCGCGCTGACCTTCGGCAACGTGCACGGCGTCTACAAGCCGGGCAACGTCAAGCTGCGTCCGGAGATCCTGAAGGAGATCCAGGAGGCGATCGGCGCGAAGTACGGCAAGGAGAAGCCGCTCGACCTGGTCTTCCACGGTGGCTCCGGCTCGCTGCTCTCCGAGATCCACGGCGCGTTGGACTACGGCGTGGTGAAGATGAACATCGACACCGACACGCAGTACGCGTTCTCCCGCCCGGTCGCCGACCACTTCTTCAAGAACTACGACGGTGTTCTGAAGATCGACGGCGAGGTCGGCAACAAGAAGGCGTACGACCCGCGCGCCTGGGGCAAGCTGGCCGAGAACGGTCTGGCCAAGCGCGTCGTCGAGGCCGCCGAGCACCTGCGCTCGACCGGCACCTCCCTCGGCAAGTAACTCTGACGAACTAACGGCCGGTCCCCGTACGCGGGGATCGGCCGTTGTCGTCTTGCGTGGTTACACAGCGACATGGGTACGATCGGGCGGTCTTGATCAAGGGGACGGTGATCGTGCTCGCTATCGAGGGCTGGAAACCCGAGTGGCATCACGATGCCGAGGCCCTCGCCGCCACCCATCGACACATGTTCGTGCGGCTCATCGGGCGCAAGTTGCGATCAAGCTGGCTGCTCTGGGATGTTGCGCAGCGTGGCTGGTTCGCCGACGGCCCGGTCATCCTCGACTTCGGTCTGAGTCGCGTAGAGATTACTCACCGTAAATTCGATGAGTGTGCGATCACCTGGGACCAGATCGACATGGCGGTCCCGATCGACATGTACGAGCACTTCGACTGGCGCGCCGACCCGCACACCGCGCTGCGGAACGCCCGGGGCCGCCCGCTGCGCGCCGTCAACATCATCGAGCGGACGACGCGGGCCGACTGGCGTCCCCGGGTGCTGCACGCGATCGAGTTCCTGTTCGACGACGCCCGTCTCGCCGTCTACAACGCGATGGACGAGAACGGGCTCACCGACGTACCGGAGAAGGATCTTCCTGCGGCGCACTGGCGTCGCATCCACATCGCCTGAGCGGTGGTCAGTTGCCGCCGATCCCGCCGGCGTCTCCGGAGTGACGTGCGACGCCGCCCTCGTATCCGGTAGGTGCCGCCCGGGTGTAGGTGGGATCGCCGCTGTTGCCGTGCCGCATGAGCGCGGCGCCGATCGCCACCGCGATGATCACGCCGAAGAAGATCGCCACAATCGTCAACATTCGGTTCTTCTCTCTCAGTTGCCGTCGACGTCGCCGCCGAACTCAGTTGCCGTCGACGTCGCCGTCGAGCTCAGTTGCCGTCGACGTCGCCGTCGAGCTCAGTTGCTGCTTCCGGCGTCGTTGCCGAACTCAGTTGCCGCCGCCGGCATCGCCGCCGAACGAGCCGCCGCCGTCGCTCCACGAGGAACCGCTGTCGCTCCAGGACGAGCCGCTGTCGTGGTGTCCGACGTGGTGCGACGAGCCGGAGTCGTGGTGGCTGTGATGGTGATGGCCGTGCCCGTGGTGGTGGTTGCCGGAGTCATTGGAATTGCCGGAGTCGCCGAAGCTCCCGGAGGCGCCGGCGTCCGGCGGGAGGTAGGCCAGGTTGGTGTCGACATACCCGGCGGAGCCCGACCGGCGCCTGGCGACCGGGCCGCGGCCGTTACGGCGCCGCCGGGTCAGGAACGAAAGCGCCGCGAGGAGCAGGATGCCCGTGAGAAGCAGCAGGACGATCGTCATGTCCGCAGTGTGCGCCCCGCTGCCAAGCCCCCTTGACCAGCGGGTTCACTGAGTGAGCGCGGTCATCGCCTCGTCGATCGAGTCGGTGACCACGATCAGCCCGGACTGGTCGCCGTGCGGCGAGCGGGCCAGCAGCGTCTCCAGCAGGTCGACGACCGGCAGCTTCGCCCAGTGCTCGGTGCCGAGGAAGACGAACGCTCCGGACGGCCCGTCGGTCTGGTAGAACGTCTTCGTCGCGGCCTGGAACACCTCCTGCACCGTCCCGGCCCAGCCGGGCGCGAAGACGATCCCGCCCCGGGCCAGCCGCAGAATCGAATCCTCGCGGACGGCGTTGGAGAAGTACTTGCCGATCTGACCGGCGAACAGGTTGGCCGGCTCGTGGCCGTAGAGCCAGGTCGGCAGGGCCAGGCCGCCGAAGCGCAGCCGGTCGGCCAGGTCGACCGCCGGAAGCGGGAAACTGGCCCGGACACTCAGCGCGGCCGCGGTGTACGGGTCGTGATCCCGGAAGTCCGGCGCCGGCACCAGCATGTCGATCGCCGCGGCCAGTTCCCGTTCCGAGCGGGAGGCGAAGTACGCACCGAGGTTGGCCGCCTCCATCACCCCGGGACCACCACCGGTCACGATCAGCCGCCCGCTCCGGGCCAGCTGCCGGGCCAGCGTGGCGGCCATCCGGAACGGTTCCGAGCCGCGCGGCTCGGCGTGCCCGCCCATGATCCCGACCGCGTCCGCGGTGCCGTGCACCGACGCCCACGCGGCCAGCGCCTTGCCCAGCGCGTTGTCGATCCCGGCGTCGTGCAGCCGCTGGGCGACCGCCTCACGCACGTCCGGGACCGCGCCGCCGCGCTCGACGAAGTGGCGGTAGACGACCGTGTCGTACATCCCGGCGAAGCCGCTCTCGGCGAACCCGGCGGCCAGATCCTCCGGGGTGTAGAGCAGCGCGGGATGGGTCGGGTACGGCAGCGTGCGGAACGGCGGCACCACGTGCGCGCCTCGCCGGATCAGGTCGGTCTCCACCTCCGGCGATCCGAACCGGCACCCGACGAACAGGGTGTCGCGCACGTCGACCGAGGCGAGATCGGGCGGACTGCCGTCCAGCCGTAGACCGAGAACGGTCAGCCCGGCCAGGGTGTTCTTGACGAGGTGGGTGTCGAGCTCTTCGCGAGACTCGATCTCGAATGCGGTCGCGTCGAACGGCATGTCGCCGCCGAGCACCGGTTGCAGGGGATCCGGCATGGCATACATGGTGCTCCGGCCGTGCGAGGGCCGGACGCACACCCCGACCGTTGATGCGCGATGAACACGAGGGAACCTAGAGTTGCCTCATGCGTGCTGCGTCGGGATCGATGTTCGGGTTGGCCTATGGCGATGCGCTGGGCAAGCCCACCGAGTTCATGGAGTACCCGGCGATCGTCTCCCGATACGGCCCGGGCGGCCCACGGCAGTTGCACGGCGAGCCGGCCCTGGTCACCGACGACACGCAGATGGCGCTCGCGGTCGGTGAGGCGCTTCTGGAGGTACGCGACCCGGACGCGGCCCGGCTCGAACCGGTGCTCCGGCGCAGGTTCCTGAACTGGGCGTACAGCCCGGAGAACGATCGCGCGCCGGGCATGACGTGCCTGCGGGCGATCGGGGCGCTGGCCGAGGGCGGCCCGTGGGTCGAGGCGACCCAGGCCGGGTCCAAGGGCTGTGGCGCCAACATGCGGGTCACCCCGGTCGGGCTCGTTCCCGGGCTGACCGATGACCAGCGGGCGGGTGTGGCACAGTTCCAGGCCGCACTGACCCACGGGCATCCGACGGGCCTCGCGGCGAGCGAGCTCACGGCGTACGCGGTGTATTGGCTTCGCGACGGCCTGACGCCGGCCAACCTCCTCGCCGCCCTCCGCGAACGCTGCGATGAGCAGCGGAAAATTTATCGAGGAGAGTGGCTCGGGGAACTGTGGCGGCGTCAGCCGATGACCGACTCGCCGGAGGCGTTCATCGCGCGCGGCTGGGACGAGTGCGCCGCCGTGCTCGACAAGGTCGCCGCCGGTCTCGCCGCCGGACACTTCGAGGGCGACCCCTGCCTGGTCACCGGCGCCGGCTGGATCGCCGAGGAGGCGCTGGCCACCGCCCTCTACTGCTATCTGATCTCGCCGGACGAGCCGGTCACGGTCCTCGGCCGGGCCGCCGCCTCCTCCGGTGACTCGGACTCGATCGCCTGCCTGGCCGGCGCGTTCGCGGGTGCCGCGCTCGGCCTGGGCGCCTGGCCGGCGGGCTGGCAGACCCAGATCGAGTACGCGGACCGCCTCCTCAAGTTGGGAACCGCCTGGGACTGAGAGAATGGGGATCATGCAGAACCTCCTTCCCGAGCCCCCGGCCACCCGCTTGCCGGCCGACGCCGAAGCCGACCAGGCCCTCGCCGCAGCCGCGAGCGCCGGCACCGACGAGGCGTTCAAGGCGGTGGCGGCCAAGTTCCCGGCGTACAGCGCGGCCTGGGCGCCGCTGGCTGCGCGGGCCCTCGCCGCCGACGAGCCGGTGACCGCCTATGCCTATGCCCGTACGGGTTACCACCGCGGCCTGGACGCGCTGCGTCGCAACGGGTGGAAGGGCCACGGCCCGGTGCCCTGGGCGCACGAGGCGAACCAGGGCTTCCTCCGCTGCCTGCACGCGTTGTCGCAGGCCGCTGCCGCGATCGGGGAAGCCGACGAGGCCGCCCGCTGTGCCCAGTTCCTGCGGGACAGCGACCCGGCCGCCGCCGACGCGCTCTCCTAGGAACGGCAGAAGCCGGCTTCTCCAGTGCGAGAAGCCGGCTTCGAAGCGGGGTCAGACGTAGACCGCCCAGGCTCCGGCCTCGGTCCACCATGACCGCTTCCGGGTTGTCGACCCGGCCACGCCGTCGTCGAGGAACTGCAGCTCACCCTCGCGCGGTAGCACCGAGACCGCTCGTCCGCTGGCCCGGCGCACTTCGATGCGTACGCGCGTAGTTTTCTTGAAACGCTGCTTGACCACGACCGGAACCGCGACAGCGATCTCGACCCGGCCGTCAGCCGGGTTTCCCTCGGACAGCAGGCGGATCCCGTCGAACTCGGCGTAACCACCACCGTTGCCGACGACGCAGGCCAGGATCGGCTCCTCGCCCTCGCTCAGCACGTGATCGTCGACCTCGACCCGGCCTCGCCACGGCACCGCGGCGCCGTTGTCGTCGGCGCCGCCGAGCAGCGCGCCGTCCAGCGTCACCGACCCACCGTCGTTGCGCAGCAGGTCGAGGCGGCGCACCGAACCGGCGAGCACCGCTTTCGCCACCTCGGCCGGGGTGCGGGGCAGGCCGAGCTGCGCGCCCAGGTCGGTGGTGTTGGACGGGTCCAGCGGCAGGATCGCCAGTGGTGGCAGATCCGGAACGGTCCGGGTCGCTTCCAGGTCGGCCGGCCGCTTGCTCGGCGACGGCGCCCAGCGGCGAACCGCCCGGCGCATGATCGCCCGGAGCTGGGCGTCGTTGACCGTGGCCACGATCAGGCGCAGCCCGTCGGAGGAGCTGGGCCAGGTCAGGCCGTCGTCGCGGGACGGCCCGTCGAACCGGGCCAGCACGTCGTCGATCTCCTGATCAGAACCGGCCAGCACCGTTTCCACCTGTGCGCCGCCGTCACGCAGTGCGTCGGCGCAGGCGAGCACCGGGGTCCGCGGGGTGGCGCAGGCCGCGGCGCAACTGCCGCAGCCGTCGCCGCAGCCGGAGCCTTCGGCCTTCCCTTCGGCCAGGCTGAGAATGACCACGTCCATGGGTTACTCGCCCAGCACCGAGTGCCGCTCGATGACCGCCTCGCGGCCGGGCCCGACGCCGACGATCGAGATCCGCGCGCCGATCCGCGCCTCGACGAACTCGACGAAGTCCTGCGCCTCGCGGGGCAGGTCGGCGAACTTGCGGCAGCCGGAGATGTCCTGTTTCCAGCCGGGCAGCGTCTCGTAGATCGGCTTGGCGTGGTGGAAATCGGTCTGGTTGATCGGCATCTCGTCGTGCCGGACGCCGTTCACCTCGTAGGCCACGCAGACCGGGATCTCGTCCAGGCCGTCGTAGTTGTCCAGTTTGGTCATCGCGAAGTCGGTGACACCGTTGATCCGCTGCGCGTAGCGGCCGATCACCAGGTCGAGCCAGCCGATGCGGCGGGGGCGGCCGGTGGTCGTCCCGTATTCGTGGCCGACCTCACGCAGGTAGTCGCCCCACTTGTCGTGCAGCTCGGTCGGGAACGGGCCCTCACCGACGCGGCTGGTGAACGCCTTGAGGACCGCCACGACCCGGTCGATGCGGGTCGGCGGGATGCCGGAACCGGTGCAGGCGCCGCCGGCCGTCGCGTTGGAGCTGGTCACGAACGGGTACGTCCCGTGATCGACGTCGAGCAGCGTGGCCTGGCCGGCCTCGCAGAGCACGACCTTCTCCCGGTCGATGGCCTGGGACAGCTCCAGGGCGGTGTCGGCGACGTAGGGGCGCAGGCGGTCGACGTACGACAGGAGTTCCTGCACGACCTCCTCGCCCTTGACCGCGCTGCGGTTGTAGATCTTCGACAGCACCTGGTTCTTGAAGGCCAGGGCGGCGGTCACCTTCTGCCGCAGGATCGACTCGTCGAAGAGGTCCTGCACGCGGATGCCGACCCGGTTCATCTTGTCGGCGTAGGTCGGGCCGATGCCGCGACCGGTGGTGCCGATCCGCCGGGCGCCGAGGAAGCGCTCCGAGACCTTGTCCAGCGAGCGGTTGTACGACGCGATGACGTGCGCGTTCGCGCTGATCCGCAGCCGGGACGTGTCGATGCCGCGGGCCTCCAGGCCGTCGATCTCCTGGAACAGCACGTTCAGGTCGACGACGACGCCGTTACCGATCACCGGAATGACGTTCGGGGAGAGGATCCCGCTCGGGAGGAGGTGGAGTGCGTACTTCTCGCCGTCGATGACGACGGTGTGGCCCGCGTTGTTGCCACCGTTGAACTTGACCACGTAGTCGAGCCGGTCACCCAGCAGATCCGTGGCTTTGCCCTTGCCCTCGTCGCCCCACTGGGCGCCGATCAACACGATCACCGGCACTTTTAGGTATGCCTTTCCCCAAGGTGTACCTGGAGGAGCCCGGGTACTGCCGAAGTTTACGCGAACTAGGATGACCAGTCGTGCGCGTACTTCTGATCGGCTCCGGTGGGCGCGAGCACGCGCTTGCCGTCGGGCTCTCCGCCGACCCGTCCGTCGAGTTCCTGGCCGCCGCGCCCGGCAACCCTGGAATAGCCCAGGTGGCGGAGCTGCACCCGGTGACCGCCACCGATCCGGCCGCGGTCGCGGCGCTCGCCGCCGAGCTGAGCGCCGACCTGGTCGTGATCGGCCCGGAGGCGCCGCTGGTGGCCGGGGTCGCCGACGCGGTCCGGGCCAAGGGCATCGCCTGCTTCGGGCCGTCCGCCGCGGCCGCCCAGCTGGAGGGCTCGAAGGCGTTCGCCAACGAGGTGATGGAAGCCGCCGGCGTGCCGACCGCGCGCTCGTTCGCGTGCACCTCGGTCGCCGAGGCCGCCGTCGCGCTCAACGAGTTCGGCGCACCCTACGTGGTGAAGAACGACGGGCTGGCGGCCGGCAAGGGCGTCGTCGTCACCGAGGATCTGGATGTCGCGGTCAGGCACGCCGAGGAGTGCGGCAAGGTCGTCATCGAGGAGTTCCTGCCCGGTCCCGAGGTCTCGCTCTTCGTGATCACCGACGGGACCGCGGTCGCCCCGCTGATGCCGGCGCAGGACTTCAAGCGCCTCAAGGACAACGACGAGGGTCCGAACACCGGCGGCATGGGCGCCTACGCCCCGCTCGACTGGGCGCCGGCCGACCTGACCGAGCGCGTGCTCCGCGAGACCGTCGAGCCGACCCTGGCCGAGATGCGCCGGCGCGGTACCCCGTTCGCCGGCCTGCTCTACGTCGGTCTCGCCCTCACCCCCGACGGCCCCAAGGTCATCGAGTTCAACGCGCGTTTCGGCGACCCGGAGACCCAGGTGGTGCTCGCGCTGCTGGCCACGCCGCTGGCCGGGCTGCTCAAGGCCGCCGCGACCGGCACGCTGGCCGAGCACCCGCCGCTGCGCTGGCACGACGGTTCGGCGATCACGGTCGTCGTGGCGAGCCACAACTATCCGGGCACGCCGCGTACCGGTGACGTGATCACCGGGGCCGAGGTCCCCGGTGTGATCCACGCCGGCACGGCGCGCAATGAGGCGGGCGAGCTGATCTCCGCCGGCGGTCGTGTCCTCAGCGTCACCGCGACCGGTTCTGATCTCCCGTCCGCGCGGGATGCGGCCTACGCCCTCGTGTCCGGCGTCTCCTTGCCGGGCGCCCAGTTCCGCACCGACATCGCGCTGCGCGCGATCAACCACGAGATCAAGATCTAAGACCCCGAGGGGGTACGCCGATAGCGGCGCCCGCCGTCAGGCGACCCGACCCGGCCCCGCCCGTGCCCGCGCGACCTCCGCGCCGGGCCCGGGCCGCGGTGCGCGTCCCGCTCTCCGGCTGGGGGGGGGGGGGGGGGGGGGGGGGGGGGGGGCGCCCCCCCCCCCCCCCCCCCCCCCCCCCCCCCCCCCCCCGGGAGAGCGGTGAGCCGCGCTGCCCTCAGGGCCGGCCGCGGAGCGTGATCAGGCCTTGGGGATGTCGAAGAGCTTGGCGATGCTCGCGGCCAGGGCCAGGTCACCCTTCGCCTTGATCTTGCCGGTCATGAACAGCATCATCGGGTTCCCGTCGCCCGCGACGACCTTGAGGAACGTGACCGCGTCCATGGTCATCGCCAGCTTCGGCTCGCGGACCGGCGTGGTGGTGACGGTGCACTGACCGTTCTCGATCACGGTCTCGTACGTGTTGGAGGCGCCGTTCGGCCCCGTGATGATCCAGTGGATGACGGCCTGGGCGTCACCGGCCTTCTCGGCGCGGAACAGCGACGGCATCCGGTTGAAGACCTCGTCGAGGATCTTCGTCCGCGAGTCCGACGCCATGACCTCAGCGAGTTTGGAGTCCGGAGTGGACTTGACGAGCTGAGCGAACTCCTTCGGGCCGATCGAGGAGAGCGACTCGGGGCTGAATTCAGTCATCAGTGGACCTTTCGGAATGCGTCGAACCTACTCGCCAGTAACCTTAGCGAGAATGCCGCCTTTTCGTGCAGTCTGCCACTCTCCAACAACTGTTGGACAGTTGACCCCGGGCGGCCCTAAGCTCCCCAACATGTCTTTGGGGGAGGACCGCGGCCAGGGTGATCAGGCGTCGCTGCGGGCCCTTGCCCATCCCGTCCGCCTGCGGATGTTGTCCCTGCTCACCGGCGCTGAGATGACCGCCGCGGAGCTGGCCCGGCAGCTCGGCATCACCCACGCCAACGCCAGTTACCATCTGCGGAACCTGCTCGCCGCGGGCCTGATCGGCACGGCCGGCAAGGAGAAAATCCGCGGTGGTCTGGCCAAGAAGTACCGCTACGACTCGTCGAACCGTTCCGTGCCGTTCACCCGGGAGCAGGCCGAGCTCTTCTACCCGGCCGCCGCGAGCGAGCTGCGGCGCCGGGCCGGGCAGCGCCGCCCCGGCGGCATCGGCGTGATGGGCGACGCCGAGGTCTGGATCGATCCGGCCGTCTGGTCCGACGTGCGGGAGCGAATCGCCGCCGCGCTGCACGACCTGCACGACGCCGCGCGCCCACCGGACACCCCGGGGACCGTTCGGACCAGCACCACGGTCGCGCTGTTCGAGATGGAGCGTGGCGGGCGGTGACCCGGCCGTTCCGGCTGCTGCTCGCCGGTCGGGCGGTCAACGCGTTCGGCAACGCGTTCGCGCCGATCGCACTCGCCTTCGCGGTCCTCGACCTCACCGGCAAGGCCGGCGACCTGGGCCTGGTGGTCGGCATCCGGACCGTGTGCAACGTCCTGTTGCTGCTGTTCGGCGGAGTGCTCGCCGACCGCCTCCCGAAAAACCTGCTGATGGTCGGGTCGAACCTGGTCGCCGCGCTGACCCAGGCCGCCGTCGCGTCCCTGGTGCTCACCCACAGCGCGACGATCCCGCTGCTGATCGGCCTGTCCGCGGTCAACGGCGCGACGACGGCGATGGCGATGCCGGCCGGCGCCGCGCTGTTGCCGCTCACCGTCGAGGAGGGGTGGCGCCGGCAGGCCAACGCGCTCAGCCGGCTGGCCCTGAACGGCGCGATGATCATCGGCGCGCCGCTGGCCGGCGTCGTGGTCGCGGCGGTCGGCCCGGGCTGGGGCGTCGCCGTGGACGCCGCGACCTTCGTGATCGCGGCCCTCTGCTTCGTCCTGATCCGGTTGCCCGCGACCGGGCCGCCACCGGCTCGGGAGAGTGTCCTCGTCGAGTTGCGTACCGGCTGGACCGAGTTCCGCTCGCACACCTGGCTCTGGGTCGTGGTCGCCGCCGCGTGCGTGACCAACCTGGCCTGGGCCGGTGGATCGCACGTGCTCGGCCCGGCCGTGGCCGACATCACGATCGGCCGCCGCGCCTGGGGTCTGGTCCTGGCCGCCCAGGCGGCCGGCATGATCGCCGGCGGGCTCGTGGCGATGCGCCTGCGGTTGCGCCGGGCCCTGTTCTACGGCGTGCTCAGCCTCTCGTGCATGGCCGGGCCGCTGATCGTTCTCGGTCTCTACCCGCACCTCGTCCCGCTGCTCGCGGCCGGATTCCTGGCCGGGATCGCGCTGGAGATCTTCAGCGTGAACTGGGAGACGACGATGCAGGAGCACATCCTCGCGGACCGGCTGGCCCGCGTGTACTCGTACGACATGGTCGGTTCGTTCCTGGCCGTCCCGATCGGCGAGATCGCGGTCGGTCCGATCGCTGACAGCGCCGGACTCCGGCCGACCCTGCTGGTCGCGGCCGCTGTGCTGCTGGCCGCGGTGCTCGCGATGCTGAGCAGCCCGGACGTCCGCACCCTGCGTCACCGGCTGCCGAGGGCGGAGCCGGGACACATGGAAGAATCAGTGTCGTGACCATCCCGAACGTGCTTGCCACCCGTTACGCCTCCGCTGAACTCGTCACTCTCTGGTCGCCGGAGGAAAAGATCCGGATGGAGCGCCGGCTGTGGCTGGCGGTCCTGAAGGCGCAGCGTGACCTCGGCGTCTCGGTCCCCGAGGGCGCCGTCGAGGCCTATGAGGCGGTGCTCGACCAGGTCGACCTGGCCTCCATCGCGGCCCGTGAGCGGGTCACCCGGCACGACGTGAAGGCGCGCATCGAGGAGTTCTCCGAGCTCGCCGGCTTCGAGCAGATCCACAAGGGAATGACTTCCCGTGACCTCACCGAGAACGTCGAGCAGCTGCAGGTCCGGGCGTCGCTGGAGCTGATCCGGTCGCGCGTGGTGGCCACCCTGGCCCGGCTCGCCGCACTCGCGGTCGAGCACGCCGACCTGGTGATGACCGGCCGCTCGCACAACGTCGCGGCACAGGCGACCACGCTCGGGAAGCGGTTCGCCTCGGCCACCGAGGAACTGCTGATCGCGTACGAGCGTCTGGACGACCTGATCGGCCGGTACCCGTTGCGTGGCATCAAAGGCCCGGTCGGCACCGCCGCGGACCAGCTCGACCTGCTCGACGGCGACTCCGAGAAGCTCGCCCAGCTGGAGGCCAAGGTCGCCGAGCACCTCGGCTTCCACCGGGTGCTGAACAGCGTCGGCCAGGTCTACCCGCGTTCGATCGACTTCGACGTGGTCTCCGCCCTGGCCCAGATCGTCGCCGGCCCGTCCTCGCTGGCCACCACGATCCGCCTGATGGTCGGCCAGGAGCTGGTCACCGAGGGTTTCAAGCCGGGCCAGGTGGGCTCGTCGGCGATGCCGCACAAGATGAACACGCGCTCGTCCGAGCGGGTCAACGGCCTGGCCGTGATCGTCCGGGGCTACCTGTCGATGGTCGGCGAGCTGGCCGGCGATCAGTGGAACGAGGGCGACGTCTCCTGCTCGGTGGTGCGCCGGGTCGCCCTGCCGGACGCGTTCTTCGCGACCGACGGCCTGTTCCAGACGTTCCTCACGGTGCTCGACGAGTTCGGGGCGTACCCGGCCGTCATCGCCCGTGAGCTGGACCGCTTCCTGCCGTTCCTGACCACCACCAAGCTGCTGGTGGCGGCGGTCCGCAAGGGCGTCGGCCGCGAGGTCGCGCACGAGGTGATCAAGCAGCACGCGGTCGCCGTGGCGCTGGCCATGCGGGAGAAGGGCATGGCGGTCAACGACCTGTTCGACCGGCTCGCCGACGACGGGCGGCTGCAGCTGACCCGGGCTGAGATCGACACGCTCGTCGCCGACCGGGCCGCGTTCGTCGGCGCCGCGCCGGCTCAGGTGCGCGCGGTTGCGGAGCGTGTCGCCGAGATCGTCGAGCGTCACCCTTCGGCGGCCGGTTACACCCCCGCGCCCATCCTCTGAACTGCCTGAACGCCCGCCCGGGTCGGCCTGCGGGTTGACCAGGTAGGCTCCTTCGTGCTTACACCTATCAGTCAGGAGTGCCCGTGGCTCGCGTCGTGGTCGACGTCATGCTCAAGCCGGAGATCCTGGATCCGCAGGGTCAGGCAGTGGCGAATGCGCTGCCCCGGCTCGGCGTCAACGATGTCTCCTCTGTTCGCATCGGTCGTCGGATCGAGATCGAATTCGACGGCGAACCCGATCTGGATCGGGCTCGTGAGATCGCCGACAAGCTGCTCGCCAACCCGGTGATCGAGGACTACACCGTCCGGGTCGCGGACGCGGCGGAGGTCGCCTGACCATGCGGATCGGTGTGGTCACCTTCCCCGGATCATTGGACGACGGGGACGCCGCCCGCGCCGCCCGGCTTGCCGGCGCCGAGGCGGTTCGTCTCTGGCACGGCGACCCGGATCTGCACGGGGTCGACGCCGTGGTTCTTCCCGGCGGTTTCTCGTACGGCGACTATCTGCGCTGCGGTGCCATCGCGCGATTCGCTCCGGTCATGGAGTCGATCATCGACGCGTCCCGTGGCGGCCTGCCCGTGCTGGGCATCTGCAACGGTTTCCAGGTTCTCTGCGAGGCGCATCTGCTGCCCGGCGCGCTGACCCGGAACCAGCACCTGCACTTCCGTAACCGGGACCAGTGGCTCAAGGTCGAGGCGACCAACACCGCCTGGACCAACGGCTTCACCCCCGGTCAGGAAATCCTGATCCCGGTGAAGAACGGCGAGGGTTGCTTCGTCGCCGACCCGGCCACCCTCGACCGGCTGGAGGGCGAGGGCCGGGTGATCGCGCGTTACATCAACGGGAACCCGAACGGTTCGCAGCGCGACATCGCCGGCATCACCAACGAGGCCGGCAACGTCGTCGGCATCATGCCGCACCCGGAACACGCCGTGGAGGCGCTGACCGGCCCGTCGCTGGACGGGCTCGGCTTCTTCACGTCCGTCCTGCGCGCCCTGGCGTCCGCGGGCGGCCCGCAGGCAGGGGGACAGCAGTGACGCAGCCGCAGACCGGACCGGTTCTGTCGGAGACCGCTTTCGCGGCGACCGATGTTCTGGCCGACGACTACGCCGACGGTCCGGACACGGTCGAGAAGGCCGAGAAGACCGCGGACGAGCTCCAGCCCTACGCGGACCTGGGCCTCAAGGACGACGAGTACGCGAAGATCAAGGACATCCTCGGCCGCCGGCCGACCGCGTCCGAGCTCGCGATGTACTCGATCATGTGGAGTGAGCACTGCTCGTACAAGTCGAGCAAGGTGCACCTGCGCGAGTTCGTCGCCAAGGTCCCGAAGAACACCCGCATGCTCGCCGGCATCGGTGAGAACGCGGGCGTCGTGCAGGTCTCCGACGACCTGGCCGTGACGTTCAAGGTCGAGTCGCACAACCACCCCAGCTACGTCGAGCCCTACCAGGGCGCGGCGACCGGTGTCGGCGGCATCGTGCGCGACATCCTGGCGATGGGCGCGCGCCCGATCGCGGTGATGGACCCGCTGCGCTTCGGTGCTCACGACCACCCGGACACCGCCCGCGTGCTGCCCGGCGTGATCGCCGGTATCGGTGGCTACGGGAACTGCCTGGGCCTGCCGAACATCGGTGGCGAAATCGTCTTCGACCCGACGTACCAGGGCAACCCGCTGGTCAACGCGCTGTCGATCGGTGTCCTGCCGGTCGAGCGGCTGCAGAAGAAGGAAGCCACCGGCAGCGGCAACATCGTGGTGCTGCTCGGCGCGCGGACCGGTCGTGACGGCATCGGCGGCGTCTCCGTGCTCGCGTCGGCCACCTTCGACGAGGAGGCCGAGCAGCGCCGCCCGTCGGTGCAGGTCGGCGACCCGTTCATGGAGAAGCTGCTGATCGAGAGCTGCCTCGAGCTCTACGACGCCGGCCTGGTCACCGGCATCCAGGACCTCGGCGGTGCCGGCCTCACCTGCGCGCTCACCGAGACCGCCGCGGCGGCCGGCACCGGCATGCGGGTCTGGCTGGAGCGGGTTCCGCTGCGCGAGGCCTCGATGTCGCCGACCGAGATCCTGGCCAGCGAGTCGCAGGAGCGCATGCTCCTGATCGTCACCCCGGAGAACCTCGACGCGGTCCTCAAGGTCGCCGAGAAGTGGGGCGTCTGGGCCACCGCGATCGGTGAGGTCACCCCGCGCGCCGCGGACGGCACCCCGGGCCGCCTGCTGATCACGTGGAACGACCACGTCGTGGTGGACGTGCCTCCGGGCTCGCTCGCCGACGACGGCCCGGTCTACGAGCGGCCGCTGCGCGAGCCGTCCGACCTGATCCTGCTGCAGGCCGACCGGGCCGAGACGCTGCCGCGTCCGTCGACCGGCGACGAGCTGCGGGAGACGGTGCTGCGGATGGCCGCTTCGCCGAACCTGTGCGACAAGACCTGGGTGACCGAGCAGTACGACCGCTACGTACTCGGCAACACCGTGCTGGCCCAGCCGGAGGACTCCGGCGTGCTGCGGCTCGACGAGCAGACGAATCTCGGCGTGGCGCTGTCGGTGGACGGCAACGGCCGGTTCGCGCGGCTCGACCCGTACGAGGGGGCCAAGCTCGCGCTGGCCGAGGCGTACCGGAACGTCGCCGTGACCGGTGCCCAGCCGATCGCCGTGACCGACTGCCTGAACTTCGGCTCGCCCGAGGACCCGGCCGTCATGTGGCAGTTCGCCCAGGCCGTGCGCGGTCTGGCCGACGGCTGCCAGCAGCTGGGCACTCCGGTGACCGGCGGCAACGTCAGCTTCTACAACCAGACCGGCGCCGCGGCGATCCACCCGACCCCGGTCGTCGGCGTGATGGGCCTGTTCGACGACGTCACCCGGCGCATCCCGATGGGCTTCAAGGCCGCCGGTGAGGCGCTCTACCTGCTCGGCGAGACCCGGGAAGAGCTGTCCGGCTCCGAGTGGGCCTGGGTGACCCACGGTCACCTCGGTGGCCGTCCGCCCCAGGTCGACCTGGCCGCCGAGCAGACCCTCGGCCGGCTGATGGAGCGGGTCTCGAAGGCCGGCCTGGTCAGCGCCGCGCACGACCTCTCCGACGGTGGCCTGGCGCAGGTCCTGGTGGAGAGCACGCTGCGCTACGGCACGGGTGCGTCGGTGACCGTCGAGTCCGCCTTCGTGCAGCTGTTCAGCGAGTCCGCCGGGCGCGTCGTGGTGGCCGTGCCGCAGGGTCACGAGCAGGCGTTCGTGGCGCTGGCGGCCGAGCTGGGCGTCCCGAGCACCCGCATCGGTGTCACCACCGAGGCGGCGACGCTCGAGGTGACCGGTCAGTTCTCGATCCCGCTGGACGAGCTGCGGACCGCCTGGTCGAGCACCTTGCCGAAGCTGTTCGGCGGGCCGTCCTTCGCCGGGCTGCCCACCGAGGAGCCGGTCGCCGTGGCGGCGGAGCCCGAGGTGACCGAGATCCGGTCGGTGACGCTGGAGCTGATCGAGCCGAAGGCTCAGGACCAGTCGTAGAAATATGAAACCGGCCCGGGGATCTCCTCCCCGGGCCGGTTCACGGAAAAGGGCCCTGCGCGATGCGCGGGGCCCTTTCTCGTCAGTTCAGATCACTCTTCCCACTCGCGATTGCGCCGCGTCGGGTCCGGCTGCTGGCCGTAGGCGCCGCCGCGCTGGTCGTAGCCGCCCTGCTGGTTGCCGTAGCCACCCTGCTGCTGCTCGTACCCACCGGGGCCGCCCTGCGGCTGCTGGCCGCCCTGCGGCTGCTGGCCGCCGTAGGCCACGCCGTGCTGGTCGTAACCCTGGCTGCCGTAGCCACCCTGGTCGTAACCGCCCTGCTGCTGGCCGCCGTAGGCCACGCCGTGCTGGTCGTAACCGGTCTGGTTGTAACCGGCCTGCTGCTGGCCGCCATACGCCACGCCGTGCTGGTCGTAGCCACCCGGCTGCTGGCCGTAGCCCTGCTGGTCATACCCGCCCTGGGCGCCGTAGCCAGCCTGGTCGTAACCGCCCTGCGCGCCGTAGCCGGCCTGGTCGTCATACCCACCGTTGTCCGGCTGGTACATGCTGGTGTGCTCGTCGTAGCGCTGCTGACCCTGGCCTTGCGGCTGGCCCTGGTCGTAGCCGCCCTGCGCGCCGTAACCGCTGTCCGGTGCGCCGTAGACGCTGGTGGCGCCGCCGCCCTGGTTGTCCCACTGGCCGTTGTTCGCGCCGACGAAGCCGCCCTGCGGGGGCATCGGAGCGCCGTAGGGGTCGGGGAACTCGTCCTCGACCGGCGGGCGGTGGATCATCGTGGGCGCGTCGCTCAGACCACCGGCCATGCCGCCGCCCATGCCACCCATCCCGGCGCCCGCGACCATCGTCGCGTCGTTGCGGCCGGCACCGACCGGCGCGGCCACCCGGGTCGGGTCGGCACCACCGAACGGGCGGGGACCGACGGGGCTGCCGGTCGGGCTGCCACCGCCGAAGCCGGGGTCGCCGGTGGCGTCGTCGTCGTCCTTCGCGGCGTTCTTCCGGCGCATCCAGACCAGGACCATCGCGCCGACACCACCGGCGACCAGCAGGCCGCCCATCACGATCAGCAGCCAGGAGCTGCCGCCGTCCTCGGAGGTGTTGGTCGTCGTGGCCGCCTGCGTGTTCGCCGGGTCGGTCGTCGCGTCGTCGGTGGCGCCGTCAGTGGCGTCGTCGGTCGCGTCGGAGCTGGTCGCGACACTGGAGGCCGGGGTCGGCGAGGTCGACGTGCTCGCCGTCGCCAGAGCCTTCAGCACCAGCGACACACTGACGCTCTTGCCGGCCGAGCCGTTGGTGGACGCCGCGGCGGCCTTGTAGCCCTCCAGCGTCGCCCCGACGTTGATCTTGCCGGTGGCGATCGGCGCCGAGTCGGACGAGGTGAAGGCGAAGCTGCCGTCACCGCCGGACGTCGTGCTGTACGAGTGGCCCTGGCTGTCCTTGATGCCGACCAGCGCGCCGGAAACGGCTTTGCCCTCGCCGTCCTTGACCTTGCCGGAGACCTGCCGCACGACCTGCGGGGCGGCTGCTCCGTTGACCGTGATGGTCCGGGAGTCGGCCGTGTTCCCGTTGATCGTCAGCGTGACCGTGGCCTGCGCCTTCTGGCCGGTGCCGACCGCCGGCATCCGGACCTGGGCGGAGAAGTCGCCGCCGTCCTCGGTGCCGGGCTGGATCGTGTTGGTGCCGCACTGCACGCAGACCGCGCCACCGCCGGCAGTGACCTTGACCGTGATCGGCTGGCCCGGCGGGGTGTCCGTGGCACTGGTGGGGTTACTAGCCGTGTATGAAACGGTTACAGTAGCCCCAGGGTCGGCCTGTCCTGGTGCGTCCTTGAACTTGGCGGATGGGTCGGCCGCCAGGGCAACCGTCTGAACGCCGGCCACCAGGCCGACGACCAGCGCCAGGAACGCACCGGCCTGGGCAGCCCGGCCACGTAGGTGCGTTGTCACATCCACCGCCTTCCGTGTCGCGTGGTCTGTGGTTACTTCACCGGCAGATCTCTCGCGACTTGTACGCCGTCGGCAACTATGCCTTGTCGCATGCCTTTTGCGCGACCCAGGGCGGTGTGCCGTTGTCGGTAAACCGCGGCGTATCGTCCCGACATGTCGTCTGCGCACAATAAATCCGAGTCGGTGGCCGCGGCGCTGGACGCGCTGGACCGAGGGGACGAACCTGAGCGGACGGTCCTGCGAGACGCGGTCCGAGCACTGCTGACCGAGTTGTCCCGCCGGGCGCCTGGCCGTTCGGTGGAGGTGCGAATTCCACCTTTCGGTGCGATTCAGTGCGTGCCCGGTCCTCGGCACACCCGCGGCACACCGCCCAATGTGGTCGAAACGGATCCGATGACGTGGCTGCTCGTGGCCACCGCCCGGCTCGACTGGGCGGAAGCGGTCCGCGACGGACGCCTCCGGGCCAGCGGGATCCGGACCGATCTCAGTGAGTACCTGCCGCTGACCCCGGAATGAGCCCGGGCCGGGTACCTCCGGGCTCGCGTACACTGGGCGATCGGAGCGAGCGGAGTTCGGGCAGACCACTGGTGGTCACGCTTCGAGCAGTTCGTGCGAACCGACATGAGGGAGCGAGCAGGTGCCCCGAGGCGACGGCCGATTGACCGACGATCTCGACCCCCAGGACCGCGGCCCCCAGGATGCCTGTGGCGTCTTCGGCGTCTGGGCCCCCGAGGAAGAGGTCGCCAAACTCACGTACTTCGGGCTCTACGCACTGCAGCACCGGGGCCAGGAAGCCGCCGGCATCGCGGTGAGCGACGGGTCCGGTGTCGTGGTCTACAAGGACGTTGGCCTGGTCTCCCAGGTCTTCGACGAGCCCACCCTGGCGAGCCTGCGCGGTCACCTGGCCATCGGCCACGCGCGCTACTCGACCACCGGCGGGTCGAACTGGGAGAATGCGCAGCCCACGATCCGCGCCACCACGGCCGGCACGACCATCGCGCTGGCTCACAACGGCAACCTGGTCAACACCGCCGAGCTGGCCAAGGAGGTCGCTGACCGCGGCCTCGAGGTGGGTGACGCCACGTCGGACACGATGCTGGTCACCACCCTGCTGGCCGGGCGCCCCGACCTCTCCGTCGAGGCCGCCGCCATGGAGGTGCTGCCCACCCTGCGCGGCGCGTTCAGCTTCGTCTTCATGGACGAGCACACGCTCTACGCCGCGCGGGACGCGCAGGGTGTGCGCCCGCTCGTCCTCGGGCGGATGGAGAACGGCTGGGTGGTCGCGAGCGAGACCGCCGCGCTGGACATCACCGGTGCCAGCTTCGTCCGTGAGGTCGAGCCCGGCGAGATCATCGCGATCGACGAGCACGGTTTGCGCTCCACGCGGTTCGCCGCCCCGGAGCCCAAGGGCTGCCTCTTCGAGTATGTGTATCTTGCCCGCCCGGACACCACGATCGCCGGCCGCAACATCTACGCCGCCCGGGTCGAGGTCGGCCGCAAGCTGGCCAAGGAGCACCCGGTCGAGGCGGACCTGGTGATCGGTGTCCCCGAGTCCGGCATCCCGGCCGCCATCGGGTACGCGGAGGCCTCCGGCATTCCGTACAGCGCCGGCTTCATGAAGAACGCGTATGTCGGGCGCACCTTCATCCAGCCCTCGCAGACCATCCGTCAGCTCGGCATCCGGCTGAAGCTGAACCCGCTGCGCGAGGTGGTCCGGGGCAAGCGGATCGTCGTGATCGACGACTCGATCGTCCGGGGCAACACCCAGCGCGCCCAGATCCGGATGCTGCGTGAGGCCGGCGCCCTGGAGGTCCACGTCCGGATCTCCTCGCCGCCGGTGAAGTGGCCGTGCTTCTACGGCATCGACTTCGCCACCCGGGCCGAGCTGATCGCGAACGGTCTGGAGATCGACGGCATCCGTCGCTCGATCGGCGCCGACAGCCTGGGTTACGTCTCGTTGGACAACCTGGTCCAGGCCACCGAGCAGCCGAAGACCCGGCTCTGCATGGCCTGCTTCGACGGGGAGTACCCGATTGAGCTCCCGGCCGCCGATCTGATCGGCAAGCACGTGCTGGAGGGTGTCGGCCGCCGTGCCGCCGAGCAGGTGACCGACGCCGCCGTCAGCAGTCTCGAGGCCGATTACGAGGCCCGCGAGCACGGCGATGACCACGCGGCACCGGCGCCGCTCGTGGCCAGCCCGGGCGGCGCCTCGGCGCTGCACCACCCGTGACCTTTCTAGTTCGCAGAAACCGCTAAGGGGAGAACCGTGACGCACGTGTCCGAGCGCAGTGCCGGATCGAACGGCGCTGAGGGCGGCGACCGACAGCCGTGGACGGCGGGCGCCGGCCGCGGGCCGCGCAAGCGCTCCGCGACGTATGCGGCGGCGGGTGTCTCGATCGACGCCGGCGACCGGGCCGTCGAGCTGCTCAAGTCGAAGGTGAAGAAGACCACCCGCCCCGAGGTCATGGGTGACCTGGGCGGCTTCTCCGGCCTGTTCCGGCTCAACACCGCGAAGTACAAGAGCCCGATCCTGGCCTCGTCGACCGACGGTGTGGGTACGAAGCTGGTCATCGCCCAGCAGCTCGACATCCACGACACGATCGGCATCGACCTGGTCGCCATGGTCGTCGACGACCTGGTCGCCTGCGGCGCCGAGCCTCTGTTCCTGCTGGACTACATCGCCTGTGGCGAGGTGGTGCCGGACAAGATCGCCGAGATCGGTGCCGGTATCGCCGACGGCTGCCGGTATGCGGGCTGTGCTCTGCTCGGCGGCGAGACCGCCGAGCACCCGGGCGTGCTGCGCCCGGATGAGTACGACGTGTCCGCCACCGGCGTCGGTGTGGTCGAGGAGAGCGAGATCCTCGGCAAGGAGCGGGTCGAGCTGGGCGACGCGGTCATCGCGATGCGTTCGTCCGGTCTGCACTCGAATGGTTACTCCCTGGTCCGGCACGTCCTGCTGGGCGCCGGCCGGATGCGCCTGGACACCGTGGTCGACGACTTCGGCACCTCGCGCACGCTGGGCGAGGAGCTGCTGACCCCGACCAAGATCTACGCCAAGGACTGCCTGGGCCTGATCGAGGAGACCGACGTCCGGGCGTTCTCGCACGTCACCGGTGGCGGCATCCCCGGCAACCTGAACCGGGTGCTGCCCCCGACGATGGACGCGGTGGTGGACCGGTCCACTTGGCGCCCGCAGCCGATCTTCGACCTGATCCAGGCCAAGGGCCGGATCGAGGACTCGGAGATGGAGTCGACCTTCAACATGGGCGTCGGCATGTTCGCGGTCGTCTCGTCGGACGACGCCGACCGCGCGATGGCTTACCTCGCCGGCCGCGGTGTCGAGGCCTGGCAGGTCGGTGAGGTCCTCGAGGGCTCCGGCCAGGTGCAGATGATGGGTTCGTACACCCGGGGCTGACCCTGCGTGACGACGGCTGTGATCTTGACGTGAGCGAGCTTGCGAGTGAACCGCCGGGCTCAGTTCAACCTCATACCGACGCCGGATCGAAGCGGAGCCGGCGGTATGAGAACGGCCGTCCGGCTGAGGTGAGCCTGGTTCATCATGGACCGAACATGAAATGATCCGTGTGTGCCGATGTCCGGCACATACGGATCTTTCGCATGAGTGGCGAGGTTCGTCTGGACCGCGAGGCCTAGCCTGGCCCTGTGCCAGGGGTGCCGGACGGAGGTGCGCGATGACGGGCACGTGGAGCGGGATGCGGGGCATCTCGGCAGAACCGGGTTACGTCGTCATGCAGCCGACTACTCTGTGCAACTTGGCCTGCGGCTACTGTTACCTGCCGTTCCGCCGGGAGAATCGGAAGATGCCGGTCGCCGTCGCCGAGGCGGTGGCCGCGGAGATCGCCGATTTCGCCCGGAACGGCCGGTTCTCCGTGGTCTGGCACGGCGGTGAGCCCCTCGCGGCCGGGGCCGAGCACCTGGCCGCGCTCTTCGCCCCGTTCGGGGCCGGGGTGGAGCACCACATCCAGACGAACGCGACGCTGATCGACGACGCATGGTGCGAGTTCTTCCTGGCCCACGACGTCCGGGTCAGCGTCAGCGTCGACGGCCCCCGCGAGCGCAACGGTGACCGGGTGGACCGAGGCGGTAAACCGGCGTATGACCTGATCACCAGGGGCATCGAAGCGCTTCGTCGGCATCGGATCCCGTTCTCCACCCTCTGCGTGGTCTCCGATCCACGTCCCGGCGTGGCCACCGAGCTGTACGAGTACTTTCTCGGCCTGGGCTGCGAGGTGCTCGGCATCAACGTGGAGGAGCAGGAGGGCGTCAACCTGCGGTTGAACCGGCACGACCCGGCCGCGGTCAGCGCGTTCTGGGCCGAGCTGGTCAGCGCCTGGCGCCGGACGCCCCGCATCCACCTGCGTGAGGTGGAGTGGTCGCTGCGCTATGTGGGGGCGGTCCTCGACGGCACCGCTGACAGTCTGCTGCCGCGGCGGCTGGACCCGATCCCGACGATCGCCCACGACGGGTCGGTGGTGCTGCTCTCGCCCGAGCTGGCCGGCTTCCACGACCCCCGTTACGGGGACTTCACCAGTGGAAATGTGCTCACCACGCCGCTGCGGCAGATCCTGGCCGGCGCGGCTGACACCCCGTGGATCGGTGAGTTCCTGCGCGGCGTGGAGGCGTGCCGGCAGACCTGTCCGTACTTCGGATTTTGTGGCGGTGCTCACGCGGCCAACCGCTACTTCGAACACGGCCGGTTCGACGTCACCGAGACGAACCACTGCCGGAACAGCAAGATTCGCCTACTGGAAGGAGTGCTGGATCATGCCCGAGATCACGAGCCCACGGCTGTCTGACGGCGTGGAGACGGATCCGGTGACGGCCCGGGTGCACGACACCCGTGACGGCCTGGCCGCGCTCATCGCCGAGGCGGAGACGGCTCGCCGGCAGCGTGCGGAGGAGGCGGCACCCGACAGCGGCTCGGCGGTGTGCGCCTGGAACCACTTCGAGAACATCCCGACGTTCTACAACTGGAACAACCGTCCACGCTGATCCGTGCCGAGCCCACGCCAAAGGTGCATGCGGGGTGGGCCGTAACGGTCGCCCGGTGGTGAGGTCGGAGCCTGCCGCGGAGAGAGACGCGCGGTGAGCCACGACCGGCCACGCGGGGGCGAGGCTCGGTTCGAAGCCCACGCGGACACTGCCCGCGTGGGCTTCGGTTGCAACCGTTAGGAGTTGATGACCACGGCGCACTTGCGCACGCGGGTCCTACCGCGTGCTCCGTGCCTTACGGGGTCAAATCCGCCTTGGAGGCGACCAGGAATCCTGGTCGTCGTCAGCGTCATCCTCGTCATCGTCGACGAACTCTTCGTTGTCGTCGTCGAAATGACGGTCGGACTGGCGTGTACCGGCCAGTTCGCGCTGCAAGGCGGTGAGGTCGGTGTTCGGGGAGTGATACTTCAACTCCCGGGCCACCTTCGTCTGCTTGGCCTTAGCACGGCCGCGCCCCATGGCTCGACCCCCTCGCACAGAATTCGGGGCAGCCCGAAGGCGGGCCCCGATGACGTCAGGCATCTCTCGTGGGTCTTACGGTACATGGGCGATGCCGTCTTCGGCACCTCGGGTTGCGTGTGACACTGCCGCGCGTCGTGGTTCTGTCCGAACAACGTCGCGCGGCAGCCTCTGAACCGGTCTAGTTGAGGTAAATCGCCCGCAGGCGCCCGACTTCTGCCATCCGGCGCTCGGCGAGCCGGTCGGCCGCGACGGCGGGCGGGACCCCCTCGTCACCGGCGAGCTGGAGGATGCGCCGGGTGGTGTCGAAGATCCCGGTGGCGCGCAGCTTCGCCCGGTCGAAGTTGAAGCCCTCGATCTCGTCGGCCACCTGGATCACGCCGCCGGCGTTCACCACGTAGTCCGGGGTATAGAGGATGCCGCGATCGTCCAGCAGCTTGCCGATGCCCGGGTGGGCGAGCTGGTTGTTCGCGGCACCGGTGACCACCTTGGCGCGCAGCACCGGCACGGTGTCGTCGTCGAGCGCGCCGCCCAGTGCACACGGCGCGTAGACGTCGAGATCCGAGGCGATCAGCGTCTGGTTGTCCGGCACCAGCTGAACCTCGGGGTGGGTGGTGCGGGCCCACTCGCACGCGGCCGGGTTGACGTCGGTCGCGACGACCGTGGCGCCGTCCTTGATCAGGTGACCCACCAGATACTTGCCGACCTTGCCGAGGCCGGCGACGCCGACCGTGCGACCGGTGAGCGTCGGGCTGCCCCAGGTGTGCTCGGCGGCCGCACGCATGCCCTGGAAGACACCCCAGGCAGTGAGGACGGAGGAGTCACCGGCGCCGCCGTGCTCGACGCTGCGCCCGGTGACGTAACGGGTCTCGCGGGCGATCACGTCCATGTCCGGGACGTACGTGCCGACGTCGCACGCGGTGTAGTACCGCCCCTTCAGGGATTCGACGAAACGTCCGTACGCCCGAAGGAGGGTTTCGCTCTTGGTGGTGGAAGGGTCGCCCCAGATGACCGCCTTGCCGCCGCCGAGGTCCAGACCGGCCAGCGCGTTCTTGTACGCCATCCCGCGGGACAGCTTCAGGACGTCGGCGAGGGCGGCCGCCTCGCTCTCGTAGGGGTAGAACCGGGTGCCGCCGAGCGCGGGCCCGAGGGCGGTGGAGTAGATCCCGATGATCGCTCGGAGACCGGAGTGCCGGTCCTGGCAGAAGACGACCTGTTCGTGCCCGGTGGCGTCATTGCCGTCGGTGTCGAACACACCCATCGTTGTTCTCCTGATTCTTCTGTGTGGGCCTTCGTGGGGCCCTCGACCCGGCGGGGTAGGCCGGACAAGGCCGAGCCTAGGCCTTGACTCGTCATTCGGCCCCGGTCGGATAACGACGCCGGGCCCGTCGTGCGAGTGGCGCCGGCGTGACCCGGCCGACGAATGGCACGGGGATTACGCCCGCGCGGGAAGTTCCACCCGGCCGGATTTGTGAAACGATCGCGCCGTGCCGTCACTGTTCGCGTCGTACCTACGGATTTACGAGCCGCTGACCGCCTTCGACCGGGAGCGGCAGGTCTTCTGGCGTCGTTACGCCAAGGAGGGCCGCGACCTCGGGCCGATCGAGGGTCCGGTCCGGCAGCGCACCGCCGTGCTCGAGGCTCTCGGGGCGGGCTGGACCCGGCTTCCCGACCTGCCCGACGAGGCGTACGTCCTGGAGTGGGACAACTCCATCCTGGTCTGCCCCTGGAATCTGCGTCTGCGGGTCGCCGAGGCAGCCCTCAACGCGCGCGACGGGGTGCCTGCGGTGCTCGCCGACGCCTTCGTGCCCCCGGTGCTCGCCGGGCAGGCCAAGGCCGTCGTGGAGGACTGGCGCAGTGGCGCCCGGGTGCTGGAGCAGGGCGTGCCCCGGGTGCACGAGCAGATCGCCACGTGGGGGGTGCCGCTGCGCTGGTTCGCCTTCGTCGACCTGGAGGAGCGGGAGATCGCGCTGACCGGTCGCCGGCGCACGCTGCGTTACCGCACCGAGATCTCCAAGGCGCGCCGGCGGGCGCACCGTGCGGTGTCGGTGCTGCGCAAGTCGCTCGGGGACGCCCCGATCACCGAGGCGGTCGAGGAGGGCACCCGGTGGCTGGAGGAGTTCCATCCCCGGTCGGTGGTCGAGTTGGATTACGGCGGCCTGGTCAACCTCCTTCCGGAGGACAAACTGACCGGTGACGACTCACCCGGATTGGTGGCGGCCGGCCTGTCGGCGCTGTCCCGTGGTGACGCCGACGCGGCCGGCGAGGCCTACGAGAAACTGGTCGCCAGGTGGCGAAGTGTCCAACTTCTTGAGCGGTGCAACTGACCTGCGAAAATAGGACAGACCGGGAAGTTTTTCCGCCCATGGAAGCGCTCCCGAAGCGAACACTCTTCGTGATCACCGTCGGGCGAAGCGTGATAATCGGACTAAACGAGACACTATCTGGCGTAGAAAACACGCAAAAATCGGGCATGCTTCATCCGTCTATCTGGGGACGTTCGTCCGTTCGGCCCATGTCGGACATCGGGGACTAGCCGGACCATGAGAGACGCACCGGCCGGCGGGACCCCGGCCGATGTTTTTAGGTACCTGTGGAGGAGTGACCGATGGCATCGCGTACGCACGATCCTGAGCCGCTACTAACGCCGGCCGAGGTGGCGTCGATGTTCCGTGTCGACCCGAAGACCGTGACTCGGTGGGCGAAGGCGGGCAAGCTCAGCGCAATTCGCACGTTGGGTGGCCACCGTCGCTACCGGGAGTCGGAGGTTCGCGCCCTGCTGCAGGGGCAGATTCCCACGCAGCGTCAGGGTGACTGACCGGTTCGACCTAGATCGTTGTAAGGGGCGTGCGCTGGGGAAGGCGTAACGCCCCTTCTTCGTCTCCCGGATCTTCCATCGCCTAGATCAACGACCGGGCCATGATCGGGTTACGCGGGCCGCGCCTGAGTTGCTCCGGCGCGGGCGGCGCAGAAGAGTACTGACCATGGAACAACCGGCAATCGGCGACGCGTTCGGCGAGATGATCAGGGACGCGTACGCAGTCCGGACCGGCATCGGTCCCCGCCCACTGGCCGGCGGGCGACTGCCCCGGCCGGTGATCGAGGTGATCGAGCGCGACGACGGCCTGATCAATGGCGCACCCGCCGACCACTACCTGGACGAGCCGGACGCCTGGCAGCCACACGACCACCGAGCGCTGCGCCTGTGCCGCGGGCACGTGCTGGACATCGGGGTGGGCGCCGCCCGGATCGCACTGGAACTGCAGCGCCGCGGCATGGCGGTGACCGGCCTGGACACGTCGGCCGGCGCGATCGAAGTGGCCCGCAAGCGGGGCCTGCGCGACACCGTGCTGAGCACCGTCGACGGATATGCCCGAGCGACCGCCCGCTACGACACGTTCCTGCTGCTCGGCAACAACCTGGGCCTGATCGAGGGGCCGGAGCGCGCGCCGGTCTTCCTGGCGGCGCTGGCCCGGCTGGCGAACCGGGGCGCGCGGATCATCGCGCAGGGCGCCGACCCGTACGGGACCAAGGACCCGGTGCACGTCGCCTACCACCAGCGGAACCGGGCCCGGGGACGGCTCGGCGGGCAGCTGCGGCTGCGCCTGCGGTACCGGCTGGTGGCCACCGACTGGTTCGACTACCTGAACTGCTCGGTGGACGAGCTGGACCAGTTGCTCAAGGGCACCGGGTGGCACCTGAAATCGATCGACCAGCGGGATCGCCCGTACTACCTTGCGGTCATGGAGCAAGACCATTGACCGAACTGACCCGCGACCAGGTCCGCCTCAGCCGGCGGATGTCCCTGGTGCTGCGACACCGGCCCGAGGTGGCCGGTCTGACCCTCGACGCGAACGGCTGGGTGCCGATCGCCGATTTCCTGACCGCCCTGGGCATCAGCCGCGCCGAGCTGGATCACGTGGTGGCGAACAACGACAAGTCCCGCTTCGCGGTCGCCATGGGCGGCGACGGGGTGGAGCGGATCCGGGCCAGCCAGGGCCACTCCCGCCGGGTCGCGGTGGATCTGGGCCTGCCGCCGGTCGAGCCGCCGGCGGTGCTCTTCCACGGCACCCCGCGGGAGAACCTCGACTCGATCATGCGCAACGGGCTGCGGCCGCGCAGCCGGCACCACGTACACCTGTCGGTTGATGTGCCGACGGCCCTGGTGGTGGGCCGGCGCCGGTCGGCCGACGTGGTGGTGTTCGAGGTGGCCGCGGCCGCGATGGCGGCCGCCGGGCACGTGTTCCACCGCAGTGCCAACGGGGTCTGGCTGACCTCGGAGGTCACTCCTGAGCACCTTTCGGTAAAACGGACAAATCCGTAATCTGCCAGGTTGATCGACCATCCACTGTGGTCGCACGCACGGATTGCCGGACACCACCCGGGCGTCCTGGTTAGCTTGGACGGATGGGGACGGTCACGCGGCGTCATCTCACCGATCTCCCCAGCACACCCGGACTGCTCAGCGCGCTCGTCCTCGTCGCCGTGCTGGCGGCACTCTCCTTCGGCCTGCCGGCGCTCGACCGTGCCGTTTCGGCCCAGCGGGCGGTGCCCGGCGGTGAGCCGTACCGGGTCGGTGCCGGGGTCACCGTGGTGCCGCCGGCCGGCGCGACGCTCGACGTCACGGGCACCCGGCCGGGGGAGGACCGTGCCACCGCGCTGTTCCGGCTCGGCGCGGTGCGGTACTCGATCGCCGTCCAGCCGTTCTCCGGCGACCTGCCGCAGGCCGCGGTGCGGCTCCGCCAGCGGATCACCGACACCTCGGGCTACCAGGTGACCGGCACCCAGCTCGCGGTCTCCACGGCCGGCGGGCTGGCCGGTCTGCAGGGCGGTTACACGGCCGGCGACCGGGGTGGCCGTTACGCCGTATTCGTCGTGCACGGGCTGACCATCGAGGTCACCGTCAGCGGCGCCGACCTGGACCTCGATCACACCCTGCCGGCCATCGATGCGAGCACCAAGACATTGCGGTACGAAGGTGGCCCGTGAGCGAGCTTGCGAGCGCATCATCGAACTCAGTCAGAAAATCATCGCGACGCCGGAGCGCAGCGGAGGCGGTGGCATGACCGTGCTGGTTCGTCCCGCCGCGGGTCAGCCGGCCACTCCGTACCGGCAGCCGGCGTTCTGGATCGTGATCGCGCTGCTGGCCGCGGGCGCGGTGCGGATGTCCCAGATCCTCGCGAAGTTCCTGAACTCGTACCCGATCGCCACGGTCACCGCCCTCGGCCTGTTCGCCCTGCTCGCCGTGCCGTTCTGGCTCTTCGTCCGGGAACTCGACTTCCTCGAACGCGAGCCGACCGCCCTGCTGGTGGTCGCGTTCTCCTGGGGTGGACTCGTCGCCACCAGTGTCTCCATCCCGGGCAGCACCGCCCTGGAGAACCTGATCGCCAAGCTCGGCTCACCCGGCCTGGCCGCCGACTGGGGCGCCGCGCTGGCCGGCCCGACGGTTGAGGAGATCGCCAAGACGCTCGGTGTGGTCGCCATCGTGCTGATCGCCCGCTCGCAGGTGAACAGCGTGCTGGACGGGGTCGTCTACGGCGCGATGGTCGGGCTCGGTTTCCAGATCGTCGAGGACGTCGTCTTCGCGATCGGCGCGGTCGCGTTCGCCGGGCAGGGCGACCAGGTCCAGCCGGTGATCACCACGTTCCTGGTCCGCGGCTTCCTGGCCGGCGTCTGGAGCCACACCCTGTTCGGCGCGCTGGCCGGCGCCGGCATCGGTTACCTGGTGGTCAGCACCGACCGAGGCTGGCCGCGCCGGATCACGACGGCCGCACTCGCGCTCTTCGGTGCCTGGGCCTCGCACGTGCTGTGGAACTCACCGCTGTTCCGTGAGGGGCTCGGCAACGGCGCGGTCGCACTGCTCGCGGTCCTGGTCTTCAAGGGCCTGCCGCCGCTGGTGCTGATCCTGTGGCTGGTGCGTCGCGCGCACGACCGCGAGGCCGAGTACTACGTCGCCCGGCTCCAAGACCTCGACGACCCCGAGCTGATCACCGCGGGGGAGCTGCGGGCACTGGGCTCCGGGTCACGCCGGGCCGCGGCGCGCCGGCACGCCGCGGAAAGAGCAGGGCGAAAAGCCCGAGCGGCGGTACGCCACCTGCAGCGCGCCCAGGCCCAGCTGGCCGTCGAGCTCAGCCGGGCCTCGGGGCTGACAGATCAACACCATTCCGACGTACGGCGTCATCGCGCCACCCTGATCGAGCTCGGCCACCCGGAAGCGGTCGAGGGTCTCCGCTCGTGGCGGCACACCGCCTCCACGGTCGGCACCACGGTCGTCGCGATCGCGGTGCTGTGGGTCGCGCTCGCCGCCCTCGGTGGCGCGTAGGTCAGCTCGCGGCCGGCGGCAGCCCGCCGTCGCCGTCGACGATCGTGTCCGGGTTGCCGTCCTCGTCGAGGTCGACCATCGTGATGTCGACCTTGCCGTCGCCGTCGGTGTCGAACTGGAACAGGTCGGGCTTGCCGTCGCCATCGGTGTCCGACACCCAGACGTCGACCTTGCCGTCGTTGTTGGCGTCACTGGTGATCAGGTCGACACGGTCGTCGCCCCTGGTCTCGACGATCTCCTGCGGCTCGCTCATCTCGTCTCCTTCGACGAACTCTCGGGTCTGTCATCTCTTACGGACGCCGACCGCGCCCGGATGGATCACCGGGCACAACCGCCACATCAATACCCCGCGTACGCAAACGGCAGTCCCGTCCCTGTGACGGGTATCGCTGGTCCCGGGCTGACGCGCGGGTAACGTACGCCGTCGTGGATATCGCGGCAGACGGCACGCAACACCTGTTCAGCAGCAGCGGAGGTGGTGCGCTGGCCGAACGGATGGGCATCGTGATCACCGAGGCGACGGCCGAGCGGGTGGTCGGGACGATGCCGGTCGAGGGCAACACCCAGCCGTACGGGCTGCTGCACGGCGGCGCGTCGTGCGTGCTCGCCGAGACGCTCGGCTCGGTCGGCGCAGTCCTGCACGGCCAGACCGTGGACCGTCCGTTCGCCGTCGGCGTGGACATCAACGCCACCCACCACCGGGCCGCCCGCTCGGGTCTGGTGACCGGGGTCGCGACTCCGGTGCACCGGGGTCGCGCGGTCGCGACGTACGAGGTGGTGCTGGAGGACGAGAACGGCGAACGGGTGTGCACCGCGCGTATCACCTGCCTGTTGCGCGGGGCCTGAACACATAGGTGATCCACAGGTTTCCCTTGACGGTTACGCGTACGGTTTGCAACGTGACCGAAGCACCACAGCACGCGTTCGACGACGCCACGCAGATCCTGGCCTGCGCACTCACCGGTGACAGTGATGCGGTGGCCAGCAGCTTCGATGCCGTCGTCAGCCGGGATGGGGTGGTCGGCGCGTGGGACGTCGCGTGGTGCCTCGCCGCGACGATGGTCGGCGAGCTGCCCGGTGGTGGCGGCTGGACCCTCGAGTTCCCGGGCATCGACGATGCTCGTTACGACAAGCGGTGGGTCGCCCGGTTCGTCAGTGCCTATGTGAACGGTGACGCCCCGACCGGGGAGGCGCTCTTCGGAGCCGCTATCGCCGACGGCCAGCTGCCGGACTGCCTGCTCGCGCTGGCCGGTTCCACGGTCGCGACGCTGCGCCACCGGGCGGCCTGAGGGCGGCTTCCGGGTGGATTCGGGCGCGTCTGACGACGTACCAGAAATGTCTGTTTTTGTAGTTATTGTTTCTTGAGGTAGAGGGCCTTCGCGTACTGCGTGGCGGCTGCCGCGTTGTACATCGACGCCTGGGACATGCAGAACGAGTTCTCCGCGATCGCCCGGGACGCCTGCACGCTGCCGCTGAAGCGGATGTCCGCTTCCGCCTCGGAGAGACCGCGCGCCTTGAACTGGCGGCGCATCGCGATTCGCCCGCTCTGGAACGCCTTCGCGGCCTCCTCGGCGTTGCGCATGAAGGACATCGCTTTGTCCGCGAGCGCCTCGGCCAGGTTGTAGGCCGTCTGCTCGGCCTCGTTCGTGAAGGTCTGCACGGCCTTGTGCCTCCTCGCGAGCCGGTCCGCCCGGACCGATCCCGATAACACTCTGATTGAGCGCGCGCTCCGCATCAAGGGGCGGCTCGTGCCCTGTGGACAGAAACCGTCACTACTGAGTGGCACGAATGGGTGAGCAATACGTGAGGACTGTCTACATACGATCTCATCCATCGAAGGCGGGGAACGCCGGAGACAACCACTCACACACGGGGACAGTCATGATCTTCTTCAACCGCAAAGCCCTTGCCGCTGTCGGTCTCGCCGCCTTCGCCACCGCCACCACCGCGCTGTTCGCCTCGCCGGCGCAGGCCGCGTCGACGGCCGGCGTGGCCGCGGTGGACAACCACGAGCAGGGGGCCTACTTCTCCGCCGGAGCCGGCGCGGTGAACTCGGTGGTCATCACGATCTCCGGCCGGACCGTCACCTTCGACGACCGGGTCGCCATCAAGCCCGGCGAGGGTTGCGTTGCGGTCAAGGGCGACAGCACCAAGGTCCGGTGCACCACCTCGAAGAAGACGAAGCTGGTCTACGCGTACCTCGGCGACAAGAACGACAAGGTCGTCAACAAGACGGCGGTCCCGTTGATGGGCCTGGGTGGCGTGGGCGACGACGTGCTCGTCGGCGGCTCCGGCAACGACAACCTGGACGGCGAGAAGGGCAGGGACACGCTCTACGGCAACGGCGGGAACGACGGCCTCTACGGCGGCGAGAATGCCGACCGAATCTTCGGCGGTGCCGGGAACGACCGACTGAACGGCGACGACCTGTACTCCCCGGGCGGCAGTGACTACCTGGACGGCGGCTCGGGCAACGACAAGCTGTGGGGTGTGGCCGGCAACGACACCATTCTCGGTGGCAGCGGCAACGACCTGGTGTGGGGCGGTATCGGCAACGACACCGTTCGCGGCGGCAACGGCAATGACCGGATCTACGGCGAGGACGGCAACGACCGGCTCTACGGCGAGAACGGCAAGGACTACCTCAGCGGTGGTAACGGCAACGACTACCTCGGCGGCGGCAACGGGAACGACACGATCATCGGTGGCGCCGGTGCCGACCGCGCCGACGGCGGTCCGGGCACCGACACCATCCGCGCCTGATCCACTACGGACTGAAACGCCCGGCGGCTCGTCGCCGGGCGTCTGCCCGTATTGGATGCGGCAGTGTGTCCGGCGTCACTCCAAGAATTCCGGCAATCGGCCGAAACGGGGAGGCGCGTCGAAACGGTACCGTTCTACGATCGTGGCCGCGCGGTGATCGCCACCGCCGCCACATTCTTCACGGGGGATACCTCGATGTTTCTGATCAACCGCAAGGCGCTGTCCGCCATCGGTATCGCCGCGGCGGCCGTGGCCACGACCGCCTTCTTCGCCTCCCCGGCGCAGGCTGCCTCGGCCGCCTCCGCGAAGGTCGTAGGCACGAACGGCGTGCAGTTCAATGCCGCGACCGGCCAGACGAACGCGCTGACCATCACGATCTCCGGCCGTACCGTCACCCTCGCCGACCGAGTCGCGATCAAGCCCGGCAAGGGCTGCAAGAAGGTCACCAACACCAAGGTGAAGTGCACCACCTCGAAGAAGACGACGAAGCTCAACGTCTCGCTCGGGGACAAGAACGACACGCTCGTCAACAAGACCAGCGTCTACCTGCTGGCCAACGGCGGCACCGGCAACGACACCATGAAGGGTGGCCCCGGCGCCGACCAGCTGCAGGGCGCCGCCGGTAACGACAAGCTGTACGGCTACGCCGGGAAGGACGCGCTGTTCGGCCAGGACGGCAACGACTACATCTACGGCGGCGTGGGCAACGACTCGATCGACGCCGGCAACGGCATCGACCGGGTCCTGGGCGAGGCCGGCAACGACAAGATCGTCGGCCAGGCCGGCAACGACAGCATCGACGGTGGTATCGGCAACGACCAGGTCTCCGGCGGCCGGGGCAACGACACGATCTTCGGCCAGGCCGGCGACGACGAGATCTCCGGAGACAACGGGGCCGACACCGTCAACGGTGGCGACGGCGACGACATCATCGCCGGTGGTGCCGACAGCGACCGGGTCATCGGTGGCAACGGCGCTGACATCATCGGCGGTGGTGCGGGCAATGACACCATCAACGGTGGCACCGCAGAGGACATCGTCCTCGGCCAGGCCGGCAACGACAAGATCGCCGGTGACAGCGAGGACGACATCCTGTACGGCGAAGACCTCGGCGGCACCGTCGACAACCCGTTCCTGATCGGCAGCAACGATGCGGCGGACGCCTTGGACGGCGGTGCCGAGACCACGACCAACGGAGACGCCTGCATCGTGGGCGCAGGCGGTGTGGCGCCGAACAGCACGACCGTCAACTGTGAGCGCACCAACCAGGCCTCGACGTCCGCGCTCTCCGCGCGGTCCGTGAAGGGTGCCATCGCCATCGACCCGGCCGCGGTCAAGGCGAAGAAGCTCCTGGACGCAGTCGTCACCAAGTAAGACCGCACCACAGTGATTCGGCGCCCGGCGGCTTCCGCCGGGCGCCGTTTTCGTCAGCTCGTCCGGCTATGCGGCCTGGATGAGGTCGAGTAACTTGCGCCTGACGCTGCACCTTCCGAGGGGGCGCATCATGGCGGACGGCCGGCCTGACCTGGCGGGCCGGCCACCGGCTGACACCGGCGGCCGACCGCGTCCGGGCGTTCGTGGCCCAGGCTGCGCCCTACGACTGATCACGCCGCGGGCAGGCCCTGTGCCGGCTGCGCTGTGACGGTCCCGGTGGCCGTGGCGCTGTCGAGCCCACCGACCAGCCAGGCGGTCGCCGCCGCGCCGTCGCCGACGGCCCAGAGGTCGCCGGTACCGTCGCCGTCGATGTCGGCCGCGCGCAGGGTCACGTCGTCACCGGTGTGGAAGTTCGACGACAGTCGATAGGCCGTGTAAGTGGCGGTGCCGGCGTCACTGGCGACGAAATCGTTCCAGAGGTAGAGCGTGCCGGTGCTCGCCTGGTGCAGGAAGAGGGCGGTGCCGCTCGTGGTCTGGGCCGTGGTGATGGTCCAGGTGTTCCAGTCGGCGCCCCCGGTCGGCGTCGCGACCGTCAGCGGGTAGACGTCCACGTACCCGCCTGGGCCTCCCACGTTCGGGTAAGAGGCGAGGAACGTGCTGCCGTCGCCCTTGCCGGCGATCCCGACGAGGTCCGGGTAGCTCGAGTGATGAGATCCGGCGTTGGCGAGCTGGATCGGGCTGTCGATGGTCTGCCAGTCGTTCCAGTCGATGGTGCTGAACGTGCCCCCGTTGATGGCGCTGTAGTTCTGGCCGAACTCGGTGGGGATCGGCGCGCCGTCGCCGTTGCCCTTCAGGATCACCGCTCCGCCCGCGTTGCGACCCGTGGGGTAGTAGACCAGGTACTGCTGGACGCCGTTGCCGCTGAACGCTCCGGTGATGACCTGGGCGCCGTCGAACTCGTCCGGGTCGCCGACCTGGCCCGGCTGAAAGACGCCGTTGCCGTGGAAGCCGATGTTCGTCGCCGAGCCGGCCGAGCCATCGCCCGCGCCCGGGACGAGCCAGAGGCCGGAGGCGATGCCGTGCTCGCCGCCGACGGTTACCAGGTCGGCATACCCGTCGCCGTTGAGGTCGGCGTCGGCCGCCGGTGTGGTCGCCAGCGCTGGAGAGCTGAACAGCAGCAGGCCAGCCGCCGTAGCCAGCGAGAGCACTCGTACTCGGGTCCCCGTTTTCATGGTGTCTCCATCCGCAGCGACAAAGGTGTGTCCGGGTTGATCTTTCCGATGTCATCGATTCCCGGCAATCCCTTTCGGACTGCGACGTGGCTCTTAGGCGCCAGGGTGCGACTGGCCAAGATCGAAGTCTGTCGGGTCGTCAGATCTTGGTTCACTGCCGCACCGCTTCGCGGCTTGTCACCGGGTTTCCTGCGCGCTGCCGCGGATCGCGAAATGTGCCGGCGATCACCTGCTGAGGCTGGGCCGGTAGTAGTCGACGGGGGGCGAAGCAACTTGGGATGGTGATTCGCGGTTACCAGAGGTCAACTTCGCGGAGATCAAAGTCCGGGAAAGCAAAACGTCCACCGTGCGTTTCCGCAGGTGGACGGTGCTCAGTGCCCGGCGAAGAGCCTGGTGGCCAGGGGCGGGGTCGAACCGCCGACCTTCCGATGCCCGCAGGAGCCGATGTTCGAGCGGTGGTAGGTCCGGGTCGTCGTGTCTGGCCATCTCCCACGCGACCGCCGGCTTTCCTTCGGCTTCCGGGTCGTCGGTGACGCCGAGGACCGCCTTGATCCATGCATGGGCGTCCGCGCGGTGGTCGGCCAGGGTTTTGCCGGACCAGTCGCGGGAGACGAGCACGCGCCGGCCACCGATGCCGAGGGTCGTCTTCTGGTGAACCCGACCCTTGCAGTGACCCGGCCGAAGCCGCCCGTGTGCCTTTTTCGGCTGGACGCCGTAGAGCAGCCAGTTGGAGCAGCGCTCCGAGCACGGAGTGACCCGCAGCTCATGCCAGAGCCGGTCGAGGTGAGCACGCTGCGGGTCGCCGGTTGCCTGGTGGCAGTCGGCCGCGGACTTGGTCATGTACTTGGTGATGTAGTCGATCGTGCGTTCCACGTCGCCGGAGCCGGTGTCGACGCCTTTGGCGTGCGGAGCCAGACGCTTCTGCGGCTCGACGCAGCCCGCGTACTGCACGTTCCAGCCGACCGCCCGGCGCAGGTTTGCCAGTACCGGTTGAGCAGCCGCGGGAAGTGCACGGCGTCCCAGGCGGCTCGGCGGTAGTCGTAGCGGGACGGGTCGACCGGCGTGCCGAGAAGCGGGTCATCGGCGGTGTGGTGACGGCGGCACGAGCACGGCCGGCCCTGGTGGATCGGATCCTTACGGCCGTCCGTGAATCTCACAGGCATGCCTGACGAGGGGTGCCGTCGTGGCCTGGCTGGTGGGACTGTCGGAGTGCATCACTCGGCATTCCCGCCGCGCTGAAGCACGGAGGCGCCTTGCCCTCGGCAGATGAGGGCGCGTCGCTTGCCCGGATCGCGGCAATTGAGTTCACGCGGCGAATTCTGCCGGACTATTCAGCAGGGATTCTTGGGCTCGTCTGGATTCGACGGCGGGGGATTCGTTTCCGGTCGTCGTGTCGAGATGGCGAATAGTGTCGATCGGATTTGATGCGGTAGGGGTCGCAGTCGGGTGCTGCTCGGAGGGTCATGTGGGATATAGGTGGCGCATTGCCTGGATCGTGTTGGTCATGTGGATCACCAAATCGGTGGGGGCGAGGACTTGGACATCCGCGCCGAGGCGTAGGAGGGCCGCGGCGGCGTGGGTGACGGTCTCCAGGGGGATGGTGGCCTGGTACCAGCCGTCCGGGTCGGCGGGGGTGAGGGTGCGCAGCGCGAGGCGTGCGGCTTTCGGGCCGAGGATGTCAGGCAAGGCCGTGAGGCCGTTCCGGGTAAGGCGTACGGTCGCGACCTGGTCAGTGTTGGCCTGCTCGTAGTGCTCGACGTGTGTTTGCCAGAAGGTGGCGAGGTCGAAGCTGTCGGGTCGGGTAAATCGTTCGGGTAGCGGTCGCAGTTCGGTGATCGCGGAGACGCGATAGGTGCGTGGCTGGTCGTTGCCGGCGGCGATCAGGTACCAGACGCCTGCTTTGAGGACGAGTCCCAGCGGGTGTAGCCGGCGGGTGACTTCGCCGGGGCGCGGTGACCAGCGTCGGTAGCGGACTTCGACGGCTTGGTCCTGCCAGAGTGCGTCGGCGAGGGCGAGCAGGTGCGGCACGGGGTCTGGTTCGCGGTACCAGCCCGGCGCGTCGAGGTGGAACCGTTGCCGTATACGGGCCGATGCTTCCCGATACGGGGTGGGAAGCGCGGCCATCAGCTTGAGTTCGGCGGCGGCGAGATGGGCGCCCAGGCCGAGGTCGGCGGCGGGTTGCGGGAGGCCGGTCAGGAACAGAGAGTCGGCTTCACCGGCGGTGAGTCCGGTCAGCCGGGTGCGGTAGCCGTCCATGAGCTGGTATCCGCCGGCCGGTCCTGGCTCGGCGTAGATCGGTATGCCGGCCGAGGTGAGGGCCTCGACGTCGCGGTAGATGGTCCGGGTGGTGACCTCGAGCTCGGCGGCTAATTGAGTCGCGCTCATCCGGCCGCGGTTCTGCAGCAACAGCAGCAGGGATAGCAGTCGGCTGGCACGCATCTGCGAGAGTCTGCCAGGCCCCTGACAGAAGATGTCAGGGGTAGCCGGTCAGGATCGCCACGTGAACGACTTCGACTTTCTCATCGGTTCCTGGAACGTGACAAACCGTCGGCTCTCGACCCTGTTCGCCGGTAGCGACCAGTGGGAGAACTTCGCTGGTACCAGCACCTGCTGGCCGGTCCTTGATGGTGGCGGAAACACCGAGGAGATCGTCTTCGAGTCCCTCGGTAGCCGCGGTCTCACGCTGCGCCTGTTCGACGTCGAGCGGAAGGAATGGTCGATCTATTGGGCGAGCAGCCGCACCGGCCTGCTCTATCCGCCGGTAGTAGGAACCTTCGCCGACGGACGCGGCGACTTCTACGGCGATGATACCCACGACGGCAAGCCCATCAAGGCGCATTTTATTTGGTCCGACATCACGGCCTCCTCCGCCCGGTGGGAACAAGAATTCTCCATCGACGATGGGCGGACCTGGGAATCGAACTGGGTCATGACATACAGCCGCACATGACCAAAGCCGAAACACTCAATTCGGCACGACAGGACGTTGCTTCGCGAACCGCCGGCAAGGGAGGGGCGGTGCAGCCGACTTGAGCGCGGAAGGGGCTTAGGAGCACGTCGAACCGCCGCCTACTCAGGTGGGCATGAGTGCAGCTCCGGGAATGGGTCTCGTGGGAACCACAAGGCAACATCTCGCGAGGACCTTGCAGAGGGTCGTGTGACGAGCTGGGGCTCGGTGCCGCGGCGGGTAGGTCGCTCTGGTCACACCGAACGACGTAGCCGCCGGCCCCACACCACGGCGGGGCGGTTGCCCGCGAAATTCGCCAGCCGCCGCATTCGCGCGCCTCGAACTTCCAGCGCTTCGGGGTGCTCCGAAGCGCCCCGACAGAACCGTCCACGTGCCACCAGGTGGCAGAGGCCTCCGCGGTCACGGTGGCTTTGTCTGAGCCTCTGGGGTGCGACGCCAGGTCGGTGAAATCGAGCGTGTCCGGAGCGCCCAGGGCCGCTGCCGTCATTGTGGCGCGCAGGTCGGTCCACTGCTGTGTGAGTTCGGCTTGGTGGTCGTCGTCGAACAGCGTGAGCTCGTTCTCAGCGGGGTACCCGAACCCGAGCCTCATCAAGTAGACCGTCACCGCCGCTTCTGGCGTCACCTCGCCCTTGCCGGCTTTGATCGTCTCGTGGGCCGCCCACCCGAGGGGCACGGCGAGCGGACCACCGCAGCAGCAGAGCCCGAGTACGGGTGCGATCACGAAGGCGATCAGCCGGCGCTTCGGAGACCACCCGCGGATTCGCCGGTGAACCCGACGCTCGAACCGCCCATACCCGTCTCGCCATTGCGTGATCAGCGCGTCCAGGATCCACAGTGTGCATTGCAAGATCGAAGTCTGTCGTCCCATTAGATCTCGGCTTGTAGAGCCCGAGGACCAGGACAGGATCAGATCATGACCGGTAGTACTGCTGAATTGCTCTCTTCTGAATCAAGGCGCCGCGCAAGCGCGGCGCGGGCCGGCCGCGCTCGGCCTGCTGGCGGCCTTCGGCCGGCATCGGCCGGCGCACCGGCCCAGACGGATGCTCAGGGCCGTGACGATCGCTGAGCACGGCTGGACTTCGCCGTTGGTTCCGGCGATCGGCTGCCGCACCGCTTCGCGGCTTGCCGCCGAGTCTCTTGGGCGCGGCGTGGTTCGGAGGATGTGTCACCGATCACTTGCCGAGATCGGCGCGGACGCCGGGGAGCGGGCCGGATCTGCGTGCAGCGAACGTGCAACTTGGGATGGCAATCATGAGCGATTCGCGGTCACCAGAGGTCAACTTCGCGGAGATCAAAAGGGCCGGAAAAGCAAAACGTCCACCGTGCGTTTCCGCAGGTGGACGGTGCTCAGTGCCCGGCGAAGAGCCTGGTGGCCAGGGGCGGGGTCGAACCGCCGACCTTCCGATTTTCAGTCGGACGCTCGTACCAACTGAGCTACCTGGCCGCGCTTGGTGCTTTGCGGTCCTGACGGGACTTGAACCCGCGACCTCCGCCTTGACAGGGCGGCGAGCACTCCAACTGCTCCACAGGACCTTGCTATTTACTTCTGTCTTACTGCTGGCCAGTTCGCGACCTGCGCCGCAAACCTTACCAGTACCCCCAACGGGATTCGAACCCGTGCTACCGCCTTGAAAGGGCGGCGTCCTAGGCCACTAGACGATGAGGGCTTATCCGCCATCATTACACATCGAGTTGGCTACCCGATCTGCAACGCTTGGTGGCCTTGGCCCCAACCGCGCCCCGTTGAAGGCTTGGAAAGCATATGTGATCCACCGGGCGGTCTCCAAATCGGGACCCCCTTTTTCGTTCGCGCGCCGCTGACCTGCGCAAACGTAAAGGGTCAGAGGGACGCGAGGAGTTGGACGGCCTCGAAGAGCCCGGTCAGCCGGGTGATCCCGGTCGGCAGATCACCTTGCGGCCAGCCCGGGCCGGCGGCCGCGACCACGAGCGGCGGGTGCGGAGCGTCCCGGACCCGGGTCAGCTGGCTGACCTCGCCGGTGGCGGTTCGCTGCGACCACAGCACCACCGCGGCCGGCCCGGTCCGCCCGATCGCGTCCAGCAGCGCCTGAGACGGCACCCGGGCGCCGAACATCCGCGTCGGCACCCCGCCCTCGGCCAGCGCGGCGGCCAGCGCCTCCAGGGGCAGCGTGTGCTGTTCCTCGTCGGCGGCGGCGAGCAGGACCCGGGGGCTGCCGGACGCGTGCGGCACGGCCACCAGCACCTCGGTGACGGTCCGCGACAGCAGGTGCTCGACCTCGACGAAGCGCAGCGTGGCCTCGTAGCGCTCACCGACCCCGATCAGCGCCGGGGTCATGACGTCGGTCCAGGCGGCGATGACGCCCCGGTCGCGGATGGCGGTGCGGAGGATGTCCCGCATGGCCGGCGCGTCCAGGCGCATCGCGGCCCGGGTCAGCCCGCGCACGGCCGTCTGCTGGTCGTGCGCCGGCGGGGGTTGCGGGGCGTCGGCGCGGGCCGGCTGGGCGAGCGCCCACGCGGCGGCCTCGGCCGGTGCCACGCCCTGGGCGGTGAGCCGCTGCATGACCTGCAGGCGGTCCATGTCGTCGGGGGTGTACCGGCGGTGGTGCCCGGTCTCGTGCCGACTCGGCCCGAGACCGTAACGCTGATGCCACGTGCGCAGGGTGGTGACTGCTACGCCCAAGCGGCGGGCCGCGGCGCCTGCGCTCAGGGCCTCATCGGCCACCTGACCGCTCCGTGAGGAGGACACTTGACCGCTCCGTGTCAGTTGCTCTGGCGAGGACCTCGAAAACACCGGACAACCAGGGCGCGTACGCCTCCGGAGCGGCCGACAACTCAGCCCGTAACGAGGGCGGCGCCACCCAGCGCAGTTCCGCGATCTCGTCCGGGTCCGGCCGTAGGGTCGTGCCGGCCGGCAGCGCGCCGAGCAGCACGTGGTCGTATTCGTGCTCGACCCGTCCGGTGACCGGATCGGCCGCGCGATAGGTGTAGACGCCGACTTCGGTGAGCGCGACGTCCCGTACGCCGATTTCCTCGAAGAGACGGTGACCAGCCGCCTCCGTGACCGTCTGACCGGGGCCCGGGTGGCCGCAGCAGGTGTTGCCCCAGCGAAGCGGGAAGCGGGTCTTCACGGCGGCTCGCTGCTGCAGCAGGATGCGTCCCTCGTCGTCCCGGAGGAAGACCGAGAACGCCCGGTGCAGCTGACCGGGTTCGCGGTGCGCGTCGGAGACGGTGGCCGCGCCGACAGCGGTGCCGTTCGTGTCGACCAGCTCGACGAGATGATCTTCGCGTGTCGATGTGCTCATGAAATCCCCCGTGTGATGCGGCTCGCGGCCAGCTTTCCGGAGATGAGAACCATCGGCACGCCGACGCCGGGTTGTGTGCCCGAACCGGTGAAGACCACGTTCGGCAGCGACGGGTGCAGATTGGACGGCCGGAACGGGCCGGTCTGGGAGAACGAGTGCGCCGCGGCGAACGGGGTGCCGGCCGCCATGCCGTCGTCGGCCCAGTCGGCCGGGGTGATGATCCGCTCCACCTCGACGCCGTCCCGGAAGCCGATGTATCCGCGCTGTTCCAGCGTGCGCAGCAGTTCGTCGGCGTAGCGCTCGGCGAGGCCGCCCCGCCAGTTCATCGGGCCGGCGACGAGGTTCGGCGTGGGCGCGAGGACGTAGTACGTCTGCTTGCCGTCGGGAGCGGACGACGGGTCGGTGTGGGTCGGGTTCGTGACCAGCAGTGACGGGTCGCTCATCAGCAGACCGCGGTTGATCACCTCGTCGAAGGTGCGCTTCCACGTCGTACCAAAGTGGATGTTGTGATGTGCGATCTTGGAATAGGACTGTGATGATCCGATGTGGAGGACCACGCACGACGGGGAAAAGCGCAGGTTGCGCTGGCGTCGGGCGGGGAGGAGATCACGGTAGGCGATGGGCAGATCCGGGTTCAGCACCACGGTGTCGGCCTCGATCACCTCACCGCCGGAGGTCAGTACGCCGGTCGCCCGCCCGTGCTGCGTGATGACCCGCTCGACTGTCGTGTCGTAACGGAAAGTGACCCCGTGTTTCTCGGCGGCACCGGCGAGCGCCTTCGGCACCGCGTGCATGCCGCCCTTGGGGTAGTAGACGCCGGCGACCGAGTCGAGGTAGGCGATCACCGCGTAGATGGCGAGCGCGTCGTGCGGGGCCAGGCCGGCATACATCGCCTGGAACGAGAAGATCCGCTGGGTCCTCGGGTCCCGGAAGTACTCGTTGATCTTCGGCTGCAACCGGCGGAAAGCGCCCATGCCGAGCAGTTTCAGCAGGTTGAAGTTCATCAGGTCGATCGGGGTGTCGAGGTTCCGATCGATGAAGTGGTCACGTTCGAGCTGCCACAGCTGCCGGGTGAAGTCGACGAAGCGCAGGTAGCCGTCGGCCTCCCGGGCGCCGCAGACGCGGGCGATCTCGGCCGCCATCCGGGTCGTGTCGGTCCGCACGTCCAACGTGGAACCGTCCGGGTAATACGCCCGATATGCCGGGTCGAGTGGCGTGAGCTCGAGCCAGTCGGAGAGCTTCTCGCCGACCGCCGCCAAGGGCTCCTCGATCAGCTCCGGCATGGTCAGCACGGTCGGGCCGGTGTCGAAGTCGAAGCCGCCGGCGGAGAGCCGGCCGGCCCGCCCGCCGGGCACCGGCTCACGCTCGACGACGGTGACCTCGCGACCGGCCGCGGCGAGGTGCAGGGCACAAGAGAGGCCGGCGAGACCGGCGCCGACTATGACGACACGATCGGTGGGTCCGGTCACAGTACGCACGGCTGAGCTCCAAGGGGTGGGGGATTTCATCATGCCGGGCGCTGCGTCGCCACGGTGGCCAGCTCGATCAGCACGCCCCGGGCTTCGGCGTCGATCGGCGCGGACGCGAGTGCGGTGAGACCTTCGGTGACGCGGACGCGGATCATCTCCTCGACCCGGGCGGGAGCCCCGGTCTCGGCGACGACCTGCGCCTTGCGGTCGATTTCAGCATTGTCCAGCTCGGACAGCTGCGCCGGGGTGGCCATCCGGCGAGCAAGCATGAGGAGCGCGGTCGGCTTGCCGGTGCGCAGGTCGTCCCCGGCCGGCTTGCCGGTGACCGCCGGGTCACCGTAGACGCCGAGCAGGTCGTCCCGCAGCTGGAACGCCTCGCCGACCGCCATCCCGTACACCCGGTACGCCTCGGCGACCTCGGGATCGTCGACGCCGGCCAGCGCGAGGCCGAAGTCGAGCGGCCGGTGCACCGTGTAGCTGGCCGTCTTGTACCGGGCGACGAGCAGCGCGCGCTCGACCGACCAGGCCGCCGGGTCGGTCTCGCCGAGCACGTCCAGATACTGCCCCGCGACCGCTTCGACGCGCATCCGGTCATACCGCGTCCGCACCTCGAGCAGGGTGGCCGGCGCGACCGGGGTGCGGGCCAGCAGCTGGTCGGCCCAGACCAGGCACAGGTCGCCGACCAGCACCGCGGCCGACGAGCCGAAGCGGGGACCGTGCTGCGCAGCGAAGATCCGATGCGCGGTCGGCCGGCCCCGGCGGGTCGCCGAGTCGTCCATCACATCGTCGTGGACCAGGGCGAACGTGTGCATCAGCTCCAGCGCGCCGAGCGCCGGCAGCAGCGGCTCGGAGTCGGCGGTGGGGCCGGCGACACCACGCCACCCCCAGTAGGCGAACGTCGGCCGCAGGCGCTTGCCGCCGGCCATGACGAGGTCACGGGCGGTCCGTGCAAAGCCGCCGAGGGTGGGGTCGATCGCGTCGAGCGCGGCGATCTGAGAGGCGATGAAGTCGGCGAGAGTTCCCTCGACGGCGTTCACCAGCCCAGTGTGAGAGACCTGCTGGCGGGGTATCGCGTTGAGACGATTTCCCTCGAGGGTGTCATTGGCCACGCTGAGTACCGTACCCTAACTTTCGGAAGTTGCGTCGATTCGTGCGTCGATTTACCGGGAGGACCGGGATGGAAACCGATCTGGCCGCCGCCTATGAGCGCTGCCGTGAGCTGCATCGAGAGCACGGCCGCACGTATTACCTGGCGACCCGGTTGCTACCGGCCTGGAAGCGCCGCCATGTGCACGCTCTGTATGGATTCACCCGATTCGCCGACGAGATCGTCGACCGGACCGAGGACCAGCCGCCGGCCCAGCGCGCGGCCGAGCTCAACGCCTGGTCCTCGTTGTTCCTGGCCGGCCTGCGCGGCGAGCCGGTCGATGACCCGCTGCTCCCGGCCGTGCTGCACACCATCGCGGTCTTCGGGCTCGACCTGGAGGACTTCGAGAAGTTCCTGCGCAGCATGGAGATGGATCTCACGGTCACCGGCTACCCGACCTACGAAGATCTACTCGAATACATGGAGGGCTCGGCCGCCGTGATCGGCACGATGATGCTGCCGATCCTCGGCACCTCCGACCCGGTCGCCGCCCGCGAGCCGGCCCGCCAGCTCGGCTTCGCCTTCCAGCTCACCAACTTCGTCCGCGACGTCGCCGAGGACCTCGACCGCGACCGGGTCTACCTGCCCGAGGAGCACCTCGCCGCATTCGGCGTGACCGTCGACGACCTGCGCGCCCGAGTGGCCACGCCGCCGATCCGCGCGCTGATCAAGGCCGAGGTCGACCGGGCCCGCGAGCACTACGCGGCCGCCGCGCCCGGCATCCCGCTGCTCGAACCCGCCTCGCAGGCCTGCATGCGCACCGCGTTCCAGCTCTACGGCGGCATCCTCGACGAGATCGAGGCGGCCGACTATGACGTCTTCGTCCGCCGTGCCACCGTGCCCAACCGCCGCCGGGCCGCGGTCGCCGTCCGGAGCCTGCTCACCTGGCCAGGCACGCCGGTCCAACTGGCGGCCTGAGATGAGCCCCCGGATCGCGCTGTTCACCCGTGACCTGCGGATCCACGACAACCCGCTGCTCAGCGGCGCCGACGAGATCGTGCCGCTGTTCGTCCTCGACCCACGCCTGGCCGGCCTTTCCGCCAACCGGCTGCGCTTCCTCCACCAGAGCCTCGCCGACCTGCGCAAAAGCCTCCGTGAGCGCGGGGCCGACCTGGTGATCCGGGAAGGCGACCCGGTCGCGGAGACGGTCAAACTCGCCCGCGAGGTGAACGCTTCGACGATCACCATGGCCGGCGATGTGACCGATTACGCCCAGCGGCGGGAGCGGCGGCTCCGGGACGAGCGGCTCGCGGTGGAAACCGTTCCGGGCGTCACGGTGCTGCCACCGGGAGCGGTGCGGCCGGGCGGCGGCGGAAACTCGTATCGGGTCTTCACGCCGTACTTCAAATCCTGGGAGAAAGCCGCCTGGCGAAAAACCGTGGCGACCCCGCCCGCCATCAGCATGCCCGGCGGCATCGCGCCCGGCACGCTCCCGGCAACGCCTGACGGCGAATCCCCCGAGGCCATCGCCGGCGGAGAGACCGAGGCTCGCCTGCGGCTTCGCGATTGGCTCACCAACATTTCCGGGTACGGCGATGGGCACGACGACATGGCCGCCGACAACACCAGCCGGCTCAGCGCGTACCTACGGTTCGGATGCCTCTCGCCCCTCGAACTGGCACTGGCCGTCAAGTCCGACGACTCGCCTGGGGCACAGGCCTACCTGCGGCAACTCTGCTGGCGCGACTTCTACTACCAGGTGACGGCGGCGTTCCCGAAGATTTCGACGCAGGCCATGCGCCCCACCGCGGATCAAGACTGGCGATACGACGAGGACGCCCTCCAGCACTGGCAGGACGGGCTGACCGGAGTCCCGATCGTCGACGCCGGGATGCGCCAGCTGCGCGCCGAGGGTTTCATGCACAACCGGGCGCGACTGATCACCGCGGCGTTCCTCACCAAACACCTCGGCATCGACTGGCGTCCCGGGCTGCAATGGTTCTCCCGCTGGCTGCTCGACGGTGACGTGCCGAACAACTCCGGGAACTGGCAGTGGACGGCCGGCACCGGGAACGACACCAGGCCGTACCGCAGGTTCAACCCGATCCGGCAGGCGCAGCGGTTCGATCCGGAAGGCGTGTACGTTCGTCGCTACGTACCCGAGCTGAAAGACGTCGCCGGTGGTGCGGTGCACCAGCCGTGGCGACTGCCCGAACCGGTACGCCGCGACCTCGTCTATCCCGGGCCGCTGGAGTCACACCGGGGCGAAGCAGTCTGGCTGCGGGACTGAGAGCAGGGGTCCACCGGCTGGTTGCGTCCGTCAAAACGTCCTCGCCGGTGGACCCCGCGACGTTTACCCGGTGCCTCACCCCACGAATCGCCTTTCTGGGAACGCTCCCGGAACGGTGCCCAACGCATTTCGACCCGACCGGTTCGCTGCCGCTCCTGCGCTGGTACTCACAAGTTTCCGCGGCCACGGGCGTGCCGATTTCTGCTTAGCTGGTGACCATGGCTGAAGCGCGGCAAGTGGACGTGGTGGTCGTCGGACTCGGAGTCGGCGGCGAGGAGGTCGCCGGTCGTCTGTCCGCGGCCGGGCTGAACGTGATCGGTGTCGAGAACCGGCTGGTCGGCGGCGAGTGTCCGTACTGGGGCTGCATCCCCACGAAAATCATGGTCCGAGCCGGCAACGCCCTGGCCGAGGCCCGCCGTATCCCCGGCCTGGCCGGGAAGTCCACGGTGGAGCCGGACTGGATGCCGGTCGCGCGGAGGATCCGCGACGAGGCCACCGACAACTGGAACGACAAGGTCGCCGTCGACCGGTTCACCGGCAAGGGCGGCACGTTCGTCCGCGGGACGGCGACCATCGTCGGGCCCGGCCGGGTTCGCGTCGGCGACGAGGAGTTCGTCGCGGACCGGGGCGTGGTCATCGCCACCGGCACGGCTGCGGTCATTCCTCCGATCGAAGGGCTTGCCGGTACGCCGTACTGGACGAACCGTGAGGCCGTCGAAGCCGCCACCCTCCCCGAGTCGATGCTGGTGCTCGGCGGCGGTGCGATCGGTTGCGAGCTGGCCCAGGCGTACGCGCGATTCGGCGTCCAGGTCACCGTGATCGAGGGCTCCCCGCGGCTGCTCGCCATGGAGGAGCCGGAGTCGAGCCAGGTCGCCGAGGCCGCTCTCGCCGCCGACGGGGTTCGCGTCCTCACCGGGGTGCGCGCACAAAAAGTCGCTCACGACGGTGCCTTCCAGCTCACGCTCGACGACGGGACCGTGCTGAGCGGGGAGAAACTGCTGATCGCGACCGGTCGTACCGCCCGCCTCGGTCAGCTCGGCCTGGACAGCGTCGGGCTCGACCCGTCCGCTCGCTTCATCACCACGGACGAGTGGATGCGCGCCGGCGACAAGATCTGGGCGGTCGGGGACGTCGCCGGGCACGGGGCCTTCACCCACATGGCGATGTACGAGGCCGATATCGCGGTGCGGGACATCCTCGGCCAGGGCGGGCCGGCCGCGGACTACCGGGCGCTGCCGCGGGTCACGTTCCTCGACCCGGAGATCGGTGCCGTGGGCCTGACCGAGAAGCAGGCCCGGGACGCGGGGCTGAACGTCAGGGTCGGGTACGTGCCGCTGAACCAGACGTCGCGGGGCTTCGTTCACGGACCGGGCAACGAGGGGTTCCTCAAGCTGGTCGCCGACCACGACCGTGGCGTGCTGGTCGGCGGGACGACAGCGGGCCAGTCGGGCGGCGAGATGATCGGCGCGGTGGCGGTCGCGGTGCATGCCGAGGTGCCGGTGTCGACGCTGCTCAGCCAGATCTGGGCGTACCCGACGTTCCATCGCGGCCTGGGCGAGGCGCTGAAGCCGCTCGCCTGATCGGTTTCGGTCCGGGTCGGACAGGGGCGCCGTGGCGGAGAGGCGCCCCTGCCGTTTTCCGGGTTTAGCTGCGCTGACCTGCGGGGATGGGCCAGACTAGACCCCGATTTGGAGGTCCCGGAAACCAGCGGGTAATGTTCTCCGGGCCGGCAGGGAAACGGGCGAGGCCGCGGAGAAATCCGCAGCGGCCGTCCTGCCAAATCCTCTGATCACGGGACCACGGCACAGTCGTGGGCTCGGGCTCAAAGGTGGCCGTACTAGGTCAGACCAGCGTCAACCGGTAAAAACCGGTTGACAACGCCGGACGGGCCGAGTAACGTAGAGCGAGTGCCCCGGGGGCCGGGCCGCGAAAGCGGAACGGTTGAAGGTGTGCGGTTGTTCTTTGAGAACTCAACAGGGTGCTTTAAAAGCCAGTGCCAATTATGGCAATACCCCGGCTGATCGCTTTGGTGGTCAGTGGG